>NZ_VBTO01000004.1:0-246221 GCF_013277615.1 Pseudomonas sp. MS19 | reverse complement strand
TAGGACGCTTTTTGATGCAGCGCTATAACTGGCAAAGGCCGCATCAATTCAACAGCGGGCTGGCGCCCGCTGTTGCTGAAGAAAAACTTAAAACCGTGTCCGGGATTAGTTGACCACTACACAGCCCGGCACTGAATCAGCGCCCCATCATAGAGCCATAGAAATATTTTGCAAAGAATCGAAACAAGCAGGGGCCTGCGCACAAAGGCTTAGCCAGTTGAGCCACGCGGGTGATTAGTGATGCTCTGGCCATTCGGCAAAGTGGTCGGCGATCGGCTCAAGTCGAACTCAATACACTTGCATTGAGCATCACCTCGCTAGCGTTCAAACGTCTTATCGTTTGCTGGCAAGTGACGCTGCCGGGTGCATTGATGAATTTATGAGACTCGGCTCCCGCGGTAAGACTGCATCAGCGCACTCGGGTTGCGCCGATGCAGGTACAGCACCGACAACTCAAACTACATCTGTGCGCCAAGCTGCCACGGCACAAACTCGTGATCACCCAGACCATTGAGCTCGCTTTTGGTTTGCTCTCCAGACGCTACCGCGATGATCAGATCCAGAATTTGACGACCCTTATCCTCAAGCGATACTTGTTCACTGATGATATCGCCGCAGTCGATATCCATGTCCTCTTCCATCTTGAGGTACATGTCGGTGTTGGTGGCTAATTTGATGGAGGGCGCCGGTTTATAACCAAACACAGAGCCTCGCCCTGTGGTGAAGCAAATCACGTTGGATCCCGAAGCGACCTGTCCGGTAATTGCACACGGGTCATAGCCGGGGCCATCCATGAACACAAAACCCTTGGCTGTAATTTTTTCGGAGTAGTTATAAACACCGTTCAAGGGGCTGGTGCCGGCTTTAGCAATGGCGCCGAGGGATTTTTCGAAGATAGTCGTTAAACCACCGAGCTTGTTTCCAGGCGTTGGATTGTTGTCCATCTCCCCGCCGTTTTTAGCCGCGTAATTTTCCCACCAGTGAATCAGGCTAACGAGCTTCTCACCTACTTCACGACTTGCCGCCCGACGGGTCAGGAGATGCTCAGCCCCATAAACTTCGGGGGTTTCGGATAACACCACAGTACCGCCGGCGGCGACCAACATATCGGCGGCTACCCCAAGCGCAGGGTTGGCCGTGATTCCGGAATAACCATCCGAACCACCGCATTGCAGAGCAACCGTCAGGTGGGCGATAGGTACGTCGGTACGCTGGCAAGCAGCGGCAGCAGGCAACATGGACTCGATTATGGATGCACCGGCCTCCACGGTCTTACGCGTTCCCCCCTCATCCTGAATGATCAGTTTGCGAAAGCTCTGATTTTCCGTCAGGCCCGCTTCGTCCATTAAGCGAGATATTTGCATCACTTCGCAGCCGAGACCAACAATCAAAACGGCGGCAAAATTAGGGTGACTTGCATAGCCGACCAGGGTTCGCTGGAGATTTTGATAGCCTTCACCATCAGACTTAATGCAACAGCCAGCGCCATGAATCAGCGGCACGACACCATCGACATTGGGGTACTTTTCCAACAAGCCACTCTTACTTATCTTATCTGCGATCAGGCGGGCGACTGTCGCTGAACAATTGACGCTGGTGATAATGCCAATAAAGTTTCGCGTGCCTACCTCTCCGCTCTCACGCAGAAAGCCCTTGAAGGTGCGCTCCTCAGTTACCGGGCGTGTATGCGCCCCAGTAAGGCCGCTACCAAACGCGTAATCACGATCGAAATCTTCAACCGCACAGTTATGAGTGTGGACATGGTCGCCAGGCTCGATATCCATCGAGGCGAACCCGATAACCTGGGCATATTTAACGACTGCGGCACCTTTCTTGATAGGCGCGATTGCCACTTTGTGCCCGCGTGGAACATTGACATTGGCGACCAGATGACCGCTTGAAAGCCTTGAGTCTCGGGGAATATCCTCAAGGGCTAACACGACGTTGTCATTGTCGTTAAGTAGCGCCGTTTTTTTTACATTACTGTTAATCATGCCAACCTCACGCGTCGAGACATTGCCCGAGCGGCTCAACACTCGGTCTTAGTCCTGGCTTGCGTTGCGTTAATGCGCAACGCGAGCCACTGGAGTGTGACCGACTCCTCCAAAAACAGAGGGTCGGCGCTATACCAAATCTGGCGATTTCATTGCACCGGCAACCAGCGGATTAGTCGCCTTGTACAACGGCCTGACGCTGCTCGCCCAAGCACTCAATTCCCAGCTCAATCCTGTCACCCGGTTTCAGGTAAACCGGCGGTTTCATGCCGAGCCCAACACCTGGCGGCGTCCCCGTTGAGATGACATCACCAGGATGCAGTGTCATGAACTGACTGAGGTGGGAAACAATTGTGGCCACATCGAAAACCATCGTGCGGGTACTCCCGTTCTGACGGCGCTCACCATTTACTTCCAGCCACATGTCGAGCTGCTGCGGATCAACGATTTCGTCCCGTGTGACAAGCCAAGGCCCGAGTGGGCCGAAAGTGTCAGCCGATTTACCTTTAGTCCACTGACCACTGCGCTCGGTTTGAAATTCACGCTCAGAAACATCATTAACCACGCAGTAACCAGCTACATGCTCCAGCGCTTTTTCTTTGCTGACATATTTGGCGACCTTGCCAATCACTACCCCAAGCTCAACTTCCCAATCGGTTTTTACGGAGTTACGGGGGATTTCAACATTGTCATTCGGGCCACATACTGCGCTTGTCGCCTTCATAAATATGACAGGCTCATTTGGAACTTCTAAGCCAGCTTCAGCAGCGTGATCGGAATAATTAAGGCCAATGCAAATAAACTTGCCAATACCCGCCACACACGCACCCAGGCGCCCTGGATTACTGACCAGGGGAAGAGAGTTAAGGTCTAGTGAGGCTAACCGCTGAAGAGTTTCTGGTAATAATGCGCTACCCGAAATATCAGTAACAATGCCACTCAGATCACGGATATTGCCGTCCTGATCAACAATACCCGGCAATTCCTGACCCTTCTCGCCGTAACGTAACAACTTCATAACTATCTCCTAACTAAATATAAAATTAATTGAGCCAACCGCCATCGATCACATGAGCTTGGCCAGTGGTGTACGCAGAAGCATCACTGGCCAGATAAAGTGCCAACTGTGCAATTTCTTCTGGGAGCCCAAGACGCCCCATCGGCTGACGCGCCAAGAAGTCGGCTCGAGCCTTAGCGTAGTCACCAGAGGCTTGCATTCGCCCTTCAAGCGACGGAGATTCAACAGTTCCCGGGCAAATCGCATTACAACGAATACCCTGCTTAACAAAGTCAGCTGCTACAGACTTGGTGAGACCTATCACTGCAGCCTTCGTCGCACCATATACACAGCGAACGGGTACCCCTTTGAGGCTACCGGCGACTGACGCCATGTTGATAATTGAGCCTGTCCCCTGCTCAAGCATGCCGGGTAGAACGCAACGAATAAGGCGGAACATTGCCGTGACATTGAGCCCAAAAGAAAAGCTCCAGTCCTGATCAGATACCTCAAGGATGTTGCCGTGGTGCACGAAACCGGCGCAGTTGAACAGAACATCCACTGTGCCTATTTCCTTGGCCAGAGCTTCGATGGCACTGGCATCTGTCACATCGAGAACACGTGTTTCTACGCTGTTTAAACCATCAAAAGCTTTAAGCGTTTGTGGGTTTATATCGACCGCGATCACGCGAGCGCCCTCAGCGGCGAACAACTCGACTGAAGCTCGGCCAATACCCTGTCCGGCAGCAGTAACAAGCGCTGTTTTACCCATTAATCTCTGCATCAGTACTCTCCTCTGCATTTTATTATGAAGTTGTTTTAACCAAGGCTAAGTAACAGCAACTACACACTATGTACGTTGTAACTTTTACCGCTACGGCAACTGCGGCTCTTGCAACCACTCAACCAACATCGAACTTCATTCCACCTGAGTAACCTGAACCAAGGGACATAAAAGTCCGATCTCAAGATTTGTTACTGTATAAACTTTAAACCGGTTTAAATTTCAGATAAAAATCTCATCTAAATTCATTTCGTTGCCACCTCACGCATAGCGCTCATTGATGACACACTGACGCTTCTGAGACTTCATGCTCTTTCAATTTTTCAAAGTCGAAAACGACACCTATACCCGGCAGGTCAGAGGCGATAGCACGATAGTTATCCACAACCAGGGGTCGCGTCGTGTATTCGTCTATGGGGAAGCTATGTACCTCCAGCCAGCCCGCGTTTGGCTGAGCAGACAATAGGCCAACATGCAGCTCTTGCATGCCATGCGTACAAACTTCCAGCCCATAGCGTCTTGATAGCTCTGCGACGCGGAGCCATCCGGTAATACCACCGCAGTTAGAAGCGTCAGGTTGTATGTAGGTGAGCTTCGCCTGTTCGAAGGCATAACCAAATTCATGCAGCGTATGGAGGTTCTCGCCCATCGCCAAAGCAACACCTGTAGCCTCAGCTATGCGGCCATAACCTTGATAATCATCGGGCAAGATAGGTTCTTCAAACCACATAATATTGAAGGCTTTAAATGCATTCGCTGCGTCGATCGCCTGCTCGACAGACATCGAGTAATTGGCATCCACCATAAAGGTAGTGTTCTCTCCGATGAGCTCTCGAACAGCGGCAACGCGCTGCACATCCTCAGCCAATGTCGGGCGGCCCACTTTGATCTTGACCCCATTGAAACCGCGATCCAGGAAACCTTGAACGTTCTCTAATAGTTTTTCTTTCGAGAAATTAAGATCAATTCCACCGCAATACGCTCGCGTTGAATTAGAGGCTCCCCCTGCCAGTTGCCACAGGGCTTTACCTGTGCTCTTGCCGCGAATATCCCACAAAGCAATGTCTACTGCAGATGCAGCAAAGGCAGCAATTCCACCACGACCGACATAATGCAGATGCCATTCGATAAAGTCGTAAATAGCTTCAATATCCTGGCCGTCACGTCCAATTATGACTGGGGCCAAATCATGTTTGATCATGGCATGAATGGCGCGACCACCTTTACCACCGGTATAAGTATACCCTGTGCCCTCTAAACCATTTTTAAGTTTTAACGTAACGGTGACTAACTCAAAGTGCGTGTGATCACCATGTTTTGCATCTGACAAAACTTCAGAAAGTGGCACGGCAAATAGCCGCACATCAACACTGACTATGCTTGATGATTTCATCAAAGACGTCCTTAAAAATTACAATCAAAAGCCGCGACAGACCAGCACAAGACCATTATTAATGCCCGGCTAAAACCAGAGCGTCACGCTTGAATACGTACTATTACCGATATATCAGAGTGGGTAGCCACATTGATATTTCAGGGATAAAGGTAACCAGCATCAATACAACGAAGAGTGGAATAATAAATGGCATTGTTGAAGCAGCGCAGGTTTCAAAGGGCACACCCGAAACGCGAGACAATACATAAAGCACTAAACCAACAGGTGGGGTAAGCAATCCGATCATCAAGTTCAGAACCATCACCACACCAAAGTGCACAGGATCGATACCCAGGTTTGTGACGATTGGCAATAACACTGGAACAAGAATGGTGATAGCCGCGATGGTCTCCATAAAGCAACCAACCACAAACAACAACAGGGTGATCATTAGCAATATGAGAACTGGATTATCAGTAATACTTAACACCCACGCCGCAAAGTCCTCTGTAATTCGACTGCTGGTGAGAATCCACGAAAATATTGCCGCCCCTGCAATAATCATCAAGATAATGCCAGTGGTTTCAATTGTTTCCATCGACACCTTAATGAGTTTGCGCCAGCTCAGTGTTCGGTAAACAAATGCACCTAAAATCAGGGCATAGGCAACGGCTGCAATCGCCGCTTCTGTCGCGGTGAAAATACCAAACAGAATACCGCCAACAATTATCGCGGGGGTCATCAACGATAAAAATGCATGCCTGAAAGTCAGCCCTATATTCGAGATTGAAAAAGTGGCGTCACGCGGGTAATTACGCTTCTTGGCATACCACGCCACCATCAACATCAATGCCAGCGCCATTAACAGGCCTGGAATAAACCCAGCGGCGAATAGCTGCCCTATTGAGGCAGAAGCCATAACCCCATAGATCACCATCGGGAGACTTGGCGGAATGATTGGACCAATCGTCGAAGACGCTGCTGTCACCCCCACAGAGAAGCCAGGATCGTATCCAGCGTTACGCATCGCCTTAATCTCGATGGCTCCCAAACCACCCGCATCCGCTACTGCTGCACCCGACATGCCGGCGAAAATAACCGACGCACCAACGTTTACATGCCCCAACCCACCTCTCATCCACCCAACCAGCGCTTTGGCGAAATCAAAAATACGATTGGTAATACCCGCAGAATTCATGAGACTTCCGGCGAGAATGAAGAAAGGGATGGATAACAACGGAAAACTGTCAACGCCGCCGACCATGCGGTGCAGAACAACAAAATCCGGTATCCGACCCTCAACAACAATGGCCAGCAAAGAAGAACCTGCGAGTGCAATCATTACTGGACAGCCAATCACCAGCAAAATAGCCAGCGTGCCAAACAGAACTGCAAGTACCATGGTAAATGCCCTCTTGAACCCGAGTGTTTCCAGGTTTATTAACTATTGTTCTTAGAAATCAACTGGCGCTTAATTACGGCGCACGCGTATCCATAAGTGCTGCAGGCTGC
Organism: Pseudomonas sp. MS19; assembly: GCF_013277615.1. NCBI lineage: Bacteria > Pseudomonadati > Pseudomonadota > Gammaproteobacteria > Pseudomonadales > Pseudomonadaceae > Pseudomonas > Pseudomonas sp. MS19. Next base: position 239,559 of record NZ_VBTO01000004.1, on the reverse strand, counting down.
GTAAAACCATAATCACAAGGCTGAACAAAATCACACCGTATAAGTAACTCACCGGTACCGGAACGGATGTCATTGTTTGATGGCCCATCATCGGCAGTATCTTGTACGCCGACCATGCCAAGACCACGAAGAACAAAACTCGTATCACGTCGACCACCCAAAACAAGGCGACCGACACACGACTTGGCAAATACCGGTGGAATAACTCGATGAAGATATGGCTGTTACGCCTAACACCGATAATTGCACCCAGGAATGTAACGCATACCAATAAGTACCGCGCAACCTCCTCAGACCACGCCAACGGTTGCCCCAGCACATAACGACTAAAGAACTGCGCAAATACCACACCGGCAAGAATCCAGAATGTACAAAAGACCAGAATGTCTTCAATACCGTAATCTCGCCAGTTGAAGGGCAAGTCTTCATCCTCAACCGCGAAAGCGTTATCCAGCAGTTTCTCGCCTACATTAAAGGGAGCATGTTCTTTATCGTTGCTATCGAGCATGTTACTGGGATGGTTTTGCAGACTGTTTGAATTTTCCATTGGCGCAAGCTCCTCCGGGGCTAGTGAATCTCTTGCAAGCGATCAAACTGCTCTTGCGTCCAAGTTGCCACAGGCCCATTAATCACAGGTAACGTGACCGCTCGAAACGGTTCGCGATCAACTTCCAGGACCTCGACGCCTTCCCCTCTGAACCAATCTACGAGTTCTGCCTCTGACTTGGCGACATCAGCACTTACCCGTTCGGCCGACTCGTGAGCCACACTGCGAAACAACTCACGGTCTTCATCTGAAAGCCGGCTCCAAAACGCCCCGCTTGCAATCAGGAGGTTCGAGCCCGTGGCATGTCCGGTCAGATCAATGTACTTCTGAACTTCATACAGTTTTTTCGCTTTGATCGTAGGCAGTGGGTTTTCCTGCGCGTCTACAACGCCTTGTTGAAGCGCTAAATACACCTCTGCAAATGCGATTGGGCTCGTATGGGCGCCAGCTGCTTCAGGGAACAACCTATATAGAGGAGCATTGGGCACACGAATCTTTAGCCCTTTCATATCATCAGGGGTATTGATCGGCTTGTTAGACGTCACATGTCGCAGACCATAATAGGCATCACCGAGGATGACATTTCCACCGGAAGCCTCGCGGTAACCTTCTGCAAACTCTTTAAACAAGTCGCTGCGGGTGTATTTCTGCCAATGATCGAAATCTCGGAACACATACGGCGCGTCCGACAGGGCAAGTGGGCCGTAGGTTTGGGCAGCGAAGCTCTGGCCCGTGTAAATGATATCGACCGTCCCCAAGGTTAATCCCTGATTCAGATCGGCTTCTTTGCCCAACGTAGAGGCAGGAAATACCTCAACTTCAAAACGGCCATTGGAACGCTTGTTAATTTCTTCTGCAGCCCACTCAGACCACTTATGGTATGGCTCAGATGGCTCGTACACGTGCGCCCAACGCACTTTTTCACCGGCTTCAGCAAGACCTGAAGCTGTCGCGGCAACCACCATTAACGCTGGGATAAGGCATTTCTGTATTTTCATCAGGCTCTCCATTTTTGTATTTGTTAGCTCGCCCTACACGACAGTTTTCAACCTCACGGCTTGAACGCCGCCACATATTCTCTCGCCTGTCGTATCGATGCATTCCGGCTGCTGCGGCAAAATTTAAACCGGTTCAATAAGACAATACCCCAACAAAAGCCGCGCATCAACCGTAATTTAAACCGGTTTAAATTTATGATGGAATGCTGCCTGCGTTGACCTTCCCGCGCTCACAGAATGAAAGGTGGGCTCTGTAGCTCCCCGCCGCTCTCCGTCGCACCACACGACCTGCGCACGACCAGTTCCGGCTCAAATAATTTTGACTCGGGCGGATGCGTAGGATCCGCTAATCGTCTCAATAACATTTCGGCAGCAGCCAGCCCAATCGGGCCTTTTTGCACCCGTACAGTGGTCAATTGAATGTAAGAACGCGCACCCTCTTCGATGTCGTCACAACCGACGACAGCAATATCCCGCCCTGGGATAACACCGGCCTCAAGCAATCCCGACATCGCGCCAAGTGCTACCTGATCGGAGTAGCCGACAATTGCACTGGGGGGCTGATCAAGCTTCAACAGCGATCTGGCCGCCACGGCACCTGCCGCCGGGCTATTCTCGCAGTCTATGACCAGCTCATTCGGCACTGCGAGTCCAGCTTCCGACATCGCCAGGAAAAAGCCTTCCCTTCGTTGCTGAGCGGCAAGCGCCAACTGATTGCCGCCCAATATTGCAATGCGCTTATGCCCCAGCTTTATAAGATGAGACGTAACCAGGCGCAGGGCCTCAATTTCGTTGTTACCCACGAAGTCGAGTCCCGCTCCTGGAATGTCACGCGTGAAAAGCACAGTGGGTAGCTTGCGCTTTATCAACGGCTGCAGGGATTCAACACTCGTACCAGCGACAGGGCAAAGAATCAGGCCATCAGCATTGTGCTCGATAAGAGCAGATATAAATTGAGCCTGCCTGTGGACTGACTCACTGGTGTTGCACAAGAAAGACATCCTTCCACGCGCACTAAGCACTGACTCAATGGCCGTACAGATAGCGGTGAAATATGGGTTCGAGATGTCATGCACGGCCAGCCCAACAGTTCGGGTCTCCCCCGTTGTTAAGCTTGCAGCTCTGCGATTGTAGACGTATCCAAGTTCATCAATCTTTTGACGTACTCGGTCCCGGGTCTTCTGCGCCACTAGCGGATTATTGTTGATCGCAAGCGACACCGTCGCCTTCGAGAGCCCCAACTCTGCTGCAATCTCTCGCAAGGTGAGTTTAGAACTCCCGGGTTCAATCTTTGACTTCATTGCACAAGAGCTCCTGCCCCTAGCTACTCTCAAAATTGGAACATTAGCCTGTCAGGGATCCAGTCTATACAAGGACGGCTGGATCAGGGGACTGGCCCTCGAAGCTAGGACACCTTAGGCAAAAACCACCTTTATACCCCCAAAAATTCAGCCCGCACAGCTCATAGCAGACAGGATTTCAGAGCATAGTAATCTGCCACCAGGAAAACCATCTATCCGCCCAGACGATCTTAACGGGCGAACCGAAGGGCTAAAAGAAGTGCAGCATGGCGAGTATACGTCACCAGCCCCGTCTGGTTACTGGCTCAGTATCGTATGAGTAGCATGCCGGAGTGGCACTATCTGAGCAGTAGCTTTAAATCTGTAACGCTGGCTGTGCGGAGGACGGACCGTTTAACAATCCAAGTTGTTGCGTTTTCGAACTCACCACTGCGCGCTGGACAGCGCTACGCAACAAGACTCATTAGGCTAGGCAGTCATTAAATTGGCTGGGGCGAAAATGCCCCAGCCGCAGTCGTATCAATAGATGCCGCTAATAACCCAGTAACCTCGGCAGAGTCATGCTGAGGGCTGGAACGTAGGCGATGACCAGCGTCACGGTGGTCAGAATCGCTACAAATGGCAGTGCCTTGTGTGAGATTTCTTCAATCGCAGTCCCCGAGATACCGGAGGCTATGAATAGATTCTCCCCCATCGGTGGCGTCATGAAGCCAATGCTCAAGCAGCAGATCAGCACGATACCGAAGTGCACAGGGTCGATGCCAAGGCTGTAGGTTATTGGCAGGATGACCGGGGTTAAGATCATGATCGCGGCCAATGTTTCCATGAACATGCCGACGAACAACAAGAACCCAATAATTAATATCCAGATCAAGTAGATGTTATCAGTCAGGCTGAGCATGCCGTCAGCAACAATCGCTGGAATTTGGTTCTCCACCAACAGCCGGCCAAACACTGTGGCAGTAAAGAGAATGACCAATACCCGCCCCGTGATCCAAGTTGTGGTTTCCAACGCTTGAAACAGCTCCTTGAAATGCAATTCCTTGTGGATGAAAAGGCCGACAAACAGGGTATAAAAAATAGCCACAATCGCGGATTCAGTGGGCGTGAAGAGCCCCGTATAAATGCCACCCAGAATCACAAAGGGGGCAAGAATTGACCAAAACCCATTGCGTGCAGCTGTGCGAATTTTCTCGGTGGACCAACCCTCTCCATTGCCTGTGTAACCCATTTTTTTACACCGCAGGTAATTCATCACCAGCAGGCCGCCCGCCAACATCAACCCTGGCACTACCCCGGCGATGAACAGCTTGGGGATCGAGACTGAGCCGAATTCGCCGTACTTGGCTACCGCAGCCGAAGATGGCAGTAGTCCCATCGCTGAAATGCCAAAAATCACCATTGGAATAGACGGCGGGATGATGATGCCCAGGCCGCCAGATGATGCCGTGATAGCCGATGCATAGCCTTTGGCATAGCCACGCTTGACCATGGCCGGAATCATCAACATGCCGACCGCAGCGGTGGTCGCGGGGCCCGAGCCGGATATGGCACCAAAAAACAGGCACGCCATCACTGCCGCGGCAGAAATCCCGCCGGTGATCGGCCCGGCAAAACTCTCAGCCAAAGTGACTAAGCGTTTAGAAATACCGGCAGCCTCCATCAATGCTCCAGCAAGGATAAAAGCGGGTAATGCCATCAGCGGGAAAGACCCCACCGAAGTGAATGCTATTTGTACCAGTTTGATCGGGTTGTCACCCAAGTAGAGAAAGGTTGCCAGCGCTGAAACGCCCAGCGATACGCTGATTGGCGTGCCGATCAATAGCAGCAATAGAAAAGAGCCAAAAAGGATATAAACAACAGTGGTATCAACCATGGCTCAGCTCCTTTTGTCCGCTGCTGCTGGCGGCAGATTGCTGAATGATTTTGTCCAACTCGGTGGTTTCCGGATCGCGGATGTCGACCCCTTTGACTAGCCGGTAATAGTTCACCTGAATAATGCGTAACGTCATCAGGGAAAACGCGATGGGCAAAATGAGATACAGGTATTTCATCGGTATCCCCAGTGTCTGGGACTTCCAGAAAAGGTTTGCCTTCATGAAAAAGGTCACACTGAGATAGACGAAGTAGCTGTTGAACGCGACCCAGATGAGATCTGATAACACCTCTAGAGCCGTAGCTACTTTCTTCGGCAGGAATTTGAACTGGAATGTAACGCGGTTGTGGGCAGCCAGTTTGGCGGCGTAGCTCGCACCAAAAAACGCAAACCATACGAACATGTAAGTCACCAACTCCTCTGTCCATGACAGTGAGTGATTGAACAGGTTGCGGCTGAGTATCTGGGCGAACAGGAGGACTACAAATAGCGCCAACAATGTACGGCAAATGTAGTTTTCTAAATTATCGATGAACTTGTACAGGAGCTTTGCCGGTTTCATGATGCACCTCTCGAAGCTGCGCCTCCCCAAGCGGGAATCACTTCATCGCATAGAACAACGTGCCATCCTTAGCAGGTCATTGACACACACCCAGGTGCGGGCGATTGCATCGCCCACACCGCGAGAGCGCTGCGCCGCCTGGACGCAGTGAGTAGGATTAAGGGTCAGATTTGCTCGCGGCCGAGGGCCTGAAGCACCTCATTAACCTGATCTTTACCGCCGACACTGTCGTAATATTTGGGCCAGACTTTCTCGGTGGCTATTTTGATCCACTCGGCTTCATCCAACTCATCTATTTCCATGCCGCGCTCTTTCAGGTTCTCAAGTGCCAGCGCTTCCTGCTCTTTGAGGAAACGCTCGCTGGCCAACGTGGCAGCTTTACCGGCTTCGATGATTGCTTGTTGGACTTCTGGAGATTGCTCTTGGAAAAGCGACTCCGACATGATGATCGGCTCGATCAGGAAGTTGTAATGAATCGGCGTCAGGTACTTCTGTACCTCGTAAAACCTGGCTGAGTTGATGTCGATAATCGACAGGTCTTGTCCATCGACAACCTTCAACTGCAGAGCCGTGAAAACTTCAGACCACGACATAGGCGTAGGGTTTACGCCCCAGGCCTTGTAGGTGTCGATCATGATTTCATTTTTCGGTACGCGAACCACTAGGCCTTGCAGGTCTGCCAGGCTCTTGACTGGCCTCTTGGAGTTGGTGAAAACACGGAATCCCGAGAATGTCCAACCGACAATACGCGTACCCGAATCGCGCACCGTATTTTCAACCAGCTTCTCAGCGGCCGCACTTTGCGTGAGCGTTACGGCATCCTCAACGCTTTGCACTACATACGGCAGGGTAAAGACACCGAGCGTAGGCGAGAATGGGGTTATGTTGTTTATCGCGACAACGGAGAAGTCCAGCAGGCCCATGCTGACATCATTGATGGTGTCTTCTTCGGAGCCCAGTTGGCTGTTTAGAAACAACTTGGCGTCGTACTGCCCGTTGGTTTTCTCTTTGAGTTCTTTAACGAAAACCTTGGTCATGGCTTCTTGCGAGCCTCCCGCACTGCCACCCAAAGAAATTCTAAAGGTGGTTTGAGCCATGAGACTGGGAGAAGACAGCGCAAACGCGCAAGCCATAATCAGTGCCGATGCTTTGGTTTTGAAAGTGAGCTTCATGATATATGCCCGCCCTGTAAAGATTATTATTAACGTGAGCTGGTTAGCACGCCTTGAGGCTTTTAGTGCGACTGCCAATAAATGACATGCGTTTCGGTGTACTCATAAAATCCATGCTTACCGTCGGCACCACCAATTCCCGACTTGCGATTGCCCGCATGGAAGCCTTGCATGGCTTCAAAGTGCTCACGGTTCACATAAGTTTCGCCGAATTTAAGCAAGCGGCATGCCTTCATAATCTCATCAGCGTCCTGCGAGAAGATTGATGATGTCAGCCCGTACTCGGAGTCATTCGCATAGGCCAGGGCCTGATCGAGGCTGTCCACAATCATGACCGGCAAAACCGGGCCAAAAATCTCTTTTTGCATGATCGCTTGCGTGTTGTCATCCACAACCATAACGGTCGGCAGGTAGTGAAAACCCTCTGTGTTCTTGGCGACTGATCCACCGCACAGAATTTGTGCACCCTGCTCTTTGGCTGCCTCAACCATGGCCGCAACCTTGTCCAGGCCTTGTTTGTTAACCAGCGGCCCCATTGAGATATCCTGATCAGCCAGTGGATCGCCGAACCGAGTTTCGCTCATTGCCTGGGTCAACTTTTGCAAAAACTCGTCCGCAACGGATCGCTCCACATACACGCGTTCAGCGCAGTTGCAGGCCTGCCCGGTGTTGATGGTGCGGGAGTCGCGAATAGCTTTGGCGGCGAGGTCGATGTTGGCTTTGCTGGTAACGATTGCCGGAGCTTTGCCGCCCAGTTCCAGGTTGACCTTGGTGATGTTTTTGGCGCACGCCTGCATGATGCGCTTGCCTGTTTCGACGCTGCCGGTAAAGCTGACCATGCCCACGTCGGGGTTGTCGCATAAAGCAGCGCCGGTAGCGCCGCTGCCAAATACCAGGTTGAACACGCCAGCGGGGAGATCTGTTTCGGCCACGAGCTTGGCAAACTCATAAGCATTGTTTGGCGTTTCTTCACTCGGCTTGATGACGATGCAGTTGCCTGTTACCAGCGCTGGGCCCAGCTTGCGAGCGATCAGCAGCAGCGGGAAGTTCCACGGCAATATCCCACCAATCACACCAATAGGCTTACGCTGCAGCATGATGGTTTCATTGACACGGTCGCTCGTGATGACCTCACCTTCGATTCGGCGTGCCCATTCAGCCATGTAATCAAGATAATCCGCGGTAAAACTCACTTCGGTCTCTGCCAATGGCAGTACCTTGCCCTGCTCTGCACTGATCACACGCGCGAAATGATCTTTACGCTCACGCAACTTGGTAGCGATCTGGCGAAGGTACTGAGCACGCTCAATGGCAGGCTTGGCGGCCCACTCGGTTTGTGCCGACTTGGCCGCTGCAACGGCGGTGTTGATAACGTCTGCGCTGCTGTTGGGGATGACCGAAAGGGAAGCGCCGTTCGCCGGATTGATAACCTCGATAGTGGCATCGCAAGGCGTATCGATAAACGCGCCGTTAATATAATTCTTATGCATTGCATTAGTAGTCATGGCGTTACCCTCGTTTATTGGATTATTGATCGATGGGTTAATGGCTATGGGAAAAATTTGAAGTGCTTTTTGATCGCTGAGATAATCGTCCAGCGCGACTCAACACCCTTTTCGATGGTGACAAAGTCGCCGGGCTTTATTGCCACTTGCTCACTTGGTTTAGCCGAAATAATGGCGCTACCCTCAAGGATGTAAAACTGCTCTTTCTGGGTGTAGCTCCAGTCAAACTCGCAAACTTCTTTTTCCCAAGTTTGCCAAGTCGATATCTCTTCTAGTTGCCGGGAATCTGGGGTTTCTACTTTAATCATTGACGTCACCTTTATTGTTTATTCTGATTGCTGGGCACACCTGAACGGCGTCGTTTAAAAAAACTTGGCGTCGGTGTTATCACGAAATTCAAAATATTTAATCGCGCTCACAACACCCACTTTGTGGAAGCCATGAAACGGTACGGATTTGAACCCGGTGGTTGGGATCGGCAAATCCTCTGCCGGTTTTCCAGCAACACGCTCAGCCAAAACTCTACCCATCACCGTGGCCATCGCCACGCCCCGGCCGTTGTAACCCAAGCCTGCCAACTGGCCTGGTGCCGGCTCATGGAGGTGCGGCAAGACATCGGGAGTGAATGCAACGCGCCCACCCCAGTGATATTCAAGGTCTTCTTCGCAGAACTGAGGGAATACACTGCGCATGCTTCTCAACAGCCGTTGCTTATCCGCCCGGGCACAGCTTTCAGCGGTCCCCAAGCTGCCAAACAGCAAACGGTTGCGATTGTCTTTACGGGAGTAATAAATGACCCGCCGGGTGTCGGCGAGCGTATGCCCTTCGGGCAATACAGCGTCGTATTCAGCCTTGGTCAAAGGGCGTGTCGCTGCCTGAATACTAATCAGCGGCACAATTGTTTGCCGCAACCCCTTGAGCGCGTTGTCGGTGTATCCGTTGGTGCAATGCAACACCCAATCGCTGACAACCTCGCCATACTGTGTAGTCGTCGTCCACTTGCCACCTTGTGCCTTTACATTAAGCACGGGGCTGTTGGCAAAGATATCGGCACCTTGTGATTTTGCGACTCGGGCCAATTCGCGACTGTAAGACAGCGGTTGCAATGAACCTGCAGATTTGACCAATGTAGCGGTTTTGTAAGCATCACTTCCGCTTAGTCTGCGTAGTTCTGCGCCTTCCACAAAACTGATGTCCAGGCCAATTTTTGACCAGCCGTCATACATCTTTTGCAGATCTTTGGTAGCAGACTCGCAGTGTGCACCGCGCAACCAGCCACCCTGCACGGCTTCACATTGCAGATCATGTTGTTTGACCAGGTTGAATAACTCACTCGCTGAGTTGATATACGCATCGAGCATGCGCGGACCGAAAACGGGGCCCAACTGCTGAATGATTACGTCGGGGGTGGCATGGGCAAGCGGGTTGACTTGCCCACCGGTGCGGCCGGATGCACCCCAGCCCGGCTCATGGCTGTCGAGCACAACGACACTGATATTACGCTTGCTCAGTTCCAGTGCGGCACGCAGGCCGGTAATACCTGCGCCGATGATGGTGACATCAGCCTTCATGCGCTCACGCAGTTGCGGCGGTTGCGCGAGAGGTACCGCTGTCTGCTGCCAGAGGGAAGTTACCGATTGATTGAACATCGACATGTGGTGATCCGCCATATTCGTTCTTGTTTGGCGGACACTAGCAAGCAAAGGTGCGCACATTACATTTGGCGATATTGTTCGGATTGCTCCTAAGTAGCGTCAAAACTGACGCTACTTAGGAGCAGCTGCCTGAAGTAATGCATTTTTCCGGCGTCACCAGTACAGTGCACACACCCCTATGCAGTGCTCAACACTGATGTAGACCGAAGCATTTTAAGTGCTTACCTATCCGCTTAACCGGATGCGAAGAGCAACCGGATGGCTCACGGCCCTCTGAAACTGGAGGCCTGACTTCGGTACTACCCAGTAGAACGTATAAAAAAGTAGCCAGGTGTGCGCAGATGAATAAGTCGTCAGATCTAGAGAACTTTTCGATCAACTTGAAATTCCTCTGTGGCTTTTACAGTTCAATTTCTGAAGTGTGCCGCAAGCTTTCGATCAACCGGCAGCAATTCAATCGCTATCTGAGCGGTGAATCGATGCCGTCATATAAAAACCTGAAGAAAATATGTGATTTTTTTGGGGTGGAAAGTGAAGAGATCGTATTAAGCAGCAAAATATTTCAGGCCAAAGTTGAGCCACAAAACAGGATGGCAGGTACACAACCTGTTCCTGAGAAACTGGCCAACACCATAATGCCTATTTTGCGTAAATCCGCCGACTTACTTGAGCGTTATGAAGGCTATTATTACCGATACTTTTATTCGTTTGGCTTTCCTGGCTATATCTTCAGATCCTTCGTTAGAATCTATAAAGACAACGGCGTTTATTACTTCAAACATATAGAACGAACCTCTGGCAAGAACCCTATGCTGGGTGGACGATTGACGATCAAGTATCACGGTTTAGCGTTTTTCTTGGCGGAACGGCTTTACTTGATCGAGTCTGAAACCGCGTTGAACTCAGGGGTGGGTGAGGCCATTTTGACGCCAAGCTATCGACCCAATAACAAGTATCTCTCCGGCATCATGGTCTGCGCCTCCACGTGCAGCGCACACCAACCGGGGGCTGCGAGAACGGTCCTTGAATACTTGGGAACACATATCAATGTTCGTGAGGCCATGCGCAAGTGCGACCTCTTCCACCACACAGACGAACGCATTCCACGCAACATCAAACAAGCCATCGTCAATACCGTATCGCCAGAAGAGTTCACGTTATACCCGCCAAGAAGTTGATGGCACGTTTTGAGAGGCGCTGATCGGCTCTATTTGATAAGGGATCGATCACCTTTTCTAATGCGTTTTCGCCAGCCATCACTTTTGGACTTTGCAACCCATTCGAGGCAAAGCTCTTGCGGCAGAAGAAAACCAGGGCACATGAGCCCCGCTTGCATTCATCAACTAAGTGAAATCTTTAAGAGCGTGTTCAGTTGCGCAAAGCTCAGGTTTCAACAGAGTTATTGAGCCGCGATTCGCTCCATTGCTTCACCAGCAAAATCACCAGCGCCAGCAGCAATAACAGGCTGGCAACGCTGAAGGCGGCGACGTGGTTGTATTCGTTGTAGAGAATCTCGACATGCAGCGGCAGCGTGTTGGTGTAGCCACGGATATGCCCCGACACCACCGACACAGCGCCGAACTCGCCCATGGCGCGGGCCGTGCACAGCACCACGCCATAAATCAGCCCCCACTTGATGTTCGGCAACGTCACGTGCCAGAACATCTGCCAGCCGTTGGCCCCCAGCAGGCGTGCGGCCTCTTCTTCTTGCGTGCCCTGCCCCTGCATAAGCGGGATCAGCTCACGGGCAACAAAGGGCACGGTGACAAAGACAGTCGCCAGAACGATACCCGGCAAGGCGAAAATAATCTGGATATCGTGCGCTCGCAGCCAAGGACCAATAAAGCCTTGCGCGCCGAACAGCAGCACATAGATAAGCCCAGCGATAACAGGCGAAACCGAGAAAGGCAGGTCGATAAGCGTGACCAGAATACTCTTACCACTAAAGCTGTATTTGCTCACGCACCAGGCAGCAGCCACGCCAAATATCAGGTTCAGCGGCACCGATATGCCAACAGCCAGCAGCGTCAGTTGCAGCGCCGCAATGGCGTCCGCCTCAAAGACCGAAGCCAGGAAAGTGCCAATTCCATGCTTGAGCGCCTCACTGACCACGATCAGCAGTGGCAACAACAGAAACAGCGCAAACACCAACCAGGCGCTGACGATGAGTACGCGACGACCAATCGCATTGCCGCGCCGTTTAGCGTTACTTGCAGTACCGGCTGCGAGCGTAATGGATGACATGAGACAGCCCTCAGAACTTGGCGATTTGTCGTTGCAGCAGATTGATCAGCAGCAACAGGATGAATGACACCAGCAGCATCAGCACACCGATCGCCGTGGCGCCGTGATAGTCGTATTGGTCGAGCTTGACCATGATCAGCAGCGGCAGAATCTCGGTTTTCATCGGCATGTTGCCCGCAATAAAAATCACCGAACCGTACTCGCCAACCCCACGGGCGAACGCCAGAGAAAAGCCGGTGAGCCACGCGGGTAATATCGCCGGCAGCAGCACATGACGAAACACCTGCAACGGCTTTGCCCCCAGACAAGCAGCAGCCTCTTCGACCTCTCGCGGGATGTCGGCCAACACCGGCTGTAATGTGCGAACCACGAAAGGCAACGTGACGAAAGTCAGGGCCAGCGTGATGCCGATGGGCGTGTAAGCGATCTTCACGCCCCAGCTTGCGGCCAATTGGCCAAGCATGCCGCTGGGGGCATACAGGGCTGTGAGGGCGATGCCGGCCACCGCTGTTGGCAAGGCAAATGGCAAGTCGATCATCGCCTCGATCACCTTGCGGCCGGGGAATGTGTAGCGCACCAGCGCCCAGGCCAACAGCGTTCCGATAATGCCGTTGATTGCGGCGGCCGCGAAGGCGGTGGCAAAACTCAGCTTGAGTGCAGCCTGCACGCGCGGCGCGGAAACAATCGACCAGAACTCGGCCCAACTCAGTTGCGCGGCATGCACGAACATGGCCCCGAGCGGGATCAGCACCAGCAAGCTGAGATAAACCAGGGTGTAGCCCAGCGTCAGGCCGAAGCCGGGTATCACCGGGGAAATGCTTCTCGACATAACGAGGCCTATAACTGAAATGGGCTGGGGAAGTTGTCGGTAATAAAGCGCAAGCGTGACGTGATTGATATCAGGATCGCGGCAGGGCGAGTGATCGCCCAGCGCAATCGGACTGGCGCATTAGCTGCGCTAATCCATCGTCGCCATCACGCCTGCAAACGGTCTTAGTGCGCCTGATAGATCTGATCGAACACACCACCGTCGTTGAAAAACTTCGGTTGCGCGGTCTTCCAGCCGTTAAATTCCTTATCAACAGTTACCAGCTTTAACGCCGGAAACTGCGTGGAGAACTCGGCTGCAATCGCCTGATTACGCGGACGATAAAAGTGCTTGGCCGCGAGACGCTGGCCTTCATCGCTGTACAGGTAATTCAGATACGCTTCGGCCACTTTGCGCGTGCCCTTTTTGTCGACGTTTTCATCGACCACGGCCACAGGCGGCTCAGCCAGAATCGACAATGATGGCGCGACAATTTCGAAGTTCTCGCCGCCCTCTTCCTTCAATGCCAGAAAGGCTTCGTTCTCCCAAGCCAGCAGCACATCACCGATCTGATTATTAACAAAGGTGATGGTTGAGCCGCGCGCCCCGGTGTCGAGAACCGGCACGTTTTTGTAGAGTTTCTCAACGAACGCCTGCGCTTGTGTATCGCTGCCGTAGTGCTGTTTGGCGTAAGCCCACGCAGCGAGGAAGTTCCAGCGCGCCCCGCCCGAGGTTTTCGGGTTCGGGGTGATCACGGCAACATCGGGTTTGACCAGATCGTCCCAGTCCTTAATGCCGTGCGGGTTGCCCTTGCGCACCAGAAATACGATGGTTGAGGTGTACGGCGTACTCGATTGCGGCAAGCGCTGTTGCCAGTTTTCCGGGATCAGCTTGCCGAGCCTGTACAACTCATCAACATCACCGGCCAGAGCCAATGTCACCACGTCGGCACGCAAGCCGTCGATCACGGCGCGGGCCTGTTTACCCGAGCCGCCGTGTGACTGTTGAATGGTTACAGGCTCATTGCCCTGTGCTTGCCAGTGCTTGTTGAAGGCGACATTAAACTCGCTGTAGAACTCGCGGGTCGGGTCGTAAGAGACGTTGAGCAGCGTTTGTGCGGCAGCCACCGGGCCGGCGATAAACAAGCTGGCGAGCGAGGCGAAAGCAAAATGACGAATAGACATGGGACAACTCCTAAAGGGCAACTTTCTTCAGGCCTGGCTGCCAACCGCGTATTTGCGAATGAGGCGCCAGAACCGGTGCGTGTGGGATTCACGCCCTCCGGCTGTCCAGTCGGGCTGATGGTGCTAAAGGGTGTTAATGATCAGGCCTGCTTACCCGCAGGCGCGTTTATGCGGAATTTTTCCTTGCGTTCGACTTGTACGACCTGGCCGTTATGTACGGTGATTTCCACCGAGCCGAACCTGAGCCCGCGCAGCTGCGAGGCAATTTCGCGCAGCAGATTCGCCTCGGCATCAGCCTCGGCAGCGGCAAGCGTTGCAGTCATTTTTTTGCTCCTTGAACAATTGCGGCGAGATCGGCTGAAACGCCCCTGTCACGGGGTATGGAGCGGATAGTAGTGAGAATTTTATATGCTTAAAAATATCATTTAATAACATTGATATTCCTTTAAGGAATATAAGGGAGTCTGCCCCATCTCGCGCAATTAGCGCACACAAAAGCATAAGCAAATAATTTCTTATTCTTTTTTAAAGCACAAAAGCCTCCCTACACTGCACGCATTCAAACGTGCAGGAGGGCGCATGATGCGCGACCAAACTATCCGTTACCTGATAGTGCCGGGCTGGCAGGGATCAGCCGACAACCATTGGCAAAGCCATTGGCATCGCAGCCTGCCGAACAGTGATCGGGTTGAGCAAAATGACTGGCAAAACCCACAGCGCGAAGCGTGGGTGAGCCAATTGCAGCGCGCCATAGAGAGCGACTCGCGGCAAACGGTGTTGATTGCACACAGCCTCGGCTGCATTACTGTCGCCCATTGGACGGCGCAGGCACCTGACGAATTGCTCGACAGAATATCCGCCGCCTTGCTGGTGGCTCCGGCCGACGTTGAAAGGCTCAATTGCCCGCAGCCATTACGGAACTTCGCGCCGATTTCACAGCAGCCCCTGCCGTTCCCGAGCCGGTTGATCGGCTCGGACACCGACTCGGCTGCCAGTGCAACTCGCGCCCGGTTTCTGGCTCAACAATGGGGCAGCGAGGCGACCATCCTCAACGGCGCAGGCCACATCAACGTCGAGTCGGGGCACAACCATTGGGAGTCTGGTTTCAGCTATCTGTATGAACTGCAATGCCGCGTCGAGCAGCAAGCCCGCCGCCAGGCCTGATCCGCGGGTTGTCCGGGATTAAAGATCCACCCGCACAACCCTGACGCCAAAGCCAAGACGTTCGGCAAAATCGTCCAGGAAGCTCTGCTTGAACTCGGCATCGGCCCAGTTGTTGAAGATGAAGCCAAGATTGGAAAACGCACACGGCTGCAAGAACAGGAAGCCGTTAATGTCGTCTTCAAAGCGGCATTCAGGGCAGGTGAAGTTATCGGTGCGCCCGGGCATCCAGTCTTCGAGGCTGTCGAACAGCGCCTCACCGATTTCCTGACGGCACTCCGGGCAACCGGCCTCTTCCTTGAATCCCTCTTGAGGGGTGAAGATGCAGCGCTTGGTGATAATTTCCAGGCCATTAACCGGCTGGTCGAACGGCAGCAAATCGGGATGTTTAACCACTTTGCGTGCTCCGGGCGCGATGGCATAGGCCATGCACTGGAAAGTACGCCCGCAGGTCGTCACCTGTTCGGCGATGATGTTCTGCTGCACCAACCAGCGCACAACCGCCCGTGCGCGGCCTTCATGCCCGGGAAAGCTGGAGATCAGCGGCACAACGATGGCTTGTTGTTCGCTCATGAGGCGACCTCGTTGATTATTCAAGGCGCGCAGCTTAGCGGCGCCAACTCGCAGGTCAAGACAATCCAGACGCGGAGTCTATGGTTCAACCCTTAAACCCATTATCATCGGCGCATGATCAAAGACCCTTTCCAACGCCTGAACCTCGACCGAGAGGTGCTGAGCGTCAGCCAGTTGAACAACCGCGCACGCTTGCTGCTTGAAGACGTGTTCTCGAGCATTTGGGTTGAAGGGGAAATATCCAACCTGGCCAAGCCTGCTTCAGGCCACGTTTACTTCACCCTCAAAGACAGTAAAGCCCAAGTTCGCTGCGCCTTGTTCCGCCAAAGTGCCGCGCGGGTACGCGAAGCGCTGCGTGACGGGCTGGCAGTTAAAGTACGCGGCAAAGTCTCATTGTTTGAGGGCCGTGGCGACTACCAACTGATTCTCGACAGCGTTGAGCCAGCAGGTGACGGCGCCTTGCGTCTGGCCTTTGAGGCGCTGAAAGAAAAACTCGGTGGCGAAGGCCTGTTTTCCGCCGAACGCAAAATCCCCCTGCCGGTTCACCCCAAGCGCATCGGCATTGTCAGCTCGCCCACCGGCGCGGTGATACGCGACATCATCAGCGTGTTCCGCCGCCGCGCCCCGCAAGTCGAGCTGAACCTGATCCCGACTGCTGTGCAGGGCCGCGAAGCCACCGGGCAAATTGTGCGGGCGTTGCAACTGGCCGACAAACAAGGCTTTGATGCGTTGATACTGGCGCGCGGCGGTGGCTCGCTGGAAGATTTGTGGTGCTTCAACGAGGAAGTTGTCGCGCGGGCAATTGATGCCTGCATCACGCCAATTGTCAGTGCCGTGGGCCATGAAACCGACGTTTCTATCAGTGACTTTGTCGCCGATGTGCGCGCACCAACACCCTCAGCCGCCGCCGAGTTGCTGGCCCCAGACAGCAGTGAACTGGTGCAGCGCCTGAATACCTTGCAGCGCCGGTTAATGCTGCGCATGCAAGGCCATCTGCAACACGAACGCATGCGCCTTGAAGGCGTCAGCCGTCGCCTGCGTCATCCCGGCGAACGTCTGCGCCAGCAAGCACAAGGGCTGGACGACCTGGAGATGCGCCTGCACCGCGCCGTCGAATGGCAACTGAACAAACGTCGCGAGCGCTTTAATCATTTGCAAACTCGCCTGGCCGGGCAACATCCGGGGCGCAGCTTGCAGCTCTTCCAGCAGCGCCTGAACAGCCTCGCCGAGCGCTTGCCACGAGCCATCAACGAAACCCTCAAGGGCCGGCGACTGGCGCTGCAAAGCCAGGTGCAAACCCTGAACGCCGTCAGCCCGCTGGCGACTCTGGGCCGTGGCTACAGCATTCTATTGGATGAGCACAGCCGGGTAATCCGCAGCGCCGCCGACACCCGACCGGGCCAACGCCTGAAAGCCCGCTTAGGCGAAGGCGAATTGGATGTGCGCGTTGAAGACAACCATATCCAACCCGCGACGTTGTCACTGCTGGATTAGAGCCACTCACAACTATGATTCGCATTAACCAGCGCGCACTCGCCTATCTGAACGAAGTGATTCATCACGGCTCTGTTCGCCGCGCTGCGCAACAGCTCAACATTGACCCTTCGGCCATTAGCCGGCAAATCTCCGCACTCGAGTCCGAGCTTGATATTCGCTTACTCGACCGAACGCCACATGGGGTTCATCCAACCGAAGCGGGTGAGCTATTGGTTGCCCACTACCGCCAGCAGCAAGCCAATGACCGAGGGGTACTTTCGCGGCTTTCCGACCTGCAGGGGTTACGTCAGGGTCGCGTTCGTATTGCCGTTGGCGAAGGCTTCATCACCGACCTGATATCGCAACCCTTGCAGAGCTTTATTCTCAACCACCCTGGAATCGACCTTGAAGTGCGGATGGCAGGAGCCAACGAGGCCGTAGGTTTGGTTAAAGAAGATGCCGTGGATTTCGCCCTTGTTTACGCCCCTCCTGAAGACGACGCCCTGCATATTGAAGTCGATACGCGACAACCTTTGGATCTGATTATCCCCCCTGAGCATCCGCTGGCTGATGTCACTACGCCAGTGCCGATGTCGGCATTACGCAATGAATCGCTGGCACTCATTCACAGCAGTACGGGCATGGGCCAGTTAGCCGTTATCGTCGCCCAACTGGAGCATATGCAGCTGCAGCCGAAAATGCGCACCAACTCTGTGGCAGTTCTGGTCAACTTTGTGAAATCTGGGATTGGCGTAGCGTTCATGCCGGAGCTCACCGTTAGCCAAGAGATCGAAGCAGGGACTATCAAGCGCTGCAGCTTGGCCAATCGGGCATTGCGTGACGCCCGCGCGCGTATTGTCAGCCATAAAGGCCGCGAACTCACGGTCGCCAGTAAAGCGTGCCTGGACCACTTGCAGCAGGGTATGCGCTTTTTTAACGATCACGCTCCAAGCATTCTCAAACGCTAATTCAGTTCCGGCCTGAGGGCTATGCGCACATTGCGCCTTACGCGTTGCATTTAAAGCAACGCATACAGGCTTGAATAGTCAACACAACAACAGCTAGCTTCTGACCACCCAAGGTTTGGGCAACCGACACTCACAACAATAATTCACTCCTAACTTTCTAAATCGCTCTGCCATAAGGAAAATAATATGCATTCGAAATTGCGCTCACGTTTGGCCCGTCGTGTGACCACAGGGCTGCTATTCACCGCTATGAGTTTGGCTGGCGCGATGTCGTACGCGGCGACTGAAATCAATCTCAGCTATAACGGCGCCGCTGATAGCGAGAAAAACCCGGTTCATTTATTTGCCAGCAACCTCAAACGTATCGCTGAAGAAAAAAGTGGCGGCGAACTGAGCATCAAGCTTTATCCCAACAGCATGCTGGGCGAAGAAGAGCAGCGTATGGAGCAGGTGATCAGCACGCCGGGCCTGAACATTGCTTCGTTTGCCGGTGTGGCCCCACTGTTTCCTGAAATCTATGTCAGCGCGATCCCGTTCATGTTCAAGGATGCCGCTGCTGCGCACCAGTTCTTCGATAATGGCGAGTACTGGAAGGCTGCTAAAACCGAGTTTAAAAACCGCACCGGTGTCGAGATGCTGGCCGTTGTTGAGGAAGGTGGCTTCCTGAACTTCACCAACAACAAAAAGCCAATCAAATCGCCTGAGGATTTTGCCGGCTTGCGCTTCCGCGCAATGGACCCGAGCCAAGTGGCGCTTTATGAGTCGTTTGGTGCATCCGGCACGCCTATTCCATGGACTGAGCTGTACATGGGCTTGCGTACAGGCGTAGCCGACGGCCAGATGAACCCGACGTCTTACATCATTCTTGGCAGCCTTTACCAAGTGCAGAAGTACCTGACTCTGGCCAACATCCAGTACTCCGATCAATTCCTGGTTGCCAATGGCGACATGCTGGCTGCGCTTCCAGAGAAAGACCGTGACGCTCTGCTCGCGGCGAGTGAGGAAGCGACCAAACTCAACCGTGAGGCCATTGCCAAGCAGCAGGAAAGCGATATCACCTTCCTCAAAGCCGAAGGCATGGAAGTCATCCAGCCTGACGTCAAGGATCTCGCCGCATTCCAGAGCAAAGGCCAGCCGGCCTATCTGGAGTGGCTGAAAGCGCAAAAAATTGATGCCAAATGGATCGATATGGCGCTCAAAGACACCGGCCTCAATCAATAATCGCAACACGGTAACCGCCGCCCCGCACTGACGGGGCGGCCCTCCCCTGATCCGGAGTTTCTATGCGTTCCTTAATACAGCGCACCAGCAGTGTGCTACTGAATCTGGGTGCCTTGCTGTTGCTGCTTGATTTGCTGCTGCTCATTTATGGCGTGTTTGCCCGCTACCTGATTGGTAGTTCGCCGATTTGGATGGATGAGCTCGCCCGATACCTGATCATTGGCAGCGTCATGTTGGTTCTTGGGGCCCTGTGGGTTCACGATGGGCACATGCGCATCAACCTGCTTGAACAACACCTGCCGCACAAGCTCGCTCGTATCTTGAAGTGTTATCAGTGGTTAATCGCGCTGAGCTTTTTTGCCTTCGCCACCTGGGCCAGTTATCGCTATGCCTTGAACGCCAGTCGCTTCCAGAGCCTTGGTTTGGGCGTGAGCCGCATGTGGCCGCTGCTTAGCCTGCCGATAGGGTTTGGCTTACTCACTTTGATGGTGCTTTTGCAGGGCCCATGGTCTGCAAGTCAGACGGAACACACCACAGAACAGGGGCTCAAGCCATGATGGGTTTTGCAATGATCGCAGCCTTTGCAGTCAACCTGATTCTGGGCCTGCCACTGTTTCTCTGCTTACTGCTGACCGCCTTGGTTGGCTTCCTTTTTATCGATCCCAATCTGTTCTTCAACATCCTGCCCCAGCGTTTTTTTGGCGGCATGGATATTTTTTCGCTCATGGCAATTCCACTGTTTGTCTTAGCGGGCAACCTGATGAACAGTTCAGGCATGACCCCGCGTTTGATGCGCTTAGCCAATGCCTTGGTGGGCCATTTCCGCGGCGGACTGGGCCACGTCAACGTGGTGGCTGGGGTGTTCTTTGCGGGCGTTAACGGTTCAGCAGCTGCAGACGCATCAGCGCTCAGCACCCTGCTGGTTCCGGCGATGGAAAAAGAGGGTTACTCACGCAAATTTGCCGCGGGTTTAACCGCAGGCAGCTCCCTGATTGGGCCGATTATTCCGCCTAGCATCTTCATGATTCTGTATTCATCCCTGACCAATACCTCTGTCGGCGAGCTGTTCCTTGCAGGCGTCATTCCGGGCTTGGTTCTGGCTGTTGCTTTCATGACCATGAATGCGCTGTATGCGCGGAAAGCCGGTTTGCAGGCGCAAAACAAAAAACCATCCTGGGCAGAAGTATTTGCGGCTGTAGCAGGCGCCTCAACCGCGTTGGTCGCACCGATTCTGATCGTTGCCGGTATTGTGCTTGGCTTGGTGACGCCTACCGAATCCGGGGCAATTATTGTCCTGTACGTTGCATTGATCGGCATCATCCAGCGCGAGCTTACGCTGGCAGGATTCTGGAAGTCGATTCAAGAAACCGTCCGTCTTACCGCCAGCATCTACGCAATTATCGCTGCGGCGTCGGTGGTTAACTGGTTGCTCAACTATGCGCAAGTCGCCAGTGAATTCGCGACCATGCTGCAACCATTCAGCCATTCTCCAACCCTGATGCTGTTAGTGATCAGCATGATCATTTTCATCTGCGGCATGGTCATGGAAGAAGTATCGGTGCTGATGCTACTCACCCCGATCATCGCCCCCGTCGCTCTGGCCGCCGGTGTAGACCCAGTTCATCTAGGGCTGATCTTCACCCTGAACATCACCATTGCGATGATCACCCCGCCGATGGGCTCGTGCTTGTTTATTGTTGCGACCATTAGCAAGTTGAGTATCACCGAGATGTTCAAAGGCATTTGGCCGTTTATCGCGGTTGCCTTGAGCGTGCTGTACATCCTGATCCTCTTCCCTTCCCTGACCCTCTGGTTGCCGCGTTTGTTGAGCTGAAACTATGCATAACTGTGAAAAGCCCATTGCCAACTACGACGAGCCAAACTGGCATGCGGTATCTGCTATTCCTATCGTCGAATGCCAGCAACCGCTGCAAGTACTCGGCTTGAGCCCTGCGTTCAGCGTTTACCCAGCCTATCACCGGCTGGGCGTACCCAATGCGATTGCTGAGTGTTACGCGCGCAGCGAAGTTTTTGAGCGTCTGTTAGAAGTAACCCGTCTTTTACCGGCCGGCACTCGCTTGGTCATACTGGATGCATGGCGACCATTTGCCGTGCAACAGTACTTGTACGAAAGCCTTTCGGACGCATTGACCGAGTACTACCCAGACGCAGATAACGCACAGCTGGAGCACCTGACCCGCCAATACGTCTCGCCGCCCAGCACCAACCGCACAGCCCCTAGCCCGCACCTTACCGGAGGCGCGGTGGACGTGACCTTGTGCGATGCTGAAGGACGCTTTCTGGACATGGGCACAGAATTTGACGAAGCCAGTCCACTCTCTTCAACAGCCGCATTTGAGCTGATTGAACAACCCAATACGCGGCAGACGCTGGTACGCAAGAACCGTCGGATTCTTTACAACGCAATGCTTGCGGCAGGCTTCAGCAACCTGCCCAGCGAGTGGTGGCACTACGATTTCGGTGACCAGCTATGGGCCTGGAGCTGCAGCCAGCCTCAGGCAATTTATGGCCCAAGCCAAATACAATCACTCGACAACCTTTGGCGGCAGCAACTCGAGCAGCAAATGGGTAAACGCTGAGCAGTCGCCACTCAATCCGCCCCACACCCCAGCATCGCCCTGAGCGTCTGGTCGCGCAAAATGAAGTGATGATAAAGCGCTGCCGCTACGTGCAGCGCGATCAACGCGGGCAGCAATACCTCACTGCCCCACTCCTGATGAAACAGCGCGAACGGTTCCTGAAAGGTGATCATCAGCATGTTTTGTTCACTGACAAACTGCCGGGCCGCGGGCAACTGCGCGAAGCTATCCAGCATCCAGTACCCCGCGATCGGCAATTTAAAACCAAGGCCCATGTAAGCGCTTAGTGGAATCAGCAGCAACAGGCTGTAGAGCGCGAATTTGCTCAGTTTCGCCAGCCAGCCGCGACGCCCGGAGCGGCGGCGCATTACAATGGCCAGGACACTGAATACGCCGACCAGCAGTCCCGCGTTAATATGCACCACCAGTGAATACCAGTTGCTCACTTCAAGCTGCGTGGTGAGGTAACTGCGGTAATACGCGCTGAGATAGACCCCGCTCAGCAGCAACACGATCAGCCAATGCAGATTGCGCGTGCACGCGCTCACGGGGCGTGGGGTGATGACATCCATATCATTCACTCGATTGAATTAATTGGCGGACTTTACCTCAAACTGCAGCACATCCCTGTAACGAATGTCGGGACTCAATGCCACACTGGCCAGACATCTATTGAAACGTCCATCGCTTCACAGCACCCCGACTTTAAGCCAGCATTGTGCTGCCAACCCAGACAACCCGAGTTGCTCATGCCACGTTTTTACCCTCGCCTGATCCTCATTCTGCTCATTGCGTTCAGCGCCATGCAGGCCCATGCCGAAGGCTTTATCAGCCGTTTACTCAACAAGCCGGTGCCTGGTGGTGTTGCCGTAATTGACCTGGGCAATGGCGAGCAAGCGCCGAGCGCGACGTATCAGGGCAATCCGGTGCTGATCATCAAAGAGGATGGCCAACGCTGGATCGCCATCGTCGGCGTACCGCTAACCGTCAAAGCCGGTACTCAGCAGTTGCAGGTTAACGCTGGCTCCGGCCAGCAAACCGTGAGCTTTGCGGTGGGCAGCAAGAAATATGCAGAACAGCGCATCACGATCAAGAACAAGCAGCAGGTCAATCCGAACGCCAGCAATCTCAAGCGGATCAACCGCGAACTGGCCGAGCAGAATGCCGCCTACGCGCAGTTCAGTGCGCGCCAGCCGAGCAACCTGCTGTTCGACCGCCCCGTGAGCGGCCCGCTTTCGAGCCCATTTGGCTTGCGTCGGTTCTTCAATGGCGAGGAGCGTAATCCCCACTCGGGGCTGGATTTCGCCGCCAGCAGCGGCACTCCAATCAAGGCGCCTGCTGCCGGCAAGGTGATACTCACCGGCAACCTGTTTTTCAACGGCAACACCGTTTTTGTCGATCACGGCCAGGGCTTGATCAGCATGTTCTGCCACATGTCTAAGATTGACGTGAAGGTCGGTGATGAGGTGCCGCGCGGCGGCGTGCTCGGCAAGGTCGGCGCAACAGGCCGCGCTACAGGGCCGCATTTGCATTGGAATGTCAGTTTGAATGCCGTGCGGGTCGATCCGGCCATTTTTATTGGCGCGTTCAAACCTTAGCAATCGCCCGACTCAACACCATGATTTTGGGCAGCTACGCTGCCTTTAGTACTTTGCTAATGTGCGCCACTTAATCAGCGCCAACCTCAGTGGCGGCTGTCAGGCAACACGGAGTGACCCATGCCGGAACAACTAAACACCTGGATGGCTTGGCTTGAACAGCATCCCGACCTTTTCACCCTCTGTGCGTCTGTGCTTCTGGTACTGATTGCAGTTGCGTGTAACTGGCTGGTCAAGCGCATTCTGGTTCGCGGCCTGCAAATGGTTGCCAGCAGCACGCGACTCTGGCGCGAAGCGCAATTGCACGACAGCGGAATTATCAAGCGTCTGTCGAACGTGGTTCCGGCGCTGATAATCTCCAAGGGCGTGACCCTGATTGACGGGTTTCCAGAAACCTTCGCCACCGTGGTCAGTAACGTCTGCAATGCGTTTATCGTGCTGACGATAGCCATCGCCATCAACGGCGCGCTGGATCTGGTCAACCTGATCTACCAACGCCGCCCGGATGCTTACCGCCGCCCGATCAAAGGCTACTTGCAGGTCGTACAGATCATCATCAGCGTAATCGCCGCCATCCTCATGGTCGCGGTGCTGATAGATCGCTCACCGCTAATTTTACTCTCCGGCCTTGGCGCGATGGCGGCGGTGCTGATGTTGATTTTTCAGGACACGATTCTCTCGCTGGTGGCCAGCGTGCAGATCTCGTCCAACGACATCGTCCGTGTCGGTGACTGGATTGAAATGCCTCAGCTCAATGCGGACGGTGATGTGGTCGATATCGCCCTGCACATGGTCAAGGTGCAGAACTGGGACAAAACCATCACCAGTGTTCCGACCCGACGTTTCATCACCGATCCTTTCAAAAACTGGCGCGGTATGCAGGAGTGCGGCGGCAGGCGGATCAAGCGCAGCTTGTACATCGACCAGAACAGCATCGCCTTTTTGGGCAGCGAAGATATTGAGCGCCTGCAACAGCTGAACCTGCTCAACGCGTACCTGGCCGACAAGAAAAGTGAGCTGCACAGCTGGAACACTGAAATTGGCGAAGGCTCGCAAGTTCAGGCAAACACCCGCCGCCTGACTAACCTGGGCACCTTTCGCGCCTATGTCGAAAACTACCTGCTCAAACACCCGGACATTCACCAGCAGATGACCCAACTGGTGCGCCAGATGGAACCCACTGCCGACGGCCTGCCAATTGAAATCTACTGCTTTACCACGACGATTTCCTGGGCGCGCTATGAAGGTATCCAGTCGGATATTTTCGATCACATGCTGGCGATCCTGCCGGAATTCGGCTTGCGCATTTACCAGCATCCGAGTGGCACCGACATGCGCGGCCTCACTCGCCAGCAGCCGGATTACAAACTGCCTTGATTGGCGCTTTGCGGGTGACGTGGCAGGCACACGTCATCCGTCAAAACAACTGCGCAATTATTGCCACCAACAACCCCGGATAGCGCAATAAATCCTCATCCAAACCGCGTTAATGGCGTTATTCACCAATTTTAAAGACAAGCTTGCCAGCTTTTACCTACATCAGTAGTGTTAGTGCCATGAACAGTCCACACACCCTCATTCTAAAGCGGCAACACGCCAACCTCTGCCTGGTCAGCCAACGACTGCGGGGCTAAATCACCTCGCCAGCGCAACGCCCCCCCAATAGATTTGCCTGACCCAGAAACAGGCCGCCGCTTACCAAGGAATTACCATGAGCATGCTTAAAGACCCGTCCAGCAAATACCGTGCATTCACCCCGATCATCTTGCCGGACCGTACCTGGCCATCGAAGACCATCACCGAAGTGCCGATCTGGTGCAGCTCCGATTTGCGCGACGGTAACCAGTCGCTGATCGAGCCGATGGATGCCGAGAAGAAGATGCGTTTCTTCAAGACGCTGGTACAGGTTGGCGTCAAGCAGATCGAAGTGGGCTTCCCTTCCGCCTCGCAGACTGATTTCGACTTCGTCCGCACACTGATCAACGACGGCCACATCCCGGACGACACCACCATTCAGGTGTTGACGCAGGCCCGTGAAGATTTGATCACGCGCACTTTCGAGTCTCTCAAAGGCGCCAAGAAGGCCATCGTTCACGTTTACAACGCAACCGCCCCGGCCTTCCGCCGCATTGTCTTCAATCAGGATAAAGCCGGTGTCGTCGGCATTGCCGTAAACGCCGCGCAAATCATCAAGCGTCTGGCCGCAGAACAGCCGGATACCCAGTGGACGTTCCAGTATTCGCCGGAGATTTTCTCCTCGACCGAACTGGATTTCGCCGTGGAAGTCTGCGATGCAGTATTGGATGTGTGGCAGCCAACGCCGGACAACAAGGTGATTCTCAACCTGCCAACTACCGTCGAGGTGGCCACACCGAACGTTTACGCCGACCAGATTGAATGGTTCGGCCGGCACATCAGTCGTCGTGACAGCGTGTTGATCAGCCTGCACACCCACAACGACCGTGGCACCGGCGTTGCGGCCAGCGAATTGGGCCTGATGGCGGGCGCCGACCGTGTTGAAGGCTGCCTGTTCGGCAACGGCGAACGCACCGGTAACGTCGACTTGGTCAATCTGGCCTTGAACCTCTACACCCAGGGCATCAATCCGGGTCTGGACTTCTCGGATATCGACGCGGTGCGCAAAGTGGTCGAAGAGTGTAACCAGTTGCCCGTGCACCCGCGCCATCCGTATGTTGGCGATCTGGTTCACACTGCATTCTCCGGCTCGCACCAGGATGCTATCCGCAAAGGCTTGACTCAGCAGGACCCGAACGGCATCTGGGAAGTCCCGTACTTGCCGATTGACCCGGCCGATATCGGTCGCAGCTACGAGGCAGTAATTCGCGTAAACAGCCAATCCGGTAAAGGTGGCATCACCTACTTGCTGGAACAGGAATACGGTATCTGCTTGCCGCGCCGCATGCAGATCGAGTTCAGCCAGGTGGTTCAGAAAGAAACCGATCGCCTGGGTCTGGAGATGACTGCCGAGCAGATCTACAGCTTGTTCAACCGTGAGTTCCTGCAAGCCGCAGCGCCTTATGCGCTCAAGGGCCATCGCCTGCAAGAAGAGAACGGCACCAGCGCGGTAGACGTAGAAGTCATCAGCGGCGGTGAAACCCACCACTGGCGCGGGATCGGCAAAGGCCCGCTGGAGGCCCTGGTTGCAGGCTTGCCAGTGAAGGTGGAAATCATGGACTACTCCGAGCACGCCATCGGTGCCGGCACCAACGCCAAAGCGGCGGCATACATCGAGCTGCGGGTTAACGGTGGCCGCGCATTGCATGGCGCCGGCGTTGACGAGAACCTGACTACGGCGAGCTTCCGTGCCCTGTTCAGCGCCCTCAACCGCGCCCTGATCCAGGCCGAAGAAGAAGCCGCTTAATTCGCTGAACGCTGCATCCAAGCCTGGCGCATTTCCCATGCGTCAGGCTTTTTTATGCCCGTCAGTTGAGCTCGAAGTCGTCGGCGTCGCTGTAGGCCGGAAAACGCTCACGGTAAGCCGCTAGCTCTGCCGAGCTGAGCGTCTGGCGATAGACGCCGGGCTGATTCTGACAGTTGAGCAACGACTCACCCTGAAAGTCCAAAACCTGTGAATCGCCGCTGTACGGATGGCCTTTGCCATCAGTGCCGGTGCGATTGACCGCCGCCACATAACAGAGGTTTTCAATCGCCCGCGCGGGGAGCAAACGATTCCAGTGCGTGCGTCGCGCGGCTGGCCAGTTGGCGGTGTAGATCAGCAGGTCAGTGCTGTGCGGGTCACGACTCCACACCGGAAAACGCAGGTCGTAGCAGATCAGCGGGCGAATCTGCCAGCCCTTCAATTCTTGCAGCACCCGCTGGTTTCCGGCGGTGTAGTACTTATGCTCGCCGGCCATGCGGAACAGATGACGCTTGTCGTAATGCGTCATCGAGCCATCGGGGCGCGCCCAGATCAGCCGGTTACGGTAACTGCCGTCCGCTGCCTGAATTATCAGCGTGCCGGTAATCACTGCCTTCATACGCACGGCCATACGCAACAGCCACTGGGTAGACGGGCCGTCTTCGGGCTCTGCCAATTCGGCCGAGTTCATTGAAAAGCCGGTGCTGAACATCTCGGGCAAAACGATCAGGTCAACGCCGTGAGCCTGCTCCAATAAGGCTTCGAAGCGGTTCAGGTTGGCCTGTGGATCGTGCCACACCAGATCGGTCTGGATCAGGGCCAGATGCAGGTCTTCTCGCAGGGTTAGATCGCGCATAGTTTCTCCGCTGCTTGGCGCAAGGTTTCTTCGCGCTTGGCAAAACACAGGCGCACCAAGCGCATGTCCTTCGGTGCCTGTTGGTAGAACACCGAAACCGGAATACTGGCGACGCCGTGTTCACGGGTCATCCACTCAGCCATCGCCACATCATCCAGGTCATCGCGAATCGCCGAGTAATCCACCATCTGGAAATACGTACCGGGCGTGCGGGTGAAGCTCAAGCGTGAGTCTGCCAGCAAGTTGCAGAACAGGTCGCGCTTATTCTGATAGAAGGCCGGCAATTCACTGATGTGCTGCGGATGCTCGGCCATAAAGTCTGCCAGCGCCCACTGCAACGGAGTCACGCCGCAAAAGCTGACGTACTGATGAATCTTGCGCAGCTCGGCGGTTAACGCCGGCGGCGCCACGACATAGCCGGTTTTCCAGCCGGTCACGTGATAGGTCTTACCGAACGAGCTGACCACAAAGGCGCGCTGATAAAGCGCTTCATGGGCCAGTACGCTGCAATGCGCAACGCCATCGAACACCAGATGCTCATACACCTCATCGCTGATGATGTAGATATCGCACTCGGCAATCAGCGCCGCCAGTTGGTCCAGCTCGGCACGGGTAATCAGCGCACCACTCGGATTGTGCGGGCTGTTGAGAATCACCAGGCGGGTTTTCGGGCTCAGCGCATCGCTAAATTTCTGCCAGTCGATGGCGAAACCGGGGTATGCCAACGGCACGTGCACACAACGCCCGCCTGCCAAGGCAACAGACGGCTCGTAACTGTCGTAGCACGGATCGAACACGATGACTTCATCACCAGGCTGAATCAGCGCCTGAATCGCGCAGAAGATAGCCTGCGTGGCGCCTGGCGTAATGGTTACTTCAGTGTCGGCGCTGACGTTGCAGCCGTAGCTGCGGGCAATCTTGGCGGCGACCTGCTCACGCAACGCGGGCAAGCCGGTCATGGCGGCGTACTGGTTATGGCCGGCAGCGATGTGCCGGGCGACGTTGTCACGCAGTGCCTGCGGCCCGTCAAAGTCAGGGAAGCCCTGAGATAGATTCAACGCGCCTGTCACGGCGGCGAGCTGCGACATTTGCGTGAAAATTGTGGTGCCGACATTTGGCAACTTACTGCTGATCATTACGCCCCCTGCTACCCACCGCACCCGACTGCGCGGCCTGGACAGGCAGGATAGCCCATCGGGCAGACATGAAAAAGGCGCCCTTGAGGCGCCTGTTTCAACATCCGCAAAATTGCCGGATCAGCGTTTGTCTTTACGCTTCTTCTCGGCTTTTTTGTGGTGGCTCATCAAACGACGCTTCTTGTTCACCTGACGGTCAGTAAGCGTGTTCTTCTTCGCTTCATACGGGTTCTCACCGCCCTTGTACTCAATACGGATCGGCGTACCGACCAGCTTCAAGACACGGCGATAAGTGTTTTCCAGATAACGCGAGTAAGAGCGCGGAACCGCTTCGACCTGATTACCGTGGATCACGATAATCGGCGGGTTAGCACCACCCAAGTGCGCATAACGCAGCTTGATGCGACGACCATTGACCAAAGGCGGCTGGTGTTCGCGCACCGCGTCTTCGAGAATCTGGGTCAGACGGCTGGTCGGCCAGCGGGTGATAGCCGACTGGAACGATGCCTGCACCGACTTGTACAGATGGCCAACGCCAGTGCCGTGCAAGGCCGAGATAAAGTGAATATCGGCAAAGTCGACAAAGAACAGGCGACGCTGCAACTCGACCTTCACATAGTCACGTTCGCTGGCATCCATCCCGTCCCACTTGTTCAGGGCGATAACCAGTGCACGACCACTTTCGAGCACAAAACCGAGCAGGTTGAGGTCGTGATCGACAACACCTTCGCGGGCGTCCATGACGAACACCACCACGTTGGAGTCTTGAATCGCCTGCAGGGTCTTGACCACTGAGAACTTCTCGACAGCTTCGAAAATCTTGCCGCGGCGGCGCACACCGGCGGTGTCGATCAGCGTGTACTTCTCATCATCGCGTTCAAACGGGATGTAAATACTGTCACGCGTGGTGCCGGCCTGGTCATAGACGATAACCCGGTCTTCACCGAGCATACGGTTGACCAGCGTCGATTTACCGACGTTGGGACGGCCGATAATCGCCAGCTTGATGCCGTCTTTCTCGCTCGGGCCCGGAATACGCTTGGCTTCCTCGCCTTCAGCGACGTCCTCAAGCTCCTCGCCTTCTTCCAACTCACCCGCATCTTTCGGGAACTGGGTCAGCACCGCTTCGAGCATCTGCGCGATACCGCGACCGTGGGCACCGGCAATCGCCAGCGACTTGCCCATGCCCAGCGAACTGAATTCGGCGCACGCCAGATCCGGGTCGATGTTGTCGACCTTGTTCACCACCAGATAGCTTTGCTTGTTGCGCTTGCGCAGGTGCTCGCCAATCATCTGATCGGAGGCAGACAAACCGGCCCGGGCGTCCACAAGGAACAGCACCACATCGGCTTCTTCGATCGCTTGCAGGGACTGAGCGGCCATCTTCGCGTCGATGCCTTCTTCGTCACCGGAAATACCACCGGTATCAATGACGATGTACGTGCGTCCCTGCCACTTGGCTTCGCCATACTGGCGATCACGGGTCAGACCCGACAGGTCACCGACGATGGCATCGCGGGTCCTGGTCAAGCGGTTGAAAAGAGTGGATTTACCGACGTTAGGTCGGCCCACCAGGGCTATTACGGGAACCATTAGGCTCTCCACTTCGTTATTTCAGAAAATACAAAAGCCGCTGCATGGGCAGCGGCCAAAATTAAATGCTCAAACTGGATGGCTGCACAACGCTGTTGTGCAGCATAGCCAAGCCTGACGGTGACGGCTTATTTGATGGTCAGTGCGACCAGCTTGCCACCGTTACCGTATGCGTAGAGCCAGTCACCTACCACCAGTGGACGCGCCCGCAGGCCATCACTGTCGATACGCTCACGCGCTACGAAACGACCATCAACCTGGCTGACCAGATGCAGATAGCCTTCAAAATCGCCAAAGGCGACATAACTCGAGAACACTTCCGGTGCCGACAGCTGGCGGCGAGCCAGTTGGTCATTGCTCCACAGTGCCGAGGTCGAACGTTCATCAATCGCTTCAACGGTACCGTTGGCCTGGCTGACGTAAACGCTGCCCAGACCTTCCGCTACGCCAACTGAACTTGAAGCTTCGCGCTGCCACAGCACTCGACCGGAGTCGACATCCAGCGCTGCAACGCGGCCCTGATAACTGACAACATAAAGCTTGCCGCCCGAGAGCAGCAGGCCGCCATCGATATCGACAACACGCTCAAGCTCGGAACGGCCCTGCGGAATCGCCACGGCCTGTTCCCAAACCGGAATACCACGCTGAGCATCGAGCGCAATCACCTTGCCACTGGACAACGCAGCAATCGCCAGACGATCAGTCAACAACGGGCTGCTGCTGCCACGCAGGGTCAGAACGGCCGGAGTGTTGTTGAAGGTCCACATGTGCGAGCCGGTGTAGGCGTCGAATGCAGTCAGGGTATCGTCCGAAGTCTGCACCAGCACCAGCTGACCATTGGTCGCCGGAGCTGCCAGAACTTCACTGGAAACCCGTGAACGCCAGCGCTCTTCACCGGTGTCGGAATCGAGGGCAATCACTTCACCCTTGAGCGTACCGATCAGAACCAGACCGTAACCTGCACCAACGGCGCCGGAAATCGGCACGTCGAGGTCGGCTTCCCAGACTTCATCACCGCTGGTGCGATCGAGCGCAACGACTTCACCGCTGACGTCAGCGGCAAAAATACGCTGCCCTTCAACCGCTGGAACCAGCATGTTGAATGTATCGCCCTGGCCGTCACCGACCGAGTGGCTCCACTGCTCCTGCAGTTGCACTTCTTCGGTGAAGTCAGGCAACTCAGCGGGCGGCAATTCTTTCTTGCTGTTGCTGCTGCAACCCACGACCAAAACAGCCAGGGCCAGCAATGCGGCATTTTTCCAACGCATCACGTCACGCATCCCCTTTGGCAAGGTCGTCGATTTTCAGCTGCAAGCCACCCACAGCGGCGTCTTCCGACAGCGCTTCTTTGGCTTTCAGGTAGGCAGCATGTGCCTCGTCAGTGCGGCCCAGTTTAACCAGCAGGTCGCCTTTCAATTCTTCACGGCCAGCCAGATAGGCTTTGTCCGCATCATTCTCAAGCAGCTTGAGGGCCTCGTCGGCCTTGCCGTCAGCCGCCAGAACACGTGCCAGACGCTGGCGTGCGATTTCAGCCAGGGTATCGTCAGCCGGGCTGTCGACAATGCTCTGCAACTCAGCTTCGGCGTCGTTCAGTTCACCGGCCTCAACTGCAACCTTGGCCACGAACAAGCTGCCGTATTGTGCGTAATGAGTGCCGCCGTACTCGCCCTTGAGCTTGCCTGCCAGCTCGGCAACCTTGGCTACATCAGGCTTGCCGCTCGGCGTCAGCGCCGTTTCCAGCAGCTGCTGATAGAGCATTGAGGCGCCCTGCGACTGATTGGCCTGGTATTTTTGCCAGCCCTGCCAGCCGAGCACCGCGATCAACGCCAGTGCGCCGCCAGCCAACAACGGCTTACCGTTGCGCTGCCACCATTCCTTGATTACCGCCAGCTCTTCTTCGTCGTTACGCGAAACCACCCCAATACTCCTTAATCCGCTAAATCGCTTAAGCCTTCTCGAGGCTGGTTGCCAGATGCTCTGCAAGAGCGTCGATGGCAATGCTTTGTTGTTCTGCCTGACCACGCAGCGGTTTGAAACCTACCACTTGCTGAGCCAACTCGTCTTCCCCCAGGATCACGGCATAGAGCGCACCGCTCTTGTCCGCTTTCTTGAACTGGCTCTTGAAACTGCCACCGCCTGCGTTCACCTGCAAACGCAGCCCCGGCACCTGATCACGCAGGCGTTCACTAAGGGTCAGCGCAGCAAGCTCGGCTGCCTCGCCAAAGGCACACAGGTATACGTCTACCTGACGGGCGATTTCAGCGGGTACTTTATCCAGTGTTTCAAGCAATAACACCAGGCGCTCGATACCCATGGCAAAACCAACGCCAGTGGTCGGCTTGCCGCCCATCTGCTCAACCAGGCCATCATAACGGCCACCGGCGCACACAGTACCTTGAGAACCGAGTTTATCGGTAACCCATTCGAATACTGTTTTGCTGTAGTAATCGAGGCCGCGTACCAATTTAGGATTGATGACGTAGGGAATGCCCGCTGCATCGAGGCGCGCCTTGAGGCCCTCGAAGTGAACGCGCGAGGCTTCGTCGAGGTAATCCGCAAGCTTCGGTGCATCCACCAGCAGCGCCTGAGTTTCTGGCGACTTGCTATCGAGGATACGCATCGGGTTGCTGCTCAGACGACGACGGCTGTCTTCATCGAGCTGATCGGCACGCGCCGAAAGGAACTCAACCAACGCATCGCGGTAAACCGCACGCGCCTCGCTGGTGCCCAGGCTGTTCAGCTCAAGGGTAACGGCGTCGCGAATACCCAGCAGGCCCCACAGGCGCCATGTTAATACGATCAGCTCGGAGTCGATGTCCGGGCCATCGAGATTGAACACCTCGACACCAATCTGGTGGAACTGGCGATAACGGCCTTTCTGCGGGCGCTCGTGGCGGAACATCGGGCCGATGTACCAAAGCTTCTGAGTTTGTCCGCCGCCAGCCAGGCCGTGTTCGAGTACCGCGCGCACGCAGGCCGCTGTGCCTTCAGGACGCAGGGTCAGCGAATCGCCGTTACGGTCTTCGAAGGTGTACATCTCTTTTTCGACGATATCGGTGACTTCACCAATCGAGCGCTTGAACAGCTCGGTGAACTCGACGATAGGCATACGAATCTGCCGATAGCCGTAGCCATCGAGCAGGCTCGCAACCGTGCCTTCGAAATAGCGCCACAGCGGAGTTTGCTCAGGCAGGATGTCGTTCATGCCACGAATGGCTTGCAGGGACTTGCTCAATTCAATTCCTTAAACTTTCAAAGGCCGGGCGCTTAACTGCGTACGATTACAGCAGCGTCGGCAGCAACTTTCTCAGCTGCTTTCTGGCGGATGAGCTTTTCCAGATCATCGACCAAGTTGTCATTGTTCATTTTCTGCGCGGGCTTGCCGTCAATGTAAATCAGGTTGCTCGGCGAGCCACCGGTGAGACCGATATGCGCCTCTTTCGCCTCACCCGGGCCATTCACCACACAACCGATTACGGCAACATCCAGCGGCACCAGCAAGTCTTCCAGACGGCCTTCAAGCTCGTTCATGGTCTTCACCACATCGAAGTTCTGCCGCGAGCAGCTCGGGCAGGCGATGAAGTTGATACCGCGCGAGCGCAAACGCAACGACTTGAGAATGTCGTAACCCACCTTGATCTCTTCGACCGGGTCGGCTGCCAACGAAATGCGAATGGTGTCGCCGATGCCTTCGGCCAGCAGCATGCCGAGGCCGACTGCCGATTTGACCGTGCCCGAACGCAGGCCACCGGCTTCGGTGATACCCAAGTGCAATGGCTGGGAAATCTGGGTGGCGAGCAAGCGATAGGCGGCAACGGCCATGAACACGTCAGAGGCTTTCACACTGATTTTGTAATCAGGGAAGTTCAGCCGTTCAAGGTGCTCGGCATGACGTAAAGCCGACTCGACCAGTGCTTCCGGGGTCGGCTCGCCGTATTTCTTTTGCAGGTCTTTTTCCAGCGAACCGGCGTTAACGCCGATGCGGATCGGAATCCCTTTATCGCGTGCGGCTTCAACCACAGCGCGAACGCGGTCTTCACGACCGATGTTGCCCGGATTGATGCGCAGGCAATCGACGCCCAGTTCAGCCACACGCAGGGCGATCTGGTAATCGAAATGAATGTCGGCAACCAGCGGCAGGTTCGACTGCTGCTTGATTTTGCCAAACGCCTCGGCGGCGTCCATGTCCGGCACGGATACGCGCACGATATCGGCGCCCGCTTCCTCAAGACGACGGATCTGGGCGACCGTGGCGGCCACATCGTTGGTGTCGGTGTTGGTCATGCTCTGCACGGCAATTGGCGCATCGCCGCCGACCGGTACCGAGCCAACCCAAATTTTACGCGACTGACGACGCTTGATCGGTGATTCGCACTGCATGTCTTACTGCCCCAAGGTCAAACGCGCAGTACCGCCATTGGCGATATGCGGTGTTACATCGACTGGCTGGCCGTTATAGCTAACCTCGGCGCCACGGGCAAAGCCCAGACGCAACGCCAGTGGCGCCTTGCCAACCACTTGCAGATTCTCGCCCTTGCGCTTGAGACCGCTGAAAACCACTTTACCGTCGGCATCAGTCACCTGCAGCCAGCAGTCTGCGCTGAAATTGATTGCCACATTGCCTTCACCAGCAGCCGCCACGGGCTGTTCAGTTGCAGGCGCCGGCGCGGCCTCGGCGGTTTCTGCTGGCGCGGCCGGTGCAGCGGCGACAGCAGCGTCTTGCGCGGCATTGTCCTGAGTAGAATTAGGCGTGGCTGGAGCAGCTTCCGGCTCGCCTTCTTCGGCGGCAGTCGGCGGTGCGCCCTCTTCGCTTTCATCGGTTGGCGCAATGCTGCCAAGATCAAGTGGAGCCGCTTCCTGAGCCGCTTCTACAGCTTGATCTTCCGGCTCATCGAGCGGATGAATCTGTGTGGCGCCATCAGCACCTTCAACTTCTACATGGCCCAGAGCGGATGAAGCCTGCTCGTTGGCCTGACGCTCGGCCTGACCCTGCCACCAGTAAAAGCCGACAACGGCCAGCCCCACGAGCAGCGCAAAGCTGACGAAGCGCAAGATGCGCTGCGAGTATTTAACCGGCTCTTCAATACGGCCAAGGCCTTGTACGTTACTGCCGACCGCATTGCTGCCGGTGAACTGATCGAACTGTTCAACCAGCACGGCTTGATCTAGGCCGAGTAGTTTTGCGTAGGCACGCACATAGCCACGGGCAAAGGTATGACCCGGCAACTTTTCGAATTCAGCAGCTTCAATCTGCCCCAGACGAGTTGGCGTCAAATTCAACTGAGCAGCCACCTCAGCGACAGACAAATCCTTCTGCTCGCGGGCATTACGCAGTGTGTCACCGGGGTTGATGCGGTTCACTGCTACAGCTTCAGGTTGCGCCGATTTCATCATTGCTCCGACAAATATTGCTTGTATTCCGGGGTGCCCGGATAAAGACGTTTGAGTTGCAGCCCCAAACTAGCAGCTTGGTCACGATCATCAAAACGTTTAGCTAGACGCGTGCCCAGCAACAAGCTGCTGGCATTCTGTTCACTAATCGCACTGTAGCTTTCGTAATAACGGCGGGCCGGGACATACGCCTGCTCGTCATATGACATATTGGCAAGTTCGAGCAAAGCCCGTGGCTGGCGGCGATTGAGCCGCAGCGAACGCTCAAAATACTGTTTTGCCTGCTCGTTTCGGCCCAATACCTTAGCAGTGATGCCCAGGTTCTCGAAGACCCGCGAGCGCTCCGGGTAAAGATTATCTTGCGCAGCCTGCTCGTAGCGCTCGAATGCTTCATCGTAGCGTTTCTGTTCGAACAGGAAACTGCCGTAATTGTTCAGCAAACGTGCATCGGAGGAACGCTGGGCAATTGCCTTGCGGTAATGCTCATCGGCAAGTTTGGGTTCCATTTCAATCTGAAACACCAGAGCCAGCGCCGCATGGGCGTCGGCACTGGAGGAGTCAAGCTCAAGGGCCTTTTTAAGCGGCACCTTGGCACGCTCGGTAGAACCCTGTTGAAGATAACCAAGACCTAGCTGGATGTATGCATCGCGCGCTTCATCGCGACCACTGTCGGTTTTCATCGGATCGACATCGCCGGTCGTTACACAGCCGACCAACAGGCTGGCGAGTAGTAAGAACAGCGCGGGGCGCAAGGTCATGTATATCCTCCCTTTTAGTTTTGATTAGTAGTGGAAGGCGATGACTCAGCCTCGCTACTTAACTGGCGTACGGCAATATACCGCTCGCTACGCCGGGTCCGATCCATGACTTGGCCAACCAACTGGCCACACGCCGCATCAATGTCCTCACCGCGCGTAGTACGCACAGTGACATTGTGCCCGGCTTTATGCAGCAGGTCTTGAAAACGACGTATCGCATTGTTGCTCGGGCGCTCATATCCGGAATGCGGGAACGGATTAAACGGGATCAGGTTGATTTTGCACGGCACATCGCGCAACAACTCGATCATTTGCTCGGCATGCTCGACCCGGTCATTCACATCCTTGAGCAGGGTGTATTCGATGGTCAGCACACGTTTTTCGCCGAGACGGGACACGTAACGCTTGCAGCTGGCAAGCAACATGTCGAGCGGGTACTTCTTGTTGATTGGCACCAACTGATTACGCAGCTCGTTGTTCGGAGCATGCAGAGACAGCGCCAGGGAGACGTCAATCACCTCGGACAGCTTGTCGATCATCGGCACCACGCCAGAGGTGGACAAGGTCACTTTGCGCTTGGAGATACCGTAGCCGAGGTCATCCATCATGATTTTCATAGAGGCGACTACGTTATCGAAATTCAGTAACGGCTCGCCCATGCCCATCATCACCACGTTGGTGACGGCGCGATCAATTTTCGCAGGCTGGGTGCCGAATGACTTATTGGCGATCCACACCTGACCGATAATCTCGGCGGAGGTGAGGTCACTGTTGAAACCTTGTTTGCCGGTGGAGCAGAAACTGCAATCGAGCGCACAACCTGCCTGCGACGAAACACACAGAGTGCCGCGGCCACCTTGCGGGATGTAAACGGTTTCCACACAGCTACCGGACGCCACACGAACCACCCACTTACGGGTGCCATCGGTGGAGATATCTTCGCTGACCACTTCTGGCCCGCGAATTTCAGCACAGGCCTTGAGCTTTTCGCGCAAGACCTTGCTGACGTTACTCATGGCGTCGAAATCATCGACGCCAAAGTGGTGAATCCACTTCATTATCTGACCGGCACGGAAACGCTTCTCCCCGATACTGTCGAAGAATTGTTCCATTTCCTGCTGGGTCAGCCCCAGAAGATTAATTTTACCGGTTGATTCAGTCATGGTTTCACCTTCACTCGAATGTTCGCTTAGCGAATGCGAGCGCAAACCTCAGTAGAGGCGAAGAAGTAAGCGATTTCGCGAGCAGCCGACGCTTCGGAGTCCGAACCGTGTACAGCGTTTTCGTCGATAGAAACAGCGAAGTCAGCACGGATAGTGCCAGCAGCAGCTTCTTTAGGGTTGGTAGCGCCCATCAGTTCACGGTTTTTCAGGATGGCGCCTTCGCCTTCCAGAACCTGAACAACAACCGGACCGGAAGTCATGAATGCAACCAGATCCTTGAAGAAACCGCGCTCGCTGTGCTCAGCGTAGAAACCGCTCGCTTCGCGCTCGGACAGCTGAACCATTTTCGATGCAACGACGCGCAGACCAGCTTTTTCGAAGCGGGTAACGATCTCGCCGATTACATTCTTGGCAACTGCGTCGGGTTTGATGATAGAGAAAGTACGTTCAACAGCCATGGGAAACTCCAGGAACTTAGATTAAGCAAAAATTAAACCCGCGAATTATACGCGGGTTCTGGTTAAATGCGTAGGGTGCGCCGGTCGGCGCCCCTATTCAGGGCAGTACAATCAGTCGGCTTCTTCGATCCAAGCCGCCTGAATTGCCTCCAGCACCTTCTCCCCGCCACGCTGCGGGTCATCACTGAATTCTGGCAAGGCCAAAACCCAGCGATGCAAATCAACGAAATTGACATAGCGCGGATCAACATCCGGCTTGCTGTCGGCCAGTTGAATGGCGATTTCCAGCACGTCAGCCCATTTCAGACTCATATAACCGTCTCTCCAGAGAACGTTAAAACCCGGCGCGAGCACTCCGCGCGGTTATATCAATGGCCTTCGGAGACCTGATTGATCGTGTACTTGGGAATTTCGATGACCAAGTCGGTGTCGGTCACAACAGACTGACACGACAGGCGCGAATTAGGCTCCAGCCCCCACGCCTTGTCGAGCATGTCATCTTCCAGCTCATCGGAAGGCTCCAGCGAATTGAAACCCTCGCGCACGATGACGTGGCACGTGGTGCACGCGCACGACTTCTCGCACGCGTGTTCGATGTCGATGCCGTTGCGCAGCGCAGCGTTAAGTACGGTTTCGCCCGGCTCGGCCTCGAATACGGCCCCTTCCGGGCAGTGTTCGGCGTGCGGCAAAAAAATCAGCTGCGTCATGCTTATTCCTCAATCTCGTTAAGACTACGGCCCGACAAAGCGGCCTTTACCGTAGAGTCCAGGCGACGCGCTGCAAATGCATCGGTCACTTGGGTCAATCGTTTGGTTTGCGCCTCAAGTGCGTGGCCATCGTTGCCCGCAATCAAATCACGCAGTTGTTGCATTTCATGGCCGATCACTTCGCGCTCTTCGCTGTCGAGCAAGCGCTCGCCGTCAGCTGCAACGGCCGCCTCGACCGCTTCAAGCAGACGCTGAGCATCCACTTGCTGCTCACGCAGAACGCGGGCTTGCTTGTCATCGCCGGCATAACTGAATGAGTCTTTGAGCATCTTCGCCACTTGCTCATCAGTCAGACCGTACGAAGGCTTGACCTGAATGCTCGCCTCAACGCCCGACGCCAACTCACGCGCCGCAACGCTGAGCAAGCCATCAGCATCCACCTGAAAGGTCACCCGGATCTTCGCCGCACCGGCCACCATTGGCGGGATACCACGCAGCTCGAAGCGCGCCAGCGAACGGCAATCGCTGATCAGTTCACGCTCGCCTTGCAGCACGTGAACCATCATCGCGGTCTGACCGTCTTTGTAGGTGGTGAAATCCTGAGCACGCGCCACTGGAATCGTGGTGTTGCGCGGGATGACCTTTTCCATCAGCCCGCCCATGGTCTCAAGACCCAGCGACAATGGAATTACATCCAACAGCAACAGCTCTTCCCCTTCGCCGCGCTTGTTACCTGCCAGAGTATCGGCCTGAATTGCAGCGCCGATGGCTACAACCTGATCCGGGTCGATATCGGTGAGCGGCTGACGGCCAAACATCTCGGCCACAGCCTGACGCACACGCGGTACGCGAGTGGAGCCGCCGACCATAACCACAGCGCCAACGTCTTCAATCTCGATGCCGGCATCACGCACAGCGCGGCGGCAAGCCTTGAGGCTTTGCGCAACCATGGGCTCGATCAACGCATCGAACAGTTCGCGGGTCAGCACACCGCGCCACTGCAAATATTCAACTTCAACCGAATCGCTGGCAGTCAGTGCTTCTTTGGCCGCACACGCGGCATCGAGCAGGCTGCGCTGGGCGCTGGGGTCGATATCGGCGGACAAACCGGCCTGTTCGACAATCCAGCTGGCAATCGCATGGTCGAAATCATCGCCGCCCAGCGCGCTATCGCCGCCGGTGGCCATCACTTCGAAAACACCGCTGGTGAGGCGCAAAATCGAGATATCGAAGGTGCCGCCGCCCAAGTCGTAGATGGCGACAACGCCTTCGGCTTTCTGATCCAGGCCGTAAGCAACCGCTGCTGCAGTCGGCTCGTTGAGCAGACGCAATACGTTCAAGCCTGCGAGGCGCGCAGCATCTTTGGTGGCCTGACGCTGTGCATCATCGAAATAGGCCGGCACCGTAATCACCGCACCCACCAGCTCGCCACCCAAGGTCAGCTCGGCACGTTCGCGCAGCACCTTGAGAATTTCTGCCGAGACTTCTACCGGGCTCTTATCACCCTGCACAGTCTGGATAGACGGCATTTGCGACTCGCCACCGACAAAGTGGTAAGGCAGTTGATCGCCCAACTGCTTCACATCGCTCAGACCACGACCCATCAGGCGCTTGACCGAAACAATGGTATTGAACGGGTCACTGGAGGCCGCCGCCTTGGCGCCCTCACCCACTTCAACACGGTCAGCGTGATAGCGCACTGCCGACGGCAGAATGATCTTGCCTTCGGTATCGGCCAGCGGTTCGGAAAGGCCACTGCGCAAGGCAGCAACCAGCGAATTGGTGGTACCCAGGTCGATCCCCACTGCCAGCCGACGCTGGTGTGGCTGGGGGCTCTGTCCGGGCTCAGCGATCTGCAGTAAGGCCATGATTAATAGATGCTTTTCTGAATATCAAGCGCACCCTTACGGGCGCGCGAGCGTTAATCGTCGAGGCGCTCTTCCAACTGGCGGACCTCGTGGGAAAGCTTGTCGAGAAACTGCATGCGACGCATCAGGCGCTCGGCCTCTTCACGTCGCGCGGCATCATCCCAACAAACCGCAAAGCTCTCGTTCAACTCGTCCTGCGCCTGCTTCAAACTGCGCTTGAAACGCAACACGCCGTCGATATCCGCAGCGTCCTGCAAGTCTTCAAGCTCTTCACGCAGCTGAATCTGCTGCATCAGGAAATCCGGGTCGTGCACCGTGACTTCCAGCGGCAATTCAGGGCCACTCAGCGCCAGCAGATAGCGGGCGCGTTGCGGTGCGTTCTTCAGCGTTTGATAGGCCTCATTGAGGCTCGCGGACTTTTCCAGCGCAGAGCGCTGTTCACGCGCATCGGCATCGGCGAAACGGTCCGGATGAACCGTGCGCGCCAATTCGCGATAACGCGTGGCAAGCTGATCGAGGTCCAGGCGAAAACTCGGCTGGAGGTCGAACAAGGCAAAATGACAAGGAGTACCCACAATAGCCTCAGATGTTGAAGCTTTCGCCGCAGCCACATTCGCCGCGCACGTTAGGGTTGTTGAACTTGAACCCTTCGTTCAAGCCCTCCTTGACGAAGTCCAGCTCGGTGCCATCGAGGTAAACCAGGCTCTTGGGATCAATAATGACCTTGACCCCGTGGCTCTCAAACACCTGGTCTTCGCTGGCGGTTTCGTCGACGAACTCCAGCACATAGGCCAAGCCCGAGCAGCCAGTGGTGCGAACGGCCAAACGAATGCCCTCGCCCTTGCCGCGCCCATCAAGGGAACGCTGGACGTGGCGAGCCGCCGCTTCGGTCATGCTGATAGCCATCGACAACCTCCTTAAACCAAACCTTTCTTCTGCTTGTAATCGCGCACGGCTGCCTTGATGGCATCCTCAGCGAGTACCGAGCAGTGAATCTTCACCGGCGGCAATGCCAGCTCTTCTGCCAGCTGGGTATTCTTGATGGTTTCTGCCTCATCAAGGGTCTTGCCCTTCATCCACTCGGTTGCGAGGGAGCTGGAAGCAATCGCCGAACCGCAGCCGTAGGTCTTGAACTTGGCGTCTTCAATTACGCCCGACTCATTTACCTTGATCTGCAGACGCATCACGTCACCACACGCCGGAGCGCCGACCATGCCG
The DNA here is from genome assembly GCF_013277615.1 of Pseudomonas sp. MS19. NCBI lineage: Bacteria > Pseudomonadati > Pseudomonadota > Gammaproteobacteria > Pseudomonadales > Pseudomonadaceae > Pseudomonas > Pseudomonas sp. MS19. The sequence goes on along the minus strand of NZ_VBTO01000004.1, from coordinate 197,583 downwards.
GTGCCAACATCTGGATCTTGCGCGTCCATCTTGCCGACGTTGCGCGGATTTTCGTAGTGGTCGATGACCTTTTCGCTGTAAGCCATGTTATCTATTCCTCACTCATCAGGCGCCGCTCAACGGCAGCTTTAGTGTGCCGCCCATTCAACCTGGGACAGATCGACACCTTCTTTGAACATATCCCACAGCGGCGACAATTCGCGCAGTTTGGTCACTGCTTCGCGCACTTTGGCTGCGGCGTAATCAACTTCTTCTTCGGTAGTGAAGCGGCCGAAGGTGAAACGAATCGAGCTGTGCGCCAGTTCATCGTTACGACCCAGCGCACGCAACACATACGACGGCTCAAGCGATGCCGATGTACAGGCCGAGCCCGACGATACAGCAAGATCCTTGAGCGCCATGATCAGCGACTCGCCTTCAACATAGTTGAAGCTCAGGTTCAGGTTGTGCGGTACACGGGCAGTCATGCTGCCGTTGATGTACAGCTCTTCCATGTCAGCCAGGTGCGCATAAAAACGATCGCGCAGGGCCAGCAGACGCTGGTTTTCAGCAGCCATTTCAGCCTTGGCAATGCTGAACGCTTCACCCATGCCTACGCACTGGTGAGTTGCCAGCGTACCGGAACGCATACCGCGTTCATGGCCACCACCGTGGGTCTGTGCTTCCAGACGTACGCGCGGCTTGCGGCGAACGTACAGAGCGCCCACGCCTTTCGGGCCGTAAGTCTTGTGCGCAGAGAACGACATAAGGTCAACCTTGAGGTTCTCGAGGTTGATTTCAACCTTGCCAGTCGACTGGGCCGCATCAACGTGGAAGAAAATCCCACGCGAGCGCGTCAGTTCGCCAATGGCAGCGATGTCGTTGACGGTGCCGATCTCGTTGTTGACGTGCATGATCGAAACCAGAATGGTGTCTTCACGCAACACCGCTTCAACCATCGCCGGCGTGATCAGACCATCTTCGCCCGGCTCGATGTAAGTGACTTCAAAGCCTTCACGCTCAAGCTGACGCATGGTGTCGAGAACAGCTTTGTGCTCGATCTTCGACGTAACAAGGTGCTTGCCCTTGCTCTTGTAGAAATCAGCGATGCCTTTGATAGCAAGGTTATCGGATTCGGTTGCGCCGGAGGTCCAGACGATCTCACGTGGATCGGCACCTACCAGTTCAGCAACCTGACGACGCGCATTCTCAACCGCTTCTTCTGCCTTCCAGCCAAAGAAGTGGGAGCGCGATGCCGGATTACCGAAGTTACCGTCAGCGGTCAGGCAATCGACCATTTTTTGCGCAACACGCGGATCGACCGGCGTGGTAGCGGAATAATCCAGATAAATCGGCAATTTCATTGATTCTCTCCTAATCAGGATTCAGGCCTTGCGAGCCGGCACCTTGTCTTCAGTCGACGGCGGATGCTGCAATTTTGTCTAATTGTGGGGATCGGCTGTTGCAATGACGCTGATCCTGGCGCTGTGCAACTTCTTGCACTTCGCTGCGAGTTACCAAGTCAGCCAGGCTGATACCACTTAGAAACTCGTGAATTTGCTGGCTCAAATCGCACCACAAATGGTGCGTGAGGCAAGTGTCGCCACCATGACAATCGCCCTGCCCCTGGCAGCGCGTGGCGTCAACCGACTCGTTCACGGCGTCAATTACTTCGGCTACCTGTATCCCGCGCATGTCACGCGAAAGCTGGTAGCCGCCACCCGGGCCGCGAACGCTGGAAACCAGGCTACCGCGACGCAGCTTGGCAAAAAGCTGCTCCAGATAGGACAGGGAGATACCTTGACGCTCTGAAATGTCGGCGAGTGACACCGGCCCTTTTTGCGCATGCAGCGCCAAATCGAGCATGGCGGTCACGGCATAACGGCCTTTTGTAGTCAGTCGCATTAGAGGTTTACCGAAGGTCACTACTATGCAGTGAGTATGCAATTCCCGAGTATTTAAGTCAACTATAAGACCTATCGTTTTACTCGGGATTAGCTGTCAGCGTGCAGTAAAAAAGCGCCGCGACAGTGATAGACGTTTTGCGTAAAGCTGCAAGCCAGAGCCATTTACCCGGAACCAGCCCGAACAACACCCATTGGCGAACAGCCAACTCCAGCAGATTGCCGGCACTTAGCCCGCAAGCGAGGGCGCGTAGCATAGCAACATGCCACGCGCCGTTCCACATTATGCCGCCGGCTTATCGTCCTGCTCTTTACACACACCGACGAAATCTTCATCGCGCAGCGCTGGCAAGGCTTTCACATCGAAGTCTTCGTCGAGGGTTTTCAGCGCCTTGCACATGCGATCAAGACGACCATCCACGGCTTGCAGGTGATCGAGCAGTTGCCCAATCGCCTTGGACACCGGATCCGGCATGTCCTGACCCACACCATAGGAATCGAAGCCGAGCTTTTCAGCCATGGCCTGACGCTTGGCTTCCTGATCATCTGTCGCCTTGGCGATGATCTTGCCCGGAATACCCACAGCCGTAGCGCCCGCTGGCACAGCCTTGGTCACAACGGCGTTGGAGCCGATCTTGGCGCCCGCACCCACAGTAAATGGCCCCAGCACCTTGGCACCGGCACCCACCACGACGCCATCTTCAAGCGTTGGGTGGCGCTTGCCCTTGTTCCAGCTGGTACCGCCCAGCGTCACACCCTGATAGATAGTGACGTCGTCACCGATCTCGGCCGTTTCGCCAATCACGATGCCCATGCCGTGGTCGATAAAGAACCGCCTGCCAATACGCGCACCCGGATGAATCTCGATACCGGTGAGCCAACGCGAGAAGTTAGACACCACCCGCGCCAGCCATTTCCAGCCAGAACCCCAGAGCGCGTGCGCACAGCGATGCAACCACATAGCATGCAGACCGGGATAACAGGTCACGACCTCAAGGGTATTACGTGCTGCCGGGTCCCGATGGAACACACTTTGAATGTCTTCTCGCATACGCTCAAACATCATCTTTCCCCTGCTTGTGGTGCTCACCGCGCGCCGCCTTGACCGTCTCGGTCAGTACGCCGCGCAAAATATTCATTTCAAGCTTGCTGATACCGCTGCGCCCATAAAGGCGACGCAGGCGACTCATCAAGTGCCGTGGCTTGGCCGGATCGAGAAAACCGATCTCAACCAGCGCCAATTCCAGATGACTATAGAAAGACTCCAACTCGTCCGCCGTTACGGCCTGCGAACTGAGCATCGAAGTGGACTCGAACTTCTCGACCTTGGTCGGCTGGTTCTCAGCAGCCAGCCACGCCATGCGCACTTCATATGCCAACACCTGCACGGCAGCGGCCAGATTCAACGAGCTGAAATCCGGGTTGGAAGGGATATGCACATGGAACTGACAACGCTGCAGCTCTTCGTTGGTGAGGCCGGCATATTCACGGCCAAACACCAATGCCACTTCGCCGCCCTGCCGGGCCTGCTCGCAGGAAGTCACGCCGCACTCACGCGGATCCAGCAACGGCCACGGGATACGCCGGTCGCGAGCACTGGTACCAAGCACCAATGTGCAACCCACAAGCGCTTCTTCGAGGGTGCCGACAATTTGTGCATTGTCGAGAATATCGGTGGCACCCGAAGCGCGCGCCACGGCATCACCGCTCGGGAAATCAATCGGATCAACCAGGACCAGGCGCGACAAGCCCATGTTTTTCATGGCCCGCGCAGCCCCGCCGATGTTGCCGGGATGACTGGTATTGACCAAAACCACACGGATATTATCTAGCAACGTCGCTACTCACTAAAACGTCAGAGGGGCTGAAATCTTACAGAAGCCGATGTGTTTATGCCATGCAGGACAAACGGGACTCTTTTTCTACTACGCTTTTCTGATATAATTTTCGGCTTTCTTTAACGACCCAGGTGACACATCCATGCAGCCTATGCTGAATATCGCGCTGCGCGCAGCCCGTAGCGCCGGTGAAATGATCTTCCGCTCAATCGAACGCCTGGACGTCATCTCGGTAGACGAGAAAGATGCCAAAGATTACGTGACCGAGATCGACCGCTCTGCCGAGCAACTGATTATTCAGGCTTTGCGCAAAGCCTACCCGAATCACGGCTTTCTTGGCGAAGAAAGCGGCCTGACCCCAGGCTCCGGCGAAGGCGCCGACTACCTGTGGATTATTGATCCACTGGACGGCACTACCAACTTCATCCGTGGCGTTCCGCACTTTGCCGTCAGCCTGGCGTGCAAATACCGTGGCCGTCTTGAGCACGCGGTAGTTATCGATCCGGTTCGTCAGGAAGAATTCACCGCCAGCCGTGGCCGTGGCGCTGCACTGAATGGTCGTCGCCTGCGCGTCAGCAATCGCAAGAGCCTCGAAGGCGCACTGCTTGGCACGGGCTTCCCGTTCCGCGACAGCCAAATGGACAACCTTGAGAACTACCTTGGCATGTTCCGCAGCCTGGTCGGCCAAACTGCCGGTGTTCGCCGCGCAGGCGCAGCCAGCCTCGACCTCGCCTACGTTGCAGCCGGTCGTTTCGATGCGTTCTGGGAGTTCGGCCTGTCTGAGTGGGACATGGCGGCAGGCGCTCTGCTGATTCAAGAAGCAGGCGGCCTGATCAGCGACTTCAGCGGCGGCCACGACTTCCTTGAAAAGGGCCAGATCGTTGCCGGTAACACCAAGTGCTTCAAGGCGGTACTTACCGCCATCCAGCCACACATGTCGGCCTCGCTTAAGCGCTAAGCCTCATGCTGTGCCAAAAGCGCCTTCGGGCGCTTTTTTATTGCCTGCAATTTAATCGCCAGCGAACAGGCAAAAAAAATACCCGCCAGCACAACGCCAGGCGGGTATGTTTTGTCAGCGGAAATTTACTGCTGCTGCAGATCCGCTTCGCTCAGCACCAACTGACCGTCTTTAACCGGAATCGCACGACCCGGATCGCTGGCCATACGCACCTCACCGACCTTGCCGTCGAGGTTGTACTTGACGTTATAACCGACCAGCTTCTGGCTGGTGTCGGTTACGGTATTACAGCGCGTCTCTGTCGTGGTGTAGGTGTCATTGTTCTGCATGTTTTCCTGCACCTTGTTACCGGCATAACCGCCGCCGATAGCACCGGCCGCCGTGGCGATCTTCTTACCACTGCCGCCGCCCACCTGATTACCCAGCAAACCACCTACTACCGCGCCAATCGCGGTACCGGCAATCTGATGCTGATCCTGCACCGGCTTGCGGCGGGTGACAGCAACATCCTTACAGACTTCACGCGGGGTCTTGATGGTTTCATTGATTGGCTTTACCGCCAGCACTTCGGCGTAGTCGGGCCCGCTGACATAGTTATAAGTCGCAACGGCACCACCAGCAGTCACAGCAACAGCGCCCAAAACGGTACCCACTAGCAATGACTTGTTCATATCTATCTCCCAACTATTGTTCTGGCACTTAACGGCCTTGTTGCAAATAAGACAGCCACAAGCCCCTGCTAGTTCCACCCGCTCAGCGCTTCAGCCCGCTATTAGTACGGGTTCACACATTTTCATCGCGACCATAAAAAAACACCCAGACGGCATAACCGACTGGGTGTTTTTTCAGATGAAGCGGCGTAAAGCGCCGATCATTCAGGCTATACAAAACGCCTGACGGAACGAGCCTTAAGGCATTTCATCCACTTCTTCAGCCACAACCGGCGGGATCAGGTCTTCGACGGTCAAGTCGAGCCAGATCAGCACTACGTTGGCGATGTAAACCGATGAGTAAGTACCGGCAAATACACCAATGAACAGCGCGATAGAGAAGCCGAACAGGTTGTCACCGGCAAACATCAGCAGTGCACCAATGGCCAGCAACGTCGAGATCGAGGTTGCCAAGGTACGCAGCAGCGTTTGCGTGGTCGACACGTTGATGTTCTCGATCAACGTAGCCTTGCGCAGCACGCGGAAGTTTTCCCGCACGCGGTCGAATACCACGATAGTGTCGTTCAGCGAGTAACCGATGATCGCCAGAATCGCCGCCAGCACGGTCAGGTCGAAGGTGACCTGAAAGAACGACAGCAGGCCCAGAGTGATGATCACGTCGTGCAGCAACGAAATCACGGCACCGACGGCGAACTTCCACTGAAAACGGAAAGCCAGGTACAGCAGTACGCCGCCCAACGCCAACAGCATGCCGATGCCGCCCTGATCGCGCAGCTCTTCACCCACTTGCGGGCCGACGAACTCAACCTTTTTAACCTGCAGCTTGTCGCCCGAATCGCGCAGAGCGGTCGCCACCTTGGTGCCCAGCTCCGGGTCATCGCCCTGCATGCGCACCACAACATCAGTGGTCGCACCGAAGCTCTGCACCACAGCATCGGCAAAACCTGCCGCGCCCAGCGTGGAGCGAACCTTACTCAGGTCCGCTGGCTGCTCGTAAGCCAGTTCGATCTGCGTACCGCCGGTGAAATCCAGGCCGTAGTTCAGGCCCTTGACGAAGAAGCTGCCCAACGCCAGGAGCGTCAGCAGTGCTGTCACGGCGAACGCAAGGTTGCGCACGCCCATGAAGTTAATCGTACGTTTGCTCATGTCAGCCCCTTAAATCCACAGCTTCTTGAAGTCACGGCCGCCGAAGATCAGATTGACCATGGCGCGTGTGACCCAGATTGCAGTGAACATCGAAGTGAGAATACCCAGCGAAAGGGTGACCGCGAAGCCTTTGACCGGCCCTGTACCCATTGCGAACAGGATGCCACCCACCAGCAAGGTAGTAAGGTTGGCGTCGATGATCGCAGAGAAAGCACGGTCGAAACCTTCGTGCATGGCGCGCTGTACCGACATGCCATTGGCAATCTCTTCACGAATCCGCGAGAAGATCAGCACGTTGGCGTCTACCGCCATACCCATGGTCAGTACGATACCGGCGATACCCGGCAAGGTCAGCGTGGCATTGAGCAGAGACATCAAGGCCAGCAGCAGCACCATGTTGAACGCCAGCGCAATCGTTGCCAGCACACCGAAGAAGCGGTAGATGGCAATGATGAACAGCGAAACGAAGAGCATGCCCCACAGCGCGGCCGTTACGCCCTTGGCAATGTTGTCGGCACCGAGGCTCGGACCGATTGTGCGCTCTTCAGCAAAGTACATAGGCGCCGCCAGACCACCCGCACGCAACAGCAGCGCAAGCTCGGAAGACTCGCCCTGACCGTTCAGACCGGTAATACGGAACTGGCTGCCCAGCGGAGACTGGATAGTCGCCAGGCTGATGATTTTCTTCTCTTCGGTGAAGCTCGGCACCGAGACTTCCTGCTCGACGCCATCAACAACCTTGCGTACCAGTTTGCTGACCGGCTTCTGCTCGATGAAGATCACCGCCATGCTGCGCCCGACATTGCTGCGGGTTGCACGGTTCATCAAGTCGCCACCGTGGTTATCCAGACGGATATTCACCTGCGGACGACCATTTTCATCGAAGCTTGCGCTGGCATCCGTTACCTGGTCACCGGTGATGATCAGGTCACGCTCCAACTGCACTGGCGGACGGCCCGGCTCACGGAAATCGAAGGATTCAGTGGAGGCACGCGAAGCATCGGCAGCCGCTTCAAGGCGGAACTCGAGGTTGGCGGTCTTACCGAGGATACGCTTGGCTTCAGCCGTGTCCTGCACGCCTGGCAATTCAACCACGATACGGTTGGCGCCCTGGCGCTGTACCAGCGGCTCAGCTACACCCAGCTCGTTGACGCGGTTGCGCACAGTTGTCAGGTTTTGCTTGATCGAGTATTCGCGAATTTCAGCCACTTTGGCCTGATTCAGCGCCAAGCGCAGAACCTGCAAGCCATCACGCTCAAGCGAGGTGATGTCGAAGTCGCGGTAATCGGCAGTAATCAGGCGCTGGGCTTTTTCCAGCGTCGCCTCGTCAGAGAAGCCCAACTGAATGGCGCCATTGAGTTCCGGCAGGCTGCGATAGCGCACGCGCTCTTTACGCAGCAAGCTCTTAACTTCGCCTTCATAGACCTTGCGCCGTGCATCCAGCGCTTTTTCCATGTCGACTTCGAGCAGGAAGTGAACACCGCCCGACAAGTCGAGGCCCAGCTTCATTGGGCTGGCACCGACGTTACGCAACCACTGAGGCGTGGTCTGGGCAAGGTTGAGGGCAACTACAAAGTCACCACCCAGCGCCTTGCGCACAATATCTTTAGCTGGCAACTGGTCTTTTTTCTCGACCAGGCGCAGCAAACCACCTTTACCTTGCGCCGCCAGTTCAAGCCCTTTGACTTCAATGCCGGCTTCTTTCAAAGCAGCACTCGCGAGATCCAGGTTGGCTTGAGTGATCTGTTGCGCCGTGCTGTTACCGGTGATCTGAATCGCCGGATCATCAGGGTACAGGTTGGGTGCCGAGTACAAAAAGCCGACCGCGAGCACAGCCACGATCAGCAGATACTTCCAAATGGGAAATTTATTGAGCATGACGCCGCCCGTTATGACGAGGGGCGCATTAAGCGCCCCATCGAATAAAAATTATGTGAATCTTAAATAGCTTTCAGCGTGCCTTTCGGCAGGGTGGCAGCAATCGCTACCTTCTGAATTTTAAGTTCAACGGTGTCAGACACTTCAATGACTACGAAGTCATCACTGACCTTGGCAATACGGCCGGCGATACCGCCAGTAGTTACCACTTCGTCGCCCTTTTGCAGGCTGCCGAGCAGATTCTTGTGCTCTTTAGCGCGCTTGGACTGTGGGCGCCAGATCATCAGATAGAAGATGACCAGGAAACCGACCAGAAATACCCACTCAAAACCACTACCTGCGGGGCCAGCAACCGAAGCAGCACCGTCAGCGTATGCAGCAGGGATCAAAAAGCTCATTTAACACTCCTGTTGGAAAGGTCTTATAACTAGTTATTAGTGTCCAGCGGTGGCGTTGGAAGCCCGCGCCGAGCATAGAAGTCATCGACAAAGGCGGCCAATGTACTCTGTTGAATAGCCTCGCGCAAACCAGCCATAAGGCGCTGATAGTGACGCAAGTTGTGGATTGTATTGAGCATACTGCCCAGCATTTCGCCACACTTATCCAGATGATGCAGATACGCGCGCGAAAAATTCTTGCAGGTATAGCAATCACAGGACGAATCCAACGGAGAATCATCGTGTTTGTGCACGGCGTTACGAATCTTCAGTACGCCAGTATCCACAAACAAATGGCCATTGCGCGCGTTGCGAGTTGGCATTACGCAATCAAACATGTCGACGCCCCGGCGCACACCTTCTACCAGATCTTCAGGCTTACCAACGCCCATCAGGTAACGAGGTTTGTCAGCCGGCATGACGTCTGGCAGGTAGTCGAGCACGCGGATCATTTCTTCTTTCGGTTCACCCACCGACAAACCGCCAATTGCGAGGCCGTCGAAACCGATTTCATTGAGGCCTTCGAGCGAACGCATGCGCAGTTCTTCGTGCATGCCGCCCTGAACGATACCGAACAGCGCCGCCGTGTTATCGCCATGCGCCTCTTTCGAGCGCTTGGCCCAACGCAGCGACAGCTCCATCGAACGCTTGGCCACATCGAACTCGGCCGGATACGGCGTGCATTCGTCGAAAATCATCACAATGTCAGAGCCCAGATCACGCTGAACCTGCATCGACTCTTCAGGGCCCATGAACACCTTGGCGCCGTCAACGGGGGAGGCGAAGGTAACGCCCTCCTCCTTGATCTTGCGCATGGCGCCCAGGCTGAACACCTGAAAACCACCGGAATCAGTAAGAATCGGACCTTTCCACTGCATAAAGTCATGCAGGTCGCCGTGCTTTTTAATCACTTCAGTGCCAGGACGCAGCCACAGGTGAAAGGTATTGCCCAGAATCATCTGCGCACCGATCGCCTCGATATCACGCGGCAACATACCTTTAACCGTGCCGTAGGTACCGACTGGCATGAATGCCGGAGTTTCTACCACGCCACGCGGAAAAGTAAGACGACCGCGTCGGGCTTTGCCCTCGGTCGCCAGTAATTCGAAAGACATGCGGCAGGTGCGCGTCATACTTGTTCCTCAGGCCCGCGTGCCGCGGGATTGCGGGTGATGAACATGGCATCACCGTAACTAAAGAAGCGATAAGCCTCAGCGACCGCACTTTTATAGGCCGCCATGGTTTCGGGATATCCGGCAAACGCCGAGACCAGCATGAGCAGTGTCGACTCAGGCAGGTGGAAGTTGGTCACCAGCGCATCGACCACATGGAACGGACGCCCCGGGTAGATAAAAATGTCGGTGTCGCCACTGAATGGTTTAAGCACGCCATCACGCGCGGCGCTTTCCAGCGAACGCACACTGGTCGTCCCCACCGCGACTACCCGACCGCCGCGTGCACGACAGGCTGCAACCGCATCCACCACTTCCTGGCTGACTTCGAGCCATTCAGTGTGCATGTGGTGATCTTCGATGCGCTCGACGCGCACCGGCTGAAAAGTGCCTGCGCCCACGTGCAGGGTGACGAACGCGGTGGATACACCTTTGGCGGCAATCGCCTCCATTAAAGGCTGATCAAAATGCAGCCCGGCAGTGGGTGCGGCAACAGCACCGGCACGCTCGGCGTATACAGTTTGATAACGCTCACGATCCGACGCCTCGTCAGGGCGATCAATATAGGGCGGCAGCGGCATATGCCCGACGCGCTCAAGCAACGGCAACACCGGCTCATTAAAGCGCAACTCAAACAAGGCATCGTGACGGGCAAGCATTTCAGCTTCGCCGCCGCCATCAATCAGAATCATCGAGCCAGGCTTGGGCGATTTGCTCGAGCGCACATGCGCCAATACCCGGTAAGCATCCAGCACGCGCTCTACCAGCACTTCGAGCTTGCCGCCCGAGGCTTTTTGGCCGAACAGGCGCGCAGGAATAACCCGGGTATTGTTGAATACCATCAGGTCGCCCGGTTGCAGATGATCAAGTACATCGGCAAATTGGCGATGGTTAATTTCACCCGTCGGGCCGTCCAGAGTCAGCAAACGACTAGCGCGCCGCTCAGCAAGTGGATGGCGGGCGATCAGGGCTTCAGGCAGTTCAAATCGAAAGTCAGCAACACGCATGGCGGGAGGATCGTATAGCAGGGCGCAAAAGTTTAACGGAAATTGTAGAAATTGACCACGCAATGCATTGACCAACGGCAAAGTCGTCCTTATACTCCGCCGCCATTAGTGCCCCGGTGGCGGAATCGGTAGACGCGGCGGATTCAAAATCCGTTTTCGAAAGAAGTGGGAGTTCGAGTCTCCCCCGGGGCACCAATCTTCTAAAAGTTGTTTGTTGAGCCAACAAACCAACTGCATCAAAGGTCAACTTGCCACAGATCCTGTCGCGCATTTACAGACCTAAAAAATCTAGCATCACACTGAGCTTTACCCTAGCCCGCCTAGCTATACCCTGTTTTAGGGGTTGGCATTTGCTGCGGAGTTAGCGTAGAGTTATTTGACTGTGTTTGCATGGGTCGCCGTGAATTGTGACCTGATGCAGTAGATCCTAGATCCGCTACATCCCGTTCGCTTTGTTACTCCTTGCAACCAGTCTCAGTCCTTCTATTATGAGGAGGCTGTCATCAACTTTAAGTTTCAAGGAATAAGACATGTCGAATCGTCAGAACGGTACCGTCAAGTGGTTTAACGACGAGAAAGGTTTTGGTTTTATCACTCCAGAAAGCGGTCCGGATCTGTTCGTGCATTTCCGCGCGATCGAAGGTAATGGCTTCAAGAGCCTGAAAGAAGGCCAAAAAGTCAGCTTCGTCGCTGTACAAGGTCAAAAAGGCATGCAGGCTGACCAGGTTCAAATCCAGGAATAAGCCCGCCGCTTTGAAAAACCCCTGATGGCGACATCAGGGGTTTTTTTATGGGTATCATCTTCTGCCTATCACCACCCTCAAGACACGAGCTGCCAATGCCCAAACACCTCCTGCGCCCGCAAGGTGAATTTCCAGCCGCTGGCCTGCCCCGCCGCTGCGCCGCCATGTTTTATGACTTCCTGCTGTGCGTCGCCCTGCTGATTGTCGTCACCTTCATTTATAAACTGATTCTCATGGGCTTTTACGGCGCCGACACCCTGCGCGAGATGTCCGACGCCGGCGCACTGGACGGCGATCCGATCCTGTCGACCATTCTGTTTTTCTGCCTGTTCGGCTTTTTCAGCAAGTTCTGGACTTACAACGGCCAGACGCTGGGCATGCAGGTATGGGGCATTCGCATCCAGAACGCCGATGGCAGCGCGATCAGCCTGTGGCAGGCATTGTTGCGCTTCGTGATCTCTATCGCCTCCTGGCTATGCTTGGGGCTGGGTTTCCTCTGGATCATCTGGGACAAACAAAAGCGCAGCTGGCACGACATCTATTCCGAGTCGCAAACGGTCCAGCTACCCAAGAATATCCATAAGAAATAATTAACCGCCGCGCAACAAAAAGCCCCCGACGCATCACTGCATCGGGGGCTTTTTTATGCGCGCGCTGAGTGGCGCTAGCCTGCCCTGCGCATCAACAACAGCCCCGCGAACGCACAGATTCCGGCAGGCACCAGCACCGCAAACAGCGGCGAGAAGCCAAACACCAGGCTCGAAGGGCCGAGCAGGTCCTGGGCGATCTTGAACACAAAGCCCACCAGCACACCGGTAAATACACGCTGGCCGAGCGTTACCGAGCGCAGCGGGCCAAAGATGAACGAAATGGCCATCAATACCAGTGCACCCGTTACCACCGGCTGCAGCACCTTGGTCCAGAATGCCAGCCAGTATTGGCCGTTATTCAGGCCCTGAGCCCCCAGATAATGGATGTAGCCCCACAAACCACTGATTGATAACGCATCCGGCTCCAACACCACCGTGCCGAGCAATTGCGGGGTCAGCTCGACATCCCAGCGCTCTGTCGGCGTGGTGACAACCTCAGTGCGATCTTCATGGAATACCGTGGTATTGACGTTTTCAAGCGCCCAGTGATCCTGCTGATACGTCGCCTTGCGGGCAAAGCTCGATGACAGCATGTGGCGCTGATCATCAAACCGATAGCGGGTCACACCAAACAGCACTCCGTTCGGCTGCACGGCGTTGATGTGCACGAACTCATCGCCCTGACGATGCCACAGGCCACGCTTGGAGCTTTGCGCTTCACCGCCGCCCTGGGCCATCGAGCGCCCGGCCTCGGCCTTGTTTTCACTCCATGGCGCAAGGTATTCACCGATCAGAATACCCACCAACATCAGCACCAGCATCGGCTTCATGACCGCCCAGACGATGCGGCCGATGGAAACACCGGCGGCGCGCATGATGGTCAGCTCACTGTTGCTGGCAAGCCCGCCCAAACCAATGAGGCAGCCGATTAGCGCCGCCATTGGCAGCATTTCATAGGCACGGCTCGGGGTGGTCAGCAACACGTACCACGCGGCCTGGGCCATGCCGTAGTTATCATCGATATCGCCCAGTTCATCAATGAAGGCGAAAAGCAGTGCCAAGCCGACAATAACCCCGAGCACAGCCAGAATGGCCATGAAAACCTGAGCACCGATGTAGCGGTCGAGCTTACCCACGAGCCACCTCCGCACGCTGCTTGCGGCTCAGCATCTTCAGGCGCAACGGCTCCCAGTAGAGCAAACTCAAACCAATCAAAGCGAACACCCCGTGAACCCACCATAAGCCCAGCGCATGCGGGATCTTGCCTTTATCCAGCGCACCCCGGGCAGCAATCAGAATCGACAGATAAGCCATGTACAAGAGAATCGCCGGCAGCAATTTGAGGAAACGGCCCTGACGCGGATTAACCCGCGACAACGGCACAGCCATCAACGTGACGATGAACACCAGCAACGGAATCGACAAACGCCACTGCAACTCGGACTGATAACGAATGTTGTCGCTGCCGATCAGATCGCGGGTGGGCACCGCTTCACGGTCACTGATCTCCGAGCTGACTTCAGGCTTGGGCAGCAACACGCCGTAGGTGTCATATTTAATGGCCCGGTAATCTGCTTTACCCGGGTTGCCGTCATAGCGGTAACCGTTTTCCAGCACCAGATAACGGCTGCCATCGGGCTGTACTTCCTGACGCCCGCTTTCGGCCACCAGTACAGTAATGCCGCGTTCTTTGGCGCCGTCATTCGACAGACGCTTCTCGGAGATAAACACGCCACCCAACTCGCTGCGATCATTCGACAGCTCCTGGGTGTAGGTAACCCGCGAGCCCTCACGCAGCGCTTGGAATCGCCCTGGCACCAGGGTATCGAACTCAGTCAGGGCATCCTGCTCGTTAAGAATCTGCGCCACGCGGGTGACCCCTTGCGGTGCCAATCCGAGGCTCAGCCAGCCCACCAGCAACGCGACCAGCGCCGCCGGGATCATGGTGTAACCGAGCAGACGCTGCTGGCTCATGCCGGTTGCCGACAACACGGTCATCTCGCTTTCGAGGTAAAGACGCCCATAAGCCAGAAGAATCCCGAGGAACAGACCCAGCGGTAAAATCAGTTGCAGGAAGCCCGGCAGGCGAAACCCCATAATCAGGAACAACACGCCAGGGTCCAGCGCTCCAGAAGCGGCTTGCGCAAGGTACTTGATGAAACGCCCACTCATGATGATTACCAGTAACACGGCACTCACCGCGGTTAAGGTAGTCAAAACTTCGCGGGATAAATAACGGAAGACGATCAAACCAGACACTCCAGGGTTGTCAGGCTCAGGCAGCTAAGCTCAAACTAGCCACACCATTTGCCAGCCCGCAGACTCTGCGAACCACGTAAAATTTGTAGCCATTATCCAGCAATACCGACTCGTTGTCTTGAGGACACCATTCCATGGAATTTTTTGTCAAAAGCGCTCGTCCGGAAACACTGAAAACCGCCACGCTAGTCATCACTGTAGGCGAAGGCCGCAAACTGGGTGAAGCCGCCCAAACGATAGACGCCGCCACCTCAGGTGCAATCAGCGCCCTGCTCAAGCGCGGCGACCTTGCCGGCAAACTTGGCCAGACCCTGCTGGCGCACAATCTGCCTAACCTCAAAGCCGAACGCGTGCTGCTGGTTGGCAGCGGTAAAGACGCCGAGTTGTCTGACCGCCAATTTCGCAAAATGCTCAGCGCCGCCTATGCAGTATTGAAAGGTTTGGGCGGCAGCGACGCCATTCTGGCGCTCAACGAGCTGAAAGTTAAAGGCCGTGACACCTACGGCAAGACCCGCCTTCTGGTAGAAACACTGGAAGACGGCACGTATCAGTTCGATCAGTTCAAGAGCCAGAAGGCTGACGCTATCGCCCTGAAAAAAATTACTCTGATCACCGACAAGGCTGATCAGGCGGATGCAGAGCGCGCCAGCAATCAGGCCAAGGCCATTGCCAAAGGCATGGCGTTCACCAAAGACCTCGGCAACATGCCGCCGAACATCTGCCACCCAAGCTACCTGGCTGAACAGGCCAAAGAGCTGAGCAAGGCTTATAAAGGTCTCAAGGTCGATATTCTCGACGAGAAAAAGCTCAAGGCCCTCGGCGCTGGCGCATTCCTCGCAGTGGCGCAAGGCAGCGAGCAGCCGCCGCGCATGATCGTCATGAACTATCAGGGCGCCAAGAAAACCGACAAACCTTATGTTCTGGTCGGTAAAGGCATCACCTTCGACACCGGCGGCATCAGCATCAAGCCGGCAGCCGGCATGGATGAGATGAAGTACGACATGGGCGGCGCGGCCAGCGTATTCGGCACCCTCAAAGCCGTACTCGAAATGCAACTGCCGATTAACCTGGTGTGCGTTCTGGCCTGCGCCGAGAACATGCCAAGCGGCGGCGCCACGCGTCCTGGCGATATCGTCACGACCATGAGCGGGCAAACAGTTGAAATCCTCAACACCGACGCCGAAGGCCGACTGGTGCTGTGTGACGCACTGACCTACGTCGAGCGTTTCAAACCGCAAGCGGTTATCGACATTGCCACCCTCACTGGCGCCTGCATCGTTGCCCTCGGCAGCAATGTTTCCGGCCTGATGGGCAACAACGATGAACTGGTCCAGCAGATCCTCGGCGCTGGTCTCACTGCAGACGACCGTGCCTGGCAACTGCCGCTGTACGATGACTATCAGGAACAGCTCGACAGCCCGTTCGCCGATATCGCCAACATTGGCGGCCCGAAAGCCGGCACCATCACCGCAGGTTGCTTCCTGTCGCGCTTCGCCAAGAAGTACAATTGGGCGCACCTGGACGTTGCAGGCACCGCGTGGATCAGCGGCGGCAAAGACAAAGGCGGCAGCGGCCGTCCGGTGCCATTGCTGACACAGTACCTGCTCGACCGCAGCGAAGCTTAAGTAACAGGCTATCGGGATGCGCGCGGGCCATTCGCGCGCTACCTTTAGTGTTAACAGCGCAACACGTGCGAGCCTCGCCTGCTGCAATAAATGCAGGGCCAACGCCAGCACGCTGATTTACTGGCGACTGGCCTGATGGCGACGCTCGACACGATGCTGACCCGTGGAACATTCTCCACCCCAACCTGTACCGCAACGATGGCCCACGCATGCCGCGAATAGAATTCTATGTACTGCCCGATAGCGATCCAGCCAAGCGCCTCAAAGCCGCTTGTGTACTGGCGATGAAGGCGTGGCGCGCCGGTTTGCCGGTGTTCCTGCGCGGCAGCGATGCCGAACAGTGCGCAACCCTCGATCAACTGCTCTGGGCGTTCAAGAACGACTGCTTTGTACCCCACGATCTGGTTGAGGACGATGCAACCTCACCCGTGGTGATCGGCCGCGACCAGCCACCTGCCAGCGAGCAGGGCGTGCTGATAAACCTTGACCAGAACCTTTCGCCGCACACCGAACAGTTCGCCCGGGTGATTGAAATAGTCAACCAGCAACCCGAACTGCTCCAAGCCTGCCGCGACAATTTCCGCACCTACCGCGACCGCGGTTTTGCCCCTAAACGAGTTGAACTGTAAGAGCACCATGGACAACCCAATGCCTCCTCGCGAACCCAAGCAGCTTTTGGATGACCTTGAATCCATCCGCGAACTGCTGGGCGATGACAGCCTCGAGCCGCCGCTGCTGACCGAAGAAGTCGCTGACGACTTTGATGACATCGACGATGTGCCGCTGCTTTCGGAAACCATCACCGAGCCACCGCAGCAGATAACCAGCAAAACCCCACTGGCCAAAGCCGTTGTTCATGAGCCGGGCACCATCAGTGCGCTGCGCCAGACCGTGCAGGAGTCGATCAGCCGCGACAGTGAAATGAACCGGCTCGACAGCGAATTGCGCGCCGCGGCGCAGTTGATTCTGCAGGACGTGATCGATGACTTCGTGCCGCAGATCGAAGCCGAATTACGCACGCGCCTCGAAGCGCGCCTGAGCCGCCTGTTGCCGCCGCGCAAGTCCTGAGCGGCAACACCTCGCCAGCATATTCGCCACAGCGAAAATGCTGGCTTATACCCGTCTAATCCACCTTCTCACCCGCCGAAAACAGCCTAAGCCGCGCGCTCGCTGGCAGATAGCGATTGCCACAGGTCAATAATCGGCACCTCTGCCGACGCTTACCCTTACGCCACAGGCCCCTTCCCCGCTATACTTGTCGGCTTTTCCGATCAGCCGTCAAAAGGGTCCCGCCGCGCATGGACAAGACCTACCAGCCGCACGCCATTGAAACCTCCCTGTACCAGAACTGGGAAGCGAACAACTATTTCGCCCCACAAGGTTCGGGTCAGCCGTACACCATCATGATCCCGCCGCCGAATGTCACCGGCAGCCTGCACATGGGCCATGGTTTCAACAACTCGATCATGGATGCGCTGATTCGTTTCCGCCGCATGCAAGGCCGCAATACGCTGTGGCAGCCAGGCACCGACCACGCGGGCATCGCCACGCAAATGGTGGTTGAGCGCCAACTGGCCGCCGATGGCGTGAGCCGTCACGACCTGGGCCGCGACAAGTTCCTGGAAAAAGTCTGGGAATGGAAAGAGCAGTCCGGCGGCACCATCACCCGCCAGATTCGCCGCCTCGGCTCCTCGGTAGACTGGTCGCGCGAGCGCTTCACCATGGACGACGGCCTGTCGGACGCGGTTAAAGAAGCCTTCGTGCGCCTGCACAAAGACGGCCTGATCTATCGCGGCAAGCGTCTGGTCAACTGGGACACCAAGTTCCACACCGCCATTTCCGATCTCGAAGTGGAAAACCACGACGAGAAAGGTCACCTGTGGAACCTCAAGTACCCGCTGGCTGACGGCAAGACCACCGCCGAAGGCAACACTTACCTGATCGTCGCCACGACCCGTCCGGAAACCATGCTCGGCGACGCCGCCGTTGCCGTGCACCCGGAAGACGAGCGCTACAAGTCGCTGATCGGCAGCTTTGTCGAATTGCCGCTGGTTGGCCGTCGCATCCCGATTATTGCTGACGATTACTGCGACCCTGAATTCGGCACCGGCTGTGTGAAAATCACCCCGGCGCACGACTTCAACGACTACGAAGTCGGCAAACGCCACAACCTGACCCTGCTGAATATCTTCGACAAGAACGCAGTGGTGCTGGCGAACGCACAAGCTTTCAATATCGACGGCAGCGTCAATGCCGAAGCCGATACCGCCCTGCCCGCAGAATTCGCCGGCCTTGACCGCTTCGAGGCGCGCAAGCAGATCGTTGCAGCCTTCGACGCCGCCGGTTTGCTGGTCAGCGTTGATGACCACGCCCTGAAAGTGCCGAAAGGCGACCGTTCGGGCACCATCATTGAGCCATGGCTGACCGATCAGTGGTACGTATCGACCAAGTCGCTGGCGGAGCCTGCGATTGCAGCCGTTGAAGATGGCCGCATCCAGTTCGTGCCCAAGCAGTACGAGAACATGTACTTCAGCTGGATGCGCGACATCCAGGACTGGTGCATCAGCCGTCAGCTCTGGTGGGGCCACCGCATTCCGGCCTGGTACGACGATGCCGGCAACGTTTATGTCGGTCGCACCGAAGCCGAAGTTCGCAGCGAAAACCAGTTGGGCGACGACGTTGCCCTGCGCCAGGACGAAGACGTACTGGATACCTGGTTCAGCTCGGGCCTGTGGACCTTCTCGACACTGGGCTGGCCGCAGCAGACTGAATTCCTCAAGACCTTCCACCCGACTGACGTGTTGGTGACCGGTTTCGACATCATTTTCTTCTGGGTTGCCCGGATGATCATGCTCACCATGCATTTGGTGAAGAACGAAGACGGCACGCCGCAGGTTCCGTTCAAGACCGTTTACGTTCACGGTCTGGTGCGCGACGGCCAAGGCCAGAAGATGTCCAAGTCGAAGGGTAACGTACTCGACCCGCTGGATATCGTTGACGGCATCGACCTCGAAAGCCTGCTGACCAAGCGTACCAGCGGCATGATGCAGCCAAAACTGGCAGAGAAGATCGCCAAGCAAACCCGCGCCGAGTTCCCGGAAGGTATCGCCGCTTACGGCACCGACGCCCTGCGCTTCACCAACTTGTCGCTGGCCTCGACCGGCCGCGATATCAAGTTCGACATGGGCCGCGTCGAGGGTTACCGCAACTTCTGCAACAAGATCTGGAACGCCGCCAACTTCGTCATCGAGAACACCGATGGCCAGGACACTGGTATCAATGGCGAAGCCGTCGAATTGTCGTCGGTCGACCGCTGGATCATCTCGCAGCTGCAACGCACCGAAGCCGCTGTGACCCGTCACCTCGACGCCTTCCGTTTCGACCTCGCCGCCTCGGCCCTGTACGAATTCATCTGGGACGAATACTGCGCCTGGTACCTGGAACTGGTGAAGCCGGTTCTGTGGGAC
The DNA here is from genome assembly GCF_013277615.1 of Pseudomonas sp. MS19. NCBI lineage: Bacteria > Pseudomonadati > Pseudomonadota > Gammaproteobacteria > Pseudomonadales > Pseudomonadaceae > Pseudomonas > Pseudomonas sp. MS19. The sequence goes on along the minus strand of NZ_VBTO01000004.1, from coordinate 177,909 downwards.
GAGAACGCGCCAATCGAACGCCAGCGCGGCACTCGCCGCACACTGATTCGCGTGCTGGAAGTTGCGCTGCGCCTGGCGCATCCGTTCATGCCGTTTATCACTGAAGAAATCTGGCAGCGGATCAAGGCTCAAGCAGGCGCTAGCGGCGACACCATCATGCTGCAGGCCTGGCCGGTGGCGAATGAGGCGCGTATCGACGCGGCTGCCGAAGGTGATATCGAGTGGGTTAAAGCCTTGATGCTCGGCCTGCGCCAGATCCGTGGCGAGATGAATATCTCGATGGCCAAGCGTATCGACATCATCCTCAAGAACGCCAACAGCGAAGATCAGCGCCGCCTGCAGGAAAACGCGCCGCTGCTCAACAAGCTGGCCAAGCTGGAGTCCGTCACCATCCTCGCCGCTGGCGATGAGCCGCCAATGTCGGCGACCGCTCTGGTTGGCGACATGGAAGTATTGGTGCCGATGGCTGGCCTGATCGACAAAGCGGCTGAACTGGGCCGTTTGGACAAGGAAATCCAGCGTCTCGAAGGCGAAGTCAAACGTGTTGGCGGCAAGCTCGGCAATGCCGGTTTCGTCGACAAGGCTCCGGCTGAAGTGATCGAGAAAGAGCGCGCCAAACTGGCCGAAGCCGAACAGGCTCTGGGCAAGCTGGCAGAGCAACGCGCCCGTATCGCCTCGCTGTAATCCATTCACCCGCACTACCCGCCGAGGCCCGCTCCAACTAAAGAGCGGGCCTCGGCGTTTGTAATTGGTACTGACATGTCTAACCCGCGCTCCCCTTCTCTTTTCGATGCACTGCTGCCGATCAGCGTGCTGATCGTTCTGCTTGGCCTGTCGGTCTTTCTGTATGGCGACAGCTCTTCCAGCGGCCCCAACCAGATTGCGCTGATGAGCGCTGCGTTTGTCGCCGGCGTGATCGGCCTGAAAAACGGGTGGCGCTGGGCAGACATCGAAGAAGGAATTCTGGCTGGCATTCATCTGGCCATGAAAGCCAACCTGATTCTGCTCGCCGTGGGTGCGCTGATCGGCACATGGATTCTGGCCGGCACGGTGCCCACCATGATCTGGCTCGGCCTCAAGCTGATTTCGGCCGAATATTTCTACATCACCAGCTGCCTGATCTGCGCCCTGACGGCGCTGTCGATCGGCAGCTCGTGGACGGTCGCCGGTACGCTTGGTATTGGCCTGATGGGCGTCGCCTCGGGCCTCGGCCTCGATCCGGCGATTACCGCCGGGGCAATCATTTCCGGCGCCTACTTTGGTGACAAGCTCTCGCCGCTGTCCGACACCACCAATCTGGCCCCCGCCGCTGCCGGATCGGACCTGTTCGCCCACATCCGCTTAATGCTGCGCACCACCGTGCCGGCGTTGTCGATTGCGCTGGTGATCTTCTTTGTACTCGGGCAGAACGCTGCCGAAAGTCATGACACCGGCCGCATCGCTGAAGTGCTGCAAGCGCTGGAGAGCCAATTCAATCTGGGCTGGTACCTGCTGCTGCCGGTGGCCATGCTGCTATTTCTGGCCGTGCGTCAGTGCGCGGCATTCCCGGCCATTTTCATTGGCGCGCTGGTCGGCGCCGTGTTCGCCGTGATTTTCCAACCGGATGTCATGGCTCGTCTGGCCGACCCGGCAGCGGGCAGTCTGTCTTCGCTTAAAACCGTATGGACGGCTCTGTTTGCCGGTTACGAGTCGCACAGCGGCAACGCCTCGCTGGACGGCCTGCTCTCCAAAGGCGGCATGGGCAGCATGTTGACGACCGTGTGGCTGATCATCTGCGCCATGTGTTTTGGCGGTGTACTGGAAAAGCTCGGCTTGCTCCAGCGCCTGCTCGAAAGCGCGATTCATCTGGCCAAGAGCACCAGCAGCCTGATCGCCAGCACCGTAGTCACAACCATTGGCACCAATATCATTACCGCCGACCAATACATTGCGCTGGTATTGCCGGGCCGCATGTACCGCGCCGAATACGAGAAGCGCGGCATCGAGCCGGTTTACCTGTCACGCGCACTCGAAGACGGCGGCACGCTGACCTCGGTTCTGGTGCCGTGGAACACCTGCGGCGCTTACATGGCGGCCACGTTGGGGGTTTCCACCCTGACCTATCTGCCGTACTGCTTCTTCAACCTGATCATGCCGTTCATGGCGATCTTCGTGGCCTACACGTGGCCGCCCAAAGCACTGGCGGAAACGGGCAAAGCCGACGCCGCAGAAAGCGAAGCGGCATAAGCTGCTGTCACGCACATCGGGCAGCTGCGCATGGCTGCCCAATGCTCGCCTATCCGGTAATTTTTCCGGTTTTGCTGCACTGAGCCGCTTATTCTGATAAATCACTTTCCTTATGCCCTGCTATTCAGGCATCTTCTTCACCGCATCAAGAGCCCACGGCGCTAAACCGCCGGTAAAAAGCCCAGATTCTGTACAAGAGTTTCTCGAGTAAAAAGCTGGCAACCGCAGTATTGATAGCCTCTGGTGAGCCCTAAACGCTGCCAGCGCGCCTGCCTGACGCCAACTTCCGACTGACCAATCAGCTCGGCAATCGACCACCTGCGTACAGAATCGAACTCTGGAATTCTGATCATGTATGTGTTGATGGCGCTGGTATTTGTACTCGGTTATCTGTGTATTGCGTTCGAACATCCGTTAAAGATTGATAAAGCCGCCTCAGCGCTGCTCACGGCCGTCGTAACGTGGACCATTCTGGTGCTCGGCGCCGATGTGATTATTCCGCATGTAGCCAATATCAGCGTCGGCCACGACAGCAACTCCGAATACGTGGTGCATCAGCTGCGCGAGCATCTCGGGGAAATCTCCGAGATCCTGTTCTTCCTGCTTGGCGCCATGGTGATTGTCGAGTTGATCGACGCTCACGAAGGCTTCAAGACCGTCACCGACCACATCACCACCAACAAGCGCGTCAACCTGCTCTGGTTGATCGGCCTGCTGACCTTCTTCCTTTCCGCTGCACTGGATAACCTCACCACCACCATCGTCATGGTTTCGTTGCTGCGCAAACTGATCGACGACCAGCAGGACCGCTGGTTTTTCGCCGGCATCGTGATCATTGCCGCCAACGCCGGCGGCGCGTGGTCGCCGATTGGTGACGTGACCACAACCATGCTCTGGATCGGCGATCAGATCACTGCCAGCAGCATCATCGGCAACCTGTTCCTGCCAAGCCTGATCTGCCTGCTGGTGCCGATGATTTACCTGAGTTTCCGCCTTAAAGGCGAAGTCGAGCGCCCGCCCGAGTTCAAATCTGAAGAGAGCCTGCGCAACCCGACCACGCCGTTTGAGCGTAATCTGGTGCTGTGTCTGGGGCTGGGTTGCCTGCTGTTCGTGCCGGTCTTCAAGTCGGTCACCCATTTGCCGCCGTACATGGGCATTTTGTTCGGGCTGGGTTTCATGTGGGTGGCGACGTCGATCATCCACCGCGACAAGAACATTGAAGTCAAACATCCGCTCTCGGTCGTTGGCGTATTGCGCACCATCGACAGCACCAGCGTGCTGTTCTTCCTCGGCATCCTGCTGGCGGTATCGAGCCTGGCAACCGCCGGCCACCTTGACCAAGTGGCAATTGCGCTGAAAAACAGCCTGGGCAATATCTACTCGATCAACATCGCCATCGGCCTGCTCTCCTCGGTGGTCGATAACGTACCGCTGGTGGCCGGCGCCATGAACATGTACCCGCTGGTGACCCCGGAAGCGCTGGCAAACGCTGGTGAAAATGCCAGCTGGCTGCAGAGCTTCGTGCAGAACGGCGACTTCTGGGAACTGCTGGCCTACTGCGCAGGCACCGGCGGCAGCTGCCTGATTATTGGCTCAGCAGCCGGCGTGGCGGCGATGGGCATGGAGAACATCAACTTCATCTGGTACCTGAAAAAGATCAGCCTGCTGGCACTACTCGGCTATCTGGCGGGCGCTGCCTGCTACATTGGCATGGCGACGCTGGCTTGATCGCAGCAAATGGAACAGGGAGCAACAAGGCGATGACGGCAGCGATCAGCAAGACCAAGAGCAGCTTTTACCGACGCCTGTATGTGGCGTGGCTGATCGACAGCGGCGAAGCGTGCAATGTCCCCGCGCTGATGCTCGCCACCGGCATGCCCAGACGCACCGCCCAAGACACCATCGCGGCGCTGGCCGACCTGGATATCGACTGCCAATTCGTGCAGCAGGAAGGTGAACGCAACAATGCCGGCAACTATGCAATCGGTAACTGGGGCGCCATCGACAAACACTGGATCGGCGCGCACCTCAAGCAGATCAAAGCAGCATTGGGCTATCCTTGAATCTGGCGTAATCCGCTGGAGGCGCAATGAGCGCAGGTAAACGACTGTTATTGGTGGTGCTGTTTCTGCTCGCGCTGTTCGCCTTGTTCGAGGTCACCGGTCTGCGCCAGCACTTCAGCCTTGAAGCGCTTAAATCAGTCATTCAGATGCATCCGGTCAGCGGGCTTTTATTGTTCGTGCTGATGTTTGCACTCGGCAACCTGATCCAGATTCCCGGCTGGGTTTTTCTCGCCGCCGCCGTACTCGCGCTGGGCCGCTTGTGGGGCGGAATTGCAACTTACGTTGCCGCATGCCTGTCGTGCACCTTCACCTACTTCACCATCCGCTACATGGGCGGCAGCGCGTTACGCGAACTGAATAACAAACTGGCCAAACGCTTGCTGGCGGGTCTGGATAAACGCCCGGTGCTGAGCATCAGTGCGCTGCGCATGCTGTTCCAGACCGTGCCGGCGCTGAATTACGCACTGGCGCTCTCGGGCGTGCGCTTTCGCGACTACCTTTTAGGCACGCTGCTGGGCCTGCCAATTCCGTTGGCGCTGTACTGTATATTCTTCGACTACCTGGGCGCGGCATTGCATATCAGCTAGCCATGCGCGCCTCAATGTGAATAATGCCCAGCCTGCGCTTACCCAAACGGATCACCATGCCACGCCAACCTGCACCGCCAAAGCCAAGCAAAGCTGACTCTGCCAAGGGCCAACTGCATCCGCGCAATCGCCATCAGGGCCGTTACGACTTCCCTGCGCTGATCAAATCCAGCCCGGAATTGGCGGCATTCGTGATTATCAATCCGTATGGCAAGGAGAGCATCGACTTCGCCAATCCGGCGGCGGTCAAAGTCTTCAACCGGGCTCTGCTCAAACAGTTTTACGGCATTGCCCACTGGGATATCCCGGCAGACTACCTGTGCCCGCCGATTCCGGGGCGTGCTGATTATCTGCATTATCTGGCGGACATGCTGGCCAGCTGCAATGGCAAACAGATTCCCCGTGGCGCCAATATTCGCGCGCTGGATATCGGCGTGGGTGCCAACTGCATTTATCCGCTGTTGGGCCATTGCGAATACGACTGGCACTTTGTCGGCGCGGATATCGCCGCCGAAGCCATTGCATCGGCCAGCGCAATCGTTAAAGCCAACAAGCTCGACAAAGCCATCGAGTTGCGCCAGCAAACCGATAGCCGCCACATATTCACCGGTTTGATCAACGCCGATGATTATTTTGACCTGACGCTGTGCAACCCGCCCTTTCACGCATCCCCGGAAGAAGCCACACGCGGTAGCACCCGCAAATGGCGCAACCTCGGCAAGCTCGACCCCAAGCGCAAACTACCGGTGTTGAATTTTGGCGGCCAGGCGGCAGAGTTGTGGTGCAAAGGTGGCGAGGCGGAGTTCGTCAACCGCCTGATCAAAGAGAGCGCAGAACATGCCAGCCAGGTGTTTTGGTTCAGCACCTTGATATCCAAGGCTGGCAACCTCGGCGGCGTCTACAGCGCCCTGAGCAAAGTCGGCGCCCTCAACGTACGCACCGTGGAAATGGCCCAAGGCCAGAAGCAAAGCCGCTTCGTCACATGGACCTTCTTAACGCCCGAGCAACAGAAAGACTGGGTAAAAACCCGCTGGAAATAAAGGACGGTTAAGCCGCTCTGCGGCTAAACCGTCAAGGCAAGCATCGCTTGCCCGAATACGATCATAAATCGCCATGACGGATTGCCCGCAGGGCTATCCATCCTCCACGACGTGGCACGCCTCAAACCCAAATCACCGGATAACGGGATAACCGGAAACCCAGAGGATGGTTAAGCCGCTTTGCGGCTAAACCGTCAAGGCAAGCAAAGCTTGCCCCGATACGATCATAAATCGCCATGACGGATTGCCCCGTGGGCTATCCATCCTCCACGATGTGGCAGGGTTCGACTGGATGGATAAGGCTTAAACTATCCCCCGTCAGCTAACCTGATAAGGCAACATTCACGTCATTCGAAAGGTTGAACACCGCCGGGAGCGGGTACATTCTGCGAGGTAATCCCACGCAGAGGTTCAATCATGGATGTTCTACGCACCCCGGACAGCCGGTTCGAAAATCTCCCCGGTTACCCATTCAAGCCCAACTACCTGACTCTCGACGACAGCGAAGGCGGGCAATTGCGCGTGCATTATCTCGATGAAGGCCCCGCCGATGCTGCGCCGGTATTATTGCTGCACGGTGAGCCGTCATGGAGCTACCTCTACCGCAAAATGATCCCCACGCTGGTCGCCGCAGGCCATCGGGTCATCGCGCCCGATCTGGTTGGTTTTGGCCGCTCAGACAAACCCAGCAAACGCACCGATTACACCTATCAGCGCCACGTTGACTGGATGCAGGCCGTGCTTGATCAACTCAAACTGACCAACATCACACTGGTGTGTCAGGACTGGGGTGGTTTGATCGACCTGCGCCTGGCTGCAGAAAACCCGGACAGATTTGCCCGCGTCGTAGCCGCCAATACCATGCTGCCCACCGGCGATCATAATCCGGGCGATGCGTTCAAGAGCTGGCAGGAGTACTCGCAGAAAACCCCGGAATTTGCCGCAGGCGCGATCATCAGTCGCGCGACTACCACCGAACTGTCACCAGCCGTCATTGCGGCTTACGATGCGCCCTACCCCGACGAGTCGTACAAAGAAGGCGCACGGCAATTTCCGCTGCTGGTGCCAACCACGCCGGATGATCCCGCAGCCGAGCGTAACCGTGCGGCGTGGCAAGTGCTGATGAAGTGGAAAAAACCCTTCCTCACCGCATTCAGCGACTCGGACCCGATCACCGCCGGTGGCGATAAACTCATGCAGAAATTAATACCCGGCACCCAAGGCCAGGCCCACACAACCATCTTCAATGGCGGGCACTTCCTGCAGGAAGATCAGGGCGAGAAACTGGCAGAAGTGGTGGTCGACTTCATAGCTGCAAACCCGGAGGATGGTTAAGCCGCTCCGCGGCTAAACCGTCAAGGCAAGCAACGCTTGCCTGGATACGGCCATAAATCGCCATGACGGATTGCCCGCCGGGCTATCCATCCTCCGTGACGTGGCACGCCTCAAACCCAAATGACCGGAAACCCGAAACCCGGAGGATGGTTAAGCCGCTCCGCGGCTAAACCGTCAAGGCGAGCAACGCTGCCCGGATATGACCATAAATCCCCATGACGGATTGCCCCGACGGGGCTATCCATCCTCCGCGATGTGGCTGGGCGTATGGGCTTAAACAGCGAATTGCTTGTCCAGACCGCTGTATCCCATGCCGATGGCTTTGTGAACTTTCAACTGCACGGGGATTCGTTCTTTCAGCGCCTCGACGTGGCTGATTACACCGATCATCTTGCCGCTGGCGTTGAGGCTATCCAGCGCATCCAGCGCAATCTCCAGCGTCTCGCCATCGAGGGTGCCAAAGCCTTCATCCAAAAATAGCGAATCGATGCTGGTCTTGTGGCTGACCAGATCCGACAACGCCAATGCCAGCGCCAGACTGACCAAAAAGCTCTCGCCGCCGGACAGCGTTTTGGTGTCGCGCGCCACATCGCCCTGCCACGTATCCACAACTTCAAGCTCCAGCTCACCCTGAGACTTGCGCGCCAGCTGATAGCGGCCATGCAATCGCTCAAGCTGCTGATTGGCCAAATAGACCAAATGATCGAGCGTCAGACCTTGGGCGAACTTGCGAAATTTAGCGCCATCCGCCGAACCGATCAGGCTGTTGAGCTGCTGCCACACATCGTAATTGGCTTGTTGCGCGTCGATCTGTTCAAACAGGTGCTTCTGGCTCAATCGCCGCGCATCATCGCCTTGCAGTTGGGCGCGAATCTCGCCCAGGCGTTCACTCAAACCGCGCAGTTGCGCATTGAGCTGCACAAGCTGCTGCGCCAGATCATCATCACTCAGCTCGGCCAACGCTCCGCTTGGCGCAGTGCGTTGCAGTTCGGCGAGACGCACGTTGCAATCGCTCTCCAGCGCCAGCGCCGCAGCGATATCGTTCGACAAACGTTGCTGCAATTCACGCAGGTTCTGGCGCTCTGCATCATCAAGCAATGCGCCGAGAAACTGCGCCTCATCAGCAAACGGGCTGGCCGCCAGCGCGGCGAGCCAGTCCTTACTCAAGGCTTGCTGCTCCTGTTGCTCGCTTTCGATACGCGCCCGTAGGGTTTGCAGCTGGCCGTGGAGTTGGTCGGCTTGTTGCTGCGCGCCTTGCCAGCTGCGCTGCAAAGCCTGCAATTGCTCTTGGGGCTGTGCAACCGGGGCCATAGCAGCGAGCGGCTCCTGCGCCTGATCCAGCCAACGCTGTTGCCAGTTCTGCGCCTGCTCTTGCGCCAGTTGTAGCGCGTACTTCTGTTCTTGCTGCTGGATAACCAAACGCTGGCTTGCCGCCTCATCGTCCTGCCAGCTTTGCCACGCCGCGCGCTGCTGGCGCAACCAGTCAGCCGGCGCATCAGGAAGGCTGTAGCCCAGCGTTTGCAGGGCGTCGTTCAGACTCGCCAGCGCTTGCGCGTGCTTGTTTTGCAGCAGCTGCAATTGAGCCGCACAGTCTTGTTGGCGCAATTGCAGATTGCCTTGCCTGATCACCAGCGCCTCAAGCTCGGCATTGCAGCGACTCACTTCACGCTCGGCCAGCAAGCGGGCATCTGTCGCTTGCTGGGCGGCGAGTTTTAGCGCGTCCAGTTGCGTGAGGCGTTGTTGTTGCTGCGCCACATGTTGCAGGTGATCGTGCTGAGCAGCTTGCAAGGTCGCGGCGTCGGTAAGTGATTGGCCAAGAATCTCGCAGGCCTGTTGCCAGCGCAGATCACACTCGCCCAAACCCTTCTCGGCCGCAGCGATTTGCGCCTGGGCCTGAGCGATTTGCGTTTCCACCACACCCAGGCGTTTATTCAGCGCCTCGCCCTTGCTGCGCACGCCATCCTGTTCGGTCTGCTTGGCCTGCAACGCCTGAGCCGTTTGCGACGGGCTGAGCGCCTGATACTCGGCAATCGCCGGGTGCTCGTGCGAGCCACACAGCGGACAGGCCTCATCAGGCTGGAGGGCCGCGCGATAATGCTCCAGCTGTTGAATACGTTGCTCTTGCTCGAGCAACTTTTGCTTATCGGCGATCTGCTGCTTGAGGTCGACAAACTGGCTGCGCAAGGTCTCGCGCTGCTGATTGAGTTCAACCTGTTCGGCTTGTTGCGACGTCAGCTGCGATTGCGCCAGAGCGTGCTGATCAAGCCATTGCTGACGCTGAGTCAGCAGCATTTCCAAACGCTCAAGCTGACGCCCGCGCTCGGCGAGTTGCTGCGACTGCTCACGCAACGCGGCGTCATCCTGTCCGGCAAGCAACGCCTGCCATTGGGCCTGCGCATCGGCGGCAGACTGCTCGGCGTGTTTGAGTTGGCCTTGCGCGCTATTCAGCGCAGTTTGCTGCTGGGTTAATTGCGCCGCGAGTTGAGCGAGCTGCTCATTAAGCTGTTGCTGCTTGTCGCGCTCAGTTGCCTGCTCCTGCTGGTTTGCCTGCAAAGCCCCGAACTGCTGTTCCCACGCAGAAAGATGCGCGCCAAGCTGAGCCCGCTGCGGCTGAACCGCCAAACGCTGAGCAACCTCCTCGCTGCGCTGCTGCAAAGCCTGCAATGCAGCCGACTCAGCCTGCAAGGCTTGCTCGCTGATCTGCTGGCCTTGCCACGCCTGCTGGCAAATTTGCTGCAGCACATTGGCATGCTGATTATGCAACTGCTGCGCCTGCGTCTGGCTGCCCTGCAACTGACGGCTGATGCGTTGCTGCTCACGGAACAACGGCTGTAACTGGCTCGCCGGCTCGCTCGCCGCCAACTGCTGCAACTGCGGCTGCGCCTGACTCAACGCTGACTGGGCCGCGCCTGCTTGCTGCTGCGCTTGCTGCAACTGCGCTTGCGCCTTGGATTTGGCCTCACGCCACTGCGCTTGCGTGTTGAGGCCAGCCTGCTCTGCGCCAATGCGTTGCTCATCCAAGGTAACCTGGGCAACCTCGGCATTGAGTTGCTGACGCTGCTCGTCACTGAGCAATTCAAAGCCTTCAGCCTTGGCCCGCAACTGATCGAGGGCGGCTTTAACTTCACGGGTTTGCTCGAATACCCGCTGCGAAATCTGCCCGTAAATATCAGTACCGGTCAGCTCCTCGAGCAACTCGGCACGCTGGTTGGCATTGGCCTCAAGAAAGGCGGCAAAACCGCCCTGAGCAAGCAACATCGACTTGGTGAAGCGCTCAAAATCGAGACCCGTGAGACGCTCGGTTTCACGCAGTTTTTCGTTGATCTTGTCGGTGACGATGCCGCCGTCCGCCATCTGCGCCAGCTCCACCTTCGGTGCCTGCAACGCCCCATCGGCTTTGTCGCGGGCACGGCGCTGGCTCCAGAAAGCCCGGTAGCCCACGCCCTTAACCTCGAACTCAACCTCGGCCAGACATTCGGCGGTGTGGCGCGTCATCAACTCATTACTGCCCGCCGACACCGTACTCATGCGCGGCGTACGGTGGTACAACGCCAGGCAGATGGCATCGAGCAATGTGGTTTTACCCGCACCGGTCGGGCCGGTAATCGCGAATAAACCGTTGTCTTTGAATGGCTCGGCAGTGAAGTCGATCTTCCACTCGCCCTTCAGCGAGTTGAGGTTCTTGAGGCGCAGGCTGAGGATTTTCATGTAAAGGTCGCAGGCCAGTAGAGCCGCTATTCTGGCATTGTCGGCCGCGGCGTGCAGGGGATAGTTATCGGAGCAGTAACAACCTGGAGTTCAGTCCATAAGCCTTTGAGGAGCATCCATGTCTTCATGGAGTACGCGGACCACTAAGATGCCTGCTGCATCAACGCGATAAAATATATCGTGATGTTTGATGCGCAGCTTTCGATATCCCGCCAAGATATGACTGTAATCGACTCCCAATAAGGGGTTATCCAGCAGATGACTTAGACCCATTTCAAGCTGATCTAAGTATTTGTCAGCCTGGTCCACGCCCCACGTTGCCGCCGTGTAGAGCCAAGCATCAACGAAATCCGAGTCAGCCTTCGCAGTGACCTTTAGTGAGTGCATCAGCCAGCCGACTTCAATCGGGAGCGTGCAGCTTGCTTGATGCTGCGCATATCAAGAGGCTTAGCATTTGCGCTCGACTCCCCAGCAATGAGTGCCTGACGGAGCGTAAGGACACGCTCGTGAGATTGCTGGTCGCGCCGAATGAGGTCACGAATATACTCGCTGTCGTTGCCGAAATTCCCGCTCTCAATCTGTTCCTTGATCCAATGATCCTGTTGCTCGGTCAAGGTGATTGTCTTTCGATGCATAGCCATTGTTGGTAAACCTCCAATATACGAGTATGAAATAATCATACCCCCATACACAAAAGCGTCAACCTGACCAAAGAATGGATAGGATAGAGGCTAAATTAAGGAGCCGACTTCAATCTTTCAGGTATTGACTCGCCTATTTGGCTCTGCGTCGTGAAGATATCGCGTGAATGTATCTTTCGGACGCTCAAGTCCATTTGCTGCCAATGTTCGCGATGCCATACCCCTGTGATTGCTGCCGTGAGTTAAGAGGTGAATCAGTACTTCTTCAACTGATAGTCTTCCTGAATCCCCGTCAGTGAACTTGAAAGAGATGACTTGGCTCATGGTTTCAGGGACTGCTGTGGTAGCAAAATGCACCAGCCATGAATCATTTTTCTCAATTCTTTCTTTCAGCTCTGAGAGCGTTGGTGTTTCGAGCGTATTGTCCGCTGAGTAGAGTTCAGGAAATCCTGTCATCCGGCTGATGAATAAGCTGTCAACGACTGTCGTGTGATTGAGGATTCTAATGAAGTACTCGGCATCGTTCTCAGGGAGCAAATGAAGTTGGCGCTCTCCGAAAGCAAGCAACTCTGCATTTGCCCATTTTTTGTACTTAAATGCGTTCTCGAATAACAATTCAGAAATCCTCATGACCCGAAGAGGGCAATAGCTTCTAGCTACAGTAGCTAAAGCTGAGTTAGCAGCACAGAGTCCTCCAACCTAGAGCCTCATCCCCGCTCATTCTGCAATCGTTCAAGCATTTCACGATAAAGCTCTTGCAGCCTCACCTGGTCCACTTTATCCAGCGACTCGGTACTCAACCGCTGCGCGAAGACTTGTTCTGGGCTGAGTTCGTCGAGGGTTTCTTTGGCGTCGCTGAACAAATTTGTTGTCGCTGCGCCACGCTCGCGGCGGATGCGCAGCACTTCGACCGGCAGCCCTTCGCACAATGCGGCGATGCGCACTTGCAGGTCACTCAGGTAATCATCCGCGCTGACTTGAATCTCCAGCCAAACGGGCCGCTGGTCCGTGCCTTGTTGGGCGGCATCTGTGATCAATGCTTGCAGCTCTTTCAGGGTTCCCTTGAGTGACAACAGCACTTGCGTGCGCGGCACTGCGAGTGCGCTGACCTGCTGCAGACCACTTGAGTCGAGATCAACCAGCAAGACTTCTTTTTGCTGGCGGGCTTCATCGAAGCTCAGCGCAATCGGTGAGCCGCAATAGCGAATGCGTTCAAGACCTGCAACTTTCTGCGGCCGGTGAATGTGGCCCAGGGCGATGTAATCGACTGCGGGGAAGGCATTGGTCGGGAATGATTCCAGGGTGCCAACGTAGATCTCACGCACAGACTCACTTGCACTGGCGCCAACTGTGGTGAGATGGCCGGTGGCGACTATTGGCAGGGGCAAACCCAGCTCAGCGCGCTTGGCCTCGGCCAACTCGAACAGCTGCTGGTAATGCCCGGCGATGGCCTGCTGCAGCTGTAACTGTTTATCGGCGCCACTCTGCCCTGCCTGGCTAAGCAGAACATCACGCGGGCGAATAAACGGAATGGCGCAAAGCACCGCACCGGGCGTGCCATCGCGGTGATCAAGCACCAGCACTTGCTCGGCCAGATCATCGCTCACAGCTGGGATCACCCGCGCGCCGAGTTGCGCGAGCAGTCGCTTGTTTTCACCGAGCATGGCCACTGAGTCATGGTTGCCGCCGAGCACAACCAGCGCGCAGCCGGTTTGGCGCAACTCGACGATGAAGTCGCTGTATTGTTCGCGGGCGTAACTCGGCGGTGCGCCGGTGTCGAATATATCGCCGGCGATCAGCACAGCATCAACTTGATGCGCTTGCACTTGCTCGATCAGCCAGGCGCAAAACTGCTGATGCTCGGCGTGCCGGGTCTTGCCCATGAAGTGCTGGCCGAGGTGCCAGTCCGAGGTATGCAGAATCCGCAGGGGCTTGCTCACATCAACCAATCCTTGACCATTACATGGGTTTTGACTTTGCGGATGCCGGGAAACTGCTCGATATCACCGCGAATTTCACCGAGTCGATGCATGCTGGGCGCTTCGATATACACCAGCATGTCGGTCTCGCCGCTGATGCCGCTGCAGCGGCGGATCTCTGGATACACGCGCATGCGCTCGACGTATTCTTCGCAGCGCGCACCGCTGTAGAACAGCTCGAGATAGGCTTTGACTGCCGCTGACGGTTCGGCCATGCGTGCGTGATAGCCGAGTATCGTGCCGGTCTGTTCCAGCTGCCGAATACGCTCGCCGACCGCCGAACGCGACAGGCTTATTTCACGGGCGATCTGGCTCACGCTTATGCGGGCATCGGCACGCAACAGGGCAATGATCTGTTGATCGAATTTATCCACAGGTGTTCTCACGCAAAAAAATCAGAGTGGCGGGCAAATACGTCATTTTGCCGTAAAGTGCCGCCACTTTGCCGGAGCTGCTGCAACGGCTGGCGAATTAATATGGCTATTAGTTAAAGCCGTTACAGGCTGTTTATTTTCAATAAGTTGCCATTACTCAGAGCATACATCATGAGCCGCCTCAACCAAGAACTCAGCCTGCTGCAAGGCATCGGCCTGTTAAGCACCTCATTGCTCGGCACCGGCGTTTTTGTGGTGCCCGCACTGGCCGCCACGGCTGCCGGCCCGGCTTCGTTGTGGGCGTGGATGATCTTGATTGTTCTGGTGTTGCCAGTGGCGTTCACCTTTGCCCAACTTGGCCGGCACTATCCGCATGCCGGAGGTGCGCCGCACCTGATTGGCCGGGGTTTTGGTCCGCGCATGGAGCGGGTGAGCGCCTTGCTGTTTCTGGCGGTTCTGCCCGTCGGTTTGCCGGCGGCCCTGAATATTGCCAGCGGTTTCTGGATGGCATTGTTCGACCTCAACAGTTATCAACTGCTGATGGTGCAAATCGCCACGCTGGCGGCCATGTTGATACTCGGTCAGCGGCCAGCCAAAGCTTCGGGAATGATTCAGGGCGCAATTGCCATCGCGATTATTGCAACGGTCGCACTTATCTGGTGGCTGGGCGACTTGCCGCACGACAGCCAGCCGCTATTGCCGACCCAAACTCAATGGCAGTTGCTACCGGCAGCGCTCGGGGTGATGTTCTGGTGTTTCGTCGGCATCGAGGCATTCACCCACATGGGCGAGGAATTCAAGAACCCGCAGCGCGACTTCCCGATTGCCCTGCTCCTCGGTGTGTTGCTCGCCGGCTTCGTGTATTGGGCCTGCTCGGTGGCCGTGCTGAGTTTCGGCACCTATGGCGATGTAAACAGCGACGCCACTTCGCTGCCGCGCATGCTGCATATTGTGCTGGGGCCGAAGGCGGCGTGGTTGAGCGCGATGATCGGCTATCTGGCCTGCTTCGCCTCGATCAATATTTACGTGCAAGGCTTTGCCCGTCTGATCTGGAGCCTGGCCGAAGAAAACAAGCTGCCGAGAGCGCTGGCCGAACGTAACGCTCAGGGCATGCCGGCGCGGGCGCTGTTGCTGGTGGTGGTTTGCTGCGCCATCTGTGCAACGCTGGCGTGGAGTTGGTCGCTGTCTATCGATCAGCTGATCCGCTACGCCAATGGCAACTTCATTCTGATTTATCTGCTGAGCATGGCCGCCGGCTGGATACTGCTTAAAGGCGTATGGCGCTGGCTGGCAGGATTCAGTACCTTGCTGTGCGCCTGCGTGCTGGTGTTTCTCGGCCAGGACGCGATCTACGCGCTGGCACTGCTGGGCGTGTTGATGCTTATCGACATTGCCAACAGCTGGCGCCTGAAGAAAAACAATCCCACCCTGAAAGAGAAGACTTCATGAGCCGCATCGTTCGTGCCGATTTAAGCCTGCCCGCCCATGCAGACGCCTTGATATTCCTGCTCAATGAATATGCCAAGGATGATATGGGCGGCAAGCAGGAACTGGATGAGGCGGTTAAGCAAAATCTTGCCAGTACACTGGCCAAGCGGCCGGGCACTCATGTGGTCATGGCGTTTGTCGAGGATGCGCCTGCGGCGCTGTTGATCAGCTTCGAAGGCTTCTCGACCTTTGCCTGCAAGCCACTGCTGAACATTCATGATGTGGTTGTGCTGCAGCAGTTTCGCGGTCGCGGTCTGTCGAAACAGCTGTTGGCCGAAGCCGAGAAAATTGCGGTTGAGCAGGGCTGCTGCAAGTTGACGCTGGAAGTACTGCAAGGCAATCACATTGCCCAAGCCGCGTACACGGCATTCGGTTTCAGCGGGTATGAGCTGAGCCCGGAAACCGGCAAGGCAATGAGCTGGCAGAAAGCTATTTAGGCAAGACGTGAAGGCTGCCGCTGCGCGGACATATCGCAGCAGCAGCCTCGCCCTCAATGTTTGCGCATGGCCCTGTCAGTGAGCGATGCGCTTATCAGTAAACATGTAATCCTTGAGCTCTTTATTGAGCACTTTATCGCGCCGGCGAATCCACTCAAGCACCATGGCGGCATGCTCTTTTTCTTCGTCGCGGTTGTGGATAAGTATCGCCTTCAACTCCTCATCCTTGCAGGCATCGACCCGTTGGTTGTACCAGTCGACCGCTTCCAGTTCTTCCATCAGCGAAACAATCGCCCGGTGCATATCACGGGTTTCATCACTCAGCTCTTCAATTGGCTCGTGATAGCCTTCATTCGACATACAGTGACCTCCGGAGTCGTTGACCCGCACACCTGCGGATTCCATTACAAATACTAGGCGAATTTGAGTGTAGCCAAGCTTGAATGCTTATCTAGCCCGCAAAGTTAGAGCTCCGGCACAGTGCCAAGTTCTGTGCGCTGCCGGCAAATGGCAAATTAGCCATACCGCTCGCCGCCACTAGACTCTATTCTTAAAGACGGACCCGAGAAAAGGATGCCCCATGCGCCGTGTACTAACCGATCTTAAAATCATGCTGCTGGCCAACCTCTGGATCGTGCCGGTACTCGCAGCATTGATTGGCGCCGTGTTTTATTTTGTTGCCCCACCGCCGTCGATGCACGCCACCATAGCCACAGGCGCCGAAGGCGGTGCGTACCGCGTGTTTGGCGAAAAGCTCAAGGTCGAGTTGGCCAAAGAAGGTTTCGACCTGAAACTTCAGCCCACCACCGGCTCGCGCGAAAACCTCGAAAAACTGCTGGAGGATGATCCGCAGGTGCAAATCGGTCTGGTGCAGAGCGGCATGGAGCAGTTGCTCAAGCCGCAGCAGCAGAACAAGTTGCTCAGCCTTGGCGCGGTGTATCACGAGCCACTCTGGCTGTTTTACCGCAATGAAGTCAGCCTCGATAAAATCACCGACCTGCAACATATGCGTGTGGCCTTGGGCAGCGCCAACAGCGGCACAATGGCCGTGGCGGCAGCAATCTTGAGCGCCAACGATATTCTGCCTGACAGCTACCCAAGCGAATGGCAAACCATCGGCGGCAGCAAGGCGGCCAATGCGCTGCTGACCGGCGAGGTCGACGCCGCCTTCTTTGTCGGCCCGGCCGAAAGCCCGAGAATTCAACAAATCGCCTCCAACCCCGATATCACTCTGGCCAACTTCCGCCGTGTGGATGCCTACGAGGCGCGCCTGCCATTTCTGAGCGGGATCAAAGTCGGTGAAGGCCTGCTCAATCTGGCGCAGAATGCTCCGGCGCAGAACACCATGACCTTGTCGCCAATGGCCACGCTGGTGATCAACGAAGACTTCAATCCGGGCCTCGCCGCGTTGTTTCTGCAAGCGGCCACCACGGTGATGAAGAACGGCACCCTGCTCGACAAAGCCGGTGAACTTCCCAGCGCCGACCCACACACGTTCAAGCTCTCCAGCGACGCCGAGCACTTCTACAAAAACGGCCTGCCGCTGCTGCAACGCTACTTGCCGTTTCGCATTGCCTCGCTCGCGGACCGTTACATCATTCTGCTGATTCCGTTGCTGGTGGTGCTGTTTCCGTTGTTCAAAGCTGTCGGCCCGCTGTACCGCTGGCGGATTCGGGCACGTATTTATCGCTGGTACAAATACCTGCGCGAGATCGACCGCCAACTGCACGAAGGCAGCCTGCCAGAGCATCTCGACGCCGAGATCAAACGTCTGGACGCGTTGCAGGACGAGTTGGCGCGAGTGGAAGTGCCGCTGTCCTATTCCAACGAACTGTACGACCTGCACGTGCACCTGCGCTACGTGATCGAACGCCTGAAAACCCTGCAAAAGCGCCGCGCCAAGAACAGCGAAGCCAGCGTTTAATCAGGTAAACTAGCGACCATTCTCAGCGGCGCGCTCATCGCGCCGCTGTTCCCTGTTGTAGATTTTCACGAGAGTTCTCATGCCGATCCGTCACTGTATCGTCCACTTGATCGACAAGAAGCCAGACGGCAGTCCAGCCGTATTGCACGCCCGCGATACCGAACTGGAAGCCTCGCAAGCCATCGAAAACATGCTCGCCGACCTCAACGAGAGCTACAACGCCAAGCAAGGCAAGGCGTGGGGTTTCTTTCATGATGAGTCCGGCGCTTACCCTTTCAGTGGCTGGCTGAAACTCTATATGGACGGCGGCAGCGACTTCACCGCGTTCAGTCGCCAGGCGGTTGAACACCTGCAAAAGTTGATGGAAGAATCCAACTTGTCGGTCGGTGGCCACGTGTTGTTTGCCCACTACCAGCAAGGCATGACCGATTATCTGGCCATCGCTCTGCTCCATCACAGCGAAGGCGTAGCCGTCAGCGACAGCCTCGATGTGACGCCAGCCAAGCATCTGGACCTCGGCCAATTGCACCTTGCCGCACGGGTCAATATCTCGGAGTGGCGCAACAACTCCAGCTCCAAGCAGTACATCTCGTTCATCAAGGGCAAGAACGGCAAGAAGGTATCGGAATACTTCCGCGACTTTATCGGTTGCCAGGAAGGCGTCGACTCGCCGAGCGAAACCCGTACCCTGCTCAAGGCATTCAGCGACTTCGTCGAAAGCGAAGACCTGCCCGAAGAGCAGGCCCGCAGCAAGACCGACACGCTGGTCGATTACGCCACCAGCCAGGCCAAAATTGGCGAGCCGATGACGCTTGAGGCGCTGTCTGGACTGATCGACGAGGAACGTCCCAAAGCGTTTTACGACCACATCCGCAACAAGGATTACGGCCTCTCGCCAGAGATTCCGGCAGATAAGCGCACCCTCAATCAGTTCCGCCGCTTCACTGGTCGCGCCGAAGGCTTGTCGATCAGCTTTGAAGCGCACCTGCTGGGTTCCAAGGTCGAATACGACGAGGCACAGGACATCCTGACCATCCGCAACCTGCCGACCCAGCTCACCGATCAGTTGAAGCGCCGCAAAGACTGATCAGACGGCAATAACTACACACACATAAAACCCCGAGTCCGGTTGGCTGGCCTCGGGGTTTTATGTTTCAGAGATTGGCTATTGTCGCCTAAACGCCGGCAACCCAACTCAGCGGCAAAGAGCCGCCCCAAAACGCCCGCGATAAAATGCAAAACCCGATTTCAGCTGACTGAAATCGGGTTCTTGGGAATGCAGACAAAAAGCCCGCTATTGCCACGTAACTAACAACGTATCACGCCGGTTTGATCTGAAAACCAAAGCGCGGGAAGTGCACGTTTACCGAACCGGCGCGTGGGTCTTCGCGGCGCAGGATCAGCTCTTCGCTGCCGCTGAACAGCAATTCGCCGGCCACAGGATCGACGCCGTAATCAGTGGCGGCAATAGTGACCTGCTGACCAGCCTTGAAGCCGTTCGGGTCGCTGAAAGACTCTTCAGGCAAGGCCGCTGCGCTGGCTTCACGGGCAACGCCGATGGCTTCTTCGCCGCTCATTTCGCTCATTGCGCCGTGGCCGAAACCGAGTACCCGATCAAGCCACGCCACCACGTCCGGATAGGCATCAACCAGTGGCGAGGTAACGGGCGTGGCGCGCAGGAACCACAGCGCATGCGCCATCGAGAAATCAGCAACACTCGGCTCGCCAAACAGGTAATCACCCGACTGGGCGGCCAACTGTGCTTGCAGGCGCTGCATGATGGTCGGCCATTGGTGCTTGGCTTGCTCAACACTCAGGCGTTGCGCCGAGCCGCCGGTGAACAGCGCGGTGCGGTCTTTGACAAATGCCTGCAAGAACTCGGGCGGCACCTGGGCAAACCGCACGGCAATCGACTCGGGCTGAAACACCAGGCTCACGGCATGCTGAAACACCACGGTGTCTACCCATTGGGCGAAACTTGCGACCGCAAATTCCGCTTCAGCCGGGTGCAGCGTCGGTGTGGCTTTTTCTGCATCCAGACGACGGGCGATCAGCGCGGTATCGCAATAGATGTCGGCGCCGACTTGCAGCACCGGAGTTTTGCGGTAGCCGCCGGTCAGGGCCAACAGGTCGTCTTTAGGCATGATTGGCGGGATCATTACCGAACGCCATGAAAGCTGTTTGAAGCCGAGCATCAAACGGGTTTTTTCGGCGAACGGTGAGTTCGGGTAGTGGTGCAAAATCAATTCGTGCATGACCAACTCCGCAAGGCTGTATCCAAACCTTGAGCTTACGCGGCACGCTGCCATCGGCCTAGTCGTTTAGGCTGATGGCGCCTCATCAGTCGTGACTATGGCCAAAGCGTCCTCAACCAACGCCTCCTTGGCGGCCTTGCTCAAACGCTTGATTGCCCGCTCGCGGCGTAACGCATCGCCTTTGCTCAGGCAAAGCTCGGTATACACCAAGGCAACGGCCGGGCTTGAGCAAAAGAAACGCGCGCCCTTGCCGCTCTGGTGCTTGATGAAACGCCGCTGCGGGTCATCGCTGATGCCGCAGTAGAGCGCACCATTGGCGGCGCGCACCAAGTACACGAACCAGTCTTTGATGACCGCTGCGGCGGGTTGTTGGATGTCGGTCACTTCTGCCAAATCACTCAGCCTTACGCGCAGCCTGAAATTGCCCAAGGCCTTTGGCCGCCTGAGCGCGGATGGCCTTCTGCACCGGCGGCAGCCAGCCGATCAGCAGACCTTTGAAACCCAGCGCCTGACGCGCCCAGCCCCAGAGATTGAAGTGATCGTGATGCTCAGCGATCTTGCCCTGCTTGAACACAAAGCGCGCCTCAACGTGATTGACCACGGTGTTGCCGGTTTGGCTGAACAGATAACGGGCGGTCCAGGTGGCGCGGCCTTGCTGATCATCTGCCTGAACATCGGCGAAGGTCACGCTGAAGTTCTGCGCGCGCGACGTCAGCATGCGCCACATATCGGCCGCATTTTCACCGCGCAGATCGGTAAATACCGGGTCGCTGAACTGCACATCGGCGCTGTAACAGCTGGCCATCGTCTCAGCATCCAGCGCTGCAAACGCCCGATAAAAGCGCGTGATCAATTCGGCGTTGGGATGCATGTCGCTGCCAGGCGCGCAAGTCGGTGTCATAGTGTGGAGCGCTCGCAAAAAGAGTCGACGCGGGTAGCGTCCGATATGGCACGAGTTTACGCGAACCCCGCCGATTTGCGGCCACAAAAAAGGGAGTCTTGCGACTCCCTTGTAGTTACAACTGCCAGTGGATCAATGCAGGATCTGGCTGAGGAACAGTTGCGTGCGCTCGTTTTTCGGATTGGTGAAGAAGGTGTCCGGCTCGGCTTCTTCGACAATCTCGCCACGGTCCATGAAGATCACCCGGTTGGCAACGGTGCGCGCAAAACCCATCTCGTGCGTTACGCAGAGCATGGTCATGCCGTCTTCTGCCAGGCCGATCATGGTGTCGAGTACTTCCTTGACCATTTCCGGATCGAGTGCCGAAGTCGGCTCATCGAACAGCATGATTTTCGGCTTCATGCACAGCGCACGGGCAATCGCCACACGCTGCTGCTGACCACCGGAAAGCTGGCCGGGAAACTTGTCGGCCTGCTCCGGAATTCGCACGCGCTCCAGATAATGCATGGCCACTTCCTGCGCTTCACGCTTGGGCATCTTGCGCACCCACATCGGCGCCAGCATGCAGTTCTGCAGCACGGTGAGGTGCGGGAACAGGTTGAAGTGCTGGAACACCATGCCGACTTCACGGCGTACTGCTTCGATCTGCTTGAGGTCGTGAGTCAGCTCGGTGCCGTCCACCACGATGCGGCCCTGCTGGTGTTCTTCCAGTCGGTTGATGCAACGAATAGTCGTCGATTTACCTGAGCCGGAAGGGCCGCACAAAACGATACGCTCACCGGCCTTGACGTCCAGATTGATGTCTTTGAGCACGTGGAACTGGCCGTACCATTTGTGTACGCCCTGCATCAGGATCATGCCTTCTGCAGCCTCAGGCTTTTTAATTGCTTCACTCATGGGTTAGCTCCTAACGCTTATGGCCAGTGTCCAGCTTGCGCTCCAGATGCATGGAGTAGCGGGACATACCAAAACAGAAAATCCAGTAGACCAATGCAGCAAACACGTAACCCTCGGTGGACATACCTAGCCAGGCGGGGTCGGTGGTTGCTTGCTTGATGCTGTTAAGCAGATCGAACAGGCCGATGATGATCACCAGACTGGTGTCTTTGAACAGCGCGATGAAGGTGTTGACGATGCCCGGAATCACCATTTTCAGTGCTTGCGGCAGAATCACCAGACCCATTGAGCGCCAGTAGCCAAGGCCCATTGCTGCAGCGGCTTCGTACTGACCTTTGGGAATGGCTTGCAGGCCGCCACGCACCACTTCGGCGATATAGGCCGACTGGAACATGATGACGCCGATCAGCGCACGCATCAGTTTGTCGAAGCTCATGCCTTCCGGCAGGAACAGCGGCAACATGACCGATGACATGAACAACACGGTGATCAACGGAACGCCACGCCAGAACTCGATGAACGTCACGCAGATAACCCGGATGGCGGGCATTTCAGAACGCCGTCCGAGCGCCAGCATGATGCCCAGCGGCAAGGCACCGGCAATACCGACCGCTGCAATTACCAGCGTCAGCATCAGGCCGCCCCAACGGGTTGTCGGCACCACGCTCAGGCCCAGCGCACCACCGTGCAGCAGCCAGTAGGCCAGCAGCGGATAGATGATCAGGAAAGCGATGCCGTACAAGGCTTTGCGTGGCATTTGCGGCACGAACAATGGCGCTGCACCGATGATTGCCGCCCAGAGCGTCAGGTCGACACGCCAGCGCAATTCACTCGGGTAGAAGCCATACATGAACTGGCCAAAACGCTGCTGAATAAACACCCAGCAGGCGCCCTGCCCCGTGCAGTCTGCGCGGGTAGTGCCGACCCAGTCGGCATCGAAGAATGCCCAATTGAGCAGCGGCGGAACGATCAGCCAGACCAGATAAATAGCCAACAGGGTCAACAGGGTGTTGAACACGCCCGAGAACAGATTGCTACGCATCCAGCCGATTACACCCACGCTCATGCGCGGTGGTGGCAGATCCGGTTTAAACGTATGGGTTTGCATAGGCTGCTCCTTACCGCTCGATCAGCGCAATGCGCTTGTTGTACCAGTTCATCAACAACGAGATGCTCAGGCTGATCGCCAGATACACGCTCATGGTGATGGCAATAACTTCAATCGCCTGTCCGGTCTGGTTAAGCACCGTGCCGGCAAACAGCGAAACCATATCGGGATAACCGATACCGGCTGCCAGCGAGGAGTTTTTGGCGAGGTTGAGGTACTGACTGGTGAGTGGCGGAATGATCACCCGCAACGACTGCGGAATAACCACCAGACGCAAGGTCTTGCCGGGCGTGAGGCCCAGCGAGCGCGCGGCTTCTGTCTGGCCATGGCTGACGGCCTGAATACCCGAACGCACGATCTCGGCGATGAACGCTGCTGTGTAGATACTCAGCGCCAGCGTCAGCGAGATCAGCTCCGGGATCATCACCCAGCCGCCACGGAAGTTGAAGCCCTTGAGCTCCGGGATTTCCCAGGTGAATGGGTTACCGGCCAGCAGAATGGTCAGCCCGGGGATCGCCACCAACAACACCACCGAGGTGATGAATGTCGGAAACGGCTGCCCTGTCGCCTCAAAACGCTTACGTCCCCAGCGCGCCATCAGGATCACGCCGATGATGGTAATCACCAACGCCGCCAAAAACGGCACGAAGCCATCTGTTGCCGAAGGTGAAGGCAGATACAGCCCGCGATTGTTGAGGAAGAATGTTCCACCGACTTCAAGGCTCTGACGCGGGCTTGGCATGGCCAGCATGACCGCGAAATACCAGAAGAAAATCTGCAACAGCGGGGGAATATTACGAAACGTCTCGATGTAGATCGTGGCGAGTTTCTGCACCAGCCAGTTGGGTGACAACCGGGCAACACCGAGAATAAAACCGAGAATGGTTGCCAGCACAATACCGATCCCGGAGACCAGTAAGGTGTTGAGCAAGCCGATGACAAATACCCTTCCGTAGGAATCTCGTTCGGTGTACTCAATCAGGTGTTGAGCAATACCAAAGCCGGCACTGTTATTGAGAAAGCCGAAACCGGAAGTAATACCGCGTTTGTCCAGGTTGGTCTGGGTATTGTCGAACAGATACCAGCCCAGCGCGACGACCGCGATAACCGCCAGAATTTGAAATAGCCACGCGCGTACCTTGGGATCGGTCCAGACCGAGCCACGGGTACGAGAGGCATTTGCATTTGTTTGCATATGAGCCCTCAGTGAATCCTGCGCCGACTCACACCGACGCAGAATCCAGTAGATCAGAACAACGGTGGCACCTCAGGACGAGGTGCCAGCCTGGATGATCAGCGCACCGGCGGTGCGTATTGGAGACCACCTTTGTTCCAAAGGGCATTGAGGCCACGTTCGATTTTCAGCTCGCTGCCTGAACCGACGTTACGCTCAAAGCTTTCACCGTAGTTACCCACTTGCTTGACGATTTTAACCGCCCAGTCTTTAGGCAACTTGAGGTCTTTACCGAACTCACCTTCAGCGCCCAGCAAGCGAGCGATGTCAGGGTTCTTGGTCGACTTGGCCATTTCTTCGACGTTCTTCGAAGTGATGCCCAGCTCTTCAGCGTTGACCATGGCGAACAGCGACCAACGTACGATGTCAAACCACTCCTCGTCACCTTGACGAACTACAGGGCCCAGAGGCTCCTTGGAGATGACTTCAGGCAGAACTACGTACTCTTCAGGAGCGGCCAGCTTGATGCGCTGTGCGTAGAGTTGCGATTGGTCGGAGGTCAGAACGTCGCAGCGGCCGGCTTCAACCGACTTGGCGCTTTCATCAGAAGTATCGTAAGTGATTGGGGTGTACTTCAGGCCATTGGCACGGAAGTAGTCCGAAAGGTTCAGCTCAGTGGTTGTACCCGCCTGAATACAAACGGTTGCACCGTCGAGTTCTTTGGCGCTGGAAACACCGAGTTTCTTGTTAACCAGGAAACCCTGACCGTCGTAGTAGTTAACGCCGGCGAAGTTCAGGCCCAGACCCGAATCACGCGAGCTGGTCCAGGTGGTGTTACGCGAAAGCATGTCAACTTCGCCAGACTGCAGCGCGGTGAAGCGCTCTTTGGCGGTCAATGGGCTGTACTTAACTTTGCTGGCATCGCCAAATACAGCGGCTGCCACAGCACGGCACACATCAACGTCCAGGCCCAGGTAGTTACCCTTGGCATCGGCGTAGGAGAAGCCAGGCAACCCGTCGCTGATACCGCACTGAACGAAGCCTTTCTTCTGTACTGCATCAAGGGTAGCGCCCGCATGTGCGAAGCTGCTTACGCCCAAAACGGCTGCAGTTGTCAGAATTGCCAGGGTGGATTTCACCATCTTCATTAAAACCTCCAGTTGCTTTTGTTGTGTTTGGAGTCTCGGCCCTATCACCGTACCCTTATGGGGCAGGAAAATCACGCAGGCAGCAACGTGATCAACCGGGAGTCGGACCTCAGCCTGAGTTTAGTTGCCGATGCCCTCATCAGCCAAAACTTCAAGCTCCGTCCATTGGTCGAATGGACGAGAGACGGATAGCCTTTTGCCCAACATCAAACGATTTATCGCTTGTGCTCGGCGAACCGTTGGAAACCCCATCAATCAGCTTCCCGTCTGTTCCGATCCCAGTAGCATTACAGCCTTGGCACTACCGGGATGCGTTACCAGTCCAGATAGTTATAGCAAGGCCCGTACCAGCGCTGTGCCTGTTGCACAATACGGGTAGGTCAAGCGTAATACTTGCATGCGTGCGACATATTTTTTATAGATTTGACATGCCTCGCAAAACAATATGCACCATTAAAGCACCACCGCACCAAATTGGAGCCACATATGCACGACCCATTGATACTTCACCCAGCCAACGACGCTGACGCCTGCGTTATTTGGCTGCACGGTTTGGGGGCAGACAAGTACGACTTCTTGCCCGTTGCTGAAGCACTGCAAGGCCAACTGCCCAGCACCCGGTTTGTCTTGCCGCAAGCGCCGACTCAGGCGGTGACCGTGAATGGCGGTTGGGCCATGCCCAGTTGGTACGACATTCTGGCAATGAGCCCTTCGCGGGCGATCAATCACGAGCAACTCGAAGCGTCTGCACAGATGCTCATCGGCCTGATTGAGGCCCAGCGTGACAGCGGAATCAATCCGGCGCGGATCTTTCTGGCGGGCTTTTCCCAGGGCGGCGCAGTGGTACTGCACACCGCATTTTTACGCTGGGCCGGCCCCTTGGGTGGCGTGTTGGCGTTGTCCACATACGGCCCAACACTGGCAGGCGATCTGAACATTACGCCGGACAAGAAAAACCTCGCCACCTGCTGCCTGCATGGCGCACAGGACGACGTCGTGCTGCCCGCCATGGGCCGCGCAGCTTACGACTGGCTGACCGAGCGCGGGGTGCAAGCGACCTGGCAGGAATACCCGATGAGCCACGAAGTGATCCCGGCGGAGATAGCCGATATCGGCCGTTGGTTGAGCAACCAATTGAGTGCTTAAGTAACCGCTCGTCGTAAAAGTGATACCAAATAGCCACTAAAGGATTTCAACGCGCTCTTACCACCCGGAGTGCGTTGAAAATTCCCCCACCACCGCGCTAGACGCTTTCTCCCCCGCCACTTTCGACGCTGGCGTTAATTGCTCTGCGATGACCTGTGAAGCAGCGCACATTCGCCCAAATACCGCTCAGCGAGCCGCAGGTTTGCCGTGGTTGTCAGATCAATTCGCTCGGCTAGCATTGCTCAAAGCCATTCAAGGCAAACATCTGGCGGTCGAGGTTACAGGTCGATGCTGGCGATCCCACCCAATCGTATTTGAAACCATGAAAACGGCGAACTGGCAGGCAAGCCTGCAAACCCTCCAGCAGTTGCAGTTGTTCAGCAGTATCGCCAGCCACAGCCTTTCGGCAGTGTTGGATGAGTTTCACGCCTACGACCTCAACAAAGGTGAAGTATTGCTGTCGCCCGCCAAGAGCAATCCCTATTTATACGTGGTGCTGGAGGGCAAGCTTGATGTGCATATCGACTCGGTGGACAACCTGCCGGTGTGCACGCTGAATGTCGGCGACTGTGCGGGCGAGGTCAGCTTTATTGATAGCGCCTGCCCGAGCGCTTATGTGGTCAGTAAAAAAACCAGCCGCGTGCTGCGCCTGCATCGAGACGCGGTGCTGATACTTTGCCAACAATCGCCGGCGCTGATGCAGAACCTGCTCCAGCAACTCGCCAAACGCCTGCGCGATGGCAACCGCCGCCTTGTCGACAGTGAACTGCACGCCAATATCGACAGCCTCACGGGCGCCTTTAACCGACGCTGGCTAAACCGCAATTTCCAGCGCGAAATCACCCGCTGCGCCTTCGACAAAAAACCGCTTAGTTTGCTGATGCTGGATGTCGACTATTTCAAGGAATACAACGATCAGCACGGTCATCTGGCCGGCGACTATGCCCTGTGTTTGCTCTCACATACGTTGCGCAACCAATTACGCACGCGTGATTGCCTCGTGCGTTATGGCGGCGAAGAATTTGTGATCCTGCTTCCCGAGTTGGAACTGCAGGATGCCAGCGTGATTGGTGAGCGCTTGCGCGAAAGCCTTGAACGAATTCCAGCCTTTTACTCGCCGGTTGGCATGCTGCCTGGCATTACAGTCTCAATCGGGATGACGCTCGGCGCTGCGGACGACACAGTGCAAAGCATGCTGGCGCGGGCGGACAGTGCGCTCTACCGCGCCAAACAAGCGGGCCGTAATTGCATCAGTGCCTGAAACCGCAGCCTCTGCAGGCCATGAAGAGCGCCGGTTTATCGCCCGACGGCACCCGCTAAGCCAGCGCATAACACCCGAAAAGCAAACTTGCAAGCTGGAACACTTCGCCGCGCAAGCTTCTTGCTTTACACTGGTACGGTTCATTACTTAACCAATTGACGAGATGACCGTGCTCAAAGCACTTAAAAAGATGTTCGGCAAAGCCGAGGGCCAGTCCAACAGCCCAGCCAGTCAGCCTGCACAATCTGTAGCGCCCCAGACTGAAGAAAAATCCCAGCGCAGCACGTTCGACTCATCCTCTGCTGCTGCCAATGCGCCTGCACCTGCTGCCCAGGCCAAAACTGCTGCACGCAAAGACCCAGCCAAATCCGCAAAACCTCGCCGCCAGCGCGCACCCAAGCCGGTTGATAACTGGAAGCTTGAAGACTTCGTGGTCGAGCCTGCCGAAGGCAAGACCCGCTTTCATGACTTCAAACTTGCTCCCGAGCTGATGCACGCGATCCATGACCTTGGCTTCCCGTATTGCACACCGATTCAGGCTGAAGTGCTGGGTTTTACCCTCAATGGGCAGGATGCAATCGGTCGCGCGCAAACCGGTACCGGTAAAACCGCCGCCTTCCTGATTTCGATCATCACCCAGTTGCTGCAAACGCCGCCGCCGAAAGACCGCTACATGGGTGAGCCACGCGCACTGATCATCGCGCCGACGCGTGAGCTGGTGGTGCAGATCGCCAAGGATGCCGCCGACCTGACCAAATACGCCAACCTCAATGTCATGAGTTTTGTGGGCGGTATGGACTTCGACAAACAACTGAAGCTGCTGGAATCGCGTTTCTGCGACATTCTGGTCGCGACCCCAGGCCGCTTGCTCGACTTCAACCAGCGCGGCGAAGTGCACCTCGACATGGTTGAGGTGATGGTGCTCGATGAAGCCGACCGCATGCTCGACATGGGCTTCATTCCGCAGGTCCGCCAGATTATCCGCCAGACCCCGATGAAGTCCGAGCGCCAGACACTGTTGTTCTCTGCGACGTTCACCGACGACGTAATGAACCTCGCCAAACAATGGACGACCAACCCGGCCATCGTTGAAATCGAGCCGGAAAACGTCGCCAGCGACACCGTGGAGCAACACGTTTACGCCGTCGCCGGCAGCGACAAGTACAAGCTGCTGTACAACCTGATCGCCCAGAACGACTGGATTCGCGTGATGGTCTTTGCCAACCGCAAAGACGAAGTACGCCGTATCGAGGAACGCCTGACCCGCGACGGCATCAGCGCCGCGCAAATGTCCGGCGACGTGCCGCAGCACAAACGCATCAAGGTTCTCGAAGGCTTTCGCGAAGGCAGAATTCGCGTACTGGTTGCAACCGACGTAGCCGGTCGCGGTATCCACGTCGATGCCATCAGCCACGTGATCAACTTCACCCTGCCGGAAGATCCGGACGACTACGTACACCGCATTGGCCGTACGGGCCGCGCAGGAACCAATGGTACTTCGATCAGCTTTGCTGGTGAGGACGACGCCTACGCCCTGCCGCCAATCGAGGAGTTGCTGGGCCGCAAAATCGCCTGCGAAATGCCGCCTGAAGAACTGCTCAAGCCGGTACCGCGCAAGCACTGATTGCGCAGTAACAACCAAGGCGAAACCTCAAGGTTTCGCCTTTTTTATGCCTGTTAATTGCGCACAGCGGAAACTAGGCCCAGCGAATATACAAAATTGGCGGGTTAAAGATGCCTGCGAACCCTCAATACCCAGCTTGCCATTGCTATTCGCCAAGGATGCTCAGGCGCTAAGCAATAAACACTGGCAACCTCTCCGTTACGCAATAAAGCTATAAATTGCCCTGCCGCTGCAACCAAGCGCATCTATGCTTGGGGAACGTAACTGCATCGATTCCTTTCCTGTGAGACTTATTGAATGCTCGACTTTCTCCTCAACGCATTGCGTTCTGCTCCCGAGACGGCGGTTTTCCTGACGATTGCTCTGGGGGTGTTGTTGGGCCGGATTCATATCGGCAGCTTCCACCTCGGCTCGGTCGCCGGCGCCCTGCTGGTGGGTTTGCTGGTGGGCCAGATAGGCCTCGAAGTTCCGCATGTCCTGAAGTCAGTGTTTTTCGTGATGTTCATCTACGCCGTGGGTTTTAAGAGCGGCCCGGAATTCTTTGGCAGCTTGAACAGCGGCACCCTGAAGCTGGTGATTCTCTCGGTAGTGCTCTGCGCAACCGCATTGGCGATGATTTTGCTGATGTTCTACGTGTACAAATTCGATGCAGGCTTTACCGCAGGTCTGGGCGCTGGCGCCCTGACGGACACAGCGATCATGGGTACGGCGAGCAGCGCGATTAACCAGCTCGGGCTTGATCCGGCCGAGGTGGCCAAACTCAACAGCCACATGGCCGTTGCCTACGCGATTACCTACCTGTTCGGCACCATCGGCCTGATTGTGTTTGTCGGCAGTGTGGCGCCCAAACTACTCGGGGTAGACCTCAAGGCCTCTGCTCGCGAACTGGAACTGGAGCTGGGCATCGCCAAGGATGAAGACGCCATCACCATTCCCTACACGCGCATTGTGGTGCGTGCGCATCAGGTGTTGGCAGGCGGCAATGCGGACGGCAAGAGCATTGCAGATATCGAAAAACTGCACACTGCGCTCAGCGTCGAGCGGGTGGTTCGCGATGGCAAGATCATCGAACGTGACAGCCGCTTCGTGCTCAAAGGCGGCGATATTGTCGGCGTTTACAGCCTGCGTGAAGCGGTGAGTTCGCTCACCGAATGGGTCGGACCCGAGGTCGATCATGAAGAGTCGATGTCGTTCCCGACACGCTCGGTCGATATCATTCTGACCTCCGCCGAATTCGCCGGTAAAACCCTGCATGAAATTCGCTCGAAGCTGACGGCGGCGGATCGTCTGGGCTGCTTTCTAAATGACATCACGCGTCAGGGTTATCCCCTGCCACAACTGCCCAACACGCAGATTCGTCGCGGTGATGTGATCTCGATTACCGGCCGCACCAGCAGCGTAGAGGCGCTGGCCAAACGCTTGGGGCGCATCCGCGAGAGCAATTACAAGAGTGACATCGCCGTGCACGCACTGGGCATGGTGATCGGCTCGCTGCTGGGCATGCTGTCTGCGCACGTCGGTATGATTCCGGTCGAGCTGGGCGTCGGCGGCGGCGTGCTGGTCACAGCATTGGCTATTGGCTGGTATAACTCACGCCACCCTGAAATCGGCGCGCTACCGCCCGCTGCGCAGTGGGCCTTCTCTGAGTTCGGCCTCACTGCTTTCGGCGCTGTAGTTGGTCTGCTGGCTGGCCCGCAAGCCATTACCGCTATGCAGGAACATGGCGTTTCGCTGTTGTTGTCCGGTGTTGTGGTAACGCTGGTTCCGCCGATTGTGGCCCTGTACTTCGGCCGTTACATATTGCGCCTGCATCCTATGATTCTGTTTGGCGCACTGGCTGGCGCGCAAACCGAAGCGGCGTCGATGAACAAGATCATCGACGCGTCCGGCAGCAATACGCCGGTAATCGGTTTCACCGTGTGTTACGCCATTTCCAACGTGCTGCTGGCCGTGTGCGGGCCAATCATCATCTTTATCGCGGCAGGCTGAATCGCCCTAACCGCTAAAAACAAAAACGCCCGATGCAGCCAAGCATCGGGCGTTTTTCATTGCATGAGCGTCATACCGGCTAAACGGCTGGCAATTCGACCACGACTATCTTGCGCACGGCAGGCGTGGGCGGCTCCGATACTGAGATGCCCCAGTCGCCATGCTCATACCAGTCATCCCCGAGCATCTCCGCCGGGTGCATGGTGCGATCAGAGCCGTTGCCACAATCGAGTGACTGACTTGAGCAATAGCGGTCACATCCCCAGCAGATGCGTTCAGGATGCTTGGGATGCAAGGGGAAAGACTTGGCCATGTGCCAATACCTGAAAGGGTCATTGAAATTCAGTTTAATCCGATCCTGGCACTTGACCCTTGATGCAGATCAACCGCAGTTAATCGCCTACACAGACCGAAATTGCCCTGCCGATGCCCTGGATACATAGGCTATATTGATGCGCAGGATTGCCACATTGTTGCGGGCCAGGCTTGGTGATGCTGAGCCGTTCAGGCCACATTTTTAAAGGATTGAAGACTTTGCGGCGCAATACACTGCAGCACCCGACACGGCTGGTACCGCTGACTTTTCTCGCCGCAATCGCGCTGGGCACACTGGTATTGATGCTGCCGGTCTCGCATACCGACAACCTCAGCGTGCCGCTGCTCACGGCCTTGTTCACTGCCGTTTCAGCGGTGTGCGTGACCGGGCTGAGCGTGGTGGATACAGCTGTGTACTGGTCTGGCTTTGGTCAGGCCGTGATCCTGATTCTGTTCCAGATTGGCGGCTTGGGCATCATGACCGGCGCTACATTGCTGGGCATGCTGGTGAGCAACCGCATGCAACTCAGCCAACGCCTGATCGCGCAAAGTGAAATCCGCTCACTCGGTCTTGGCGATGTGGTCGATGTGCTGAAGATGATCCTGATCGTCACCGTCAGCGTCGAGTTGGTGGTCGCCGTGATACTCACCATAGACCTGCACTTCAGCTACAACGAACCCTGGCTTACCGCGCTGTGGAACGGGGTTTTCCACTCCGTTTCGGCGTTCAACAACGCAGGTTTCTCGACCTACTCAGACAGCCTCATGCGCTTCGAGTCCAGCCCCGTTGTGGTGCTGAGCATTACCTCCTCGCTGCTGATTGGCGGCCTGGGTTTTCCGGTATTGCTGGAAATATTCCGTCAGGGCAGCCAGACCAAAACATGGTCGATCCATACGCGCATCACCCTGATCGGCACCGCTATTCTTTTGATCGGCGGCACCGTGGCGATTCTGGCCTATGAATGGAGCAACCCGAACACTCTCGGCCCGCTGAGTTGGTGGGACAAATTTCTCGGCGCGTTCTTTCACTCGGCAACCGCGCGCACCGCAGGCTTCAACACTCTGGACATTGGCGAAATGCACGCCGTGACGCTGGTGGTCAATTATGTGCTGATGTTCATCGGCGGCGGCAGCGCAGGCACGGCGGGCGGGATCAAGGTCACCACCTTCTTCTTGCTGCTGTTCGTGGTCTGGGCCGAGATTCGCGGCAACGCCGACACCACTGCATTCAATCGCCGCATTGCTTATGAAACCCAGCGTCAGGCGCTGGCGATTGTGCTGCTGAGCGCCGCAGTGGTGTCAGTTGCGACGATCATTTTGCTCAGCGTCACGTCTTTCCAATTGCAGGACGTGTTGTTTGAAACCATTTCGGCCTTCGCCACGGTCGGCATGACCACCGGCATCACCCCAGACTTGCCGCCCTCTGGCCAGTTGGTGATTATCGTGCTGATGTTCATCGGCCGCGTTGGCACCATCACCGTGGCGGCAGCGCTGGCGTTGCGCTCAAGCACCACACCTTACCGCTACCCGGAGGAACGTCCCCTTGTTGGATAAACTGTTCTCGACCAAACACAGCGACAGCTTTGCCGTCATCGGCCTCGGCCGTTTTGGTTCCGCCGTGGCTGAATCCCTGATTGCCCTCGGCCATGATGTGCTGGGTATCGATCAGGATGAAGAGCACGTGCAGCGTTGGTCCGACCGGCTGACGCATGTGGTGCAAACCGACAGCACCAATATCGACGCTCTGCGCCAACTCGGGCTGGGTGACTTCCAGCATGTGGTTGTCGGGATTGGCAGCGATCTTGAAGCCAGCGTGCTGACGGTTCTGGCGTTGCATGAGCTTGGCGTCAAAGACATCTGGGCCAAGGCCATGAGCAATCGCCACGGCCACATTCTCGAGCGTACTGGCGCCGATCATGTGGTCTACCCGGAGGCGGCCATGGGCTCACGCGTGGCGCATTTGGTGACTGGCAAGATGTTCGAGTTCATCGAGTTCGACGATGGTTTTGCCTTGGCCACCACTGGCGCGCCGCCGGAGACGATTGGCAAGACGCTGGCCGAGTCCGACATTCGCGCCAAGTACGACGTGACGGTCATCGGCATCAAGCGCCCGCGCAGTGATTTCGTCTACGCCGTGCCTGAAACCGTGGTCAATCAGGGCGATCAACTGGTGATAGCTGGCGCAACGCCGCTGCTTGAGCACTTTGCCGGCCTGACCTGAATCAGGTTTGAGCGCCAGGAGCAGTTTGCAGGAAAGAGCTAATGGTTAGAGCCGCCGCGCTGACTTTATGAATCGCGCGGCATCACACAGGCACTTACAGGGTTGCAGTAGAGCGCAGGCTCAGCGCTCAGGCGATTCGGCGTTCAGCTTTGCTTCCAGCGCTCAGCGGCATCCTGGTCGCTGCAACGGCCTTCGACCCAGCGCGGGCCTTCGCTGGTGTCTTCTTTCTTCCAGAACGGCGCGCGGGTTTTCAGGTAATCCATGATGAACGCGCAGGCATCAAAAGCGGCCTGACGGTGGGCGCTGGTGGTGCCGACAAACACAATGGGCTCGCCCGGTTCCAGACGACCAATGCGGTGGATAATTTCGATGTTGATCAGCGGCCAGCGCTGACTGGCTTCATCGGCTATTTTGCCCAGCGACTTTTCAGTCATGCCGGGGAAATGTTCAAGGAACATCCCCACCACTTCACGGCCTTCATTGAAGTCACGCACGTAACCAACAAAGCTCACCACCCCACCGATGCCGACGTTGCTGGCGTGCAGGGCATTGAGTTCCACGCCCGGATCAAATGTCGCCTGCTGAACTCGAATCGCCATGCTTAACCTCCGGTTACGGTCGGGAAGAACGCAACTTCGTCGCCCTCCTCCAGTGGCTCGTCCAGGCTGCACAATTCCTGATTGCGTGCGCACATCAGATTCTGCTCGCCAAGCACGTCCCAAACGCCGCCACGGGCCAGCAAGAACAGACGCAATTGATCAACCGTGGTGAACTCGCCGCTGTCACGCAACTGCTCACCATCCAAACCGAGGGCCTCACGGTAGCGAGCAAAATACTGCACCCGAATCATGCCGAAGCTCCTTCTTCGTCTGCCTTGAAATGGCCGCTCTTGCCGCCAAGTTTCTCCAGCAACCGCACATTCTCGATGGTCATGCCACGATCAACTGCCTTGCACATGTCGTAGATGGTCAGCGCGGCAACGCTGGCTGCGGTCAGTGCTTCCATCTCGACGCCGGTCTGCCCAGTGAGCTTGCAGCGCGCCTGAATGCGCACGGTGTCGGCGCCTTCCGCCGTCAGCTCCACCTTTACGCTGGTGAGCATCAACGGGTGGCACAGCGGAATCAGATCAGAGGTTTTCTTGGCCGCCTGAATACCCGCAATCCGGGCGACAGCGAATACATCACCTTTGGGATGATCGCCTTCAACGATCATCTGCAGGGTTTGCGGGCGCATACGCACACGCGCTTCGGCAACGGCTTCGCGCACGGTTTGCGACTTGTCGCTGACATCAACCATGTTGGCGCGGCCTTGGGAGTCGAGATGGGTTAGCACGGTCTTGCTCCATACGGGTGTAGCCCGATTGTAAACCCGCGAGTCAGGTTTAAGCATCCTCCTCTGCACGCAAACAGCCCGACATTGCGTCGGGCTGATGGTTAATGCAGATGAAACAGCGGGGTGCAGCGTTACATATTGCCTTCGGCGTATTCCGCCAACAGCGAACGCGGCACGCCTTGCAAGGTGATGTGCACGCCGTGGGAGAAGTCTTTGAAGCGCTCCGTGAGGTAAGTCAGGCCCGAACTCGGGGCGGACAGATAAGGGGTATCAATCTGCGCCAGGTTACCCAGGCAGATCACCTTGGAACCTGCACCGGCACGGGTGATGATGGTTTTCATCTGGTGCGGGGTGAGGTTCTGGCATTCGTCGATCAGGATCAGGCTTTGCTGGAAGCTGCGCCCGCGAATATAGTTGAGTGATTTGAACTGCAGCGGGACTTTTTGCAGGATGTAGTCGACGCTGCCGTGGGTGTTCTCATCGTCCATGTGCAGGGCTTCGAGGTTGTCGGTGATGGCGCCCAGCCAAGGCTCCATTTTTTCGGCCTCGGTGCCGGGCAGGAAGCCGATTTCCTGATCCAGCCCCTGCACGCTACGGGTGGCGATAATGCGCCGGTAACGCTTGCTGACCATGGTCTGCTCAATTGCCGCCGCCAGCGCCAGGATGGTTTTACCGGAACCGGCTGCACCGGTCAGGTTGACCAGATGAATATCCGGATCAAGCAGTGCGTAAAGCGCCAGCGCCTGATGAATATCACGCGGGCGCAGGCCCCATGCTTCCTGATGCATCAGCGGTTCCTGATGCAGGTCGAGAATCAGCATCTCGCCGTCTTCGACACCCTTGATCCAGCCGACGAAGCCTTGCTCATCAACAATGAACTCATTGATATGCACAAACGGCAAACTGTCGGTGAGTTGCACACGGTGCCAGGTGCGACCATGATCCTGACGCGTCTCAACCTTGCTCACGCCATCCCAGAACGAGCCTTCAACGCTGTGATAACCCTTGGGTAGCAGCGAGATGTCATCAACCAGTTGGTCGGTGTGATAGTCCTCGGATTCAAGGCCGCAGCCGCGAGCCTTGAGGCGCATGTTGATGTCTTTGGTGACCAGCACCACATTGAAGCCGGGCCGACGCGTTTTCAGCTCGACCAGTTGGTTGATGATTTTGTTGTCGTTTAGGTCTTCCGGCAGCCAGGTAACCGGCGTCGCGCTCTTGCTCATGAGAATCGACAGGAAACCGCAGGCGCCACTCTTTTCGCGTTCGATCGGAACGCCGTGTTCTATCTGTTCAGGTGAAGCACTACCGAGAATTTTGTCGATCAAACGAATCGCCTGACGGCACTCGGCCGCCACACCCTGCTTGCCAGTTTTAAGCTTGTCCAACTCCTCCAGAACAGTCATGGGAATTGCAACGTGGTGCTCTTCAAAATTGAGCAGCGCGTTGGGGTCGTGAATCAGCACATTGGTGTCGAGAGCGTAGAGGGTTGGAGCGGTGGGCTTGATGCGTCCGTGGTCATCCATACTCGTTCACCTTCTGGTAGAAGCCAAGCAACGGCGCTGGGTTTGCGCTGCGTTGCACAGGGCCGCCAAACTTCTCAGGGGGCGGCTGAGAAGACTGCAAGCAAGGTGAGGGCCAAAAGTCGCCACCTGTCTGCAGGGTTCGGCGTCACTTTCTTGATACTCCAAAAAACATGACAGTTAAACGACATTTCACTTTTTTTAAGTTTATTTGTCGACTCGACGAATAGCGCTTGGCGATACGTTAAAGCATGGGTAAAGTCGATAGTCCACCCTCTGCAAAAACAGCTCAAAAATCATCATTTTTACGCTGTTCGTTGCGCCAGTTCACAGCTTCTCAATTTCGCCGATCTTCTCCCGTCACGCTTCACAGCGGTTGACCTCCAACGTCACGTGCACCAACTCCCTGATCCCCGCCAACTGAGCCTTGTAGTCGTCGGCTGAAGCCTCGCCATGGGTAACCACACTGATGATGCAGGCGTATTGCGCACGGCCGACCCGCCAAAGGTGCAAATCGCTGATCTGGGTGTCCGGTTGCTGCGCCACAATGGTGCGAATTCGCGCCACAACAGGGCTGTCCATCTCACGATCGAGCAGCACTTTGGCGGTTTCGATCAGCAGCCCCTTGGCCCAGATGGCGATGATCACCGAGCCGATAACGCCCATCAGCGGATCGAGCCAGTTCCAGCCAAACAACAAGCCGCCAGCCAGTGCCGCAATCGCCGCGATGGAGGTCAGTGCATCGGCCAGCACGTGAATAAATGCGGCATGCCGATTGAGGTCACGCCCACGCTCGCCGTGATCGTGATCGTGATCGTGATCGTGATCGTGATGAGCATGGCCGTGGCCGTGCGCATGGTCCTGATCGCGCAGCATCCAGGCCGACAGCAGGTTCACCAAAAGGCCAATCACCGCCACCAGCAAGGCCATGTCGAAGGCAATCTGCTGCGGGTGCCAGAGCCGCAACAGTGACTCAAATGCCAGCATGGCCACCACTACAACCAGCAACACCGCACTGGCAAACCCCGCGAGTACCTCAACCTTGAACGTGCCGAAGGCGAAGCGCGGGTCGTGGGCGTATTTGCGCGCCAGAAAATAAGCCAGCGCCGTCATGCCCAGCGCCACCATGTGCGACGCCATGTGCCATCCGTCGGCCAGCAGCGCCATGGAGTTGAACAGGTAACCCGCGACAATCTCCACCAGCATGGTGATGCCTGTAAGCGCAGCAACACGCCACGCCTGTTGCTCTGCATGGGTTTCCAGCGGGCGGTAGTTATGGTCGGGTTCCCAGCGCGCGTGATCACAGTCGTTCATAGCTGCTCGCTTCGATGGTTGAAGCCGCGAAAAGTCGGTGCTTCGAGACCGATAAGATTAAACCATCGGCGTTATAGGTGGAGCCCAACCCCCGACTCGGCCTAAAATCGCGGCCAAGACAGATTAGGAGCAGATTTTATGTTGTTGGTGATTTCCCCGGCTAAAACCCTCGATTACGAGACGCCTTCGGTAACCGAGCGTTTTACCCTGCCAGAGCACCTCGACCATGCTCAAGACCTGATCACCCAGCTGCGCGACTTCTCGCCCCAGCAGATCGCCGAGTTGATGCACCTTTCCGACAAGCTCGCCGGCCTCAATGCCGCACGCTTTGGCAGCTGGACGCCAAATTTCACTACTGAAAACGCCAAGCAAGCCCTGCTCGCGTTCAAGGGTGATGTTTACACCGGCCTCAATGCCGAAGATTTTGCCGAAGCCGATTTCGACTTCGCACAACAGCACCTGCGTATGCTTTCCGGCCTGTATGGAGTG
Organism: Pseudomonas sp. MS19; assembly: GCF_013277615.1. Classification (NCBI taxonomy): domain Bacteria; kingdom Pseudomonadati; phylum Pseudomonadota; class Gammaproteobacteria; order Pseudomonadales; family Pseudomonadaceae; genus Pseudomonas; species Pseudomonas sp. MS19. The sequence continues at coordinate 139,413 of NZ_VBTO01000004.1, read as the reverse complement.
CTGCGTCCGCTCGACTTGATGCAGCCCTATCGCCTGGAAATGGGCACCAAACTGGCCAATCCGCGCGGCAAGGATCTCTACGCATTCTGGGGCGAGCGCATCAGCGGCTGGTTGAATCAGGCGCTGGCCGAGCAAGGCGATGACGTGTTGCTGAACCTGGCTTCCAATGAGTACTTCGGCGCGGTGAAGCGTAAGGCGCTGAATGCCCGCATCATCAATACCGAATTCCGCGACTTGAAAAATGATCAGTACAAGATCATCAGCTTCTACGCCAAGAAAGCCCGTGGCCTGATGGCGCGCTACGTAATCAAAGAGCGTCTGCGCGACCCGCAAGGCCTCAAGGATTTCAATTATCAGGGCTACGCTTATTCGTCAGAGCGCTCCACGCCGGACAACTTGGTGTTCCTGCGCGATCAGGCGCCCGAGTAAACGTCAGACAATGTTACGGCGCCGCAAAAGCGCCGTTAGTCTCACGCCTTGTGTAGTAGGATAAATACACGCTCTCTCACAAGGCGAAAGACCATGCTTTACGGCTCGATTCTGGTGCTCAGCTGGTTAATCCTGCTGATCCGCTACCCCAGCAAAGCGTTGCCCATTACGTTGATCGCCCTGATCGGCCTGGGCATCGTTGCCGGCGTTGTGGTGTGGCAAGAAAGCCGCGAAAACCGCCACCTGGCCAATCTCGAATTACGCCTCAACTACGATCCTCAGCGCTGCCCTGCCGATCGCCCGCTGGCTATAGACCTGACAAACTCAAGCAGCGCCGTGCTCACCGAACTGCAATGGCAGGTGGCGGCTTATCGCCCAGGCGACAGCGTCGATCTGGCTCAGGGCCTGTACGAAGCGCCGCGCTACAGCGGGCCAGGCGACTTGCAGCCGGGGGCCAGCTGGCAACACTGCATGCCACTGCCGAGCTTGCGCAGTGGGTATCGGCCCAGCAGCCTCGAGTTCAGGGCGCAACGTGTTCAAGGCAGTTTCGTGCAGTAAGGCCGCAAACATCTTCGAACAAGCAGGCAATCAGGGTTTATCCAGCCATTTGCAAACGGTACGCTGGGCACAGGGAAGCTGAACTGGCATATTCAACACCTGCCATAACAATGATAAGGATGCCGCATGACCCAGCCAGTAGCCCTGATAACCGGATGTTCCAGTGGTATTGGTCGTGCTTTGGCGGATGCCTATGGCAACGCCGGCTATAGCGTCTGGGCAACGGCTCGCAAAGCGGCGGATCTGGAGGCTCTCAGCGCAGCCGGATTCAACGCCGTCGAACTGGATGTAAATGACGCCAGCGCCATCGCCCAATTAGCGGCGCGCCTCGAAACGCAGGCGGGCGGCCTCGATGTATTGATCAACAACGCCGGCTACGGCGCCATGGGCCCGCTGCTCGATGGCGGCGCTGAGGCCATGCGCCGGCAATTTGAAACCAACGTATTCTCGCTGATCGAAATCACTCGCGCGTTGTTCCCGCTGTTGCGCCAAAGCAAAGGCTTGGTGATCAATATCGGCAGCGTTTCTGGCGTGTTGGTAACCCCGTTTGCAGGAACCTACTGCGCCTCGAAAGCGGCAGTGCACGCGCTGTCCGACGCCCTGCGCCTTGAGCTTGCGCCCTTCTCGGTTAACGTCATGGAAGTGCAGCCGGGGGCGATTGCTTCAAGCTTCGGCGCCAATGCCAGCCGCGAGGCTGAACAACTGATCAGCGAAGGCTCGCCGTGGTGGCCGCTGCGCGAGGGGATACGTGCCCGCGCTAACGCCTCACAAGACAATCCGACACCGGCCACAGACGTAGCCCGGGATATTCTGGCTGCCAGCCAACGCCCCAATCCGCCACGCCTGCTGCGCCTCGGCAATGGCAGCCGGGCTCTGCCGCTGCTGGCCGCGCTATTACCCAAGAACCTGCTGGAGCATGCTTTGAAGAAACGCTTCGGTCTCAATAGGCAATTATCATGAAGACTTCTATCGAGCGCGTACCCTCGATGATCCACTACGCCGTGGGCGGTGTGATCGCGGCATTCGGCTTCAACCTGATGGCGCGCCTGTTGCTCAAGCTCGGCGGTTTTCCGGCCACTCTGGTGGCGGCGTTCCTGACCGGTTTACTGCTGCTCATCGCGTTTCGCTGGATGCATCGCCGGCCGATGAACTGGAAAGAGCGCCTGCGTTTGGTGCTGTGCTACGCGGGGATTTTAGGCGGCCTGTATATCGGCCTGTTCGCCATGATGATGCTCAAGGAGTCACCGGGCCTTGGCGGTCAGGTGCTGTTTGTCGCGCATTACCTGATTTACCCAATTGCGCTGATTATCTGCATCTCGCCGCACTGGTCACGCCTGTTTCGCCGCAAGAAGACCACACCGGCTAAATAACCATCGACTTGGGCGATCAATTCGCTGATCGCCCAACTGATTAGGCGCCCTACTGCTGTCCGCCAGCGGCTTGCAAGGCAGGCGCTGCTCGCGGTTTGCGGAACACCAGAATATTACCGAGCATGACCAGCACCAGCCCGCATAGCGCCGGCACTGTCCATTGATAGCCCTCGACGAACACCGAAATATTCAACGCGACCACGGGGAACAGCACCGTGCAATACGCGGCGCGTTCAGGGCCCATGCGCCCGACCAATGTCAGGTAGGCGGTAAAGCCGATCACCGAACCGGGAATCGCCAGATACAGCAGTGTGCCGATATAGCGGGTGTTCCACTCGAAAGCGAACGGCGTACCGCTCACCACGCAAATGGCCACTAAAAACAGCGCGCCGTAGAACATGCCCCACGCATTGGTGGTCATCGGTCGCAAGCCAGCTTTCTGCTGCAAACTCGAGAGCATGTTGCCCGCCGAAAAACACAGCGTGCCAATCACAGCCAGGCCAATCCCCAGCAGTGTTTCGCGGCTGGCTTCGTGGCCGGATAGTTCGGGCCAGAACAGCAACGCCAACCCGCTCAAACCCAGCGCACCTCCGAGCAGCACGTTACTGGCAATCTTCTGCTTGAAGAACACCCGCGCATTCAGCGCATTCCACAGCGTGGCGGTGGAGAAAATCACTGACACCAGCCCACTGGGAATCCATTGGCTGGCGGTGTAGAAACACATGAAATTGATGCAGAACAAGCACAAACCCTGTGCAGCGCACACCAGATGGGCGCGGCCATGCATTTTTTGCAGGCGGCGGCTTAACAGCAAAATCGCAAACAACACGGCGGCAGCCAGGCCGAAGCGATAGGCGATGGAGGCAGGGATAGCCACCACGCCAAGTTGCAGCTTCAGGGCGATCCAGGTTGTGCCCCAAATCAGCACAGTCATCAGGTACAGCGAAATATTCATTACCCAGCTCCCATTCAATGCGCCAATTCTGCGCTGAGAGCGGTGGCTGCGCTTGCACAAACTTGCGCACTTGTGAGCAGATCATCGGGCCTTGCAACTAGCACAATCTTGCGCTTTTTAGCCGCTGGGGGCTGGCAGGCGCGCATTGGCGGCGTAGCATAGTGGCGATTGGGCACCCCGAATAAGCGGCCAGCACGTCATTGCCGCCGCCGTTTCGGGCCGCCTCCCAGGAAAGCGTATGCCACCCATAGAACAACTCCACGTATTTCAGAGCATGAACAGCTCACCCAATGCCCGCCTGCATCACACTGCAGAACTGGGTGACGGGCTGTCGGCTGCGATCTGGAGTAACCATCACGACACCCGCAGCTATCTCGCGCCGAGCCATCACACGCTGTCGTGCTATCTGGCCGGTGGCACTGGCACTTTCCGCGCCGAGCGGCCGGACCAAAAAGGCGCGCCGGGCAAGCTTTGCGTGATGCCCGCCGAGCACCAATCGTCCTGGGTAATCAACGGCGAGATTCAACTGGCGCACCTGTACATCAGCCAGGAGCAATTCGCCCTTGCTGCCGTGCGCACGCTCGACCGCGAACCGCGCGAGCTGCAATTGCGTGAATCCACCTTTGTCGATGATCCGGATCAGGCCGAACGCTTTCGCCAACTGACCCAACTCAACTGGGATGAGCCAGCCGAGCGATTGCTCACCAGCAGCCTCGCCCACAGCATGCTCAGCCATGCATTGCTGTCACAAGTCGGCCGCCGTGAAGGCCTGCAATTTCGCGGCGGTCTGGCACCTGCGCACCGCAAGCGTCTGCGCGACTATATCCAGGCCAATCTGGATCAACCGCTGACACTGGGCCATCTGGCGGGATTATGCGCGCTTTCCGAGTACCACTTTGCGCGCATGTTCAACTTGAGCTTTGGTTTACCGCCGCATCGTTATGTGCTCAACCAACGCCTGCAACATGCGCAATTCCTGCTGCGCAGCAGCGCTCTGGAGTTTGCTGAAATAGCCCTCGCGTGTGGTTTTTCCAGTGCCAGTCATTTCAGCAATCGCTTTCGTCAGGCATTCAATGCCACGCCGAGCCAATACCGCCAAAGCGTCGCCGGCAACTCGCTGGCGCGTTAATTACCTGCAAACAACAGGCATCGGCACCGATTGCAGCGATTTCGTCTGCTGATCGCCGCAAGCCTTCCCAGCTGTGTCAAAATCGTCTGCTTTCCTCTTGTTTAAGTGTTGGCATGTCGACAGTGAATGCTGACTAGGGTTAACAGCACGATGAGCCAGAATGCGCCGTCCCTGGATACTGCCGGACTGTTGGAGGAGCGCCTTGAAGGCGTCTCCCCTCGCGCGGTGCTGTCGCTTGGCAGCCACGTGCGCGTGCACTTCGATGCGCGCAAGGCCCGTATGCAGGAACAGACCCAGCACCGTGCTGCGCTGGCATTCGACTATCAGGGCCATCTGGCCTTCGGCAAAGCCCCTAAAGACCTGATCGTAAAACGCCCTGGTGAAATCCCGCTGCGCATAATCCGCAACCCGCAAGCGGAAGCCGCAATGCGCCAACACCTGCTCGACTGCGGTTTGAAAATATCGCTGCGCCAGAGCGAAGCGCTGGGCGACCATCCCGGCGAACACTTCGAGCTGGGCAATGAAGGCGCCTGGCTGACATTCACCAAACAGCATCTGCCCGAACTGCGCGAGGCCGGCTGGCTGATCGAAATGGACGACGACTTCTACTTCAACCTCAGCGAGATTGAAGATTGGTACGCCGACATCGAGCAGGCACCCGAACATGACTGGTTCGATCTGGAGTTGGGCATCGAGGTTGAAGGCCAGCGCATCAGCTTGCTGCCAATTCTGTTGCAGGCAATTCGCAAGAATCCCAACTTGCTCAATGGCGAAGCACTGGCCCTGCGCCGCGACGACGAAATGCTGCTGGTGACCCTGCCCCAGAACAAGCAACGCGTGGCGCTGCCCTTTTCACGGCTAAAGCCTCTGCTGGCGACGCTCGGCGAATTGTTCTTTCGCGAACCGGGCGAAACCAGCCAATCCTTGCGCCTGCCGCGAGCCGACGCGGCGCGCCTGATTGCACTCGAACAAGGCCCGGCAATTCACTGGCAAGGCGGCGAGCAACTGCGCGGCTTTGCCCAGCGCTTGCAGGCCTACAGCGACAAAACCGTAAGCCCGCCCGAAGGCTTGCAGGCGCAACTACGGCCCTATCAAGTGCATGGCTTGGCCTGGATGCAGGCGCTTGCCGAATTAGAGGTAGGCGGCGTACTGGCCGATGACATGGGTCTGGGCAAGACCGTGCAGACGCTAGCGCATATCCTCTGTGAAAAGCAGGCCGGGCGTTTGCAGCAGCCCGCGCTGATCATCATGCCGACCAGCCTGATTCCCAACTGGCAGGACGAAGCCGAACGCTTCACTCCGCAACTGAAAGTGCTGGCCTTGCATGGCATCAAGCGGCGCAATCAGTTCAAGCACATCGGCGAGTACGACATTATTCTGAGCACCTATGCCCTGCTCCCGCGCGACCTCAAAATGCTCGGAGCACACAGTTATCATCTGGTGATTCTGGATGAAGCGCAGAACATCAAGAACCCGCGCAGCAAAGCCGCTCAAGCCGCCTCCCAACTGAAAACCGCACGCCGTCTGTGCCTGACCGGCACGCCGCTGGAAAATCACCTTGGCGAGCTTTGGTCGCTGTTCAACTTTCTGATGCCAGGCTGGCTGGGCGACAGCAAAAGCTTCAATCACGACTACCGCACGCCGATTGAAAAGAACGCCAACAGCCAGCGTTTGGCGCATTTACATGGACGCATCAAACCGTTCGTGCTGCGCCGCAAGAAAGAACAAGTCGCCACCGAGTTGCCCGCAAAAACCGAAATCACCCAATGGGTCGACCTGACGCCGACTCAGCGCGATCGCTACGAAACCCTGCGTCTGGTGATGGATAAAAAGGTCCGCGACGAGATCGCCCGACTGGGTCTGGCGCGCAGCCAGATAGTCATTCTCGAAGCGCTGCTGCGCTTGCGTCAGGCCTGTTGCGATCTGCGTTTGCTGGGCGATGAGTCCAGCACGTTGAAAGCCTCGGACTCAGGCAAACTGACGTCATTGCTGAACATGCTTGAGGAGCTGACGCAGGAAGGTCGCCGCGTGCTGCTGTTCTCGCAATTCACCTCAATGCTCGACCTGATCGCCTCTGAGCTGAAAGAGCGCGGCATCAGCTACGGCAAACTGACCGGCGCCACCCAAGACCGGCGCTCGCCGGTGCATGACTTTCAGGCTGGTGAGTTCTCGGTGTTTCTGATCAGCCTCAAGGCCGGTGGCGTTGGCCTCAACCTGACGGCCGCCGATACCGTTATCCACTTCGATCCGTGGTGGAATCCGGCAGCCGAAGCACAAGCCAGCGACCGCGCCTACCGGATCGGCCAAGAAAAGCCGGTGTTCGTCTACAAGATGATCAGCCGCGGCACCGTCGAAGAGAAAATCCAGTTGTTGCAGCACACCAAGGCCAATCTGGCCCGTGGCGTACTTGAAGGCGGCAGCCTGGAGCAGTGGCAGATCAGCGAAGAGGATCTGGCGGCATTGTTCGCCCCACTCGACAAATAAGCGCTGTTGGCCGCTGGCAGCACTCGGCAACTGAGTGCTGCTAAACAGCCGATGATTAATGGCTCTCGGCTTTATCCTTGACCACATCACCAGTGGCGTCGATCGGCTTGCTTGACGGGTAGCGGTAAGACGCATAGCGCACAGCAAGCACTGACAAGGCCAGCAGGAATATGCCACCGCAGGCATAAACCAAACCCACGTCCGGCGCCTTGTGATGCGATACATCACCAATCAGATAACGCGTCAGCGCGGTGATCGCCACGTACAGCAGAAAGCGGATTGGCAAGTGATTGGTCTTGAAGTAAATCCCGACCATCGCCCCCAGTTCCAGGTAGATAAACAGCAGCAGCACGCCATCGACACTGGCGTGGCCTTTTTCGAGCATCTCCATAAAGGCAATGATCGACGCCCACGCCGTGACGCCGCCGATGGCAAACAGCCCAATGTAGTGGAACCCTTCGACCAGCAGATTACCGATCGAGTTTGCGCCTTTGTGCATTTGCTGCCTGGTGTTATCCACCCATTTCATAGCCACTTCCTTAACGTTGAACCGACCCGCGCGCAGGCCAAAATACAGCTCAGCACACCCGCATTTTCGGGGCGAACCGGCGACCCCGGGGCGCGAAAATACTACTGAATTAATGCGCGCATAATGCCGTGAAAGCATTACATTTACTACGCAGCGCGGCCCCTGACGACTTAATATTTAGCCGCTTTGAGCAAGACCATCCGGGCAATTCGTGCTTCACTGAAATGCCAGTAATCGGCAGCCACACTTAACATTTCGCTCTGACATCAAGTTTGGCCCGATTCGCACCGATAAGTAATCAGCGCTCACGGTTTTGTGCAGCACAGCATGATTGCTGCTGTTCAAAACTGCTGGAATTCTTTAAGCTACAAATACTGTATATATAAACAGCTAAAGAGCCTGCAAAACACACCGCGCCAGCCGCGCGCTTTTGCAGAGCTCCTGAATGTAATTAATCAGCGTGAAGGTAGAGGTGATGAATGGCCGTCGAAGTGGTGTACCGCAGCAGTCGAGATCTGGAGCGTTTATTCATGGATAAAGCAGAAGCTGACCGTCATGACAAAATGCTTGAACTGGCAGAGCTGCTGACAGACGTGCTGCAAAAGGCCGTTCCGACCCTGAATGAACAGCAGGGCGAAGAACTGGGCATTTTCATGGCCAAGAATCGCGACATTTTCGCCAAAGCCTTCAAGAACCAACCGGATGCCCTCAACGATCTGGACAAGGAACCGCAAGCCGCCGAGTAAGCTTCACCACGCTGATTACCTCGTGGTTGCAGTCATGCGCCATGGGGTAGCGTGATCGGTTTTGCGGCCATTGCCAGCACCTGCCCAAGTGACTCGACGATAAGGCTGGCACCCGCCAACACCAGCAAAGCAAACACCAGCCAGCGAACCGTGCGCAGTGACAGGCGCGGCGGGTAGCGCCGCATCAGTACACTTACCAGCAGCACCAGCGGTAGCGCCTCAAGGCTCAGCCAGATCACTTGCATGTGCAACTGCCCTTGGGCAATCACCAAGCCCAGACGCGTTGCCGAGTTGGCCGCAAACACGGTGATCAGCGTGTTGCGGATGACTTCATAAGCCAGTGGCTGGCGATAGAGGTGATACACCAGCGGCGGCCCGCCACTCGAGAACAGGCCGTTAAGCAGCCCGCATAGAGCGCCCGAAACCCAGAAAGCGGGTTGTCCGGAAAGACGTTCACGGGGCTTGCTCTGCACCACCAACAGCAAACTGGCGATGATAATTACGCAGCCCAGCAAGAGCCGCAGCCAGGCCATTTGCGCCTCATCCAGCGCACCCAAGCCCCACATCCCCACACTCACACCCAACAAACTGCTCAGCAGGACCGGCATCAGGACGCTGCGATCAAGTGCAGGTTTAGGCCCGCCCAACGTCGCCAGCGCATTGGCAACGGTGAGAAAACTGATGACCACGGCCACATCGGCGAGTGAAATAATATTGAGGGTGGCAACCATCCCCAGCAGGATCAAGCCGAAGGCAAACCCTGTGAGGTTCTGTGCCAGCGTGGCAAGTAACACACAGCCCAGAAACATCAGGTGCACTTGCACACTCATGGCTTTACGCCCACGTTCAACCTCACCCCATCCAATGAACAGCCAACAGTATCAGAGTCGCCAGAAACACGGTTTCACTGACCAGCAACGTAGCTGGGCGCCAGCCTACCTCAAGCAACGACTTCAACGATGTTTTCATGCCCAGCGCAGCAATCGCAGTGACCAGGCACCAGCTTGAAACACTCACAGCGAACTCACGGATGGCCGGTGTAGCCACGCCACTGCTGTTGATGGCTACAAAGATCACGAAAAAGATAATGAATAACGGCAGCGGTAAAGCCGCTCTTGGGCCATCGCTGCGTTTGCGCAACATCAGCGAGAGGCTGAACACAATCGGCACCAGCATGGCCACACGCAGCAGCTTGACCACCGTTGCGGTATCGCCCGTTTCATCCGACATGCTGTAGCCAGCCCCGACGACTTGCGCAACATCGTGAATCGTCGCGCCAAGGAACACCCCGGCCTGCCGTGCATCCAGTCCGAGCCATTGTGCGATGGGCGGATAAATGATCATGGCGATGGTGCTCAGCGCCGTCACGCTGATCACCGTGAAGATGATGTTGCGCTCGCTGTTTTTGTCCTGCGGCAACACCGCCGAAATCGCCAGCGCAGCGGAAGCCCCGCAAATGCCCACGCTGCCGCCACTCAAAATACCGAAGTCACGCGACTGGCCGAGCATACGGGCCAATACCACGCCAAAGGTCATGGTCAAAAACACCCCACCGACTACCACTGCCAGCAAGGTGCCGCCCAGCGACATGATCTGCTCCAGGGTTATGCGCATCCCCAACAGCGCAACGCCAATGCGCAAGATCGTGCTGGAGGTGAAACGGATTCCGGCAACAGCGCGGCCCTCCTCCGAAAGAAACCCCAGCGCCATGCCCAACAGCAACGCCATGAGCATCACAGGTGCACCGTAGTGTTCGGAGAGGAACGAGGCACTGACACCGACTACTGCCGAAATAATCAGGCCGGGCATAACCACTTTGCACTTCTGTACCCGCCGTACCAGCCACGAATCGGTATTGCTGGGTTGCGACTCTGCCGGGACCGCAACCGGTGGAATCGTGTGGTGTTGTTTTATTGTCATGGTTGGCACCTACACCTTTGTTTCATCACGTGCCACCGATGCTAGTGAAACCCGGGCCGACTCATTAGGGCCACTGAGCCGCCTTGTTAGGGGCCAACCCGACTGGCCCCATAGCCCCTCGCAGCTGGCGCTAAGTGATTCCGTACAAGCCGCATATCCTGTGCGTTGGCGAGTTTCACACTGGCCCCACTAAAGCACGCGGAGCGGTTCACAGCAGGAGGGAAAAATGGCCCTGAGCAACCTTGAGTTGACGCGCATGAGCGAGTGCCTGCGCAACCATTGGCAACGCGCCAATCCGCGCTTCGCAACCGGCAACGATCCGCGTAGCAGTGACAACATGCTGCTGTTGCTGCTTTATGGAAGCCTGCATAAAGCAGCAGGTTATGGCTGGCAAAATGCCGGACGCACCCTCATCGACAAAACCTACTTGCGAATCCTCGCGCAGTGCACGCAACTGGATATGCAGGGCTTAAGCGCCGATGAACTTGCCGCTCGGCTCGATGGTTTTATTCGCCGGGAAATCGCCCCACGCTGGGCAACGCTGAGCCAAAGCGCTGCCGAGAAAGGACCTGAACTGGCGCAGCAGCTACTTGTGAGCGCCAGTGATGCCTTGTTTGATGGCAGCGATGAGTGCCGTGCGAGCGGCCAGATTCTCTTCTATCTGTGCCCGAGACTGCCGATACTGCCCAATCACCCGCAACCTGTGGCACAGGCCGACCAATTGCGCGAGCTGCCGATATTCGCACGCCCACAATGTTTTGCCGGTGATACGCAACAGCAAGTGCTTATTCGTCAGTTGATAGAAAGCAGTGACTGGTGGCCGCGGCGGGTATTAAGCGCCTGGCATGTGCATGCACAAACAGCCCCAATGCCCGCCTGAGTTCTGCGATTAAGCGCCGGGCTGCAGCAGTCGCGCACGGTCCTCAGCGCTGTACTGAACTGCGCCCAGCGGAATTCTGCCGTCCAACGCCTGACGGATCTGCTCGGTTTCCGCCTCGCTGAATGCGCCGCACAACTCGATCAATTGCACGTGATGCGTCAGCAGTTCGAGCGCTACCATCACAGCCTGCTCAACATCGGCCACCCCACACAGGGTCGCCGAGAAAGCGTCCGACTCAAGCTTGCCGTTATGGGTCATGAAATCCATACCCGGGGCCTTGAAAATGAATGCGTAACGTTGCACTGCCATAGCAACTCTCCGTTGAAGTGTGACTAAACCGCCAGCGCCCGCTCAGGCGTTTGCGCACAGTAATCAATAAAAATGGATGACAACGCACACGAGGCAAGTCGTGCCTCCAGAGGATCAGCGCGCGATGTCAGAATAATCGGCACCTTGGCGCCCAGCACCAGGCCTGCGGCCGTAGCGCTCATGAAATAAACCATCTGCTTGAACAGAAAGTTACCTGATTCAAGATTTGGCACCAGCAGAATATCGGCGTTGCCACAGACTTGCCCGGCAATGCCCTTGATCTTCGCGGCCTCGGCCGATATTGCATTATCAAAGCCCAACGGGCCCTCAATCCGCGCGCCGCTGATCGCGCCAATAGCCGCCAACTTGGTCAACTCGGCGGCATCCTGACTCGACGGCATGCTGCTGCTCACCTCTTCGGTTCCGGAGAGGATTGCCATCCGCGGCGACTCATACCCCAGCGCATGCATCAGCTGGATTGCATTGCGGGCGATGTGCACCTTGTCGATGATCGAAGGCTGCACGTTAATCACCGCATCGGTAATCGACAGAGCCTTGTCACTGCCCGGTAAAGTCATGTGGAAAACATGACTGAGACGGCTGGCGGTGCGCAGTCCGGCATCGCGTTTAAGCACCGCGCGTAACAAAGTGTCGGTGTGCAGATGACCTTTCATCAACGCACTCGCTTCACCTTTGCCGGCCAGTGCGCAACTAATCGCGGCACTCTCGGCCTCATCCGCCGCGGCCATCAGCCGTATGCCATTAAGGTCCCAATCGAGTTGCTCGGCCAACCCACGCATCTGTTGGATATCGCCCACCAGAACCGGATCGATCAAGCCCTCATCAAAGGCTTGCTTGGCGCTGCCCAACGTCAGCAGATTGACCGGGTTGACCACCGCTGTTACCACCTGGGGCAAAGCCTTGGCCCGATTGAGCAAAAAAGCCGGGCACTCGCGTGCTGTCGTGCTCAACATCATTCACCTCCCATTTGCTCGCTGGCGATACTGCAACGGCGCCCAAAGGCGCCGCTGCAGGGTGCTTGTACAGGCCGCCAGGGCTTATACGTAATCCTTGTATTTCTCAAGGAAACGCACCGGTTTGGACAACGCATCACGGCGGAACGGGTCACCGAGTTCGCGGGTACACATGATTTCAATAACCGTGGTTTTGCCTGCCTTCTGTGCCTCACAAGCAGCCTTCAACGCCGGCCCGATATCTTCCAGACGGTCAACAGTGACACCCTCTGCGCCCATCGAACGGGCGATGCCGGCAAAGCTCTGGTTCTCCAGATCGCCAGCAACAAAACGACGGTTGTAGAAGTCGACCTGGTTCTTCTTCTCGGCGCCCCACTGGCGGTTATGGAAGACGATAGAAGTCACCGGAATGTTCTCGCGAACACAGGTCATGATTTCCATCATCGACATGCCCCACGCGCCGTCACCGGCGTAGGAAATAGCGGTACGATGCGGTGCGGCAACCTTGGCGCCGATGATGGTTGGCAGCGCGTAACCACAGTTACCAAAGCTCATGGCAGCAAAGAACGAACGTGGCTGCTCAAAGCGCAGGTAGCTGTTGGATACCGAGTTGATGTTGCCGATATCGGTCGAGACCATGGCATCCGCCGGCATGGCTTTTTCCAGCTCACGCAGGACCTGACGCGGGTGCAGATAGTTGCCGTCTTCGCCGTTCTGCTCGTTGATCATGTCGAGCGAATATTCATCCTTCTCGTGAACCCAGGCAGTCAGTTCGGCTTCCCAGTTCGCCTTCTCCATGGCGATTTCTTCTGCGCGTGCGCCCTTGTTCTCAAGGCACAGTACTTCCAGATTCTGCAGACGACCCAGCAGGTTTACCGCAGCAGCCTTGGCATCCCCGCAGATCCCTACCGAGATCTTCTTGACCAGACCGAGCATCTTCGGATCGCAATCGATCTGAATCACCTTGGCCTGCTTCGGCCAGTAATCCATGCCGTGCTGCGGCAGCGTACCGAATGGTCCAAGGCGTGTGCCCAGAGCCAGTACCACGTCCGCACGGGACAGCAACTTCATGCCGGCTTTCGAGCCTTGATAGCCCAGCGGGCCGCACCACAGTTGATGGCTGGCCGGGAATGAGTCGTTGTGCAGGTAGCTGTTCACTACCGGCGCGCCCAGGTATTCGGCCAGCGCCTTGCACTCTTCAACGGCGTCGCCCATGACCACACCGCCACCGGAAATGATCACCGGATTTTTCGCCGATGCGAGCAGCGCAGCCGCTTCTGCGAGGCTGTTTTCACCGCCGGCGCTGCGCTCAATGCGAATTGGCGTTGGGATATCAACGTTAATGTCGCCGTAGAAGAAGTCGCGCGGAATGTTCAGCTGGGTCGGGCCGTTTTCCTGCATGGCGCGGTCAAAGCAGCGCGCTGTCAGTTCAGCCATGCGCGCCGGGTTGGCAACGTGGCCTTGGTACTTGGTGATGGTTTCAAAGAACGGCAGCTGTTGAGCTTCCTGAAAACCGCCAAGCCCCTGGCTCATTGAACCGGTTTCCGGAGTGATGACCACAACCGGGCTGTGCGCCCAGTAGGCGGCGGCAATGGCCGTGACAAAGTTGGTGATACCCGGGCCGTTCTGGGCGATACACACACCGTGGCGACCACTCACTCGCGAATAACCGTCGGCCATGTGACCGGCGCCTTGCTCGTGCACAACCGGGATAAAACGGATGCCGGCTGGGGCAAAAATATCCATTGCGTCCATGAAGGCCGAACCCATGATGCCGAAAATATCGGTTACGCCATTGGCGACCATGGTTTCAACTAAAGCCTCGCTAGGTGTCATGCGTGCCATATCGACTTTCCTCTCAGAACTTAGGTGTACGACGGCCAAGCCGCCGGTTGATCCGGGCTTAGCCGCAGAGCGGCATCGGCGCACAGGGATAGCCGAGAGCCTCGGCAGGTTCAGGGCAGCCACGCTGCCCTGCTTGAATATTCAGGTGCTCCAACACCGAATCCGAAACGGCAGCTGGACCACTAACTGGCACCACGGAGGCACCTTGGGCGGTGTGACTGGACGCAGTCGAACAGACTTTCTGCATGTCGATCTCTCCCGTTGTTTTTGTGATGGAGCACCGGCAACCCAGTAAGAACCTGCGCTGTCGAGCCTATGCAGTTCCAACTGGACTGGACCTAGAGTAGGAGCCTGAGAGACGCAGCCGATAGAACCAGTTGCGGGCCAGTTGTTGCGCCAGTGGCCGTACGACTTTTTAACGCGCGCAGGAAATCGCACCGCAGGCATTTGCCTGCGGTGTCGGCAAGATGGCCCACTCCTATGGGCCCGGAAGAGTGCTTTAGCTCAGTTGCTCAATCAGCTCGGCGAGGATTTTGATACCCGGTCGGATTCGCTCAGCGGCAATCGAGGAATAGCCAAGTCGGAAATAATTCAGCGGCGGGCGTTCGCCATAGAAATGAATATCGCCTGGCTCAATTAACACACCCTGTTTGGCAGCCTGTTTCTGCAACTCGCGGGCGTCCAATCCATCAGGGCCTTTGACCCAATAGCAGGAGCCACCAAAGCTCGGCTCGCGCGACGAATCCGGCAAATACTCACGCAATGCATCGCCCATTTGCTGATGACGATCCTGATAGGCGCGCATCAGGCTCATGATCAACGCATCGTGATAACCACGCTCAAGGAACAACGCCACCGAACGCTGATTGTTTGCCGCTGGGTGGCGAACCATCAGCCGGCGCAACGCACGCGCCTGACGAATAAGCGGCTCCGGGCCCACCAGATAACCGACGCGCAAGCCTGGCGCGAGGGTCTTTGAAAGGCTGCCGACATACAAAACCCGATCGTTCTTATCCAGACTCTTGAGCGCCGGAATCGGATTGGCCTTGAAGTTGGTTTCGCTTTCGTAATCATCCTCGATGATTAAAAAGTCATGCTCGTTGGCCCGGCGCAACAACTCATAACGCCGGTCCAGCGGCATGGTCACAGTGCTCGGGCATTGATGGCTGGGCGTGGTGTAAACCAGGTCGCAATCATTGAGCTGATCACTGAGTACCAAACCCTGCGCATCCACAGCCAGTGGCTGCAGCCGCGACGGGTTGAGCATGGCGATATTGCGAATATCCATGTAGCCAGGATCTTCGACGCCCATCAGGCTATCGGGGCGCAACAATAAACGCGCCAGCATATACAACGCGTGCTGCGCGCCGACAGTGACCAGAATTTGTTCGGGTGAGGCCCAAACGCCACGACGCGGCAGTAAGCGCGTGCGAATTTGCTCCATCAGCAGCGGATCATCGTCATCAAAACGGTCCGATGCCCAATCACGAATCGCCGGAATACTTACGGCATCGCGACAGCACTCCCGCCAGTTCGCAGTCGGGAACAGCACCGGGTCAAACTGCCCGTAGATAAATGGATACTGGTACTTCTGCCAGTCACGCGGCTTGCTCATGTTGCGCTGTTCGGTCGGTTTTACCACCAGCCGCGTGGACCAGTCTGGCGCACCATCAAATGTCGACTCGACCGGCACCCTCGCCGGCTCGACTTTGCGCGCCAGAATATCCGGGTTGACGTAATAACCGCTGCGCTCACGGGCGACCAGATAACCGTCATCAAGCAAGTGCTCGTACGCCAGCACCACAGTATTGCGAGCGATATTCAACTGCTTGGCGAGTTTACGGCTGGAAGGCAGGGGGCTATCGAGCGGAATATTGCCGTTAAGAATGACCTGGGCAATTTGTTCACGTAACTGCTGCTGCAAGCCGGTCGGCTTGTCTGCGGACAAATGAAATAGATGAAACATATCGCGGCCTCAGCTGTAAGAACTGCACATGCTGGAACCCACATCGTCAGCCCAGCAACTCCACTTTGCCCATGCACCACGGTGCGATGACTGCGCCGCAGACTAGCACCAACCGCCACTCAAGACTATTGGTCAGCCACCTCGGCATCAGCCGCATTTATGGACAAAACGCCAAAGCCGGGAGACCCGTTCACACAGGTCATCCCGGCTGATTAAACGCCTTTACTGAAGTTAAGCGCCGCCGCCCACTCGGGCCAGGGCGTTGTCCACGGCGATGATGATCTGATCCAGTTCAGCCTGGGTGGCAATCAGCGCCGGGCTGAAGCACAAGGTGTTATTGAACTGCTCAAAGCTGCGATTGGTACGCCCGATAATGACGCCTTGGCGCATGCAATCTGCGGCGACGGCAATGGCCACGCTCTCTGCCACCGGCTCTTTGGTCTGCCGGTCCTTGACCAGTTCCAAGCCACAGAACAGCCCCTTGCCACGCACATCACCAATCAGCGGGTGTTTGTCTTGCAGCTCACGCAAACGGGCCATGAAGTACTCACCCATTTGCGTGACATTCTCCAGCAAGCCCTCCTCTTCGATAATCTGCATATTGGCCAGCGCCGCTGCCGGGCCTGCAGTGCAGCCGCCGAAGGTGCTGATATCACGGAAGTAGCCCATGCGGTCGTCGGCTTCACCCTTAAACGACTCGAAAACCTCTTCGGTGGTCACGGTGCAAGAGATCGCTGCATAGCCACTGGCAACCCCTTTGGCCATGGTGACGATATCCGGCTTGATGCCGTAGTGCTGATAACCGAACCACTTACCGGTGCGTCCGAGGCCGCACACCACCTCATCAATGTGCAGAAGAATGTCGTATTTCTTGCAAATGGCCTGAATGGTTTCCCAGTAGCCGGCCGGCGGTGTGATCACCCCGCCACCCGCCGTAATGGGCTCAAGCACCACCGCGCCAACGGTGTCCGGGCCCTCGGCCAGGATCACTTTTTCCATTTCCAGTGCCGCGCGTACGCCGTAGTCCGAGACATCACCGAACTGTGAGCGGTATTCGCAGCAATGCGGGAACTCGACGAACCCTGGAGTGAACGGGCCGTACTGGCTCTTGCGCTCAAACTGACCGGTCGAGCTCAGTGCAGTGATGGTGGTGCCGTGATAATCACGTTCACGGAAGAGAATCTTGTGCTTCTTGCCGCCGTACTTCTTATGGGCAATCTGGCGAACAATTTTGTAGGCCTTCTCGTTGGCCTCAGAGCCTGAGTTCGAGTAATACACGCGGCTCATGCCGGGCATTTTCTCGATCAGTTTTTTGGCGAACAATGCGCCTGGAATGTTTCCGGCCGAGCCTGCAAAGTAATTGAGCTTAACCAGTTGATCGCGCACCGCATCGGCAATCTTTTCACGGCCATAGCCAACGTTGACAGTCCACACGCCGCCCGACACCGCATCCAGGTATTCATTGCCCTTGATGTCCCACACGCGCATGCCTTTGCCTTCCACAATGATCATCGGATCATTCTGTTCAAGCGGCTTGTGTTGGGTAATGTGGTGCCATACGTGACTGCGGTCACTGGCCAGCACTTCAGCTGCATCAATTTCATTCGTCATGGTGTTCATGCCAACCTCCAGCGTGGGACTTTGTAATTGTCGGCGGCCGGGGGTGGAGATTCATGCGGCCGCGGTTATCCAGCGTCAGGCTGCGTTCTGTAAATGCAGGCTCAGCCTCTGGTAATGAAACTAGGAGCATGGCGCCAGCGCACATAGAACCAGTTTTTACCCAACTGAGGTGCCAGCGCCGCACAGGGGCATTTCACCGCGCCGTACTGGACCAATATGACTGGCACCATTGGCCCTTCTGAGGCGCACAGAATCAATCAACCATGCAGCCAAAGCGAACCACCACGGTGCGATACACGCATGATTGAAATCATCCTTAACGGCACCGCGCAGCAAGTGCCGGAAAACCTGAGCCTGCTCGAACTGCTGGAGTTGAACGGTCTGGTTGAACGACGTCTGGCTGTTGAACACAACCTGCAGGTTATTGCGCGCAGTGAGCTGGCCACACGGCGCCTGCAAAGCGGCGATCGCCTCGAAATAGTCCACGCCATCGGCGGCGGCTGATTCGGGCTTTGCGATAGCCGCAAGCAAGGATTTAATTCTGTTGATCAGGAGTGTTTATGACCCACGCAGCAGCAATAGCCGACCCGCTGATAATTGCCGGCCAGGCCTTTCAGTCGCGCTTACTGGTTGGTACTGGCCACTATGCAGACTTGGCTGAGACACAAGCCGCCGTGAATGCCAGCGGCGCGCAGATCGTCACCTTTGCTGTGCGCCGCAGCAACCTTGGCCAGAATGCTCAGGAACCGAATCTGCTCGATGCCATTGCGCCCGAAAAATTCACGCTCCTGCCCAACACCGCAGGCTGCTACACCGCCAAGGATGCCGTACGCACCTGCTTGCTGGCCCGCGAACTGCTTGATGGCCATGACTTGGTCAAACTCGAAGTTCTCGGTGATGCGCAAACACTCTACCCCGATATCGGCGAAACCCTGATTGCTGCGCGCCAACTGGTTGAACTGGGTTTCAAGGTGATGGTTTACACCAGCGATGACCCGTTGGTAGCGCGGCGCTTGGAAGAACTGGGCTGCGTGGCAGTGATGCCATTGGGTGCGCCAATCGGCTCGGGACTGGGAATTCGCAACCCCTACAACATTCGCCTGATTGTCGAAAATGCTCACGTACCGGTAATCGTTGACGCCGGCGTGGGCACGGCATCTGACGCGGCAATTGCCATGGAGCTGGGCTGCGATGGCGTCCTGATGAATACCGCAATTGCCCGCGCACGCGAACCGATTCGCATGGCATCAGCTATGCGTCAGGCCGTTAGCGCCGGACGAGAAGCGTATCAGGCCGGACGCATGCCGCGTCGTTTGAGCGCTGATGCATCGTCCCCGTTGAGCGGCTTGTTTATCTGAAGCCTGGGCACCGGTGCCCCGCTGTTTCAGGCGCCGGTTGTTTGCGAGACAAACATCAACGCCAGCTGCGCTGCTGCCGCCTGCATGTCTTCAATTCCATCAATCAAGTCATTCAGGCTCTTGCGCGCAGTCGGCGCGTGACACGCCAACGCGGCCACACAACGACCCTGCGCATCGCGAATGGGCACAGCCACGGCGACCATCCCCGCCACAAATTCCTCACTGTCGATACCCACGCCCCGGCTGCGTATGCGCTCAAGCTCGGCTTGCAGCAAACCCGTGTCGGTGATGGTGCGCGAGGTCTGCGCCAGCAATGGAATGCAGGTTAATAGTTGCTCACGATCTACAACCGGCATTTCAGCCAGAAACAGCTTGCCGCTCGCCGTACAGTGCAGTGGAACATGTGTGCCAGGCTCGACATGCAAGCGCAGCGGTTCTGTGGTCTCGACCCGATCGATATAGATCACTTGCGAGCCATCCAGCGCAGTCAGATTGCAGGTTTCCCCCAGCTTGCGAACCAGCGATTCAAGAATCAGCCGATGGCGCTGCATAACCACGCCATTGCGCAACAGGTGCAAACCCAGCTGCCCCGAACGCGGGCCGAGCAAATAGGACTTTTCGTCCTCTTCGCGCAGCAAGAACCCCAGCCGCTCCATCGCCTGCACCATCCTTAGCAGTGTGGCCTTGGGCGTATCCAGACGATGACTCAGCTGCGCCAGCGACAAGGGCGAATCGGACTGAGCGATGGCGTCGAGCAGCAACAAAGCCCGCAAGCTGCGATCTGGCGTGGCAGTGTCCAGCGCTTCATCTGCTTTTGATACGTTTTGTTCCATTTGTCATACCGCCTGTTAATTGTGGCATGAAAATAACTCCATGATTATAAACAAAATATCTTACAGGCCAGTAAATACAAGGCCGTGGACTCAATCACAAGTCATTTCTGGCCCAACAACAATGAACCGTTTTGTTCTAATTTGATCTCGAAGTTCGGTTTCGCACTAATAAAAACAAAGAGGATTTCGAATGTCGCTCATCTATGACTTCGTCGTAGTGGGTGCTGGATCTGCTGGCTGTGTGCTGGCTAACCGGCTCAGCGAGAACGGGCGCTACAGCGTCTGCTTGCTCGAAGCCGGCCCACCGGATCGGTATCCGTGGATCCACATCCCTATCGGCTATGCCAAAACCATGTTCCACCCTGTCTATAACTGGGGGTTCTACACCGACCCCGATCCTGGCATGAACAACCGCCGCATCTATTGGCCGCGCGGCAAGGTGTGGGGTGGATGCAGCTCCATTAACGGGCTCATCTACATTCGCGGTCAACAGGCCGACTACGATGCCTGGGCCGACGCGGGCAACGAAGGCTGGGCCTGGAAGGATGTACTGCCGTATTTTCGTCGCAGCGAAAATAACGACCTCGGCCCCGGCCCTACCCGCGGCACAGACGGGCCACTCAGCGCCTCCAGCATCAAGGCCCGCCATCCACTCACAGAAGGTTTCATCAACGCTGCCGTTGAGCTGGGCGTTCCGCGCAGCAAGGATTTCAACAGCGGCGATCAGGAAGGTGTTGGCTACTACCAGCTGACCACCCGCAATGGCTTGCGTTGCAGCACCGCAGTCGCGTACCTGAAACCTGCACAGAAACGCAGCAACCTGACCATCATCTCGCAGGCTAAAGCCCAGCGCGTGCTGTTTGAAGACACACGGGCCAATGCGGTGGTGTATGAGCAAAACGGCCAGCAACTCACGGTAAAAGCCAAACGTGAAGTGATCCTCAGCGCCGGCGCCCTGCAATCGCCACAACTGCTGCAACTCTCCGGCGTTGGCCCGAGCGAGCTTTTACAGAAGTTCTCGATCCCGCTGGTAAAAGACCTCCCTGGCGTGGGCGAGAATCTGCAGGACCATCTGCAAATTCGCATGATGTACGAATGCACCCGCCCGATTACCACCAACGATGAACTGCGCTCGCCGTGGCGCAAACTGCGCATGGGCCTGCAGTGGCTGTTTACCCGCAGCGGTCCGCTGGCAATCGGCATTAACCAGGGTGGCTTGTTTACCAAGGTTATTGAGCAAAGCAAGACGCCGGATATTCAGTACCATTTCGGCACGCTCAGCGCCGATTCGGCTGGCGGCAAAGTGCATCCGTTCTCAGGCTTCACCATGTCGGTGTGCCAGTTGCGGCCGGAGAGTCGCGGGTACGTGCGCATTGTCTCGGCCGATCCCAATCAGCCGCCGTCGATGCAGCCCAACTACCTGTCGACCGAGCTTGATCGCCAGACGGTAATTGCCGGGGTTCGTTACACCCGCAAACTGGCGGCCACCGGCCCGCTCAAGGACTTGATCAAACGCGAACACCTGCCCGGCATTGAAGCGCAGAGTGACGAGCAAATCCTCGAGTTCTGCCGGCAATACGGCGCGACCATCTTCCACCCGTCCGGCACCTGCAAAATGGGTTCAGACCCATTGGCGGTGGTCGATTCACGTTTACGTGTTCACGGCCTCCAGGGCTTGCGCGTGGTCGACTGCTCGATCATGCCGACGCTGGTTTCCGGCAACACCAACGTGCCGGTGGTGATGATTGCCGAGAAGGCCTCGACGATGATTCTCGAAGATGCGCTCAAGCCGTCGCTGGCCACGGTCAACGTCAACCCGACAAAAACCTCAGAGTTGTGTGCCCACGCCTCTTGAGTCACTGCAGCAATAGAGCCGCCGTGGCGCGCGAGCTGTGCGCAAGCGGCTTGATTGCCGAGCCAAACACAAAGGAATACTGACATGTCCACGCCAAATCCCGTGCGCAAAGTCGTAATCGCAAGTGTCATAGGCGCCACCATCGAGTGGTACGATTTTTTCCTTTACGGCGTCGTCGCCGGCATCGTTTTCAACCAGCTCTACTTCCCCAGTGATGACCCACTGATTTCAACCATGCTGGCTTACGGCACCTTCGCTGTCGGCTTTTTGAGCCGGCCGATTGGCGGGGTTATCTTCGGCCACTTTGGCGACAAGATCGGTCGAAAAAGTATGTTGGTCATGACCATGATGATCATGGGCGTGGCGACCTTCTTGATTGGCCTGGTGCCCAGCTATGACAGTATCGGCATCTGGGCGCCTCTGCTTCTGTTACTGCTGCGTGTTTTCCAGGGCATCGGCCTGGGCGGTGAGTGGGGAGGCGCGGTGCTAATGGCCTTCGAATATGCGCCGAAGCATAAGCGCGGATTCTATGCCAGCCTGCCGCAAATCGGCCTTGCCATCGGCCTTTGTCTGGCCTCGGGCGTAGTCGGTGCGCTGTCGTACTTCCTCACCGAGACACAGTTTCTCGAGTGGGGCTGGCGGATCGCCTTCCTGCTCAGCGCCGGTCTGGTATTTGTCGGCACCTGGATTCGCCTGAACGTCATGGAAAGCCCGGAGTTCGCCAAGGTCAAAGCCGACAACGCCGAAGCCGCCATTCCATTTGTCGACATGATGAAGCGCTACCCGAAGAACGTTCTCGCCGGTATGGGAGCGCGGTATATCGACGGGGTGTTCTTCAACGTATTCGGCGTGTTCTCCCTTAGTTACCTGACCCAGACCCTCAATTTACCGCGCTCCGAAGCACTTATCGGGGTCATGGTTGCGGCGGTGGTGATGTGCTTTACGATCCCCATGTTTGGCGCATTGAGTGACCGCATCGGCCGCACCCGCGTGTACTTCTGGGGTTCGCTGATTACCGCACTGGCGGCATTCCCGGCCTTCTGGTTGATGATGACCAGCGAGGGCAATATGTTCCTCATCTGGATGGCGATCGTAATCCCCTTCGGGATTTTCTATGCCGCCGTTTATGGCCCGGAAGCGGCTCTGTTTTGCGAGTTGTTTGACGCCAAGGTGCGCTACACCGGCATCTCGTTCGTCTATCAATTCTCAGGGATATTCGCCAGCGGCCTGACTCCGATGATTGCCACCGCGCTGATGCGCAGCAGTGACGGGCAACCGTGGACGACGTGCCTGTATGTGTTGTTCGCCGGCGCGGTAAGTGCCTACTCGGCCTGGTGGATTGGTAATCGCAAGAAATCAACAACGGCAGCGCCGCGAATGTCTACGGCGCCGGTCACCAACAGCTAAGCCACACACCTGAAAGTTGGCTGATACAAGCCCCGCTGCGTTAATCCGCTGCGGGGCTTTTGCTTGCCCGAACAACGCTGGCACCATCGCAGGGCCAATGCTGGCTCTTGGCCAATCGAGCTTGCCGACTAAACTGTGCACACCTCTCCGCAGGAGAGCGGCACCCCCTTCCGAACTGCGCCTTGCACCTGAACATGCAGATCGAGAATCGCTGAAAACAATAACAATCCGCCCCAATTTGCTCAGCTGAGGAATCATCAGCCGGGTTGATTGCCGTGCGCTTGCAATGGAGCCGAATTATCGATCACTGATTTCTGAGGTAACTGCCATGACCGACTACCCAACCCTGAAAGAGATGGGCATTAGCGCTGTAGAATCAATCAAACGCTTCAGTTTGCGCCAGGAGCGTGACCGCGATGTACTGAAGATCTACTTTGAGCGTCCGGCCAGCTCATTGCGAGCACACAGCCAGAAGTTCACCTTCGCTCATCCGCGCACAGCCATCCCGGGCCAGAGTCGGCACAGCCAGGCTTACGCAGAGTTGAGCAACAGCAGCCCGGTATTATGCAGCGCACTGGCAGAACTCAAACAACTGACCACAGCTGAAGTCCCGCAACTCTCGCCCAAGGCCGAGGTATTGCAGGATCTCCAGCATCTGGAACGTGTTATGGAAGGCAAACTTGCCGAGATTCGCCAGAAAATCGAATGCCTGGCCTGAGTATCAGGCCTATGCGGGCGCAGCGGGTTGAGCCATCTGCGCCATTTTGCTGGCGAACAGCTGAGCCATCGCCTCGGAGTCACCACCGGCTTCATCCAGCGCCTCAACTACAGCCTGCAAGGTAGGCAAGGTCTTGGCCAGCAAGGCCTCGACATACTGCTCCGGTGTTACCTGTGTATGCGCCTCATAGCGCTGAAACAAATCACTCAGCTGGCTGTTGAGGGCAAGGGTCAGAGTCGTGTTCGACATGCGGGAAGCCTCTTTATTGTTTCTGTCTGGCCCCATCCTTAGCGCGCACGCGCGCCTTCCATAGAGCCAGTTGCACTGCAGTTTTGGCTCCAGCCCCAGCAAAGCTCCACTGTTTAAGCCCGTTCCTGGCCCATCGTTGAATGCCAACTGGCCCCTGCCCCTGATCAATAGCGCCCATAGAATCGGTTGAACTCATTCCGTTTCAGAGGCACTGCGCATGACTGATCTGACCCTTGAATCTGCCAGCCGGCTGGTCTCTGCCCGTGAACTGTTCGGTATCGACAGCAACATGCGCGTACCAGTCCTGCTCAAGCACGATCACCAGGTGCCGGAAATCGACAGCGCCTACCGGTTTAATCCGGAAGTCACGCAAGCGGTGTTGGCAGGTTTTACCCGCAACCGTCGGGTGATGCTTCAGGGCTTGCACGGCACGGGCAAATCAACCCATATCGAGCAGATAGCGGCGCGGCTCAACTGGCCTTGCGTTCGGGTTAATCTGGACGGCCACATAAGCCGCCTGGACTTGATCGGCAAGGACGGCATTGTGTTGCGGGACGGCAAACAGGTCACCGAATTTCAGGAAGGCATTCTGCCGTGGGCGCTGCGCCGGCCAGTGGCGCTGATATTCGATGAATACGATGCCGGGCGCCCGGACGTGATGTTCGTTATTCAGCGCATTCTTGAGCGTGACGGCAAACTCAACTTGCTCGACCAGAATCAGCTGATCACCCCGCACCCGCAGTTTCGCCTGTTCGCCACGTCTAACACGGTCGGTTTGGGCAACCTCAATGGTTTGTACAGCGGCACACAAGTGCTCAATCAGGCGCAGCTCGACCGCTGGAATATCGTCGCCTGCCTGAACTACCTGCCCCCGGCTGAGGAGCAGGCAATTGTAGCCGCGCAGGTTCCGCAACTGCTTGCCCTCTACCCTGCACAACTGCTTGAGTCGATGGTGGCGGTGGCCGGCCTGACCCGTGAGGGCTTTGCCTGTGGCGACCTATCAACACTGATGTCGCCACGCGGTGTAATTGCATGGGCCGAAAACACTGAGATATTCGGTGATCCGGCGCTGGCATTTCGCCTGTCATTTCTCAACAAGTGCGACGAAGCCGAGCGCAGCATTGTCGCGGAATACTACCAGCGCTGCTTCGATGATGAACTGCAAGAATCGGCGTTGCCGCACTTGGCGCTGGCGTGAGCAGTGACATGCAACACCCACGACGCGAGAAGCGCCAACAGCAACTCGAAGAGCTGTGCGCTGCGTCTCTACGGGCGTTTTCCGGAGAGCGTCGCGTGCGCTATCGAGGCGCCCGGCTGGAAGTCGACGGCCAGCGCGTTGCGGTGCGCGCACCGCATCTGCACCCGGATCCACAACAGGATAACTTTGCGGCCTACCGCGCCGTCGCCGACAGCCTGGCGCTGAAACTCAAGCACAGCGACCGCGCGCTTTTGCACACGCAATTACCTGCGCATCCGATTGCCCGGCTGGTATTCGAACTGCTTGAGCAACTGCGCGTTGAGTCACTGGTGAGCGACTGCCATCCGGGCATGAAACGTAATCTTATGCAGCGCTACGGCAACTGGAGTCAGCAGTTTCTGGACTCAGGGCAAACCGAAGGGCACGTCGGCCTGATGCTCTTCACTGTGGCGCAGATGAGTTGGTTCCTGCTCTGCGGCGGGCGCGCCAGCGAGCAAACTGAAATGCTCATTGAAGCGCCGCGCCTGAGCCTGCTCGGTCACTTCGGCGCGCACTTCGGACTGCTAAGGCGAACGCGTAATGAGCAACTGCGCTTCGGTGAACACGCGCTTTGGATTGCCGATAAAGTGGTCGAACTGCTGGATCAGCTTGATGCAGAACTGCTCAATAACGATGAACGCAAAGTCTCGGAAATTGCTGAAAAATCACACCTGGCTTTTGCCTTGCTGCTCGACAGTGAGAGCGATGCAACGGGCGATGAACACGCCACGACGGCTGGCGCAGGCAGCACACGCAACGGCCACAACGCGTTCACCTACCCGGTTTTCAGCCGCGACTATGATCGCGAGTTGAACGCTGCGAATCTGGTGCGCAGCGACCTGTTAAAGCAGCTTCGCCAACGCCTCGACCAGCGCGCTGCCGAACAAGGCCTGAATCTGCCGAGACTGGCCAGACGCCTGCGTAACCTGCTGGCCGAACCGCAACGTGATGGCTGGGCATTTGCTCAGGCGGACGGTCAAATAGACGCCGGAAGACTCAGCCGCCTGATCATAAGCCCCGAGCAGCGCGAGATATTCCGCCATGAACGCGAGCGGCCGCACAGCGATTGCTGCGTGACCCTGCTGGTCGACAACTCAGGTTCAATGCGTAATCACATTGAGTCGATTGCGTTACTGGTCGACACCTTGAGTCGCGCCCTTGAGTTAGCCGGCGCCAAGAGTGAGATCCTTGGCTTTACCACTGGCCAGTGGAATGGCGGACGACCGCTTAAACGTTGGCGCGCGGCAGGCCAACCGGCCAATCCTGGCCGTTTAAATGAGCTTGAGCACCGCGTATACAAAGACGCCAGCACCTCTTGGCGCAAAGCCCGGCCAAGCATTTCGGCGCTGCTGAAATCGGATCTGTTCCGCGAGAGCGTCGACAGTGAAGCCTTGCTCTGGGCGCATCAGCGATTGCGCCGCTGTGATGCTAAACGGCGCATCCTGATCATCATCAGCGACGGCTGCCCAATGGACAGCGCCACCCATCAAACCAATGATCAGGACATTCTCGACCTGCACCTGAAACAGGTCGCACGGCAGATCGAGCAGCAGCCGGGTGTGGAATTATACGCATTGGGCGTGGGCCTGGATCTTAGCAACTACTACCAGAACAGCCTCGAGCTGGACTTGTCACAGAGCTTCGACAACCGGGTTTTCGACGAGATTTTACAGCTCTTGCACACACGCCAGTAGGCGTGCACCATCGCTGCCAACTGGCCCCTTCAGCGCCCCTTTTACACTCATAAAAATGAGTCATTTTTTGGTGCAAACAGCTGATTTAGAGCGATTTATTGCCCCTAAACCGCGCACTTAAAACTGGCCCCAGACAGGCGCTTGATGTGGCCCTAAACAGACCTCAAACACAGGCGGATTATTGGTCCCGGTCAAACGTAAAGACGGGAAAATAATACGGCATCGCAGACATTAGCAGCACTGCAATGCAACACACGTCTCTTCGGTTTTGCTCGAGTTTGGTCCCAGGATTTTGGAAACCGCTCGGCCTGCACTTTCGTAATCCAAAACAACTAGAACGGAGTACGCAGTTATGACAACCAGCAAACAGTTCACCCGACCGCTCGCCCTCGCCATGTGCTTACTGGCATCTGCGCTTGGCAGCAGCATGACCCACGCGAAGACCTTCCGTGTTGCAGTGGGCGACGGTGCCGGCGGCACCCAACACGAACTCGGCCTGAAGTTTGCTGAGGAGCTGAAAGCCCGTACCAACGGCAAGGATGAAGCCAAGCTATTTCTCAATGGCCAACTTGGCAGCGAAGAAGACACCGTCAGCAACGCCGCAATGGGCACCCTCGACTTCTCGATTCTGGCGATCAACAACGTCACACCGTTCTCGCCGTCCGTTGGCATTCTGACCATGCCCTACATGATCCAGAGCCTGGATGATGCCGTGGCCATGACGCAAAGCGACATCGGCAAGCAGTTGATCGACAACACCGTGCGCGATGCCGGTGTGCGAATCATCGGCTGGGCTTACTCGGGTTTCCGGGTACTGACCAACTCGAAAAAGCCGGTGAACACCGTCGCCGACCTCAAGGGTTTGCAGATTCGCGTACCGAAAAACGAAATCATGATCGACACCTATCGCGCCTGGGGAATTAACCCAACGCCAATGGCCTGGTCGGAGACGTTTACCGGCTTGCAACTGAAAGTGGTCGATGGTCAGGACAACCCGTACCTGACTGTGAACGCGATGAAGTTCGACGAAGTGCAGAAGTACGTCACCAACCTGCGCTACCTGTTCTCCATTGAACCGCTGATTGTCAGCGAGTCGATGTTTGAAGAGCAGACTCCGGAAATGCAGCAGATCATTCTGGATGCAGGCAAAGCTGCCACCTTGCACAGTGAAAAGTGGCTGGTTGCGCAAGAAGACAAGATCAAGCAAGAGCTGACCGCCAAAGGCATGGTAATCACCGACCCGGCCAATGGCGAGCAAGAATGGATCGATCTGGCAGTCAGCAAGGTGTGGCCTAAGTACTACGAGCAAATCGGCGGTAAAGATCAGGTCAATGTCGTGCTCAAGGCCCTGGGTCGCGACACCATCTAAACCGTCAGGTGCCGGCAACCCCGGCACCTGCTCCCCCTTTCCCTGGTCACGGTCTGCGGCGAACTTGCTGTTCGCTGCGGGCTAATTGCTCACGCAGCACAACGCCCGCTTCTACCCTGAAGCCGAGCGTTCAGGAAGGCGATCATGAAACCTGCCAGCCGCTTCTTCAAAATCATCGACAACCTCGAGAATTACATTTGCCGGGTCCTGTTGGCCTTGTTTGTAATTATCCTGTTTGCGCAAATTCTCAGCCGTAACCTGTTCAATCACTCCCTTTCATGGACCGAGGAATTGGTTACCTACATGTTTGTCTGGTTCGCATTCTTCGGCGCCAGTTACGCGGCCAAATTAGCCGCACACAACCGCGTTACGTTCCAGTTCAAGTTGATGCCACGCAAGGTTGCTGTAGCGCTGGAAGCGCTGTCGGATTTGATCTGGGTCTGCTTCAACTGCTACTTCGTCTACCTCAGCGTGATGTTCTTCATGAAGGCCAATGTCTTCTGGAAATCGCAGACGCTGGGCATCCCGATGAAGTACCTGTATCTGGTTCTGCCAATTGCGTTCACCTTGATGACCTTGCGCGTCCTTCAGGTCAACTATTACAAGCTGGTCAAGGGCATCGATATTCGCGACCCGGAAGCCCAGGAACTGGAAAAGATCATTCAGGACTCCCAAGCCAAAAACACCCGCGAAGTAAACCAGTTTCAGGAGCGGGTCCATGGTTGATACCACGATCGTCTATATCCTTTTCGGCTCCTTCATTCTGCTGTTGCTGATAGGCACGCCCATCAGCATTTCATTAGCAGTATCGGCCCTGGCCTCGTTTCTTTATCTG
The DNA here is from genome assembly GCF_013277615.1 of Pseudomonas sp. MS19. NCBI lineage: Bacteria > Pseudomonadati > Pseudomonadota > Gammaproteobacteria > Pseudomonadales > Pseudomonadaceae > Pseudomonas > Pseudomonas sp. MS19. The sequence goes on along the minus strand of NZ_VBTO01000004.1, from coordinate 110,144 downwards.
GGTGAGAACCCGATCAAGTTCGTCCAGATTGCCTTCACCTCAGTGGGCTCATTTCCACTGATGGCACTGCCGGCATTTATTCTCGCCGGCGCGCTCATGGAGGCGGCCGGCATTTCCAGGCGACTGGTAACGCTGGCCGAAAGCTTTGCCGGGCCGATTACCGGTGGCATGTCTGCCGCAGCCGTACTGGCTTGCCTGTTCTTCGGTGCAATCTCGGGCTCAGGCCCCGCGACCACGGCTGCCGTCGGCATGCTGATGATTCCGGCGATGGTCAAGCGCGGCTACGCCAAAGGTTACGCGTCGGCCGTTACGGCCTCTTCCGGCGGCCTTGGCATCATCATTCCGCCGTCGATTCCAATGGTGATCTTCGGGATCTCGGCCATGGGCATGCTGCCACCGCCGGCTGCGGTGGAGAAGTACGGCGCCTTTGACACCGTGTCGATTCCCAAACTGTTTATTGCAGGTGTGGTGCCCGGTTTGATGCTGGCGGGCGGCTTGCTGATCATGAATTACTTTCGCTGCAAAAAGCTCGGTTACACCGGCAGCAACGATGGCTGGTCAGGCAGCAAGATACGCAAGGCCATGCGCGATGGTTTCTGGTCGATGCTGGCACCATTCGTGATTCTCGGCGGCATTTACACCGGGCTGTTTACGCCGACCGAATCTGCCATCGTAGCAATTTTCTACACCTTGTTTGTCGGCCTGTTCATCCACAAGGAACTGCGCTTACCGGAGATTTTCAAATCGCTGGAAACCACCACCTGGATCACCGGCAGGGTGCTGGTGATTCTGTTTACCGCCACAGTGTTCGGCCGCTTGTTGGTTGAAAATCAGATTCCAGCGGTGGTGGCCGACTCGATGCTGAGCCTGACGAACAACATTTACCTGATCTGGATACTGATCATCGGGTTCCTGCTGTTTGTCGGCATGTTCATGGAAACGCTGGCTGCGATCATGATTCTGACACCGGTGATTCTGCCAATCACCTACACGCTGGGGATCGATCCGGTGCACTTTGGCATCGTTCTGATCTGCTGCCTGAGCATCGGCTTCATGACGCCGCCCATGGGCGAGAACCTGTTCATTGCCTCGGGTATTTCGGGAACTGCCATTGAAGACATCTCGAAACGGGCATTGCCATTCGTGGCCATCCTGACCATCGCGACCTTCATTATCGCCTGCGTTCCCGCAATAACCCTGACCTTGCCCAGACTGCTTGGCTACTGACAACCACAGGGTGCTGGCGACCCGCGATACAGGTCGCTGATTACAGCGCCAGTCAGTAGCCAGGCGATACCATGCAATTGCCAACGGGCTCACTACGGTGAGCCCGTTTTCGATTCAGGGCTGCTCCAGTGCATCGACCAATGCCTTGAGAAACCGCGCGGCCTCGCCTCCCGTAACGGCGCGGTGATCGAAGGTCAGCGACAACGGCAAAATCGGGTGCACCACGACCTTGCCGGCCACCGCAACGGGTTCATCACGGATGCCTCCGGCGCCGATGATGGTCACTTGCGGCGGGACAATGATCGGGTTGGCGTAACGGCCAAACAGCGTGCCGAAGTTCGACAGCGTGATGGTCGCGCCCATCATTTCCTGCGGCGGAATCGAGCGCGCCTTAACATCCGCGCGCAATCGCGCCATGCCCTCTTTCAAGTCCTCGGCGCTACGCGCGCCAACATCACGCAGCACCGGCACAAACAGGCCATCGGGGCTATCAACCGCAATGCCAAGATCCAGGTTCTGATGCTGCTTGATCGACAGTGACTGACCGTCAAACCAGCTATTGAGTACCGGCTCGACTGTACAGGCCTGGGCGATTGCCTGAGCCAGCCGCACCATCGGGTCACGCGCTTGCTTCCAGCGATGCAAATCGGCATCGCCGACAATCACCACCGGCACCACTTGCGCATGCGAGCGCGCCATGTTGATGGCCATGCTGCGGCGCACCCCGCGCAGTTTCTCCCCGCCGAATTTATCGCGTGCCGTCTGGCTTGCCGCCTCGACATCCGTCCTGGTAATCAGGCCATTGCTGCCACTGCCGCTGAGCCCGTCGAGATCAACGCCAACCTGCCGCGCAAACTGACGCACGGCAGGTGTCGCACGCGCAGCCGAGTGCTCACGAGTCGACGGCGCTGCACCGATGAAAAAGTGATCTTCCTGCTCGGCTTTGCCGCCGTCCAGGCGCCCGACCACGGTACCGGCATCCGCTTCGCCTTCATACGCCAACAGCGGCTCACCGACATGCAGAATGTCGCCCTCGTTGCCGAAGGTTTTCAGCACCACGCCATCATAAGGCGCGGGAATATCGACAATTGCCTTGGCGGTTTCGACCGAGACCAGCAACTGATCTGCCTTGACCGTATCGCCCGCAGCGACATGCCACTGAACGATTTCTGCCTCCTGCAACCCCTCACCCAAATCGGGCAATTTGAAGTTCTTCATACGGCTCTCCTGCACAGTTGAGCGCTGGCTATCAGGCGTATTCGAGCACCTCAGTGCACGCACTGAGAATGTCTGTCACCGCGGGGATGTAGAGTTGTTCCATCCGGTACAAAGGCGGTGGAATATCCGGCGCGGTTACGCGGACGATGGGCGCCTGCAAATCCAGCCATGCGCGCTCATACAAACCGGCGGCAATCTCACTGCCAACCGCGCAACTTTTCGGCGCTTCGTGAACAATCACGCAGCGTCCGGTTTTGCGCACCGAAGCCTGTAGCGTGTCCATGTCCAGTGGTTTGACGCAGGCCACATCAATCACTTCGACCGAAACGCCCTGCTCGCTCAGCGCAGCCGCCGCCAGCAGGCTTTCATGCACGCTGGCGCCCCAAGTGATGAGGGTCAGGTCTGCGCCCTCGCGCAAGGTGAAGCAGGTGTCCAGTGGCAAGCGTTTGCCATCATTCACCAGCGGTTGCGGGTTCATCCGGTACAGCCGCGTCGGCTCCAGAAACACCACCGGGTCCGGGTCGTCGATGGCCGCGAGTAACAGCCCATATGCTCTGGCCGGCGATGACGGAATGACCACGCGCAGGCCGGGAATCTGCGCAAACATCGCTTCGGTGCTTTCGCTGTGATGTTCCGGCGCGCGAATGCCGGCGCCCATTGGCGTGCGTAACACCAACGGGCATGTCAGCCGGCCACGCGTGCGATTGCGCATGCGGCTGGCATGCGACACCAGATGATCCAGCGCCGGGTAGATAAAGCCCATGAACTGGATTTCCATGACCGGTTTCAGCCCCTGCGCCGCCATGCCGACCGCCAATCCGCTGATCATGGTTTCCGCCAACGGTGTGTCGATCACCCGCTTCAACCCGAATGCATCGCGCAAACCCTGTGTGGCGCGAAATACACCGCCGTTTACGCCAACATCTTCGCCGAGCACCACCACGTTTTCGTCTTCATTCATGGCCCGGTGCAGCGCCAGATTCACCGCCTCGAGCAGGCTTAATTTGCTTGGCTCATTCATGCTCGGCCTCCCTGCGACTGGCGCGTTCCAGCAAGTCTTCACGTTGTTCTGCGAGCGCCTGCGGCCACTGCGCATAGACGTAGTCGATAATCGCCTCGACAGGCGCCGCATCGACACCCTCGAATGCATCGACCGCCGCTTGCACCTGAGCCTGACACGTCTTGATCATCGCCTGTTCGCGGCTCTCATCCCAGCACTGTTGCGCCCGTAAAAATGCCTGCATGCGCTTGATCGGCTCACTCAGCCAGGCTTGCTTGACCTCGGCATCAGGCCGGTACCGGCTGGCATCGTCGGCGGTGGTGTGATCGCCCAGCCGATAACTCATGCACTCGATTAATGTCGGGCCTTTACCTTGCCGGGCTCGCTCCAGCGCAAGGCGTGTGCGGTGATAAACCGCCAGCACATCGTTGCCATCGACCTGTTCGCCACTGAAACCGGCACCGATTGCCTTTTGCGCCAGCGTGGCGGCAGCGCACTGGATCTTGCGCGGCACCGAGATCGCCCACTGGTTGTTATTGACGATGAACACCACAGGCAATTGCCAGGCCCCGGCGACGTTCAATGCTTCGAGAAAATCGCCCTTGCTGGTCGCGCCGTCACCGCAAGTGGTGACCGTGGCCCGATGCTCGCCACGGATTTTCATCGCGCTGGCGACGCCGCACGCATGCAAAGCCTGCGTGGCGATGGGTACGCAGAGCGGGAAGTCCTGTGCGACAGCCGGATCGGCGTAGTCGCTGCCGCGCTCATCGCCGCCCCAATAGAGCAGAATTTCTTCCATCTTCACGCCGCGCATCACTTGCACGGCCGTGTCGCGGTAGTACGGCACCAGCACGTCATCGGCATGCATCGCGGCGCCGATTCCCACGCCAACGGCCTCCTGGCCCAGCGTGGGCGCATAGGTGCCAATCCGCCCGGTGCGTTGCAGGGCGACGGCCTTTTGATCAAACAGGCGGGTTAAAACCATTTGCTGGTACAAGCCAATCAGCAACTGCTGGTCATCCGCCCACGCCGGCAAGGCTTCGAGCAGTTGACCGTCTGTGGCCAGAAATTGGCTGAAGGTGATATTCAAGCTGTCCTGCATGTTTAACTCCCCGACACCTTATGGGCGTCTGCCGATGCGTTGGCTTTTGGCCGCGGCTTCAGTGTTGCGACCTATTTTGGATAGAGCAGGCGCTCTGCCAGCGCGTCTGCTACACGGGCCGGTGGGCGTTTGTCGGCCTGCGCGTGGGCAAAAATTTCCGTGAGGCGCTGGCTGATCCGCGCCAGGTGAGCAGTAATCGCCGGCAGCTCCTGCCCCTGATGCTGCAAGGCGACGTAGATCAGGCCGCCGGCATTGATCACATAATCGGGGGCATAAAGGATGCCCCGCGCTTGCAAGGCGTCGGATATTTCAGGATTGGCCAACTGGTTATTGGCGGCGCCGGCGATTGCACTGCAACGCAGCCTGGTCACGCTTTCGGTATTGAGCACGCCGCCCAACCCGCAAGGCGACAGAATCTCGCAGGGCGTTGAGAGCAGCTCATCAGTCGGCACCGCCTTGGCGCCGAACTCTTCGACCGCCAGTTGCACGCGCCCTTGATCGATATCACTGACAATCAACTCGGCGCCGGCTGCATGCAGATGCGCCGCCAGCGCGTAGCCAACATGCCCCAAACCCTGAATGGCAACACGGATGCCCTCAAGCTCATCGCAGCCGAAGCGCGCCATCGCGGTCGCACGAATCCCGCTATACACGCCCATTGCGGTATGCGGTGACGGGTCGCCCGCCGAAGTGGTGCTGGTAACGTGCTGGGTGTATTGGGCGATACAGTCCATGTCGGCACTGGTGGTGCCGCTGTCCATTGCGGTGATGTAACGACCCTTGAGCGTTTCAATAAACCGGCCAAATGCCTCGAACAAGGCGGCACGATCATTCACGTGCGGCGGGCGCATGATCACCGCCTTGCCGCCCCCTTGCGCCAACCCGGCCAGGGCGGCCTTGTAACTCATGCCCTGGGCTAGCCGCAGGGCATCGCGCAGGGCGGCTTGTTCATCGGGATAGGTCAGGAATCTGCAGCCGCCCAGTGCCGGGCCGAGTTGAGTATTGTGAATGGCAATAATGGCCCGCAGGCCTGTGGCCGGGTCCTGGGTCATATGCAGTGACTCAAGACGCGATGCCGACATCATGCTGAACATGGTGCGCCCCTTGCTGAACACTCAGATGAGTATAGGCCCCGCCCTGAGTCCCGACTTATCCAGCAGATATAAGCCAGCCGCTGCTGAGTAACTCTGCGCATAAGCAGGCGATAAACTGCCATGCCCCAGCGTTTTGTCGGCTACGGCATAAAACCGTTCTGCAGCCAGCACTCAAACACTAGACGCAGCGCTCAAGGCCAGCTAAAACAGATGCATCAGAGGGTTTGCCAATGAATCCACGCGCCATGTGCATCGAGTGCCTCTCCCGCCAGCCCAGCGCCTTATTGGAGGCCGCGTTGTGGCTGGCCGCAGAGCATGATTCGACGCTGCAACCGGCCCTCGTGCTTGAGCAGTTCGGCGAATTGCAGCGCCAGATAGATGCGGCATTGCCCTCACTGCCACCACAAGAACTGGCGCAACCGCTGTTAAGACAGCTCAGTCACCAGGGCTTTCGTCAGGACGACAGTCCGCTGTTAACGCCCCGCGTCGCACTTTTGCACAGAGTTCTGCAATGGCGTTGTGGCCAACCGTTATCACTGGCGATCATTGCCTTGGAGCTGGCACGACGTCTGGGAATAGCCCTGCAGGGGATTAATTTTCCCGGCTACTTCCTGCTGCGGGTTCCCGGCGCGGATCATCTGCTCGACCCGTGCAGCGGACGGCGCTTGTACCCGCAAGACCAACGTGAATTGCTGCTGCGCACTCAAGGCGCGAACGCCAAATTACAGGCCGGGTACCTGCAGGTGGCCAGCGACCAGAACATGCTCCAGCGCTTGTCGCGCAATTTGCGCGAACTGCACACCCAGGCCGATGATTATCTGGCCGCCCTGAAAGATGCCGAGCGGGTGTTGCAGTTGGGTGAGCCGTCAGCGCCGGACCATCTGGCGCGCGCGCATCTGCTTGAACAATTGGAATGCCCGCAGGCGGCGCGTTACGATTTGCAGCGCGCCATGCTCCTGACCGAAGATGAGTCGCTGCGCTATCAACTGGCGCAACGCCTTCGCGAACTTCAGCAATCGCCTGCTATTCACTGAGCCGGAACTGGCCATTAATGGCTTGCTGACACGCACAAGCTGTATCTTATTCAATACAGCGTATCTAATTCGATACATACGGCGCAGATCCAGCATTCAGCGGGCCAAGCCCTGGATATAGGCCTTAACCCTGAAAATCCGTATCGAAATCAATACGCGTAAGGTTCTCGCTGTAACCTTGAAAAGCCCTCAAACGACTGATTTTACTGGTTTTTATTGAACAAACCGGCACTGGCACTGCCCTTGCTAGATTGTTTGATTAATAGCTCGCGACCCAACCGCGAGCATCAGACCATCGCCTGCAACAGAAACAGGCGAGCCTGTCACTTGAGGAGTTCACATGAGCGAATTGCGTTTTACCGTCGAGCACGAATGGCTGCGTCAGGAAGCAGATGGCCTGATCACTGTGGGCATCACCGCCTATGCCCAGGAAGCACTGGGTGACGTGGTATTCGTGCAATTGCCGGACACGCAAGCCTACAGCGCCGAAGCTGAAGTCGCCGTGCTCGAATCCGTCAAGGCAGCCAGCAATATCACCATGCCGCTGGACGGCGAAGTCGTTGAGATCAATGCAGAGCTAGAATCAAGCCCTGAGCTGGTCAACGAAGACCCGCTGGGCAAAGGCTGGTTCTTCCGCTTCCGCCCTGCCAACCCAGGCGCCATCGCCGACCTGCTTGACCAAGCAGCGTACGATCGCCTGCTAAACGCCAACGCTGACGCCTGAGGTTTGCTGATGACTGACCTGACGACCCAAAACGAATTTATCGCGCGCCACATCGGCCCGCGTGACGCTGATATTGAAGCCATGCTCGCGCAGCTGGGCTATGACTCGCTGGAAGCTCTGAGCGCCAGCGTCATCCCGGAAAGCATCAAAGGCACCAGCGTACTGGGCCAGACGCCGGGCCTCAGCGAAGCCGATGCACTGGCTAAAATCAAAACCATCGCGGCCAAGAACCAGCAGTTCAAGACCTTCATTGGTCAGGGCTACTACGGCACGCACACGCCGTCACCGATTCTGCGCAACCTGTTTGAAAATCCGGCCTGGTACACGGCTTACACGCCTTATCAACCTGAGATTTCCCAGGGTCGCCTCGAAGCCCTGCTGAACTTCCAGACCCTGATCAGCGACCTGTCCGGCCTGCCAATCGCCAACGCCTCGCTGCTCGACGAAGCCACTGCTGCCGCCGAAGCCATGACGTTCTGCAAGCGCCTGTCGAAAAACAAGGCCAGCAACAGCTTCTTCGCCTCCCAGCATTGCCACCCGCAAACCCTCGACGTTCTGCGCACCCGCGCCGAACCGCTGGGCATTGACGTGGTTGTAGGCGATGAAGCCGAAATCACCGACGCCAGCGCCTACTTCGGCGCCCTGCTGCAATACCCGGCCAGCAACGGCGATATCTTCGATTACCGCGCACTGGTTGAGCGTTTCCACGCAGCCAACGCGCTGGTTGCAGTGTCTGCCGACTTGCTCGCCCTGACTCTGCTCACGCCGCCAGGTGAATTCGGCGCCGACGTTGCCTTGGGCAGCGCTCAGCGTTTCGGTGTGCCACTGGGTTTTGGTGGCCCGCACGCGGCCTACTTCGCCACCCGCGATGCCTTCAAACGCGACATGCCGGGCCGTCTGGTCGGGGTCTCGGTTGACCGCTTCGGCAAGCCGGCTCTGCGCCTTGCCATGCAAACCCGCGAGCAACACATCCGCCGCGAGAAGGCCACCAGCAACATCTGTACAGCTCAGGTTCTGCTGGCCAACATCGCCAGCATGTATGCGGTTTATCACGGCCCGCAAGGCCTGACCCGCATCGCCAAGCGCGTGCATCAGATGACTGCAATCTTCGCTCAGGGTCTGGCCAAGCTGGGCCTTGCTGTCGAGCAGGAAAACTTCTTCGACACTCTGACCATCGCAACCGGCGCACGCACGGCCAAACTGCATGCGCACGCGCATCAGCTGTCGATCAACCTGCGCGTTGTCGATGATCAACGTGTTGGCGTGTCGTTCGACGAAACCACCGATCAGGCGGCCATTGAAAGCCTCTGGGAAGTCTTCGCCGAGCCGGGCAACAGCCTGCCAAGTTTCGACGAGCTGGCCAAAGCGGTTGCCAACCGCCTGCCGCAAGCACTGCTGCGTCAGTCCGAGATTCTCAGCCATCCGGTGTTCAACCGTTATCACTCCGAAACCGAGCTGATGCGCTACCTGCGCAAGCTGGCCGACAAAGACCTGGCGCTGGATCGCAGCATGATTCCGCTGGGTTCTTGCACCATGAAACTCAACGCCGCCAGCGAAATGATTCCAGTGACCTGGGCCGAGTTCGGCAACCTGCACCCGTTTGCACCGGCTGAGCAGAGCCTTGGCTACCAGCAACTGACCGACGAACTGGAGGCCATGCTCTGCGCTGCCACCGGTTACGACGGTGTTTCGCTGCAGCCAAACGCCGGCTCGCAAGGCGAGTACGCGGGCCTGCTGGCAATTCGTGCCTACCACATCAGCCGTGGCGACGATCAGCGCGATATCTGCCTGATCCCGCAATCGGCACACGGCACCAACCCGGCAACTGCCAGCATGGTTGGCATGCGCGTTGTGGTAACGGCCTGCGATGCTCGCGGTAACGTCGACATCGAAGACCTGCGCGCAAAAGCTGAAGAGCACAAAGATCGTCTGGCTGCCCTGATGATCACCTACCCGTCGACCCACGGCGTGTTTGAGGAAGGCATCCGCGAGATCGCGCAAATCGTTCACGACAACGGCGGTCAGGTTTACATCGACGGCGCCAACATGAATGCCATGGTTGGCCTGTGCGCACCCGGCCAGTTCGGCGGCGACGTATCGCACCTCAACCTGCACAAAACCTTCTGCATTCCGCACGGCGGCGGTGGTCCGGGTGTTGGCCCGATCGGGGTTAAATCGCACCTGATTCCATTTCTGCCAGGCCACGCCAACATGGCGCGCAAAGAAGGCGCGGTCAGCGCGGCACCGTTCGGCAGCGCAAGCATTCTGCCGATCACCTGGATGTACATCAGCATGATGGGCGGCGAAGGCCTCAAGCGTGCATCGCAGCTGGCGATCCTCAATGCCAACTACATTGCCCGTCGCCTCGAAGAGCATTACCCAGTGCTCTACACCGGCACCAACGGTCTGGTTGCGCATGAGTGCATCCTCGACATTCGCCCGATCAAGGACCTCAGCGGCATCAGCGTTGATGACGTCGCCAAGCGCCTGATCGACTTCGGTTTCCACGCGCCGACCATGTCGTTCCCGGTAGCGGGCACCTTGATGATCGAGCCGACCGAAAGCGAATCGAAAGAAGAGCTGGATCGTTTCTGCGACGCCATGATCGCCATTCGCGAAGAGATTCGTGCGGTAGAACGCGGCGATCTCGACAAAGACAACAACCCGCTGAAAAACGCGCCGCACACCGCTCTTGAGCTGGTTGGCGAGTGGACGCACAGCTACAGCCGCGAGCAGGCCGTTTACCCAACCGCCTCGCTGATTGACGGTAAGTACTGGCCACCCGTGGGTCGCGTCGACAACGTGTTTGGTGACCGCAACCTGATCTGCGCTTGCCCGTCGATAGAAGCGTACCAAGACGCCTAAGCAACACCGACAAACGCCTGCGCAACCCGCAGGCGTTTGTTATGGGGCATCGCCCCGCTTATTGAATACCCGGCTCATCAACTGATGGTCCGTGTGGATTGGCGCCTCGATCTGTGGCGCCAACCAATATCCGATTGCTCACCGGTAATCGGTCATGCAACACCTTGGTTTCACCCGTTTGACGATGTATTCGGGCTTCTGAAAAAAATGTTCAACGCCAACGCAACAAAGTTGGCGCAGAGTGGTTCAGAGGCAACCGACAATTCCACCTGCAACACAACTGCAAACAGCCCCTAACCAGCACAGGCAACCCCTGACGCTGACAACAACAATAAGGTGCGTTATATGGAATTTCTCAACACCCTCGTAAACACAATCAACGGACTCGTCTGGGGCCCACCCATGTTGGTGGCGATTCTCGGCACGGGCCTGTTCCTCATGTTGCGCCTCAAGTTCATGCCGCTGAGCAAGATCGGCGCTGGCTTCAGCCTGATGTGGAAAGGCCGCAAGAAGGATGATGAAACCAGCGGCGAGATCAGCCCGTTCCAGGCACTGATGACCTGCCTCGCAGCAACCGTCGGTACCGGCAACATTGCCGGCGTGGCCACGGCGATATTCCTCGGCGGCCCCGGTGCGCTGTTCTGGATGTGGTGCACAGCGCTGGTCGGCATGGCAACCAAGTACTGCGAAGTGGTGCTGGCCGTGCATTACCGCGAGAAAGATGATCGCGGCGAACATGTCGGCGGGCCGATGTACGCAATCAAGAACGGCCTGGGCAAGAAGTGGCTGTGGCTCGGCACCGCATTCGCCATTTTCGGCGGTCTTGCAGGTTTCGGCATCGGCAACATGGTGCAAGTCAACAGCATGGCGCACGCCCTGCAAACCACCTTCGACATTCCCCTGTGGCTAACCGGCGTGGTCAGCATGGTCGCCGTGGGTCTGGTGATTCTCGGCGGCATCAAGCGCATCGGCGTCGTTGCAGCCGCACTGGTACCGTTCATGTGCATCGCTTACATCGTCGCCTCGATTGTGGTGCTGGTGGTGTTTGCCGAGCAGATCCCGAATGCCTTCAACCTGATCTTCACCCACGCCTTCAGCCCAGCAGCCGCCACGGGTGGTTTTGCCGGTGCAGCGGTGATGGCGGCGATTCGTTTCGGTGTCGCCCGCGGCATTTTCTCCAACGAAGCGGGCCTCGGCACCGCCGGTATCGCGCAAGCGGCGGGCACCACCAATAGCCCGGTTCGTTCAGGCATGATCGGGATGCTGGGCACATTTATCGACACCCTGATCATCTGCACCATGACCGGTCTGGCCATCATCTGTTCCGGCGTATGGACCAGCGGCGTGAGTGGCGCGGCGCTTTCAGCCTCGGCATTCGAGTCGGCCATGCCCGGCTTTGGCGGCGCATTCCTGAGCATCGCGCTGGTGGTCTTTGCGTTCACCACCATTCTTGGCTGGAGCTATTTCGGCGAGAAGTGCTGGGAGTTCATGGTCGGCACCAAGGCAATCATGCCGTTCCGGATTATCTGGGTACTGGCCGTGCCTTTTGGCGCCATTGCCCAACTCGACTTCGCCTGGCTGCTGGCCGATACGCTGAATGGTTTGATGGCCCTGCCTAACCTGCTTTCATTGCTGCTGCTGAGCCCGATCGTAGTCAAGCTGACCCGCGATCATTTCAACCCGAACATCGTTGAGCGCAGCGTCGAATCCCTGCAACGCTAAATCATCTTGCGCGGGCGATGAGCGCCCGCGCCTTCTTGAAGGACACCGCAATGTTCTACAAAAGCCTGACTCTGAATGATTACGACCCTGCGCTGGCCCACGCCATTGCTGCTGAAGAGCAGCGTCAGGAAGACCATATCGAGCTGATTGCCTCGGAAAACTACACCAGCCCTGCGGTAATGACCGCGCAAGGCACCGGCCTGACCAACAAGTACGCCGAAGGCTATCCGGGCAAGCGTTACTACGGCGGCTGCGAGCATGTGGACATCGTCGAAAGCCTGGCCATTGAGCGCGCCAAGCAACTGTTCGGCGCTGACTACGCCAACGTCCAGCCGCACTCGGGCTCGTCTGCCAACTCGGCGGTCTATCTGGCGCTGCTGCAAGCTGGCGACACCATTCTCGGCATGAGCCTGGCACATGGCGGCCACCTGACTCACGGCGCCAAAGTCAGCTCATCCGGCAAGCTGTATAACGCGGTGCAATACGGCATTGATGATCAGGGCATGATTGATTATACCGAGGTTGAGCGACTGGCTGTCGAGCACAAACCGAAGATGATCGTGGCTGGTTTCTCGGCTTATTCGCGCACGCTGGACTTCCCGCGCTTCCGTGAAATCGCCGATAAAGTTGGCGCTTATCTGTTCGTCGACATGGCCCACGTGGCCGGCCTGGTTGCCGCTGGTTTGTACCCGAACCCGCTGCCGTACGCGGACGTGGTCACAACCACCACCCACAAGACCCTGCGCGGCCCGCGCGGCGGCTTGATTCTGGCCAAAGCCAACGCTGAGATCGAGAAGAAACTCAACTCGGCGGTATTCCCAGGCGGCCAGGGCGGCCCGTTGATGCACGTTATCGCGGGTAAAGCGGTGTGCTTCAAAGAGGCGATGGAGCCTGCGTTCAAAACCTATCAGCAGCAAGTGATCAACAATGCCCGCGCCATGGCCGAAGTGTTTGTGGGTCGCGGCTATGAAGTGGTATCTGGCGGTACCGATAACCACCTGTTCCTGCTCAGCCTGATCAAACAGGGTCTTACCGGCAAAGCGGCCGATGCCGCGCTCGGCGATGCACACATCACCGTCAACAAGAACGCCGTGCCCAACGATCCGCAGTCGCCGTTCGTGACCTCGGGCATTCGTATCGGCACGCCAGCAGTCACCACCCGCGGCTTCAAGGAAGGCGAGTGCCGCGAACTGGCTGGTTGGATTTGCGACATTCTCGATGAACTGGATAACCCGGCAGTTATCGAACGTGTACGCGGTCAGGTCGCGCAGCTGTGCGAAACCTTCCCGGTCTACGCTGACTAAACCACAGGTTAAGTCATTGATGCGACCAGCGCCCGGCGTTGGTCGCGGATAAATCGAGGTTATATGTCACTCAGTGTTTTTGACTTGTTCAAGATAGGCATCGGCCCTTCCAGTTCGCATACGGTTGGCCCCATGCGCGCGGCTGCCCGTTTTGCCGAAGGCCTGCGCCGTGACGACCTGCTGCAATCGACGGCCAAGGTATGCGTTGAACTCTACGGCTCACTGGGCGCGACCGGCAAAGGCCACGGCAGTGATAAAGCGGTGCTGCTGGGCCTGCTCGGCGAGCACCCGGACAGCGTCGATACGACGACGATCGAGCAACGTCTGAGCGAGATTCGCAAAGCCGGCGAGATCCCGTTGCTCGGTGAAAAGACCATCCGTTTTGTCGAGAAAGAACACCTTTCGATGATTCGCAAACCACTGCCCTTTCATCCCAATGGCATGATTTTCCGCGCCTTCGATGAAGCCGGTTTGCAAACCCGCAGCCGCGAGTACTACTCGGTTGGCGGCGGTTTTGTGGTCGACGATGAAGCCGCCGGGGCGGATCGCATTGTCGAAGACAAAACCCAGCTGGCCTACCCCTTTACCACGGCCAAGCAACTGCTTGCCCACTGCGCTGAACACAAGCTGTCGATCAGCCAGGTGATGTTGGCCAATGAAGCGGCGTGGCGACCTGAAGCGGAAACCCGCGAGCGCCTGCTGCACATCTGGCAAGTGATGCAGGACTGCGTCAACGCCGGCTGCAACAACGAAGGCATCATGCCGGGCGGGCTCAAAGTCAAACGCCGCGCAGCCGCTCTGCACCGGCAACTGTGCAAACACCCCGAAGCCAATATTCGCGATGCACTGAGCGTACTTGACTGGGTGAACCTGTACGCCTTGGCAGTCAACGAAGAAAACGCCAGCGGCGGACGCGTGGTTACCGCGCCAACTAACGGTGCGGCAGGCATCATTCCCGCCGTGCTGCATTACTACACGCGCTTCATCAGCGGCGCCAACGATGACGGTGTGATCAACTTTCTGCTCACCGCTGCGGCAATCGGCATTCTCTACAAAGAGAACGCCTCGATCTCGGGCGCCGAAGTGGGCTGTCAGGGTGAGGTTGGCGTGGCGTGTTCGATGGCCGCCGGGGCGCTGTGTGAAGTGCTGGGCGGCACGGTGGAACAAGTCGAGAACGCGGCCGAAATTGGTATGGAGCACAACCTTGGCCTGACTTGCGATCCGGTAGGCGGCCTGGTTCAGGTGCCGTGCATCGAGCGTAACGCGATGGGCTCGGTGAAGGCGATCAACGCTGTGCGCATGGCCCTGCGCGGCGACGGCCAGCACTTCATCTCGCTGGATAAAGTGATCCGCACCATGCGCCAGACCGGCGCCGACATGAAGAGCAAATACAAGGAAACCGCGCGTGGCGGTTTGGCTGTAAACATTATCGAATGCTGAAAACACGTGGCAGCCAGCGCGCTGCGGCGTAAAGAATACCAAGGAGACCCGCATGACTACCGAAACACTCGCAAAAACCCCGCTGCACGCCCTGCACCTCGAACTGGGTGCACGCATGGTGCCGTTCGCAGGCTTCGACATGCCTGTGCAATACCCGCTGGGTGTGATGAAAGAGCATCTGCACACGCGCGATCAGGCCGGTCTATTTGATGTCTCGCACATGGGCCAGTTGATACTGCGCGGCGCCGACGCGGCCAAGGCGCTGGAAACACTGGTACCGGTCGACATCATCGACCTGCCGGTCGGCATGCAGCGTTATGCGATGTTCACGGACGAGAACGGCGGCATTCTTGACGACCTTATGGTTGCCAACCTCGGCAATGACACCCTGTTTCTGGTGGTTAACGCTGCCTGCAAAGATCAGGATCTGGCCCACTTGCAAAAGCACATCGGCGCACAGTGCGAGATCGAAAGCCTGTTCGACACGCGTGCATTGCTGGCCCTGCAAGGCCCGAAAGCGGTTGATGTTCTCAGCCGTCTGGCGCCGGAAGTGGCGCAGATGACCTTCATGCAGTTCGCGCCAGTGCGCCTGCTCGGGGTTGATTGCTTCGTCAGCCGTTCGGGCTACACCGGCGAAGACGGTTATGAAATCTCAGTGCCGAATGAAAGCGCCGAAATGCTCGCCCGCAGCCTGCTGGCCGAGCCGGAAGTCGAGGCCATCGGCCTGGGCGCACGTGACTCGCTGCGCCTCGAAGCCGGCCTGTGCCTGTATGGCCACGACATGAGCACCAGCAGCACGCCAATCGAAGCCAGCCTGCTCTGGGCCATCTCCAAGGCTCGCCGTGCCGACGGTGCGCGTGCCGGTGGTTTCCCTGGCGCTGAACGTATCTTCGCCCAGCAGCAAGCCGGCGTTGACAGCAAGCGCGTGGGCCTGTTGCCGCAAGAGCGCGTTCCGGTGCGTGAAGGCGCAGAAATTGTTGATGCCGACGGCACCATCATTGGCGCGGTATGCAGCGGCGGCTTCGGCCCGACACTGGGCGCACCGGTTGCCATGGGTTATGTAAAAGCCAGCCATGTACCGGCAGACAGCGAAGTCTGGGCAATCGTTCGCGGCAAGAAAGTGGCTATGAAAGTGGCCAAAACCCCGTTCGTACCACAGCGCTATTACCGCGGCTGATAAAAACCAAGAGCGTGCGCGGTTTAGCGATTGTCGCGACCGCGCCGTTGTTGGGAGTTCCATCCACCGCACGCCGAAAATCGCACCTATTGGGTTTCTGTTCACTGGAGGATGAAATCCGCGCAGCGGCTTCCGTCATGACGGCCTAACGGTATTACGCGGTTAGGTTGTTGATTGCCGAATTACGCAAGATTCAAAAGCCACACCGCGCGCCCGCCCCAACATCGCAAAGACGGAAACCCCGTTGGGGGTTCCATCCTCCGGCGCCGAAAATTACGCCGTTGTGAGCTTCTCTTTGCTGGAGGATGGAATCCGCGCAGCGGCTTCCGTCATGACGGCCTAACGGTATTACGCGGCTAGGCTGTTGATTGGCAAGTTACGCACGATTCAAAAGCCACAACACGCCAGGCGCAACATCGCGATGACGGAAACCCCGTTGGGGGTTCCATCCTCCGCATCGAAAATCACACCGTTGTGAGCTTCTCTTTGCTGGAGGATGGAATCCGCGTAGCGGCTTCCGTCATGACGGCATAACGGTAATACGCGGTTAGGTTGTTGATTGCCGAGTTACGCAAGATTCAAAAGCCACACCGCGCCAGACCCAACATCGCGATGACGGAAACCCCGTTGGGGGTTCCATCCTCCGCATCGAAAATCACACCAATTTGGTTTCCATATTGCGTGGTGAATCCTTGGCCGCAATCACAAAACCCGTTGGGTTTATTTGGGGCCCATGATTTTTTGCAGGGCATCGGGGCGTGGGGCGCCTTGCTGTTGTTGCAGACGGCCTTTGTCGTCGAGATAGAAAATCGCCGGCGTGGCCTGGCCACCCATTTCGTCCATCAGCGCCAGATTGGCGTCTAGCTGCTTCTTGATATCGGCTGGGATGTCCTCCATCGCCTGCAGGGTGCTGGCTTTGCCTGCACTCTCGTGCTGGTTGAGCGCCTCTGTCGGCGATTTGGAGGTCAGCAGCGTAGCGGCCTTGGCTTCGCTGTCTTCATGAATTACGCCGACCATAATGTGCCGTAACTGCACTTTGCCCGATTCGACCCACGGCCGCGCCTGTTTCCAGAACATATTGCAGTACGGGCAATTGGCATCGCTGAACATATAAATAATGCGCGGCGCCGAGTCCTTGCCATCGGCAATCCACTCGCTCTTCTCCATGCGCGCCCACATCTCTTTGCCCAGCGGCTCGTAGACCAGCTTCTCCAGAGGCGCCTGGCTGAGGTCCTGGCCGTTCTCGTCGAGCAGGGTGCCGAGCAATACGTGCTTGCCGTCTTTAGTCAGGTACAACGCCAGACCCTGGCCGTTGTACTTGGCGGCATAACCCTGCAAGCCGTCGGGCGCATCAAAGCGTCCAACGACTTCAGCGCCACGCGCCTCGACCGCCTTGATTGCCGCCGGTAATTCTTCGGCGTGCAGAGCCCCGGCGCCGAGGGTGAAAATGCCAATCGCGGCCAGCGATTTGGCGAGGGTGAATGCGTTATTCATGGTTGTACGTCCTTATCAAAATGTTCCAATGCCTGGGTCAGGCTCGCCTTGGAGAGTTCTCCGAGGTGACTGCCAAGCTGGCGTCCTTGCGCGCTGTAAAACAGGGTAGTAGGCAATGACATCGAGCCAACCCTTTGGCCCAGCCGACCACCGCTGTCGAGTAGTACGTTATTTAGTTCTAGCTTGCTATGCGCGAGAAAGCGCTGAACTTCCTCAGCGCCTTCGCCCTGATTGACGAACAGGAAGGTGATCTCAGAATTCGCCGCCTGCGCCTCAGCCAGCACCGGCATTTCTCGCCTGCACGGCGGACACCAGGTCGCCCATAGATTGATCACCACCGGCTTGCCAACGTAATCCTGTAGCTGCACGGGCGCGCCCGATGCATCCCGCAAAGCGACTTCGGGCATGCGTGTGCCCTGCTCGAATGCACTGAGCATCATGCTGCCCATCGCCCACACCAACACACCCACGCTCATGCCGATGCCCAGCGGTTTACGCAGTTTCGGCTTGCGCCAAAGTATCCACACACCGAATGCCAACGCCGCCAAAGCGCCAGGTTCGACGATGAATCCGCCGTCGCGAATATCCAGCACGCCCCACGGGTCATCGGCGAACAACGGCAAATAGCGCAACACAAATGCCAGCCGAGCCACCAATAATCCGACAAGCAGGATGCTGAACAGCTGGCTCTCTGGATTACTGCCACTGCTGCGCCCAACCCACCAGCCAATCACAACTGCCAGCAACAGGCTGCC
Organism: Pseudomonas sp. MS19; assembly: GCF_013277615.1. Lineage (NCBI taxonomy): Bacteria > Pseudomonadati > Pseudomonadota > Gammaproteobacteria > Pseudomonadales > Pseudomonadaceae > Pseudomonas > Pseudomonas sp. MS19. The sequence goes on along the minus strand of NZ_VBTO01000004.1, from coordinate 91,988 downwards.
GAGTATCAACAAGTGAGCCACGCTTAACGTCAGTGGCCCGAGACTCACACTCAACATTGAATTCCCTTTTGATCAACCGGCAGTTTCGAATGGCCAAGCAACTGCACAATGGCGAGTTGAGCACTTCAGAACCGCATAACCTGCATTGGTTCCCGCAACGCCGCAGCTTTGCGGCTAGCGCAACTGCTCGACCATCGACGCCGCAACAGTCAGCACGTCTTTACCCAACTGCATCGAGCGCTGGCCATTCCAGCCGGTCTGCGGATCGGGCGAGTCGAGGTGATCCTTGAACGGCATTTCAATGGTGAACGAAAGGCAGTCATAAGCCAGTCCCACCGCGTTACAAGCCAACGTAGTGTTGGCTTTGCCCGGTTCGTCGAGCGGATAACCGTGCACAGTTTGGAACTCCGCCCCGCACTCGATCAGGCGCTGGCGGAAGGTGCTCTCCAGCTCTGCAAGGCGCGGGGTGTAGCCCGGATTGCCCTCGCAGCCCGCCGTGAACACATGAGGGATTTCCTCATCGCCGTGAATATCCAGAAACATATCCACGCCAATATTGCGCATGTGCTGCTGCACAAATAACACTTCGGGGCTTTTCTCGGTGCTCGCCGATTGCCAGGCGCGATTGAGGTCTGTGCCGGCGGCGTTGGTGCGCAAATGCCCGCGAAAGGCGCCATCGGGATTCATGTTCGGCACCAGATACAAACTGGCCTGGTCGAGCAGCTGATTAAGCACTTCATCATCACGCTGCCCCAGACGCTCGATAATGCCCTGCATAAACCACTCGGCCATATGCTCGCCGGGATGCTGCTGGGCAATGATCCAGATCGAACGCTGCGCCTGCGGATTGCGGCTGACCCGCAACAGTTCGATATTGCGACCCTCAATACTGCGGCCCGTGGCGCAAAGCTCAACGCCCGGCAACTCAAGCGCTTTGCACACAAGGGCGGCATGGCGCTCGCGGCTGTAGGGCTCGAAATAGGCAAACCAGACCTGCGGCTGAGCAGGCGTCAACTCGAACTTAAGTGCGCCGCCCTCAAACCGGCTGGGCACCCGAAACCAGTTGATATGATCGTATGAGGCAACGGCGTCATAGCCATCCCAGGCATGGGGATAAGCCGAGCCACCGGCGTTGGTCAGGTTGAATGTATGCGCCAGGCCAACCTGCAACGCTTCGACCTTGAAGTGAAACCATTGGTAATGATGGCTATTGAGGTCCTTGCGGATAGCCAGCTGCACATCTTGCGGATTGCTGGCGTTGATCACCTCAATGTTGCCGCTGTCGAAATTACAACTGATTTGCATACTGCCCCCGGATGGTCGGCCACGATGACAAGCAGCACCGTGCGTGAGTCGTAGAGGGTTAAAATATACCCCACTCCCGGACAATACTCGCCACCTAGCGGAACACCCAGAGCACGCGGGTGACTGAGCCTGTCTGATTGGCGTAGCGAAACCGGCTATGCGCCGGCAACTGGAAGCTGTCGCCAGGTTTTAAAATCACCGGCCGGACGCTGTCGTTATGCCAGATGCTCAGTTCGCCTTCCAACACGAAGCCGCCTTGCTCGGAACTGTCATCAAGGTGTTCGGCGCCACTGCTCGCGCCCGGCTGAAGAAAGCTCTCAAGCATCGAGAACCCTGCCGAGATTGAGGGTGAGACCAGAACATCGGTCACGCCGTCGGCGTAATACAGCGTGCGCCGCTCATCCGGTCTGGTCACCCAACTCAATTCCCGGGGTTTGTCCGGGCTGTAGAAATAAGTTGTTGGTACGCCCAGCGCCTCGCTGATCGCCGTGAGGTCAGCCACGGTCGGTCGCGAAAGGCCACGCTCTATTTGCGAGACAAAGCCGAGCGAGCGGTCAATTTTCGCTGCCAGTTGGCCAATCGTCAGGTTCTTGTGTTTGCGCAGATCGCGAATCAGCTTCGCCAATTCTTCGGTCTCATTCAGCTGATCCATCACTGCCCTCCCGGCCTCAATGCCGCCCGTCGTATTCAAAAGAAATCACGCAGGCGATACCACGCCTTGCCAGCCGCTTCGATGGGCGCAGCCAGAAAACCACCGCCCGGAAACGCCGGGTTATCCAGCGACTGATACAGCGCCAGTAATTCATCGTTGCCTAAAATCGCGTCGGTCACTGCGCGTGCGCCCGCCAGCGTCGGCAAAATGCCGTGGCCGGAGAAACCCTGCAGCCAATAGCGCTGCCCCTCCCGGCCGATGTCCGGCGTGCGCTTGAGCGTGCAGTCAATATGCCCGCCCCACGCATAGTCGATCTCAACGCCTTGCAACTGTGGAAATACCCGTTGCATATAAGGTCGCGTAGCCGCGGCGACATCCTTGGGAATCCCGCCGAGGTAGGTGCAACCGCCCCCGAACAGCAGGCGATTATCCGGCGTCAGGCGAAAGTAGTCCGGCACAAACTGATTATCGATCACGCAGCTGTTGCGTGGCAGCAGCGAGTGCGCAAGCGCCTCATCGAGCGGCGCCGTGGTGACTTGATAAGAGCCGACTGGCAGCACCCGACGCGACAGATTGCGGTCTAGCTGGTCGATGTACGCATTGCACGCCAGCACCATAACATCGGCCTCAACCCGGCCCTTGTCGGTACGCACGCTGTAACCTGTTGGACCCTGCTGGTAATCAAGTACATGACTTTGCTCGAAAATCTGCCCGCCAGCCTGCTCGATTGCACCTGCCAGACCTTGCGCGAGCTTTAGCGGATTCAGATGAGCGCCTTGGGCGTCATACAGCGCAGCCTGATAGCGCGAACTGCCGATCCATTCTGCCAACTCATCACGATGGATCAGTTGCAGGCTCTGGCAGGCATATTTGTCTTGAGCCTCGTGCAGCGCATCTTCGAGCCGTGACACCCGCCGCGGTTGCACCGCCGCCCACAAACTGCCCTGCTGATAGTCCACTGAAAAACCATGACGGGCAGGCAGTTCGCGCAGCTCCTCGGCGGCCCAGCACATGCTTTGCCACAAACGCCGGGAACGCTCCAGACCCAGCGCCGCCTCAAGTGGTGGCATATCACATGACCAACCCAGCAATGCTTGCCCGCCATTGCGACCCGAGGCAGCCCAAGCCAGTCGACTGGCCTCAAGCAATGCAACACGCTTGCCCGCCAGCGCCAGCCGCAATGCACTGTGCAAACCGCTGAAGCCGCCACCGACAATTACCACATCCACCCGCACATCGCCTTCAAGGCAGGGACGCAGCGTAATGGGCTGTGGATAAGTCGCGCTGTAGTAGCTGCAGATATGCTGGGCTGATTGCTTGAACATGGGCCACCCTGAAATTTTATATCGTTATTTCCATGAAAAAATACACAATAAATTTCACCAAACCAAGTTCTAGCGCCTTCGACCAACTTATTGTCAGTTACAGTGTCTGTAGATTCATGGCCTGCGCGCTGTAAACCGGCCAATGCTCACTGACTTCAACGCGCATTAACACAGCACTCACATCTCGCGGGTCGCGCTCACTCGCTGAAAGGGGAAGAACATGAAATACGCAACCGGCCCTCTGGCCAAACTGGCCGCCCTTGTGGCCGCACTGTTGATCGTTGCTGGCTGCAGCAGCAAGGGCGACCAGCCGCAAACGCCAGAAACCCCAACCACTGGCGACGCACCGGCAACGCAGCAGATGAACGAATACGAGCAGCTGCAAATGCGCGCCAAACAGGGCGACATCAACAGCCAGTTCCAGCTGGGCAGCAGCTACTTTGTCGGCAAGCCGGTGAAGGATTTGAAACAGGCCGAATACTGGTGGAAGCAGGCAGCCGACAAAGGTCAGTCGATGGCAGCGGTAAGTCTGGCTTACCTCTACACCGGCCGCGATGACCCGGCAATGGCCAACCAGAAAGAGATGCTCAAGTACCTGAATCAGTCGGCAGCCGCCAACAATCCGATGGCGCAACACATCCTCGGCACGCTGTACCTGAAAGGCGACTTTGGCGTCCCGCGGGACCCAACACAAGCTAAAGCGCTGTTTCAGAGCGCCTGCAACTCACGCTACAGCGAAAGTTGTGAAACCCTGAAGAAACTGCCCTAAGGCCAACAATAACGCCGTGCTCAGAGCACGGCGTTATTGCATCACCTGCCAAGCTCAGGCAGTTTCTGCAGCCTTGATTTCTGCATTCGACTCAAAAGCCTTCTGCAAGCGGGTTCGGCTGTTGATCAAGTGCAAACGCATGGCCGCTTTGGCCGCTTCAGCGTCCTGGCGCATAATCGCATCGTAAACTTGATCATATTCGCTGATCAGCGAAAGTTTCAGATCATGCAACTGAAAGTCTTCCGAATAAAGTTGCAGCCGTGGAATCACACACGCACCAATATGCTGCATGATGTCGATGAAGTAATTATTCCCAGTCGCCTCACAAATACGCATGTGAAACTGGAAGTCAGACGCCTGAATTCCGCTGGTCTGGTTTGCGCTTTTTTTGAAGTTATCCAGCGCATCACGAATATCTTCTAATTGTTGCTTGTTTCGTCGTTGTGCGGCTAATCCTGCCGAGTCGACTTCAAGGCCATTGCGCAATTCAAGTACGGCCAACATATCGCGCAAACTGACAATAGTGGCAGGATCAATTCTCAATCCGCTGGGGCTGGGTGTATTAAGTACGAAAGTACCAACACCATGACAAGTTTCGACCAAGCCGTTTGCCTGCATTCGCGACAATGCTTCGCGAACAACAGTACGGCTTACGCCATTTTCATCCATCAATACTGCTTCGGTGGGTAATTTATCGCCGCGTTTTATCTCGCCGTCGCGAATTTGTTGGGATAAGCCTGCGACCAGTTCCTGGGCCAGGCTGCGGTACTTGCGGTGTGGGCGTGGGAGCATTTTCTGACGTTCCATGTCAAAGGTTCTCTAGGTCCGGACTACTGAAGTTAAATCATAACGGGACAGTTGTACGATGAAAGCCATTTTGGCCAACCGAATGTAGGGTATGATGACTCTTGTCGACTCGTTCATCGCTTTGTGCAGTTAATGTGTCCCGTTCTCTTGTTTGAACATATTCTGTTACAGGCAACAGCGGGTTGCTGTTCAGCTGTGAGAAAGACGCAGACGCCTTGAAAAGCAAACTATTACGCCTGATCAACGAGTCATTTACCGAACTCAACGGAGTGCTTCAGCAGAGGAAATAGCCCCAAACGCTAGACTTTTCTGCTGCAGGTACGATAATAATAAAAGCTAGCCAATAGCTATCAGCAATACTCAGTCCAACACTTAGCCGGTGTTCCGACTGGATCACACTTCGTTAATATTTAACCTGTAGAACCATCAGAGCAGTTTCAACTGCCACGAAATTAGCAGCCATGCACACGGCTAAGCATTGCTGCACTTCATTATTAACAGACAATTGGAATATCACGTGACGAAAGACGAACTGCGCGCTGAACTCGAGCGCCAGGCGAAGCGTTACAAGGACGTATACGGCGGGGAAGTTACAACCTACGCAGCTCAGCCAGACCCTGAACGCAAGCCATGGCGGAAAAAGTCCAACTTACTCGATGAAGCTTTTGAAAAAGAGCTGGAGAAAATCGAGAAAGATCTACAAAGCAAAGAAGCCGCCAAACCCTGATAACTCACGCCGCCCAGTCAGAGCTTTTGATTCTCTGACTGGGCGACTGCGATCAGCGCTTTTTCCTGGTTCCCAGTAAAGAGCCCATAAAGCCCCGCACCAATTCGCGACCAAACTGGTTGGCGGCTTGGCGAACGGCCGTCTTCATGGCCTGGCTGGCAAAACCATCCAACAATTCAGACGCCACATCGGCAAAGCCCTTTTCGGCTTTCTCGCCCTTGTTGGGCGCCGTGGACTTCTCAGCAGCCGCGCCAGATTCTGGCTCTTGCACCTTGGCCTCACTCGCCCGCTGAGTGAGAATTTCGTAGGCAGACTCACGATCAATCGGCTTATCGTAGCGACCGCGCAGTGGCGACTGGGTGATCAGCGCAGCACGCTCACCCTCATTCAATGGCCCGACTCGCGACTGCGGCGGCGCAATTGCCACTCGCCGGACCATCGCCGGAGTGCCCTTCTCTTCCATGGTGCTCACCAGTGCTTCACCGATACCCAGTTCGGTCAGCACACTGAGCGTGTCGAAATCTGGGTTGGGCCTGAAACCGTCTGCCACTGCACGGAGCGACTTTTGCTCCTTGGCCGTGAAAGCGCGCAAACCATGCTGAATACGCAAGCCCAACTGGGCGAGCACATCATCGGGCAAGTCCGCTGGGGACTGGGTGACAAAGTAGACGCCAACACCTTTCGAGCGAATCAGCCGCACGACCTGTTCGAGCCGTTCTTGCAGCGCCTTGGGCGTGTCGGCAAACAGCAGATGCGCTTCGTCAAAAAACAGCGCGAGCACTGGCTTGTCGGCATCGCCGCGTTCAGGCAGCTGCTCAAATAGCTCGGCCAGCAACCACAACAGAAAAGTGGCATAGACCTTGGGCGCTTCATGCACCAGACGGCTGGCGTCCATCAGGTGCACACGCCCCTTGCCATCGGCAGTGCTCTGTAGAATATCTTCAAGTTGCAGTGCCGGCTCACCAAATAGCGCTTCGGCGCCCTGCTGCTCCAACGCCGACAACCGGCGCAACAATGCCTGCGAAGAGGTGTTGGTAAACAGCGCACTGTCCTGCCCCAGAACTTCGGGATTGTCTTTGAGGTGCGCCAACAAGGCTTTCAGGTCTTTGATGTCCAGCAACAACAAACCTTCGCGATCAGCCACTTTGAAGGCTGCATAGAGCGAAGCCTGCTGGCTGTCCGTCAACTCAAGCAGCGAGCCCAACAGCAAAGGCCCCATTTCGCTCAGCGTGGTGCGTAGCGGGTGGCCGCTCTTACCGTCGACATCCCATAACGTAACAGGGTAAGCCTGCGGGGAGTGATTCAGCCAAGGCATGCTGGCAATCCGCTCGGCGATCTTGCCGCTGGGATTTCCAGCGGCGCCAAGGCCGCACAAGTCACCCTTTATATCCGCAGCGAAGACTGCCACGCCGGCGTCACTGAAACATTCAACCAGACGCTGCAACGTCACGGTTTTACCGGTTCCGGTCGCGCCGGCGATCAAGCCGTGACGGTTGGCGAGACGCAATGCCTGGCCAACGGGCTCGCCCTTTAAATCGGCGCCAAATACAAATTGCTCTGCTGCAGGCATCCATTCGTCCTCTGAGTTAAAGCTTTGTCATGCGCATGCCGAAATAGCTGTATACGCCTGACGTGGCCAGACTTTCACGATTCTTGTTAAAGACTGGTTCCAGAACCTAACCGATGCAAGAAACCATGACCAAAAACTTAAAGTTCAGCCACAAAATCCTCATCGCAGCCTCGCTGGTGGTCATTGCGACCTTCACGATGTTCACCCTTTATAACGATTATTTACAGCGCAATGCTATCCGCAAGGACCTGCAAAGCTATCTGCGTGAGATGGGTGCGGTCACGTCGAGCAATATCCAGAACTGGTTGTCGGGCCGCATTCTGATGGTGGAAAGCGTCGCGCAATCGGTCAGCACTGACTCGGGGCAGGAGGCGCTGGTCAACCGCCTTGAGCAGAAGGCACTGGCTTCAACCTTCGACTTCACTTATTTGGGTGGCAATGACGGCGCATTCACCATGCGCCCCGACGACAAAATGCCCGACGGTTACGACCCGCGCACCCGGCCCTGGTTTATGGATGCTCAGGCAGCCGGCGGCACCACGCTCACCGAGCCTTACATTGATGCGGCAACCGGCGGCATGATCATCACGATTGCTACGCCTGCCTTGAACCGCGGCGTAGTTGGTGGCGATCTGAACATGTCGGTGCTGGTCGACCTGATCAATTCTCTGGATTTGGGCGGCATCGGTTACGCCTTTCTGGTCAACGCCGACGGCAAAATTCTGGTTCACCCTGACAAAAGCCGGGTCAATCAGACGCTGCGCGAGATGTACCCCAGCAACACACCAGCGATCAACGCGGACTTCAGCGAAGCCAGCCTTGATGGCGTAACGCGCATTTTCAGCTTCACTCCGGTGACTGGTTTGCCGTCCGTTAAATGGTATCTGGGCCTGTCGATCGACAAGGACAAAGCCTATGCAATGCTCAGCGAGTTCCGCCAATCCGCAATCATCGCCACGCTGATTGCGGTGGTGGCGATCATTCTGCTGCTGAGCATGCTGATCAAAGTGCTGATGCGCCCGCTTAACACCATGGCCAGCACCATGCAGGACATCGCCAAGGGTGAAGGTGACCTGACGCAACGCCTGAAAATTGAATCCAACGACGAGTTCGCTCAACTGGCCACCGCCTTCAACCAGTTCGTCGAGCGTATCCACAGCTCGATCCGTGAAGTGTCATCCGCCACCAGCAAGGTCAATGAAGTGGCCAAGTTGGTTGTGAGTGCTTCGAACTCCTCGATGCTCAACTCCGATGAGCAGAGTAATCGCACACACAGTGTTGCCGCCGCTATCAACGAGCTGGGCGCAGCCGCGCAAGAAATTGCCCGCAACGCAGCGGATGCTTCAACTCAGGCCTCGGATGCACGCGGCCAAGCTGAAGACGGCCGTCAGGTGGTGGAGAAAACCATCGCCGCGATGAATGATCTGTCCAGCAAGATCAGCGCCTCTTGCACCAATATCGAAGCGCTGAACAGCAAAACGGTGAACATCGGCCAGATTCTCGAGGTGATCAAAAGCATTTCGCAGCAGACCAACCTGCTCGCGCTCAACGCTGCCATTGAAGCAGCACGCGCCGGTGAAGCCGGCCGCGGCTTTGCCGTGGTCGCCGACGAGGTACGTAACCTGGCGCATCGCACTCAGGAGTCGGCTCAGGAAATCGAAGGCATGATCGAAGAGTTGCAAGTCGGCTCACGCGAGTCGGTTCTGACCATGACCGAAAGCCAGCGTTACAGCGAAGAAAGCGTGGTGATCGCCAATCAGGCAGGCCAGCGTTTGGGCGCAGTCACGCTGCGAATCGGCGACATTGACGGCATGAACCAGTCCGTTGCCACCGCCACCGAGGAGCAGACATCGGTCATCGAGTCGCTGAACATGGACATCACCGAAATCAACACCTTGAATCAGGAAGGCGTAGAAAACCTGCAGGCCACTTTACGCGCGTGCAGTGAGCTGGAGAGCCAGGCCACCCGCTTGAAGAGCATGGTCGACAGCTTCCGCATCTGAGGTACTTACGCGAGTAAAGACAAGGGCGCCAATCAGGCGCCCTTTTTATTGCTGTAATGCTGCGCTGGCTTAGCGACTTTTTTCGGGAGCCGGATGCGCGGATTGCCCGGCCTGCGCATGCAACTCGCCCAGCAGCTCTTTGGCCTTACTGAAATCGGCGCCGTCCTCTGCGCTCAACTCGTCTATATCGTAACGGCTCAGGCATCCCTGGCCTAATGTCTTAGGTGCAACGGATACCGCTTTCTCAAATGGATCGTTCATAGTTTGCCCTCGGCGATGCCATGCCGAAATGTCCATGGCTATGTATGCAGACTGGCACACGTAGCCGACAGTTCCAGTTTGCTCACCCTAACTAATCGACAGATTCCGTGCCCTGCTCATGCTGGGCAAACTCTTTGACTGCTCGCAGCACGTCGCTGCGGCTTATCTGGCCGACCAGCCGGCCATCGGCAATGACCGGCAAACGTCCCAGCCGCCCTTCGAGAAACTGCTGGGAAACGGTGATGACGTCGACCTCGGGCGAGACCGTTTCAACCTCACGCGTCATCTGATCGCCCACCGTGCCACCAATCGACTCGTAGTAGGCGCCCGAGAGAATCGCCCGCAGGCAGTCCCCCTCGGACAACATGCCGATCAGATGCCCGCTGGCATCGACCACCGGAGCGCCGGCAATGCGATGCTCAAGCAGGCGGTTGATCGCGGTGAACAGATCCGTTTCAGCACGAAAGGTCACCAAATGGCGCGTCATGTAATCGCGCACCTTGATTGACTTCAACATAGCCTGACTCCTCTGTCGGGCGTCCTGGGCGGCGCACGACAGAACAGTTAGTTGAACACTACCGTCTTGTTGTCGTGAACCAGAACGCGATCTTCCAAGTGGTAGCGCAAACCACGTGAAAGCACCATTTTTTCAACATCCTTGCCGAGGCGAACCATCTCTTCGATGCTGTCGCGATGGCTGACACGTACCACATCCTGTTCGATGATCGGCCCGGCATCGAGCTCCTCGGTTACATAGTGCGAGGTCGCACCGATCAGCTTAACGCCACGCATCGAGGCCTGATGGTATGGCTTGGCGCCGACGAACGATGGCAGGAAGCTGTGATGAATGTTGATCACACGCTGAGCATAGTCGCTGCACAGCTGTGGCGGCAGAATTTGCATGTAGCGCGCCAGCACGATGACATCCGCCTGATGCTCTGCAACCAGCTGCGCAACCTGATCAAAGGCCGGCTGTTTATTCTGCGGATCAACCGGCACGTGGAAAAACGGGATGCCGTGCCATTCAACCATGCTGCGCAGGTCGTTGTGGTTGGAGATCACGCACGGAATCTCACAATCCAACTCGTTGCTGTGCCAGCGATGCAGCAAGTCTGCGAGGCAATGCGACTCGCGACTGGCCATAAGGACCACGCGCTTCTTCTGCTCGGAGTCGGTAACCCGCCACTCCATCGAGAACTCGCGCCCGATTGGCGCGAAAGCCTGACGAAAGCCGTCGAGATCGAAAGGCAACGAGTCGGCACGAATTTCATGGCGCATGAAGAACCAGCCGGTCTGGTTATCCGAGTGATGGCTAGCCTCAGTTATCCAACCGTTATAGGTCGCAAGAAAGTTACTGACCTTGGCCACGATCCCCACCCTGTCCGGGCAAGCAATGACGAGGCGAAAAGTGCGCATGAAATACTCCAGAGCTGGGCAAAGTCGGCCATTTTAGCCACTCTCGGGAAAAACTGCAGTATTCATCAGGCCCCTGCGCTAAACAGCCTTGCAGCCGCGCGACAGGGAATATTTCTCGGCGCTGTAATATTTAGTCGAAAACAGCCTGCGAAGACCAACCGAACTAAACCTGTTGAAAGCTGTTGCGCCATTGCAAGGCAATAAGCAACTCGCCTGAATATGCAAAATCAGTAATTTATAAGTGTGAATTAAGCTTTAATTCAGTTTGGCCAAGAATATTTAAACAAACAGGTTTACTTGTGAAAAGTGCCTGACTATCATTACTAATACTCCGCTGTCTTACACATTACTTATCAAGGTAAGCCCATGTCGCTGATCAACGAATACCGCGCTACAGAAGAAGCTATCAAAGAATTGCAAGAGCGCCTTAAGAACATGTCGCAAGACGACAAGCTGAAGAAGGAACTCGAGTTCGAAGGCAAATTGCGCACCCTGATGGGCGAATACTCCAAGTCCCTGCGTGACATTATCGCCCTGCTCGACCCGGAAGCTAAAGTCGGCAAACTGCAGCGCGGCGCTAAAACCACTACGACCAAGCGCGCTCGTAAAGTTAAGCAATACAAAAACCCGAACACCGGTGATGTCATCGAAACCAAAGGTGGCAACCACAAAACGCTGAAAGAGTGGAAAGCCAAGTGGGGCTCCGACGTGGTCGAGAGCTGGGCTACCCTGCTGGGCTAAGCCTCGCGAACAGCCCTGCATTCCGATTCAAAGCGGATGCAATAAATTAACGCCAGCCTTGCTGGCGTTTTTTATGACCGTTAAATAAGTACAACGCAGGTGGCAGATTGTTATAACAATCCTGCATTGCCTTATAACCTTATTATAATTAAGGATAAAGGCCGCGCCAGAGCCCTACAGCGCCAATTTAGCCTGCAACTGCGCCGCATATTCACGCCACGCCTTCAGCACTTGTAACTGAGCGGCAGTGGCACCAGACGACAACTCGTCTGCCGCCGCATTAAAACCCGCCAGGGTATTCGGTGCGCCCTGTTCGGGATCAGTTAAACGCTGCTGACAGAATAGTTGCCAACGCTGCAATTCTTCACCATTAAGCGTGTCCGGGAAATTTCGGGCGCGGTAACGAAACAACAACTCAGGCAACCGCTGATCATCGAAGGGCCACTGTTGTTGGCCTAAATGAGCCGGATCGGCATTACGCACCTGTTCAGACAATCGCCGGTCACGGTCTCCAATAAAACCGTCATACAACTGCTGCTCCGGATCGCTGGTCGCCGTGAAATTCTCCTCGCTATATATAAGCGCTAACTTTTCCTGCCACTGCGTGCGGTTGTCACTGAGCAACGCTGTACGCGCCTCACAGACTGACATGTCTAATTGCACGCGCTGAATATCCTGCTCGCGCAACACACCCAGAGGCGCCAGAACCGGGCAACGATTAATGTGTATAAGCTTGAGCGGCACGGGCAATTGCTCTGCACTGAGTTGATCGCGGCGGGTATAAAGTCGCTCGCGCAGTGTTTCGGCCGTTTCATTAAGCAGCGGTGCCGGATCGTTGCGTAAATCACAAACAATTAACGCATTGCGATTACGCGGATGCCAGGCCAGCGGCAATACAACCGACAAGTAATGCTGTGCAGCGCCAAAACGCCCTGATACATGCACCACGGGTTTTAAAAGTTGCACCTGATCAAGCACTCGCTGTTTGCTGCGCAGCTTATACAGATAGTCATAAAGTTTAGGTTGGCTGTCGCGCAGCAACCGCGCGAGCGCAATTGTTGCCCGTACATCGGACAGTGCATCATGCGCCTGCCCATGATCGATGCCATTTTGCGCCGTTAGCCGCTCCAGCTTGAGGCTGACGCGGCCATCCTCCTGTGGCCAGTTGATTCCCTCTGGGCGCAGGGCACAGGCGGTGCGCACCATATCGATCAAGTCCCAGCGGCTGTTGCCGCCTTGCCACTCGCGGGCATAGGGATCGAAGAAATTGCGGTAAAGACTGTAACGCGTGACCTCGTCATCGAAGCGCAAGCTGTTGTAGCCCGCCCCGCACGTGCCGGGCAAAGACAGCTCGGCATGGGTTCGCGTCATGAACTCGGCTTCGCTCATGCCTTTCTCCGCCAGCACCGCCGGGGTTATACCGGTAACCAGGCAGGCTGCCGGATGCGGCAGAATATCGTCGCTTGGCTGGCAGTAGATATTCAGCGGCTCGCCGATTTCATTGAGGTTTTCATCGGTGCGCACCCCGGCGACCTGAAGCGGCCTGTCGCGGCGTGGGTCAATACCTGTGGTTTCGTAGTCGTACCAGAAAATGCTCGAAGTCACTTGATTGTCCTTTGGCGAGTGCGGGGCCAGTTTATCATCGCCAAGCCAACCGTTATCCAGCCGCCGAGGCTTGTGAGCAGGCTTGCAAGACGCCACACTGCGCGTCTGTGGTCATATTCACAAGGATGTCAGCCATGCACCCGTGCGTTTTATTGCAACTGCCAACAGGCCAGTCACGGCAACATCAACCCTGCAAATACGCTGACACAACCCTGTTGCGCACACGTCGGCAGCTGGCTAGCATCGTGGTTTACCTCGCACAAGCAACCCATGCCCGTTAATACCGCCCCGCGCGCGCCTGCCCCCGCTCTAGATACCCGCTACCACGTGGAAACTCCGGAAGGCATCGACCTGATCCTGCGACCGGCCGGGCTGATTCCACGCGCCCTGGCATTCATCATCGATTTAGTGGTGCGTGGCGTACTGCTGACCGCGCTGTATTCGCTGCTTAGTTTGCTGGGCGACTTCGGCACCGGCCTTGCGACAATACTGCTTTTTCTGGTGACCTGGTGGTACATGGTGTTGTTCGAGGTATTGAATCAGGGCCGCTCGCCGGGCAAGCAACTGATGAAGCTACGGGTCGTTCACGATGACGGGACGCCTGTTGGCTGGGCCGCCTCGCTCACGCGCAATCTGCTGCGCTTTGTCGACATGCTGCCATTCGCCTACACGCTGGGCATTATCAGTTGCCTGACTCACCCGGCCTTCAAGCGTCTCGGCGATATCGCCGCCGGAACACTGGTGGTGTATGCCGAAATCCCACTTGCTGCCCCCGAAATTCCCGAGGCAGAAATACTCATCCCGCCCTTCGCCTTGAACCTGGCCGAACAACGCGCGCTGCTTGGCTATGCCGAACGCTCAGCGCAACTCACTGCAGAACGGCGACTGGAGCTTGCCGCGATTCTCAGCGAGCCCCTCAAGGTCAGTTCAGAGGACGCCGAGAAGCAGATCCATGGCATTGCCCGTGGCTTAATGGGGCCGACATGAAACAGAGCCAGTTCGAAAACCAGCACCAGCAAGACTGGCAAGCATTCAGCAAGGAACTCGGCCGACTCGAACGCGGCAAAGCCGACCATAAGGCCAGCCAGCAGTTTGCCGCCAACTACCGACGGCTTTGCCAGCATCTCTCACTGGCCGAAGCCCGCGGCTACAGCAATTATCTGGTCGCTCACCTGCAACAACTGGTGATGCGCGGTCATCAACAGTTCTATCGCCATCGCAGCCCGATTGGCGCACAACTGATCGGATTCCTGCTCAGCGGCTTCCCGCGGCTGGTCCGCGCACAGTGGCGTTTTGTCGCCGCAGCCAGTGCAATCTTCTTCGGCAGCCTGCTGCTGATGGCACTGCTGGTTTATAACGTGCCCGAGTTGGTTTACAGCCTGATGGAGCCTGACCAAGTCGCCAGCATGGAGAAAATGTACGACCCCGAAGCGCATCGCCTTGGCCGTTTCGCCGAGCGTGATTCGGGCGATGACTGGATGATGTTCGGCTTTTACATCATGAATAATATCGGCATCGCCTTCCAGACTTTCGCCAGCGGCCTGCTGTTGGGGCTTGGCAGCCTGTTTTACCTGCTGTTCAACGGTTTGATGATTGGCGCTGTTGCCGGGCATTTGCTGCAAATTGGCTACAGCGAGACGTTCTTGTCTTTCGTCGTCGGCCATGGCGCATTCGAACTAACGGCCATCGCGCTTGCAGGCGCCGCCGGTTTAAAGCTTGGCTGGGCGCTTCTGGCACCTGGCCGCTTGCCTCGCGCGGAAGCGCTGAAAATTGCCGGCAAAGACAGCGTGCGGCTGATTGGCGGCGTAATCGTATTCCTGTTGCTGGCGGCTTTTATCGAGGCCTATTGGTCGTCCATGACGTTCGCCAGCCCGCACATCAAGTATGCCGTGGGCGCGCTATTGTGGCTGCTGGTTCTGGCTTATCTGCTCTTTGCCGGGCGAGGTTCGCATGCGCCTGAGTGATGTCAGCGTCAGCATCCGCCCGCGCAATGCATGGGAAGCGCTCGACCTCGGCACCTTGATGGCCCGCCAGCATGGCGCACTGCTGATGCTCAGCTGGGCGATTATCACCGTGCCGGTTTTTGCCGTACTCTGCCTGCTGTTCTGGGATTCGCCGGGTTGGGCGGTATTGATTTTCTGGTGGCTTAAACCGGTCTATGAGCGCCTGCCACTGCATATCATTTCACGCAGCGTATTTGGCGAGACACTGACATTGAAGGCGGCCCTGCGCGAGTATCCGCGCCTGATCAGGCCGCAACTGCTGGCCAGCCTGACATGGCGCAGGCTGAGCATGCGCCGAAGTTTCTACATGCCAGTGCAACAACTCGAAGGGCTTGCCGGGCGCGCCCGCAACGACCGAATTGCGGTGCTGGGCCTACGTGATGCCCGCCCCGCTACCTGGCTGACGCTGGTCGGCGTGCACATTGAAACCGCGCTGTATCTGGGCGGCATCAGCCTGTTCTATCTCATGTTGCCAGGCCAGATAGAAACCGACTGGAGCTGGCAGAACTTGCTCGAAGCCACTAGCCATGACTGGCTCTGGCTTGAACACCTGTCGAACCTGATTTATGTGCTGGTATTGATCATCTGGGAACCGATTTATGTGGCCTGCGGATTCAGCCTGTACCTCAACCGTCGCACGGTGATCGAGGCGTGGGATCTCGAGTTGGTATTCCGCCAGATTCGCCAGCGTGTCAGCGGCGCGGCAACCGCATTGCTGCTCGGCTGTGCGCTGCTGCTAAGCCAGTTGCCCACTCAGGCGATGGCTGCTTCGGTCACTGGCGAGACAGCAGTGGCACCCAATGGTGTGGCTGCCACAAGTGAAACCGTCATCGCTCACCCCCAAGTTGATCCGTTGGGGCCTGATGCTGAACGGCTTGGCAAGCAGCCACTCAACAGCAAGCAAGCGCAGGAAAGCATTCATAACCTGTTGGATCAGCCGCCATTCGAGAACCGCCAGACGGTTACCGGCTGGCGCTTGAGCTCGAACGACGAGTCGGATAAAGCCAAGAACGCCGACTGGCTGGAAACACTGATCAAAGGTTATAAAAATCTGGCCAAGTTCTGGGACTCACTGCGCGTACTCAACCAGATTTTCGAGATTCTGCTGTGGGCCGCGCTGGCGGGCCTGATCGTCACCCTGATATGGCGTTACCGGGATTGGCTACGCACCTTCTCCGAACGCTTGAAAATCACCCGTCCGCAACAACGCCGCCAGCCTGAAGAGCAGCTTTTTGGTCTTGCCGTTACCCCGCAAAGCTTGCCCGACAACATCAGCGCCGAAGCCCAGCGTCTCTGGGACACAGACCCGCGCGCGGCACTCAGCCTGCTCTATCGGGCAATGCTCAGCCGCTTGCTGCATGATCACGCGCTGGCGCTGAAAACATCGCACACCGAAAGCGAAGTACTGGCCTGTATCGAGACCCTTGAACAACCTGCGCTTAATCAATTCAGCCAGCTGCTGACTCAGCATTGGCAGAACCTTGCCTATGGCCATCGCCTGCCGCCTGCCAGCCTCAAGCAGCAACTATGCACAGGCTGGGATCAGGTCTTCGAGCGCGAGGGCCACACATGAGCAGACGCAATGGACTGCTGCTGATTGGTGCTCTGCTGATTGCGCTCGGCTTGCTCGGCAGTTACTTGCTCGGGCGCGCCGAGCCGTATGAAGAAGTGATCAAGCATGGCCCCTCGCCGGAGGCCAGAAGTAACCGGTATTTGGCAGCCGAACATTTCCTGCGCAAACAAGGCATCGCTGTTGAGCGTGCCGACAGTTTGGCCCGCCTGAAAACCTTACCCAGCCGTGGACAAACCCTGCTGCTTTTAGGCTCCCGGTACAACATGACGCCCCAGCAAACCGATCGGCTGCTGGCATGGACCGCACAAGGCGGGCACTTGGTCGTGGTGGCCGAGCGCCTGTGGGACAAGGAACAAGGCAAAAGTGGCGACCTGCTTCTCGACACACTGAGCATCGAGCAATACGAGAGCGCTGACCTGCCAGAAACAGAACCTGAACAGGCGGACTCACCGGCTGCGGCGCAACACCCCGCCGACACTGAGAAGAATCATTATCCAACGCTGACCCAGCTCTACCTGCAGAACGAAACAGCGCCGGCCTACATCGGCTTCGATACCGAGTTCCACCTCGCCGACCCCAAGAATCAAGCCTACGCCTGGGCCAATAGCGCCGACAGCACGCATTTGCTGCAACTGTATTATGGCGAAGGTCTGGTGACGGTGATGACCGATGCCTGGATCTGGCAGAACGATAAGATCGACCGATACGACAACGCCTGGCTGCTTTGGTATTTAACTCAGGACAGCCGCGTAACCATGCTCTATCGCGCCGAACACGACAGCCTGGCAACGCTACTTTGGCGCCATTACCGGCTGGCGATTGGCGCACTGTTGCTGCTGATCATTGCTGCAGTCTGGCATCTCGGCATGCGTCAGGGCCCGATCCGGCAACCGGCCAGCCATAGCCGCCGGCAACTGCTTGAACACCTGCGCGCAAGCGCCGAATTTATTGTCCGCCACAATGGCCAGAAAGCATTGATGCGCGGCTTGCAGATCGACATTCAGCGCCGCGCCCGCCGTCGTCATCCGGGCTTCGACAAACTCGATGTGGCCCAGCAATGGCACATTATCGGACGCCTCAGCCGGATGCCCGCCAGTGCGATTAGTCGCGCCATGCGGCCTTTGCCAAACGAACGCCTCTCGGCCAGTGAATTCACCCGTCAGGTTGCCCACCTGCAAACTCTCAGGAATGCCCTATGAGCGAACAAACGCCGGATCAGCCAACACCCGAATCGCCAGCTGTGAGCACGGGCGAGCCCGCGCAAACGGCTGCTGCGAACAATGCAGCGCAGCAACGCCAACGCGCCAGCCAGTTACTGCAAGCGCTGCGCGCCGAGCTGAAAAAAGCGCTGATCGGCCAGAACATGGTGATCGATGATGTGCTCACCGCGCTGATTGCCGGTGGCCACATTCTCATTGAAGGCGTGCCCGGCCTTGGTAAAACCCTGCTGGTACGGGCGCTCGCCCGCTGCTTCGGTGGCGACTTTGCACGTATCCAGTTCACCCCGGATCTGATGCCGAGTGATGTCACCGGCCACGCGGTTTATGACCTGCAAACCGAACAGTTCAAACTACGCAAAGGGCCGGTATTCACCAACTTACTGTTGGCGGACGAAATCAACCGGGCACCGGCCAAAACCCAGGCCGCGCTGCTGGAGGTGATGCAGGAGCGCCAAGTCACCCTCGAAGGCCGTGCACTTGGCGTACCGCAGCCCTTCATGGTGCTGGCGACACAAAACCCGATTGAGCAGGAAGGCACCTACCCGCTGCCGGAAGCTGAGCTGGATCGCTTCATGCTCAAGTTACGCATGGACTATCCGGAGCAAAGCGAAGAGCTGAACATGGTTCGTCAGGTCAGCCGTTCCAGCAAAGCCGACATGCTCGAAGTCACCCAGCTGCGCAGTTTGTTGCAGGCCAAAGATGTCATGGCGCTGCAGAAAATCGCCAGCGACCTGCCTATCGACGAGCAAGTGCTTGAGTACGCCGTACGCCTGGCGCGTGCAACGCGCAGTTGGCCGGGCCTAAGCATCGGTGCCGGCCCGCGTGCATCGATTGCACTGGTGCGCTGCTCCCGCGCCCGCGCCTTGATGCGCAGCGGCGAGTTCGTGCTTCCGGAAGACATAAAAGGCTGTGCGCTGGCGGTCTTGCGCCATCGCGTGCGCTTATCACCGGAGCTGGATATCGAAGGCCTGTCGGTTGATCAAGTGCTGCAGCAATTGATTGATCAGGTTCCGGCACCGCGCTTGTGAGAGATCACGCATGAAGCCTTCGCGCACACTGCTCTGGATGCTCACAGCGATGCTGGTGCTGGGCGTTATCGTCGGCAGCATTCAAGCGCTGGGCATCAATCTGCCCGCGCTTTGGCAATCCCTCGGCTGGGGCCTGCTGCTGGCGTTGCTGGTCGCGGCGGCAGTCGATGCACTGCGCTTGCAACGCATCGCCACGCCCGAGATAAGCCGCAGCCTGCCCGGCAATCTGGCACTTGGCCGCTGGAATCAGGTGCAACTCCATATCAGTAACAACCAAGCGCGCACGCTGACATTCGACATTATCGACCATGTGCCAGAGGCCATGACCGTCGAAGACTTGCCGCAAAGCCTTGAATTGCCCGCGGGTAAACAGGCCCAGCTGACTTACCGGGTACGCCCACGGCAACGCGGCCTCTTCGCCTTCGAGCGTTGCGAGATCGGCATGGCCAGCCCGCTGAAACTCTGGCGTGCCCGTCGTCTTGTCGCGCTGCCTGCGCAGACTCGGGTTTATCCGGACTTCGCCCGCCTCTACAGTGCGCAACTCATGGCCGTGGACGACTGGCTAAGCCAACTTGGCGTGCGCCAGAAGCCAAGACGCGGCCTGGGCATGGAATTTCATCAATTGCGCGAGTTTCGCGAAGGCGACAGCGTGCGCCAGATCGACTGGAAAGCCACAGCCCGGAAACGCACGCCAATTGCCCGCGAGTATATGGACGAGCGCGACCAGCAATTGGTGTTCATGCTCGATTGCGGGCGACGCATGCGCAGCCAGGACGGAGATCTCGCCCACTTTGATCATGCTCTTAATGCCAGCCTGCTCCTGAGCTACATTGCCCTGCGCCAGGGCGATGCCGTAGGCATTTCGGCGTTTGCCAGTGAAACGCCGCGCTATCTGGCTCCGGTCAAGGGCGCCGCTCAACTCAACGTTATCCTCAACAGCGTGTATGACCTGCAAAGCAGCCAGCGCCCCGCTGATTATTCGGCAGCGGTACAAACCCTGCTCAAGCGTCAGCGTCGGCGCGCACTCGTGGTTCTGGTAAGTAATCTGCGCGAGGAAGATGAAGCCGAGCTGCTTGGCGCGGTCAAACAACTCAGCCGGCAGCACCGCGTGTTGGTTGCCAGCTTGCGCGAAGAAATACTCGATGAGGTGCGCCAAGTGCCGGTTGGCACTTACGATTCGGCTCTGGCCTACTGCGGCACCGTCGATTATCTGAATGCGCGCAATCGCCTGCATGAACGCCTGACGGCGCACGGCGTTACCGTGCTTGACGCGCGCCCGAGCGAGCTGGGCCCGGAGCTGGTCAATCGGTATCTGGGCTGGAAAAAATCTGGCGATCTGTAGCAGCCGCCAGCGCCAAACGTGCAATAAAAAACCGCCGGTAAAGGCGGTTTTTTGTGGGCTGTAAGCCGCTGGGTATCAGCCGCGTGCAGCCTTGATCGCTTCGATGTAGGGCTCAGCGTTGCGTTGATCCGCGATCAGCGCGATGAAGTCATTGCCTTGCGCATCCTTGGCATCAAGCGCATAACCGCGCTCGACGAAGAAGCCGACAAAACGCTCGAAATCATCGATCCGCAGGCCGCGATACGCCTTGATCAGTTTATGCAGGGACGCCGGTGTTTCATCTGCCGGTTCCACGTCGAGGAACAGCTTGATCGCGTCGTCGCTGATCTCTTCGCCAATCACCTGTTTCTTGTCTTTACGCATCACTCACTCCAGCTACACCGCTATAAACGAGGCCGGCAGTGTACCCCTGCCAGCGTCCTGCGCTCAACGCCGATTCAGGCGAATTGCGCGCGCATCCAGTCTCGGTACGCGGCAACTTCGGGCGTTCCCTCAACCGGCGCCCATGCAGCAATCTCGCCCTCGACAAGCGCACGGTAAGGCCCGGCCTTGCACTCAAACAGAATGCTGTCGGCCTCAAGCACGATCAGCGCATGAAACACGCCGGGCGGAATATCAACTCCGACGCAATCGGCATTTGCCGCCAGAACTCGCGTACCTTGCAGGCTGCCATCTGTGTTGAACAGCAACAAACCCAGCCGGCCTTTGAGCACCAGCAAGGTTTCCGCTTTATCTGCACTCAGATGCCGGTGCGGCGCAATGTATGTATCGGGCTGCAAACCAACCGCCAACCGATGACAAGGGTCGCTCATCTCGTGGAAGTTGTGATGCTGGCGCTGTCGCGGGCTTTGTGCCGCGTTGGCCGCAAGCTGAGCAAACAGAGCCTGATCGATGAATGCCGGAGTGCTCATCTGTTTACATGCCTTTAATGGCATAGATGCCCGGTGCGTTACGCCAGTAGCCTTTGTAATCCATGCCGTAACCGAAGATGTAACGGTCAACGCACGGCAAGCCCACGAAGTCGGCTTTGAGTTCCGGACGCGCCTTGCGGTCGTGGTCTTTATCGATCAGCACGGCAGTGTGCACAGCGCGCGCACCGGCGTGGTGACAGAAGTCGATGATCGCGCCCAGGGTGTGGCCTTCATCGAGAATGTCATCAATGATCAACACATCGCGGTCAATAAACGAAATTTCCGGCTTGGCTTTCCAGAACAGTTCGCCGCCGCTGGTTTGGTTGCGATAACGCGTGGCGTGCAGGTAGGAAAGCTCCAACGGGAAATTGAGCTTGGGCACCAACTTGCCAGAGAAAATCAGGCCGCCGTTCATGACGCAAAAAACCACTGGGTTGCTGTCAGCCAATTGGCTGTTAATGGCATCTGCAACCTGGCAGATGGACGCCTCAACCTCTGCCTCGGTGTAGATACAGTCGGCTTCAGCCATAACTTGACGGATGTGCGCGAGATCAGCGGGCATGGTATTTCCTCGTGGTTGACGCATTGTTGGTCAAAATAAAAGCCGGCAAAGGTACGCATGTGCCTGCCAAGGAGCAAGCCCTCATAGACGAACGAAGATCTATTTGCGGAAAATGTCAGCAATCTAAGCGACAATTGCCGCGAATCAACTGCATGACCCGCACACACTTCTATTATTAGAAAGTTTGTTCCTCGTCATACAACCCCCGACACGCTCGCCGATGCTTTAATCTAACGCACTTTTTGCCCGTTTTGCCGGAGAACCCGCCATGCCAGTCCATGAAATTCGTCACCCGCTTATTCGTCATAAACTCGGCCTCATGCGCCGCGCCGATATCAGCACCAAAAATTTTCGCGAACTGGCACAGGAAGTCGGCGCCCTGCTGACTTATGAAGCAACCAAAGACCTGCCGCTTGAAAACTACGAAATTCCGGGATGGTGTGGCCCGGTTCAGGTCGAAAAAATCTCCGGCAAGAAGATCACTGTAGTCCCTATTTTGCGTGCAGGCATTGGCATGCTCGAAGGTGTACTTAGCCTGATTCCAGGCGCCAAGGTGAGTGCTGTGGGTGTGGCGCGTAATGAAGAAACGCTGCAGGCGCACACCTATCTGGAAAAACTGGTACCGGAAATCGACGAGCGCATGGCCATGATCATCGACCCGATGCTGGCTACTGGCGGCTCCATGGTGGCGACCATCGACCTGCTCAAGAAAGCTGGCAGCACCAATATTCGCGCCATGGTGCTGGTTGCCGCACCAGAAGGCATCAAGGCGGTGCAGGATGCGCATCCGGACGTGACGATCTACACCGCCTCCGTCGATGAAAAACTCAACGAGCATGGCTACATCATTCCGGGCCTCGGCGATGCGGGCGACAAGATCTTCGGCACCAAGCAGAAGGACGCTTGAGCATGCTCGACGATCACACTCGCGACTCGACGTGGCGTCAGGCGCTTGCCGGTTCGCAAATGCTCTTCGTAGCATTTGGCGCACTGGTGCTGATGCCGCTGATTACCGGCATGGACCCCAACGTTGCACTGTTCACTGCCGGCATTGGTACGCTGATTTTCCATATTGTTACCAAGAACCAGGTGCCGGTATTTCTGGCCTCGTCCTTTGCCTTTATTGCACCGATTCTGGCCTCCAAGGCTGACTTCGGGCTACCCGCCACGCTCGGGGGTTTGGTCGCCGCCGGCATGGTCTACATGCTGCTGTCCGCGCTGGTTAAATTCAACGGCACCGGCTTCATCGACCGCCTGCTGCCACCCGTGGTCATCGGCCCGGTAATCATGTCTATCGGCCTTGGCCTGGCGCCGGTTGCGGCCAACATGGCGATGGGCAAAGCCGGTGATGGCAGCGCCCAGCTTATCCCGAACGATACGGCGTTGATTATCTCGATGTCGGCACTGGTCACCACCCTGATTGTCGCCGTTATCGGCTCGGGCATTCTGCGTCTGGTGCCGATTCTGATGGGCGTTGCCGTGGGTTTCAGTCTTTCCTGGTTTCTTGGCGTAATCGACTTCAGCAACGTTGTCGCCGCGCCGTGGTTCGCCATTCCGAAATTCGTCGCCCCTGAACTGAACTGGAGCGCAATATTGTTCATGCTGCCGGTCGCCATTGCCCCGGCCATCGAACACATTGGCGATGTGCTGGCGATCAGCACCGTAACGGGGAAAAACTACCTGAAAAAACCCGGCCTGCATCGCACCTTGCTGGGCGATGGCTTGGCCACTTCGGCCGCTGGCATGCTCGGCGGCCCGCCCAACACCACCTACTCCGAGGTGACTGGCGCGGTGATGCTGACCAAGAACTTCAATCCAAAGGTCATGGTGTGGGCCGCTATGATTGCGATCGTACTGGCCTTTGTTGGCAAGTTCGGCGTGCTGCTGCAGAGCATTCCGGTGCCGGTGATGGGCGGGATTCTGTGCCTGCTGTTCGGCTCGATTGCGGTAGTCGGCCTGAACACGCTGATTCGCCATCAGGTTGACCTGTCCGAGGCACGCAACCTGGTAATCGTCGCCGTAACGCTGGTGTTCGGCATTGGCGGCATGGTGATTGGCGCGGGTGATGTCAGCCTGAAAGGCATCTCGCTGTGCGGGATTGTCGCCATCCTGCTCAACCTGCTACTGCCAGGCGGCAAGGGCTGGCGCAGCAAGAAACTCGACGAGCAAAGCGTCGAATAAGCGCTGGGCGGCTTAGCCCTGAAATAGGTTTGCCTCTATTTCAAACACAAAAGCCCGACTGCTAAATGCATGTCGGGCTTTTTAATATCTATAGCGTTTACCCACTGAATCGCTTGCTCAGGTTTGGATTTCGTCAACGCCCAGCAGTTGGACTTCGGTCACGGGTGGTTCAGGCTCATCCTCGACCGACTCACCGGTGATGGCGGCAATCAATGGCCATTGCTGATCAAGGCCAGCCCCAATCTGGGTGACATGATTGATCATGCGTTGACCGGCCTGCTTGGCGACTTCATCGCTGCTGCGCATCAGCTCGAACGACATGTCGGCGAGGGCTGCGGTCAGATGAGTCAGGGTGCGCGAATACAGGCTCATGAGCTGAGCAAGCTGTTTGTCTCTTACATCCATTTAAGCAATCTCCTACGCCCAACTTCCAGCACGTAGGCTACATCGAAAACGTGATAAACATCACGTAATTTTACATTTCTAGAGCGCGTGTAGTGGCCAGTAGCCAATCTCCCTTATCGGCGAGCCATTTGCCTCTCGCGTCGGCTCCATAAAACCGACGCTGGCAGATCACAAAAAGCGCTTAGCTTTTCAGGCGATAACCGGTCTTGAATATCCAGCCGACAGTGGCGATGCACAACACCAGAAAGCCGAGAATCATGCCCACGCTAACCAGCACATTGACGTCTGAAACGCCGTAGAAGCTCCAGCGAAACGCACTGATCAGATACACCACCGGATTGAACAGGGTCACGGTTTGCCAGAACTCCGGCAACATACTGATCGAGTAAAAACTGCCGCCTAAAAAGGTCAGAGGGGTGACGATCAGGGCTGGCACGATTTGCAGCTTCTCCCAACCATCCGCCCACACGCCGATGATGAAACCGAACAGGCTGAAGGTAACGGCGGTGAGCACCAGAAATGCCCCCATCCAGAACGGGTGGAGTATCTCGAAATCGACAAAGAACTGCGCCGTGAAGAGGATGATCAAGCCAAGGATGATCGACTTGGTCGCGGCCGCGCCGACATAACCGATCAAGATTTCCAGGTAAGAGACAGGCGCCGACAGCACCTCATAAATAGTCCCCGAATACTTGGGCATGTAGATGCCGAAAGAGGCATTGGAAATACTCTCGGTGAGCAAGGCCAGCATCATCAGGCCCGGCACGATGAATGCGCCATAACTGACACCGTGCACCTGCGTCATGCTTGCGCCAATTGCCGAACCGAACACCACAAAATACAGTGACGTCGAAATTACCGGCGTGGCAATGCTTTGCAGCAAGGTGCGCCAGGTGCGCGCCAGCTCGAACAAGTAAATCGAGCGAATTGCATAAAGGTTCATGAACGGTTCCCCAAAAATCGAATGTCTGACTGGCAAGTGGCGACTGCGCTGTTCATCGGCCATGCACCAGGCTGACAAAGATCTCTTCCAGCGAACTCTGGCTGGACTGCAGGTCTTTAAAATCGATACCGCGTTGCGCCAGATCTTTCAGCAATTCGGCAATACCGGTGTGCTCACGCTGGGTATCGAAGGTGTAAACCAGCGCATGTCCATCATCGACAAGCTCAAGGGTGTAGTGATTGAGTTGCTCAGGAATGCTCGCCAGCGGTTGCTGCAATTGCAGGGTGAGCTGCTTCTTGCCCAGCTTATGCATCAGCGCTTGTTTGTCTTCGACCAGAATGATTTCACCGCGGCTGATCACCCCGATCCGGTCAGCCATTTCCTCGGCTTCCTCAATGTAATGAGTGGTCAGAATGATCGTCACGCCGCGCTCACGCAGCCCGCGCACCATGTTCCACATATCGCGGCGCAGCTCCACATCAACACCAGCGGTCGGCTCATCGAGGAACAGAATTTGCGGTTGGTGCGACAGCGCCTTGGCAATCATCACGCGGCGCTTCATGCCGCCGGACAACTCGAAAATCCGCGCATCGCGCTTGTCCCACAGAGAAAGATCGCGCAGCAGCTGTTCGAGGTAAGCCGGGTCCGGTGCCTTGCCGAACAAGCCGCGCGTGAACTTGACCGTGGCCAGCACGCTTTCGAAGCCCTCGTTAAACAACTCTTGTGGCACCAGGCCTATCTTGGAGCGAGCCGCACGGTAATCACTGATGATGTCGTGCCCGTCAACCAGCACCTTGCCGCCACCCGGATTAACGATGCCGCAGATAATGCTGATCAGCGTGGTTTTACCCGCGCCATTGGGGCCCAGCAGCGCAAATATCTCGCCCTTGTGGATATCCAGATTGATGGTTTTCAGCGCCGGATGGCCGGACGCGTATGTCTTGCTCAGTTGCTGAATCGAAATTACCGGCTGCACAGCAACACCTTATCTGCGGGGGAAAATACGATTGTAGGGAAATAAACCGGTGCACGCACACCACACATTTACCGCGCCGCCGTTTATTGAATAGACCAAAGTGCGACCCACGCGGCGCTCTAAATAGGCTAACCTGCCCGGCCTTCACTGCTGCAAACCATTAATGTAGTCGTTTATGACACCCTCGACCCAAAGCACACAACCCAGTCAATTTCCGCGGCACATTGCCGTCACCATGCTGGCGCTGCTGGCCTGTACATTCGGCGCCAACCATGTGGCGGCCCGGGTCGCGTTTGATCACGACACCGGCGTCATGCTCGCGGTGCTCTGCCGCAGCGGCGTAACCCTGCTGATTCTGGGCAGCCTGGTGCTGTATCAACGCCAACCCATCGCCATGCCCCAAGGTGCCTGGCGCTGGCAAGCTCTGCTCGGCCTGTGCATCGCCATCCAGAGTTTATGTTTGTACAGCGCAGTGGCGCGCATTCCGGTCGCACTGGCATTACTGGTGGGTAACACCTTTCCGATGGTGCTGGCCCTTTTGACCTGGGCATTGGGTGGCCCGGCACCTACCCGGCGCACCGCCGTGCTGATGGGCGTCATTTTGCTCGGCTTACTACTGGCCTTGGATGTGCCAGCGCGCCTTCAGGGCAGCGTCGGCGAAGCAGAACTGCCACGCACGGTCTGGCTATTGGGAATAGCCCTGGCCTTATGCGCGGCGTGTGCCTTCGCCTGCGCCCTGTGGCTAACCGAACATAAACTTTCAAGCGTGCGCGGTTCGGTACGCAGCATGCTGACCATGGCCGTCGTTTTCAGCAGCAGCCTGATTGCCGGCTTCAGCGGCTTGATCGAGAACGGCCTGGCGTTGCCCAGCGCCGCCACCGGCTGGATAGCGCTGGCAATTGTCGGCGTGCTTTACAGCAGCGGCTTCTCAATTCTATTCATCAGCATGCCGCGCCTGGACATGCCGAAGAATGTCTCGGTCATGAACGTCGAGCCTGTAGCTACGCTGATACTCGGCTGGGTGATATTGGGTCAGGTATTGAGCCCGATCCAGATGGTCGGCGCGCTGATCGTGATAAGCGCAATTGTCCTGCTGACCTACCGTCAAAATCATTGAATACGGGTTAAATGCACAAGGAACGCAGACTGCAGAGTGCAGTCCGATAGTGTCTTAAGGCAATACACAGGCCCATTACGCTTGCCTTGCCGGATAAAATTGAACAGTCTGTTCACCAAGGAATTCGATTAAGAGGAGAACATCATGCAATTCAAACATCTCGTGGGCCTCGCTTGCCTGACCGTACTTACTGCTTGCAGCTCAGTCGACAGCACGGATGAAGCCGCCCCGGCATCGAGCCTCGGCGGGCGCTGCGATGCCTCTGCGGTGCAAAATATGCTCGGCAAAAGCGTCACCCCGGAACTGGTCAAGAAAATGCGCACAGCCAGCGGCGCCAAAACCTCTCGCGTACTCGGCCCAAGCGACCCGATGACCCTCGACTACAACCCTACCCGCCTGAACATCGACACCGACGAGGCTGACGTAATCGACCGCATTACCTGCGGTTAACTAAGCGCCACGGACAAGGCATACTGACGCCCTGATTCTTACTGCCAGTTGACCGTATGCGCATCCACGTAACTTTCATTGACCGCGTTGGCATCACTCAGGAAGTGCTGGCACTGCTGGGTGGGCGCAACCTGAATCTGGATGCGGTCGAGATGGTGCCGCCCAACGTCTATATCGACGCGCCCACGCTGAGCGCCGCTGTGCTGGATGAGTTGCGTGATGCGCTGTTCAATGTACAGGGCGTTCAAGCCGTCACCATTGTCGATATTTTGCCGGGGCAACGTCGCCGTCTGCAGCTCGATGCGTTGCTTGCGGCGATGACAGACCCGGTTATGGCAGTCGATGGCGAAGGCCGGATTCTGTTGGCGAACCCGGCGCTGATTGCCTTGTGCGAACAAGAGCCCGAAGGCCAGTTACTCGCTGAGCTATTTACCGACCCCGGAATACTGGATGCGCTGCTGGAGCAGAATTTTCGCCTGCCTTTGCGCGAAGTAACACTCAATAGCCACGCACTGTTGCTCGATGCGATGCCGATCAGCGAGACCGCCGAGCCCAACCAGTTACAGGTCGCTGGCGCGCTGTTGACGCTGTACGAGCCCAGCCGGATCGGCGCGCGCTTGTCGGCGCTGCACCACGACCATGCCGAGGGCTTTGACTCGCTGCTCGGCGACTCGGTACCGATTCGCACACTTAAAACCCGTGCTCAGCGCATTGCCACACTGGATGCGCCGCTGCTGATTCATGGCGAAACCGGAACCGGTAAAGAGCTGGTCGCCCGTGCATGTCATGCCAGCAGTGCCCGTCGCGACGAGCCGTTTCTGGCGCTCAACTGCGCTGCCCTGCCGGAGAATCTTGCCGAAAGCGAGCTGTTTGGTTACGCGCCAGGCGCGTTTACCGGCGCCCAGCGCGGCGGCAAGCCGGGCCTGCTTGAGCTGGCGAATCACGGCACGGTTTTTCTCGATGAAATCGGCGAGATGTCGCCTTATTTGCAGGCCAAGTTGTTGCGCTTCCTCAGCGACGGCACCTTTCGCCGGGTTGGCGGTGAGCGTGAGGTCAAGGTTGATGTGCGCATTCTCAGCGCCACACACCGCGATCTGGAACAGATGGTCAGTGAGGGCGGCTTCCGTGAAGACCTTTACTACCGGCTTAATGTGCTCAATCTGGAAGTGCCGCCGCTGCGCGAACGCGATCAGGATATTCTGCTGCTGGCCCGCCATTTCATGCGCCAGGCTTGCGCGCAGATCCAGCGTCCGGTCTGCCGTCTGGCGACTGAAACCTATCCGGCGCTGTTGAGCAATCGTTGGCCGGGAAATGTGCGCCAACTGCAGAACGTGATTTTCCGTGCGGCGGCGATTTGCGAAAGCAATCTGGTGCAGATAGACGACTTGGATATCGCCGGAACAGCCATTGCCCAGCAGCACAGTGACAGCGAGATCGGCAGCCTCGATGCGGCGGTGGCCAGCTTCGAAAAAGCCTTGCTCGAAAAGCTCTACCCCAGCCACCCATCAAGCCGCCAGCTGGCCGCACGGCTGAGCGCATCGCACAGCGCAATCGCCATTCGCCTGCGCAAATACGGAATCGGCAAGAGCAACTAAAAACGGGCCATGCGGCCCGTTTCAGTCAAACCTTTCGCGCGCTGTCAGATGGCATACTTCTGCAAGTTGGCCATCATCTCTTTCAGTGCTTCGATATTGTCAGCCGGATGCGCGGCGCCTTCAAAGTCGCAAATCTGCTGCCAGTGATCGGCGACATCTTCAGGGCTGAACCCTTCACGCGGATCAAAGCCTGCGCCCAGGCTGCGCTCCCAACGAACTTTGCCGATCCAGCCGCCACCCACTTCGAACAAACCTGATGTATCGGTGCAGGCATTGCTGGCCAGATACACCACCAGCGGGCTGACCAGCTCCGGCTTGAGCTGTTCGAACACCTGCGGCGGAATCAAGCCTTCGGTCATGCGCGTCCCACCCGTTGGCGCGATCGCGTTGACCATGATGTTGTTCTTGCGCCCTTCAATGGCGAGCGTGCGGGTCAAGCCATAAAGACCCAGCTTGGCCATGCCGTAGTTGGACTGGCCGAAGTTGCCGTAAATACCTGAGGTGGATGCAGTGAAGATTACCCGGCCATAGCCCTGCTCACGCATATACGGCCAGGCGGCGCGGGTCACTTTATAAGCACCCTCGACATGGACCTTGTAGACCAGATCCCAGTCGGCATCTTCCATCTTGTGAAAGGTCTTGTCGCGCAGGATACCGGCATTGTTGACCACCACATCAATGCGCCCAAACTCGGCAATGGCGTGAGCGACAATCTTGTCACCGTCGGTCACCGAGTCATGGTTGGCAATCGCAGTACCGCCCGCCGCGCGGATTTCCTCGACAACCTTGTCCGCCGCCGATGCATTGGCGCCTTCGCCATGCGTGCTGCCACCCAAGTCGTTAACCACAACCTTGGCGCCGTGTTTGGCGAACAACAAAGCGTGTGCCCGACCCAGGCCGCCGCCGGCGCCTGTAACGATGACTACTTGATCCTGAAAACTAACCGCTGCGCTCATGACAATACTCCGGGGCAATTTCAACAATGCGACGAGTTTCATTCAGCCGGTGGCAACTCACAACAAAGTCGCCCGCCGCTGAATAGTGCCCGATAAGGCAGCGGGATAACCACTGCCTTATCGGGCATGCGTCTACCGTCCTTTAATTTGCGAACGCGCGACGGGAGTTTTCTTCCAGCCGGTCATGCAAGGCCAGAAAGTGCTCAAGCACCTGCTCGGGCGCCTCTGTTTGCGGGTAATGGCCAATGCCCGGCAGCAAAACCGTGTCGGCATCGGGAACCAGTTGGCGATAACGATTGAGCATATGCTCGCCCGATATCGGATCAACCGCGCCATCAATCAAACGCAATGGCACGCCCGGCGCTTGCATGGCTGCCAGCCAGCGATCCCGGTGCGCCTTGCGCTCGGGCATGTAGCGAATCAGCAGATGCATGATGCCGGGGCCATCGCTCTGGCTGATCAGCGTCCAGAAGTCGTCCAGCTCGGCGGCTGTTGGCTGGGTGTTGGCACCAAATATTCTGGCGAAACTCTTGTCCAGGGCGCTCTTCGAGAACAGCTTACCAAACAACGCGCCGAGCGGGCTGAGCAACAGTTTCTGCACCAGCACCGGATGATGGGTTTCAGGAAACAGCCCGCCATTGAGGAATACGCAACTGGCCAGCGCACAGCTACCGGCCACGTGACGCGCCAACAACTCCTGCGCCACGCTGTCGCCGTAATCATGGGCGAGAATATGCACAGGCTGGCTGACTTGCAGATGCGCCAGCAATGCCTGCTGTAAATCTGCCTGTTCGAGCAGGCTGTATGCATGGCCACGCGGCTTGGCGGTGTCGCCGAAGCCGAGCATGTCGCAGGCGATCACACGGAATCGCTGCGCCAGAGGCTGCCAGAGATAGTGCCAGTCCCAGCTTGCCGTCGGGAAACCATGGATCAGCAGCAACGGCTGAAGACTCAAGTCGTTGCTGCTCTGCCAATAGGCAATGGTGTGACCCTTAAAGCTGAAGTGCTGCGCCTGAGAGCGCCAATCACTCAGCGCAATACCTGCCAGAGCCATTAGTTGGCGTAGCCCGGCATTTGCTGATCGAGCTTACGCAGCAGGGCTGGCCAGGCCAGCGTGCCGCCCATACCTTGGGCACTTTTCATCACGCCAGCGATCATCGCCTTGGCGCCATCGAGGATTTGCTGCGGGATGTGGATAAGTTCGCCACCGCCACTTTGCGCCATAATCTGCGCTTCGCAGGCGCGCTGCAGGGTGAACATCATCAGGAAGGTGTCGGCGATAGTTGCCGAAGCCGTGAGCAGGCCGTGGTTGGGCAGGATCATGAAGTTCTTGTCGCCCAAATCCGCCTGCAAGCGTGCCTTTTCTTCATGATGCAAAGCCACGCCTTCGTAGCCGTGATACGCCAGACTCGACAGCACGAACAGCGACTGCTGAGACAACGGCAACAACCCTTGCTTCTGCGCCGAAACGGCAATCCCCGCCGGGGTGTGGATATGCACCACGCATCCTACGTCGTGACGCACTTCGTGCACGGCGCTGTGGATGGTGTAGCCCGCCGGGTTGATCTCATACGGGCTGTCCATCAGCTTTTTGCCGCTGATGTCGATTTTCACCAAGCTGGAGGCGGTTATTTCATGGAACATCAGGCCGAACGGGTTGATTAAAAACTCATCAACACCGGGAATCTTCGCCGAAATGTGGGTGAAAATCAGGTCGTCCCAACCGTACAGCGCAATCAGCCGGTAACACGCGGCGAGGTCTACTCGGGTTTGCCATTCAGCGGCAGACACCTGATCTTTGATATTCACGTCGGGAATAGCTTGGGCAGCAGTCATCGCGGTCACCTCGGTACTGTGAGTAATTGTTATCAGTACTCTGGAGTCTAGCGACTGCTGCGCCGATGCCTAGTTGCCCAAGCAGCCAGCTTAATGACCTTGCGGGTCACATCACGCAGGCTTTGCTTGGACAATACAATTATCAGGCCTTGAGCAAGGCGATGAACTCGGCCAACCACGGCTCGGCATCAGTCTCGGGCGTTACGCTTTCGCTGGAGTCCAGCCGCAACATTGGCAGCGCCTCATTAATGCCCAACTCGGCATAGAGTTCGCGAACCAGCTCGCCACCGCCACAGAAGGTGTCGCCATAACTCGAATCGCCGAGTGCGATCACCCCGCCCGGCAAACCAGACCACGCTGGCAGGTGGTCGCGAATAGCGTAATAAAGTGGCTGCAGGTTATCCGGCAGTTCACCCATGCCGGTGGTCGAGGTCACACACAGAAACGCCTGCGGATTAAATGCCTGAACCTCGTTTAAAGTGGCACGCGGGTTGTGCCATGCTCCCAGACCTGCGGCCTGCAGCAACTTGGCCGCATGGCGAGCAACTTCCTCTGCGGTGCCATAGACTGAACCGGAGAAGATCGCGACTTTCATAGAAACAGCTCCAAACATTAGGTAATTGATGATTATTATGCCGTAACTGGACTCTTCAGCCGGATATTTTAGAATTAGGCAATAAGCCTTGAGAGCAGACACATGATCAGCGCCAAACTGTTACAACTGGTAATAAATGCATCGAACGACGGAATTGTCGTCGCCGAACAAGAAGGCGAAGACAATATTCTGATTTACGCTAACGCTGCGTTCGAAAAGCTCACCGGTTACAGCGCTGATGAAATCCTCTACCAGGATTGCCGCTTCCTGCAGGCAGGTGACCGTGACCAGGCGGGCTTGGACATGATCCGTGAGGCTGTGAGAAAGCGCGAACCTTGCCGTCAGATCATTCGCAATTATCGAAAAGATGGCACTCCGTTCTGGAATGAGCTGTCAATCACACCCGTATTCAACGAGCATGATCAACTGACCTACTTCATCGGAATTCAGAAGAACGTCACAGAACATGTACATGCTCTGGAGCGCGTGAAGCAGCTTGAAAAACAGTTGTCTACACTTCAAGCGCAATTGGAGGAGGCTAAAACACAGTCCTAGATCGAACTAAGACTCTGTTCTGCTGTCAGAGGTTTACCCACGCGTGCAGTCACGAGTTCAATCATGCAAGAGCAAGCCATTCTTACCAAGGCCGAAATGGCGTTTATCAAGCGCCTGTACAAACCGGCCAAACCGGTAGATCAAGCCCCTAAAGAAATTTTGGTGGATGGTGACGGCCCGCTTAAGACGCTTCTTGCAGCCTACGCGAACACGGCGCAGCTTACGATTGAAGCCCACTTCGAAGGTCAGCGCCTGACCTTCACCCCGCAACTGGTTGAAGACGACCAGCATGTACAGCACCTGGAACTGGGCACACCGCAGATTTTTGATGACACCAACTCAACTCGTTCCTGGCGCTTGCCATTAACCCCAGCCGTCGAGCTGAGGCTGAGCAATGGCAAACCCAGTGGATTATTGGTGCATGAAATCTCCATGCACGGCCTGCTGGTAGAGCAGCGACACAAACGCACGGCTCCGAAAACCTTGAACAAGTTGCTGCCGTTGCCAGGCGATAAACCAATCGCTATTCACGCGACCCGAGTGCGCTCTACCAAAAAAGGCATGCACGCCTACAGCCTTGAGCAGCTCGACCATGTGAGCAAGGAGCGCTTGCAGCAATACATCTACGAGAAACACCGCGAACTCTTCCCTCAGGCCCATCAGGTCTGAGCGATCCGCAGATACAACAAACCCGCCTGCTTGGCGGGTTTGTTGTATCTGTAAGGCTTGAATCCTTACCATCGAATAAAAAACCGGCCACTCATAGTGCTGCCTCGGAGTCGCCGGGTTGCGCAGCCTGTTAGCGTACTTGCAGTGCGTTATGCGGATTGCTGCAGCGCCAAAACATGTACAAATAATAGTATTTGCATAATATCTGTACAGCTATTTCCGCCGAACGGTCGAACGAGCCCAGCGAAATCAGGTTGCTCCGATCACGCTAAGCAGATTTTTTGAGAGTAAGGCTGATCAGGTATCCAGATGCCCGGCCAAAAACTGCTGCAGACGGCGCTGCATCAAACGCCCTTCACTTCCCAGGCAAGCGATTGGGCTGCCAACCAAGCTGTCGCTGGCCAAGTCGGCGCCATCGCCGGCAAACGCCAATGGGCAATTGATACCCAACGCCAGACGCTTGAGGGTTGCTGGCAAATCATCAGCCGGCGGCTGGTTGCTGAACACCACCACGCCACGCGGCCGGGTTTTCTCGCAGATCAGCGTCAGTTCTTTCAGCGGCTGCCCCAGACCAAGCGCAGTCACGCCGAAGTCACCACCGCTGAGCAACAAGCTAGCCACCAGCAATTCAAGCTCGCGGCAGGCACCTGGCAGCGCCACCAGAAGGACTTTAGCGTTGTATTGACCTTGCGTCAGATGAGCGCGTTGCAGGGTTCTGGCACGCAGAAAACCATCGAGAAACAACCACTCACTGGTCTGCCCGAACTGGTCCTGATTGAGCAGGAGCTCTTGCCAGACCGGCATGAACACGTCCTGAAACACGACAGGCAGTGGATAAGTGGAAAATACCTGGCCATAAAGCCGGTCGAGTGCGGGCTCATCGAAATGGCTCACGGCTTGGCGCAGTTGCGCTTGCCATTGTTCCCACTCAGTCGCCGTAATCTGCTCATAGCCTTTGCTGCTGGCGGCTTTGACGGCGGTGGTTTTAGCCAGAATCTTGCCGACCTTGCTCACCGTAACACCGCGCTCGATCCACGCCAGAATACTGCGGACCGATTCGATATCCGCCAGCGAATACAGGCGGTGACCGCTGTCTGTGCGCACCGGCTGGATCAAACCATAACGTCGCTCCCAAGCCCGCAGCGTGACCGGATTGACACCGGTCAGGCGACATACTTCGCGGATTGGGAATAGCTCCTCTTCCTTGAGGGCAGTCGATGTAAGGGATGGCGCATCCACAATATCGGTCATGACTGAGGCATTCGCTTTTGATGATCTGAGCATTGTAACTCAGCTATTACCGGCATACCTTGTACAAAACATGTACAAGGAGATGATCATGGCCAATTCCCCCTCCTGGCCCCTGACGCTTTACTACGCTGGCGACTGCCCGCTGTGCGCCAGAGAGATCAACCTGCTCAAGCAAAAAGCTGATCCCGCCAAGTTGCTGTTCATTGATATCAACGACGCGCAATTCGATGCCAATGCGCTGGGTCTGAGCCAGCAAAGCATGGAAGACCTGTTGCACGCCCGCTTCGCCGACGGCCAATGGGTCAAAGGCGTCGATGCGACCTATTGGAGTTGGTGCGCCGCCGGGCTGGGCCACTGGGTGGCAATGCTGCGCTGGAAAGCCATGAGGCCGCTGATTGAGTTCGGCTACCGCCTGTTCTGTCTCATGCGCCCGCATCTGGCTTGGCTACCGCACCCGAATGGTGCAAAACGCTGCGATTTAGCCAACGCCGACAACCGCAAGCCTCGCTGCAAAGATTGATCTGGCTAATTCTGCAAAAAACGGAATAATCCTTGCCTGTCTTTTACCAGCGCTCATTACCCCGAGCGCGGTAATGCACGCCTACACCCTTGGCGCGCACTCAGGCTTAATGGAGATACACAATGTCTGCACAACCCGTCACCCTGATGGTGGCGCGCCGTGTTGCTAACGGCCGCTATCACGACCTAATCGCCTGGCTGCATGAAGGCGAACATCTGGCGACTGACTTTCCTGGCTACTTGGGCTCCGGCGTTCTCGCCCCGCCTCCAGGCGATGACGAATTCCAAATTATCTTCCGCTTCGCTGATGAGCAAACGCTCGCCTCATGGGAGCATTCGGCCTCACGCCAAGCCTGGTTGTCGCGCGGGGCTGGCTTGTTTGCCCAGCCAACCGAACAGCGCGCCACAGGAATTACCTCATGGTTTGGCCCGGCCAACAAACAGCCCCCGCGCTGGAAGCAAAGCGTGGCCATATGGCTGGCGTTCTTCCCTGTCTCGCTGGCCTTCAACCTGCTGTTTGGCGGCCTGCTGGCAGATTTCTCGCTGATTACCCGCGTGTTGCTCAGCACACTCGCGCTGACGCCGCTGATGACCTATCTGTTCATTCCGCTGTCGACGCGCCTGCTCGCGCCCTGGCTGCAGGCGCGTGAAGTAACTCGCCCGCAAGCGGGCATTGCGTCGAGCGCTGCAAAATTGCGCTGAAATAATCGCCGCCCTACTGTCGCGAGGTATTTGCCGCCCTGGCAAATACCTCGCACAG
This sequence comes from Pseudomonas sp. MS19, assembly GCF_013277615.1. Classification (NCBI taxonomy): domain Bacteria; kingdom Pseudomonadati; phylum Pseudomonadota; class Gammaproteobacteria; order Pseudomonadales; family Pseudomonadaceae; genus Pseudomonas; species Pseudomonas sp. MS19. Next base: position 55,360 of record NZ_VBTO01000004.1, on the reverse strand, counting down.
AGCTGCTGAATCCTACGTTTGCCCAAGCAGCCGCGCCGATGTCATCGCGGCGACATGCCCTCTTAAATCGCTCGCAATTACCGGAAGGTACGGTCCAGCAGGCAACTGTTGCCAGCCAAACACGGTTGAGCCGTTCGACGCTCACTGGCATGAGAACATCGAAAGGCACCAAGCCCGGCTATTCAGTGCAGCTGCAATCTTCGACAGCAAACGATGCAAAACCTATACACTAAAAAACAATGTACAAATAATTAGGGTGACGAATGTGAGCCAGAAAGGCCTGGCAGCGCTGCACACGCCTGAAATTTAGGCAAAACAGGGCATTTATTCAAAACTATCCCGCCACAAATCCTTGTACAACTATTGCAGTTGGTATAACTTTAATCACAGCTTTCCGAGCGCCATAGCATCAGCAGCGTGCCACGCCACTTTAACAATCGAGTAGATGATGACTGCTAACCGTGCCCCCATCCTGATCACCGGCGCTACTCAGCGAGTGGGCCTGTACTGCGCTGAGCGTCTGCTCGATGAAGGCCAACCTGTGATCATCACTTACCGCTCCGAGCATGAAAGCCTCGCGCGACTACGCGAGCGTGGCGCCATCGCTTTGCACGCCGACTTCAACTCAAAATCGTCGATTCTTGAGTTCATTGCGACACTCAAGCAACACACTGACTCTCTGCGGGCGATTGTCCATAACGCCTCGATGTGGCGCAAGGAAGAACCTGGCAATGAGGCCGAGGCGTTCAGCCAGATGTTCACCGTGCACATGCTCGCGCCCTACCTGATCAACCTGCACTGCGCCGACTTGCTGCGCAAATCTACGCCTGCCGACATTATTCACATCAGTGACGATGTCACGCGCAAAGGCAGCGCCAATCGCCCGGCCTACTGCGCCAGCAAGGCGGGGTCGGAGAATCTGACGCTGTCATTTGCCGCAAGCCTGGCACCGGACATCAAGGTCAACTGCATTGCCCCCGCACTCATCATGTTCAATCCCGGGGACAGTGAGGAATATCGCAAGAAAACCCTGAACAAATCCGTAATGGCAATCGAGCCCGGCCCGCAGGTGATCTACCAGAGCCTGCGCTATCTGCTCGACAGCCCTTATACAACCGGCACAACCCTCACTGTAAACGGCGGCCGCCACCTTAAATAAGGCGCTCCGCGAGGACTCTTGAAATGACTGACCTGTTAACCGGCAACTACCGCGAAATTTTGCTCGGCGTCGGCGAAAACCCTGAACGTGAGGGCTTGCTCGACACCCCAAAACGCGCCGCCAAAGCCATGCAGTATTTATGTCACGGCTACCAGCAGAGCCTGGAGGAAGTTGTGAACGGCGCACTTTTCGCGTCGGACAACGACGAGATGGTGATCGTCAAGGATGTCGAGCTGTATTCACTCTGCGAGCATCACTTGCTGCCCTTTATCGGCAAAGCCCATGTGGCTTATATTCCGACCGGCAAGGTGCTGGGCTTGTCGAAAATTGCGCGCATAGTCGATATGTACGCAAGGCGTCTGCAGATTCAGGAAAACCTCACACGCCAGATTGCCGAGGCAATTCAGCAGGTTACCAACGCGGCCGGTGTAGCGGTGGTGATTGAAGCGAAGCACATGTGCATGATGATGCGCGGCGTCGAGAAGCAGAACTCAGTGATGAATACCTCAGTGATGCTCGGCGCCTTCCGCGAATCGTGCAACACTCGTCACGAATTTCTGCAATTGATTGGACGGAGCAACTAAGCATGCCGCGACTGGAACCCGGGATGGCCCGCATCCGCGTCAAGGATCTGCGCCTGCGCACTTTCATTGGTATCAAGGAAGAGGAGATCAACAACAAGCAGGACGTGTTGATCAACCTGACCATTCTGTATCCGGCGGTCGAGGCGGTGCGTGACAACGATATTGACCACGCCCTCAACTACCGCACCATTACCAAAGCGATCATCCAGCACGTGGAAGGCAACCGCTTTACGCTGCTCGAACGCCTGACTCAGGAAGTTCTCGATCTGGTGATGGCCAATCAGGCGGTGCGTTACGCCGAGGTAGAAGTGGACAAGCCGCATGCGCTGCGCTTCGCCGAATCGGTGTCGATAACCCTGGCCGCCCATCGCTAAAAAAAATCACAGAGAAACTGCTGCGCTTGGGATTACTGCGTTGGAACCCGACTAAAAATGCTCATTTACTTGATGTAAATTGCGCTTTTGAGCCGCGTTCCGCCTTGTACTCCCTGCGCTCGCGACGTTTCTCTGCGATTTTTCCTCCGCAGGAGGAACAGGGCGCGACTGGGTTAAAAGCGTTAGATCACAAGATATCTCGCTTGCTCGATGTAAATTGCGCTCTTGAGTCGCGCTGCGTTTTGTACCCTTGGGCTCGCGACGTTTCTCTGCGATTTTTCCTCCGCAGGAGGAACAGGGCGCGGCTGGGTTAGAAGCGTTAGATCACAAGATATCTCGCTTGCTCGATGTAAATTGCGCTTTTGAGTCGCGCTGCGCCTTGTACTCCCTGCGCTCGCGACGTTTCTCTGTGATTTTTCCTCCACAGGAGGAACAGGGCGCGACTGGGTTAAAAGCACTGGAGCAGAACAAAAACACTCTTTACTCGATGTAAATTGCGCTTTTGAGTCGCGCTGCGCCTTGTACTCCCTACGCTCGCGACGTTTCTCTGCGATTTTTCCTCCGCCAGGAGGAACAGGGCGCGGCTGGGTTAGAAGCGTTAGATCAGAAGATATCTCGCTTGCTCGATGTAAAATGCGCTTATGAGTCGCGCTGCGCCTTGTACTCCCTACGCTAGCGACGTTTCACTGCGATTTTTCCTCCGCCTGGAGGAACAGGGCGCGACTGGGTTCAATGCGTTAGATCACAAGATATCTCGCTTGCTCGATTGAAATTGCGCTTTTGAGTTGCGTTCCGCCTTGTACTCCCCGCGCTCGCGACGTTTCTCTGCGATTTTTCCTCCGCAGGAGGAACAGGGCGCGACTGGATTCATTGGCTTCTCGAACCTTGGATACGGGCTGCGTAACCGTTTACTCGCTTCTCCTTGGTTAGCTGATGCAAGGCATTGCTGTCTGCCGAGGAGGCTTTTATCATCGCCTCAGCACATCCCGCTGTTTTTTGAGAGCCTGCATATGACCGAGCAAGAACGCCTCGAACTCGAAGCTGCTGCCTTCCGTAGCCTGGTACAACACCTGCGCAGCCGCCCGGATGTACAAAATATCGACCTGATGAACATGGCCGGTTTCTGTCGTAATTGCCTGTCTAAGTGGTACAAGGCGGCGGGTGATGACCTTGGGCTGGATGTGACGCCGGATCAGGCACGTGAAGAGATTTACGGCATGCCGTACGCGGTGTGGAAAGAGAAGTATCAGAAGGAAGCGTCTGCCGATCAGAAGGCCGCTTTCAAACAGCAAACCGGTAAAAGCGAGTAACAATGACCGCGTTGAATGATTTTCGTGCACGCCTGCAAAGCGATGACTTCATGTTTGCAGAAACACTGCAATTCATTGCTGGGCATTACACCTATCAACCCAGCGCCTTTACCAACGGCGTGGTAGAAAATGCTGCAGGGCAAAATGAAGGCTCGTGCAAAACCCTCGGCATGGCTGTGCTTGAAAAGTTTTCTGATGAAGAAGCGCTCAAGTGCTTTGGCGAGCATTATCGCAGCGTGGTTGCCACTCCAGATGGCAGCGACCACGGCAATATCCGTGCATTGATGGCCACAGGCTTGGCCGGCGTATCGTTCAGCCAGCAATCGATCACGCGCAACGCCTGATCGCCGAGTGCAAGCCCGGCAACGCCGGGGCTTGCGCATCTGCCTCACAAGCTATCGAGATAACGCTCTACATCCAGCGCCGCCATACAGCCGGCGCCTGCTGAGGTAATCGCCTGACGATAAACGTGATCGGCAACATCACCGGCGGCAAACACGCCCGCGACGCTGGTCGCTGTTGCATTGCCATCGCGTCCGCCATTGACCACCAGATATCCATCTTTCAGTGCCAACTGGCCCTCGAACAATGAGGTGTTGGGCGTGTGCCCGATGGCCATAAACAGACCATCCACTTTCAACTCGCTATAGCTGCCATCGTTGCTGAGCAAGCGCACGCCTGTTACGCCCATGTCATCACCCAGCACCTGATCCACCTGCGCGTTGAGGCGTAACTCGATCTTGCCTTCGGCGATTCGCGCCTGCAGTTTGTCCTGGAGGATTTTTTCGGCGCGGAAGGTTTCGCGGCGATGCACCAGCGTCACCTTGCTGGCGATATTGGCCAGGTACAATGCCTCTTCCACCGCCGTGTTGCCGCCACCAACCACAGCGACCTCGCGGTTGCGGTAGAAGAATCCATCGCAGGTGGCGCAGGCAGAAACGCCTTTACCCATGAACAACTCTTCACTCGGCAAACCCAGATAGCGGGCACTCGCGCCGGTCGCGATAATCAGCGCGTCGCAGCTGTAGGTGGCGCTGTCGCCAACTAGGGTGAATGGTGCACCAGCGAGATCGACGGCGTTGATATGGTCGAAAACGATTTCGGTCTCGAACCGTTCGGCGTGCTCTTGCATGCGCTGCATCAAGGCCGGGCCGGTCAAACCGTGCACGTCACCGGGCCAATTATCGACTTCGGTAGTGGTGGTTAGTTGGCCGCCAGCCTGCATGCCGGTAATCAGCAAGGGCTTGAGATTGGCCCGGGCGGCGTAGACAGCAGCGCTATAACCGGCAGGGCCGGAGCCGAGGATAATCACACGAGCATGACGTTGTGCGGACATTGCTAGCTCCTGCCGACGCATTGTCGGCGCGATAAAAGCGGATTTACCCAATACCCGGGACAAGGTAGCCACGGTAAATCCGAAACGGTTGGAATGCTGCGCAGACTACGCAGGCAATCACAGGCGGGGAAATACCGATTACCAATGCGTCAGATAGGCATTGGCTATCACGTAATTTGTGACGAAAATTCAGCGCCAACCCGTTACGGCGGCCCTTTCCACCCGTCACTAAAGCCGGTAAGGTCGCGCCTGTAAGTACCCTTGGAGAACGCTATGCCCGCCCCCGTGCTTTCTGGCCCGCAATACCTGAGCGAAGGTTTCAGGCTGATCATGCGCCCCGGCTTGCGCCTGTTCGTGCTGCTGCCACTGACCATCAACGTGATTCTGTTTATCGCGCTGGTCGGTTTTGCTATTCAGCAATTCAGTGGCTGGGTAGAAACATTCATCCCAAACCTGCCGAGCTGGCTGAGCTTTCTTGAGTATGTGCTCTGGCCCCTGTTTGGCGCCCTGGTTGTGCTGATGGTGTTCTTCACCTTCACCATGCTCGCCAATATGATCGCCGCGCCGTTTAACGGTTTTCTCTCGGAGAAAGTCGAAATCGTGGTGCGCGGAGAAGACAACTTCCCGCCTTTCAGCTGGACCGAGTTCATGGCGATGGTGCCGCGCACTATTGGCCGCGAGTTACGCAAGCTGGGCTATTTTCTGCCGCGCGCGATCGGCCTGTTCATCCTTTCATTCATTCCGGTAATTAACTTGGTTGCCGCTCCACTGTGGCTGCTGTTCGGTATCTGGATGATGGCCATCCAATACATCGACTACCCGGCGGATAACAACAAAATGAGCTGGCAGGACATGCTTGCCTGGCTGCGCCAGAAGCGCTGGCAGTCTCTTGGTTTTGGCGGCATCACATACGTGGCCTTGCTGGTACCTGTGGTCAATCTGGTGATGATGCCGGCAGCGGTTGCCGGAGCAACGCTGTTCTGGGTGCGCGAACGCGGCGATGCAGTTGTCACGGTAAAGCAACCATAACGTCATATCGGCTACATGGCAGCAGCCGACACTGCTGTCATGAGCACACCCTCCCTGTACATCTCACTGATCAGCGAAACCTTTGCACCGGAAACCAACGGCGTCGCCAATACGCTTGGCCATTTGGTTGAGGGGCTGCGCCTGCGCGGACACCAAGTACAACTCGTACGCCCAAGGCAGGCAACCGATGAAGGCGCCTCGCAAGACGAGCAACTGGTGCTGACCCGTGGCTGGCCGCTGCCGGGCTATCCCGGCTTGCAGTGGGGCCAGTCGGCGCTGCACAAATTGCTTAATCGCTGGCGCAAACAACGCCCCGATGTGCTTTACATCGCCACCGAGGGCTTGCTGGGTTTGTCCGCCTTGCGTGCTGCCCGGCGTTTGCAGATCCCTGTGGTCAGCGGCTTTCACACCAACTTCCACCACTACGCGGCGCACTATGGCGCAGGCTTGCTGACTCAGGCGCTGATCCACTATCTGCGCTGGTTTCATAACCGTTCGCAGCTGACGTTGGTGCCTTGCAATGGCCAAAAAACCGAGTTGCTGCGGCACAGTTTCGAGCGCATCGAGCTAATGGCGCGCGGGGTCGACGGGCAGTTGTTCAATCCCGCCAGACGCTGCGCCTTGTTACGCCAATCCTGGGGCGTGGATGAAGACTCGATTGCGGTGATGTACGTGGGCAGAATGGCCCCCGAGAAAAACCTCGGACTGCTGGCGACGGCGTTCACTCAACTCCAAACACGCTTTGCCCATTTACGTTTGAAACTGGTGATAGTCGGCGATGGCCCGCTCCGCCCTGCCCTGCAGCAACAACTGCCCGATGCAATGTTTTGCGGTATGCAACAGGGCGAAGCGTTAGCCAGTCACTACGCCAGTGCAGATCTGTTTCTGTTTCCCAGCGTGTCGGAAACCTTCGGCAATGTAGTGCTCGAAGCGCTGGCGTCAGGCTTGGGTGTGGTCGCGTTTGATCGTGCGGGCGCCGCGCAGCACATTCGCCACGGTTACAACGGCGCGCTGGCCATACCCGGCGATGAACAGAGCTTTATCGACGCAGCGTGCTGGCTGCTGGAAGCCCCGGAAAATTTGCGCAGAACCCGCCTCAACGCGCGCAAACATGCCGCGCGTCAGGGCTGGGAGAATATTACCGGGCAGTTCGAGTCGCACCTGCGCAGTGCCATGCAGGCGGCTGATCCAGTACCCGCTGGCCAAACCCAGCGCTGAAACGACAAGCCCCGAATAATCGGGGCTTGTGGATACGTGCTAACGAGCGGGCTTAAACCAGACTCATCAACGCATCGCGGCTGAAGGGCAGAATGTCCTGATTGCGGCCTTCGCGGACCTTGATCAGCCAATCCGGATCAACCAGCAGCGCGCGGCCGACGGCGACCAGATCAAACTCCTGATTATTCAGGCGGGTCAGCAGATCATCCAGGCTGGCCGGCTGGGCTACCTTGTCGGTCTTGACCATGAACTGCATAAACTCACCATCGAGCCCGACGCTGCCGACGGTGATCGTAGGCTTGCCGGTCAACTGACGGGTCCAGCCGGCGAGGTTGAGGTCTGAGCCTTCGAACTCCGGCTCCCAGAAACGGCGAGTCGAGCAATGGAAAATGTCCACACCAGCATCCGCCAGCGGCTTAAGGAATGCGCCCAACTCTTCTGGGGTCTGCACCAGACGCGCGGTGTAATCCTGCTGCTTCCACTGCGAAAAACGCAGAATGATCGGGAAGCCCGGCCTTACGGCGGCACGCATCGACTTGATCAACTCGATCGCAAAGCGCGAGCGCTGAGCCAGATCACCACCGTAACCATCGGTGCGCTGGTTGCTGGTTTCCCAGAAGAACTGGTCGATCAGATAACCGTGTGCGCCATGGATTTCCACGCCATCCATGCCGATACGCTGCGCATCGACAGCGGCCTGAGTGAAGGCTTGAATGACCTCATCAATGTCTTCCTGAGTCATGCCGTGAACCACGACATTGCCGTCTTTGACCTTCTCGCTCGGGCCGTAACCCGGAACGCTGGCGTCCGGCTCGGTACCGGCGCGACGGATGCTGCCGACATGCCAGAGTTGCGGGACAATCTTGCCGCCTTCAGCGTGCACGGCCTCAACCACTTTCTGCCATCCTGCCAGTGCATCTTCGCCAAAGAAGCGCGGCACATTGGGATAACCGTTGGCGGCTTTGTGGCCGACGGTTGTGCCTTCGGTGATGATCAGGCCAACACCCGAAGCAGCGCGGCGACGGTAGTATTCGATGACTTTGCTGTTGGGCACGCCGCCCGGAGAAAACGAGCGTGTCATTGGCGCCATGACCACGCGGCTCGGCAGCTCAAGAGCGCCGAGCGAGAAAGGTTGAAACAGTGCATTTACCGGGGCGTTCATAATTACTCCTGCAGCCATTGTGGCTCGTTCAAGGTCTATAAATTCAGGGTTGCAGCAACAGCCGCAAGCGATGAGTGAAGGCGGCTAGCGCCTCTGTACTGGCAGAAACTTTGAGCCGGGTTAACGCCCCTTGCCAGGCGTTGGTGATAAACATGGCCAGGTTGGCGCAGTCTTCATCCGCGCCGATTTCGCCCATCTGCTGCGCCTCTTCAAGGCAGGCTTGGAGAATCTCGGCGGAGCGTTGAAAAATCTGTTCAACCTGCTGGCCGATCGAGGGCGCAAGCTCGGCCATCTCAAAGCCGAGACTGGCGATGAAGCAGTGATACTCAAGCTTCTCCTGCGCAGCGAAATGCTCAACCAGGTCCTGGTAATAATCGAGAATTCTGGCGCGCGGGGTCTGTTCGGCATTGGCCAGCGCCAATGCATAGCGCTGCAAGCGCGGCGCGTACAGGTACTCCAACGCCTGCTGGGCGAAGTCTTCCTTGCTGGCGAAATAGTGATAGAAGGAGCCTTTGGGCACCCCCGCAGCCTGGACGATTTCCTGCACGCCGGCGCCGTGATAACCCCGGAGGGTCATCACCTCAGTACCTTTGGCGAGAATAAGGTCGCGCTTGTCGAGACGTATTGAACGATTCATGTCGCGCACAATATGACCGGTCGTCTCGGTTTCCCAGCACTATTGATTTTAGTGATTAACTATCCAACAGCAGACGCCCAGTGCAGCCACGCGGCAGCAGTACTGGGCGTCGTTGCTACAGCCAGGTCACGTGCTGCTCAAGCGGGAAACGCAGGCGCGGGTTGTACACGCCCTTCTCGCCTTGCTTACCGACTGCCAGCAGCATTATCGGCAGCGCTGCACGCGGGATATCCAGCGTTTTGCGCAAGCGCACCTCGTCAAAGCCTTCCATGGGGCACGTTGCATAGCCATGACTTTGAAAGGCCAGCATCAGGTTCTGCGCCGCGAGCGCCGTCGACTTGACCGCCCAGATGCGCATCTGTGCCTTGCTGTTCGGGGTTCTCATCAACGGTTTGCGCAAGGCGGCAATGCGCAGCATCTGCCGCTTGCAGAAACCGAGTATCCCCAACGGCCCCTGGTTGTATTGAAACGGCGCGGTCTTGCGATAGAAGTGACGAATTCGCCCCGGCACTTCTGGCTCTGGCCAGTACTCAATAATATTTTCACACGCTCGGCGCCATGTATCCGGTCGCGCCAACACGGCAATGATCAATGGCGCCTTGGCAGCGTTCTGGCTCATGCAAACCGGATGCAGACGCGCGAGCAATTGCGGGTCGCGGATAACCTGAAAGCTCCACGGTTGCAGATTGCAGGAATTGGGCGCCAGCACGGCCATTTGCAGACAGTCCCGGATCAACTCATCGGGAACCGGCTCGGAGTTGAAACGACGGACCGAGCGGCGACTTTCAATCAGCGCACGCAGTGCCTCGGGCGATGCTGATGTTACGGGTTCTTCACTCATCACAAGCTCCTCGGCGATTGCACCGATTAAGCAGTGATCATGGCGTTCGGACAAGCCATGTCGCCGTTGTGCCCGCTGAGTTGGCATAACTGGCGCATTGATACAGGTGAGTTAGGCGAGGTGGATTGACTGCCGGCCCGCTAACGAGCCGGCAATCGTTTATCCGCTGAGCGAATTAGCCTGTGGCCAGCTTGCAAGCTAGCCGAGAGACTTCTCGATGGCGGCAATCAGTGCCGGATCATCAGGTGTTGTGCGCGGCGAGAAACGCGCCAGAACGCGGCCATCCTGACCGACCAGAAACTTCTCGAAATTCCAGGTGATATCGCCAGGAAACTCAGCGCCCTCGCCCGCCAGCAGGCGGTATAACGGATGGCGACCCGCCCCGTTAACATCCATCTTGCTGCCCAATGGAAACGTCACGCCGTATTGCGTGGTGCAGAACTCGCGAATATGTTCTTCGCTGTCCGGCTCCTGCCCGGCAAATTGATTGCACGGCAAACCCAACACCGTAAAGCCTTGCTCGCGGTAGGTTTGATACAGCTGCTCGAGTCCGCTGTATTGCGGGGTAAGCCCGCATTGCGAGGCGACGTTAACAACCAGCACGACTTGGCCTTTAAAAGGGGCCAGCGGTAAATCCTGACCGTCCAGTGCTCGCAAATTAATGTCGTGGAAGGCACTCATTCATCAACTCCTGGAGAGCGTTTGCGGGGTACGGCAGAGGGCAAAAAGGCGCCAGAAGGCGCCTTTGGTTTACTCATATTAGCAGTGCTGAGCGCAGATGACAGAACCATAAGTCGCCTTGAGAACGTCGGTCATTATCACGTCCTGTTGAGCCACGCATTCAAGCGTCGCGCAACTGCGATAAACACACGCCCAGCCTGCTTTGAGTAATTAGTGCTGGTGACCACCTTCGCCGTGGATGTGGCCGTGAGCCACTTCTTCTTCGCTGGCGTCACGCACGTTAACAACTTTAACTTTGAAGTTCAGACGCTGGCCAGCCAATGGGTGGTTGCCGTCGACGATAACGTCGTCGCCATCCAGCTCACGGATAGTCACGATCTGCATGCCGCCATCAGGACCCGAGGCGTGAAACTGCATGCCGACTTCCAGCTCGTCGACGCCTTCGAACATCGAACGGTTCAGAGTAGCGACCAATTCAGCGCTATATTCACCGTAAGCATCTTCTGGCTCAACGGAGACGTCCAGCTCGTCGCCAGCTTGTTTGCCCAGCAGGGCTTTTTCCAGACCAGCGATGATGTTACCGGCACCGTGCAGGTAGGCAAGCGGAGCACCGCCAGCCGAGCTGTCGATAACCTCACCGGCATCATTGGTCAGGGTATAGTCGATAGAGACAGCTTTATTGGCAGCGATCAGCATGGGGCGAGACCTTTTGCAGAAGTTTAAAGAACGGACAAGTTTAACCAAGCCAACGCCCGAAAGCGAACCCACCGCTGACAGACGGAAAGATAGTACAAGCTCTCACGTGCTTGACTTTCGTCAGGACGAGCACGGTGATTGGGTGGCAGTCTTGTCATGTGGCCACACCCAGCACTTGCGTCATCAACCGCCATGGCAGAACCGTGCATGGGTACTGGATGCGCAATTGCGGCAACGCCATATTGGCCAGCCATTTGCCTGTGGCTGGTGTGCAAGCGAGACTGCTGCTGAAAAGCGATAGTCATTTACCCGGTGGCTCTAAGCCAAGGACTATTCAATGTCGGCACGTAACATTCTGGTAATCAATTGCGGCAGCTCATCGATCAAGTTTGCTCTAGTCAATGAGGCACAGCAGTCCTTTGCCATCAGTGGCATCGCCGAGCGACTCGGCAGCCCGGATGCCGTGTTGCATTGGCAGCTCGGCGACAAAAAGCACAGCGCGATGATGGCTTTCGGCGATCATCAGGCTGCACTCGCCGAGCTGATGCCAAAAGTGCAGGCCGCCGCCAATGGCAAGCTCCACGGCATTGGCCACCGCGTGGTACACGGCGGAGAAAAATTCACCACGGCGAGCCGGCTTAATCAGGCAACCCTCAACGCCATTAAAGCCACCTCCCCGCTCGCGCCGCTGCACAACCCGGCGAACTTGCTGGGCATTGACGTGGCAATGAAGCTCTTCCCCAAATTGCCGCAAGTGGCCGTGTTCGATACGGCGTTCCATCAAACGCTGCCCCAGCATGCTTATCGCTATGCACTGCCCGAGTCGCTGTATCGTGAGCACGGCGTGCGCCGTTACGGTTTTCATGGCACCAGCCACCGTTTTGTCAGCCGCCACGCCGCCGAGCTTTGCGAGCTTTCAGTGGGTGACAGCAGTTGGTTGGTCGCACACCTTGGAAACGGTTGCTCTACCTGCGCCATCGTCAATGGCCAGAGCCGCGACACCAGCATGGGTTTGACGCCCTTGGAAGGCTTGGTGATGGGTACACGCAGCGGCGATGTCGACCCCAATCTGCACAGCCACTTGGCGCGCACACTGGGCTGGGATCTGGAACAAGTCGATCATATGCTCAACCGCGAAAGTGGCTTGCTTGGGTTGTCTGGGTTGTCGAACGATATGCGCACGCTTGAGCAGGCTCGTGAGCAAGGCCATGCCGGAGCCACGCTGGCTATAGAAGTGTTTTGCTACCGGCTGGCCAAATCTCTGGCTGCTTTGAGTTGCGCACTGCCGCAATTCGACGGGCTGATTTTCACCGGCGGCATTGGTGAAAACTCACCGCTGATTCGCACGATGACAGTCGCCCACCTGAAACTATTTGGCCTGGTCCTGGATAAGGAAGCCAACGCCCGAATGATCCGAGGTGTCAGCGGGCCGATTAACGCTAAAGATCATCCACGCGTGCTGGTTGTGGCGACCAACGAAGAACGCCAGATCGCCCTCGACACGCTGGCTCTGCTTAACTGACGTAAGCAGTCTTGCACACTGGCAACCAGTAATTACTGACCACGCGCTACCGCGCACTCGACAGGAAACCGCATGCACACCTTTTTTGTAGCCCCAACCGGATTTGGTGTCGGCCTGACCTCGATCAGCCTCGGACTGGTCGGTGCGCTGGAGCGCGCTGGCCTCAAGGTCGGCTTCTTCAAGCCAATCGCGCAACCGCATCAGGGCGACGCCGGCCCCGAACGCTCGAGTGAGTTGATTGCCCGCACCCACGGCCTCAACTCGCCAAAACCGCTGGGCCTTGCTCATGTCGAAAGAATTCTCGGTGACGGTCAACTGGATGAGCTGCTGGAAGAGATCATCAGCCTCTATCAGCAAGCGGCCGAAGGCAAGGATGTGGTCATTGTCGAAGGCATGGTCCCCACTCGTCAGGCCAGTTACGCCGCACGTATCAATTTTCATCTGGCCAAAAGCCTTGATGCCGATGTGATTCTGGTCTCTGCACCGGATCAGGAAAGCCTGCATGAACTGTGCGACCGGGTGGAGATTCAGGCGCAGTTATTTGGTGGCCCGAAAGACCCGAAAGTGCTCGGGGTAATCCTCAACAAGGTGCGCCACGATGCGGGTATGGATGCCTTTGTCGAACGTTTGCAGGAAATCTCGCCGCTGTTTCGCAGCGATGATTTTCGCCTGCTCGGCTGCATCCCTTGGGAACCGGAATTGAACGCTCCGCGCACGCGCGACATTGCCGACCTGCTCGGCGCCAGAGTTCTCAATGCCGGTGATTACGAGCAGCGGCGCATGCTCAAGATAGTTCTGTGCGCACGCGCGGTGGCCAACACCGTGCAGCTGCTTACGCCCGGCACTTTGGTAGTAACGCCAGGCGACCGCGACGACATCATTCTCGCCGCCAGCCTGGCCGCCATGAATGGTGTACCGCTGGCAGGTTTGCTGCTGTGCAGCGACTTCAGCCCGGACCCGCGAATCATCGAGTTGTGCCACACCGCGCTGCAAAGCGGCCTGCCGGTAATGGCCGTGAGCACCGGCTCATACGATACCGCGACCAACCTCAATCGACTCAACCGCGAGATTCCGGTAGACGATAAAGAACGCGCCGAGAAAGTCGCCGACTTTGTGGCCAACCATATTAATCACGACTGGTTGAGCACCCGCTGCGGCACGCCCCGTGAGTTGCGTTTGTCGCCGCCGGCCTTTCGCTATCAGTTGGTACAGCGCGCCAAAGCTGCGAATAAACGCATTGTGCTGCCGGAAGGTAACGAGCCACGCACGATTCAGGCAGCGGCTATTTGTCAGGCACGCGGCATTGCCCGCTGCGTGTTGCTGGCCAAGCCCGAAGAGGTCTACAGCGTTGCCAAGGCGCAAGGTATCGAGCTGCCGGACGATCTGGAAATTCTCGACCCGGACCTGATTCGCGAGCGTTATGTCGAGCCCATGGTTGAACTGCGCAAAGGCAAGGGGCTGAACGCGCCCATGGCCAGCGCTCAACTGGAAGACACGGTCGTGCTGGGCACCATGATGCTGGCTCTGGATGAGGTGGACGGCTTGGTATCTGGCGCCGTGCACACCACTGCAAACACCATTCGCCCGGCGCTGCAATTGATCAAGACGGCGCCTGGCTACAAGCTGGTTTCCTCGGTGTTTTTCATGCTGCTGCCCGATCAGGTCGTGGTCTACGGCGACTGCGCAGTCAACCCGGACCCGAGCGCGCCGGATCTGGCCGAGATCGCCCTGCAGAGCGCGAACTCGGCTCTGGCCTTCGGGATTCCGCCACGGGTGGCAATGCTTAGTTACTCAACCGGCGACTCGGGTACGGGTGAGGAAGTCGAAAAGGTGCGCGAAGCCACTCGGCTGGCCAAACTGGCGGACCCTGCATTACTTGTCGATGGCCCGCTGCAATACGACGCGGCGGCTATCGAGAGCGTTGGCCGGCAGAAAGCGCCGAACAGCCCTGTCGCAGGGCGGGCCACGGTGTTTATCTTCCCCGACTTGAACACCGGCAATACCACCTACAAAGCTGTGCAACGCAGCGCGGACTGCATCAGTGTCGGGCCGATGCTGCAGGGTTTGCGCAAGCCTGTGAATGACTTGTCGCGCGGGGCATTGGTCGATGACATCGTCTACACCATCGCCCTCACCGCCATCCAGGCCGCCAACCTGCCCCAGTAGCCGTCTGGCCTGAGCCTTCCAGGCCAAACAGCGGCAAACATGGCGGTATTGTCAGCCAATTAAGCAAAAATTCAGCGAAGTTCGATATTTTAAGTCTGCAGGCTTCAAGGTAATCTGCGCACCCCAAGAGCCGCGCCTGATTGCGGCAATAAATAAACCGGGAACGCCCTTTCCATGGAGGCACCTACCCGCATGCTGCACTTTCTCCCTGCCCCTTCGCGCGGCGTACTCAGCGCCAGCCTGTTGGCTGTTAACACCCTGTTCTGGTGTATTCCGCTGTTCACTGTAACCCTGCTGAAAATTTGCCTGCCTTTCAAAGGCGCACGGCGCGCTTGCAACTGGGCGATGAACTTCATTCAGGAAGGCTGGATTAGCTGCAATAAAGCCTGGATGAAACTGCTGTGTAATATTCGCTGGAACGTGGATGGCTTGCAGGCGCTCGACTATCAGCACACGTATCTGGTCACCAGTAACCACCAGAGCTGGGTCGACATTCTGGTGTTGCAATACCTGCTGAATCGCCACGTCCGCCCGCTCAAATTCTTCCTCAAACAGGAGCTGATCTGGGTGCCGGTGATTGGCTTGTGCTGGTGGGCGCTGGAGTTTCCGTTCATGAAGCGCTACTCCAAAGCCTATCTGGCCAAGCACCCGGAAAAACAGGGCAAGGACCTGGAGACAACCCGCAAAACCTGCGACAAGTTTCGCGGCAGCCCTGTGGCCATTTTCAACTTTTTAGAAGGCACGCGCTTCAATCCGAGCAAGCATGCGCAGCAGCAATCTCCCTTCAACAACTTGCTCAAACCCAAGGCTGGCGGCGTCGCGTTTGTATTGGATGCGATGGGCGAGCAGATGCACAAGATCGTCAACTCGACCATTTACTATCCGCAGGGTAACCTCGGTTTCTGGGACTTGCTGACCGGCAAGGTGAATGATGTGGTTGTGCGCTTCGAGGCGTTGCCAATTCCGCAGGAATTTCTCGGCAAGAGCTACGATCAGGACGAAAGCTATCGCCTGGCTTTTCAACAGTGGGTGAATGCCTTGTGGGAGAAAAAGGACGCCGAGTTGAGCGCGCTCAAGCAAGGTCATTACACCGGCCAATAACCCCGCTCCACTACTCAACAGCCAGCACCATAACCGGTGAGCTGGCCGTTGCGTGGTTAGCTCAACGTGGAGCGCAGCGCCTCGCTAAAACCAAGTGCCGGCTGCTTGTCACACGGCGAGAGCAAAATATCGCGCGTCTGCATGGCGCTGCAGAAATACTTGAATTGCCGGCGACCGCTACGCTTGGCTTCATACATCGCAATGTCAGCGGCGCGCAGTAACTCCTCCACTGTTTGCCCGCACTCAGGCATCGAGGCAACACCGATGCTGACGCCCAGACTGAACTCGACGCCGTCTATGCTCTGCGGAGTTGAAACCACATCTATCAGTTTTTGCGCCACGCGGCCGGCATCTTCGGGCGTATTGAGGCTATCGAGTAATACGGTGAATTCATCCCCGCCCAGGCGCGCCAGCGTATCGTAAGGGCGCAGGCAGCCTTGCAACATCTCACTCACGCGGCGCAGTAAAAGATCACCGGCGTCGTGGCCCAACGTATCGTTGATTTTCTTGAAACCATCCAGGTCGAGAAACAGCAACGACATCGACTTTTGAGTGCGCTCGATGCGCGCCAGCGCTAGTTCCATCGACTGGTAAAAACCGCGGCGATTGAGCAGCCCCGTCAGCGCATCTGTAATTGTCAGCGACTCCAGTTGGCTGCGCAGATGGCGCTCCACTGTCATATCAAGCGCCATCAACACCAACGCGCCGCGCGGCCCCGGTAACGGCGCGCAGGACAATGTTACCGGCACGCTTTCACCCATGCGTGAACGCAACATGAAGTCGGTCAGGCGAAAATTCTTATTGGTTTGCCATTGGCTGTAAATAACCGATTGCAACCAGCCAGTCGGCTGTTCAGGTTGTTTGATGTAGCCCATGAAATGAGCGCCTTGCAAAGCCTCAACCGAGGTCTTGAGCATGGCGGCAATGATTGGGTTGGCAAAGCGGATCACGCCGTCAGCCTCGATCACCATGATGCCTTCAGCGGCACTGGTCAAAATAGAGGCATTGAAGGCGCGCTCGCTCTCCAGTTGCTGGCTCAACGCCAACAATTCGCGGCGGTGCCTGGCATGCTCAAGCAGCGACTCGACCTTATGGGGCAGCACCACGGGATCGAAGGGCTTTTTGATGAAATCAATCGCGCCCTGAGAGTAACCCTTGGCGAGAATGGAGTGGCTTTGCTCCAGACCGGAAAGAAAGATGATGGGGGTGTAACGGCTGCGCGGATCTTCGCGCATAAGCCGGGCGACTTCGAAACCGTCCATCCCGGGCATTTGCACATCCAGCAACACCAGACTGACATCCTGCGTTTGCAGGATTCGCAAAGCCCCAGCGCCGGAATTGGCGCAGACAATCCGCCAGGGGCCGTCGTCCAGCAACTCGCTCACGCCATCAAGGTTATCCTGCTGGTCATCCACAACCAGAATCAATTGACTACCAGACCCAGCTTCCAAACGCGTGATATGCATGCCTCCCCCAAACCGATTTGTCGCGCTCACTGCAAAAATGATTGGCTATTTTTGTCTATCGGCATCAGCGCGCAGACCTTGAACGCCAGTCCCAACTTCAACTGGCCCTGCGACAAAAATAGCACAGTGCCACTATCGAAAAGTCAAGGCCAAAAAAAGCTCCCGTCGGGAGCTTTTCTTCTGCGCCAATACGCTTATTGCATTTGTTGCAGGGTAATTTCCACACGACGGTTTTGCGCACGACCTTGTTCAGTCGCGTTGCTCGCGATCGGCTGATTAGGGCCGGCACCGTAGGCAGAAATGCGGTTACCCGCCACGCCATTGGAAGACAGGTACGAGGCAACACTCTGCGCACGCGCATTGGAGAGGTTCTGGTTCAACGCCAGCGAGCCGGTGCTGTCGGTGTGGCCGACAATATTGATGCCGCTCTTATCGAACTCTTTGAAAACCGTAACCAGTGAGTTCAGCGTTGGATAGAAGCTGCTGGAAATGTCTGAAGAGTTGGTCGCAAAGGTAATGTTACCCGGCATGATCAACGTCAGCTGGTCGCCATTACGCTGCACCTGAACACCAGTGCCTACCAGGCGCTGACGCAGTTGAGCTTCTTGCTTGTCCACGTAGTAGCCATAACCACCACCCGCAGCGCCACCGACGGCTGCGCCGATCAATGCGCCTTTGCCGCGGTCTTTCTTGCTTGAGGTCGCCGCGCCAATAACAGCCCCTGTTACAGCGCCAATGCCGCCGTAGATACCGGATTTTCCGGCTTCGCTTTCGCCGGTGTAAGGGTTGTTGGTGCACGCCGCCAGCATAGTAACTCCGGCTGTTAAGATCGCCAGATTTCGCCACTTGTTCATCGGTAGTTCCTTTGTTTACGTGTTATTTCAGGTCTAAGACCTGAACATGTCGATTCCAAAACGCCATTAAAGTTCTGACGCCGAGCCTATCAGAAAGCCTTCGAACAAACTGTGAAGCGCTAACCTCATGCACGCACAAAGGGGTTTTCACGCATCTCATCGCCCAGGCGGGTATCCGGCCCGTGACCGGTTACAACGGTTGCCTCTTCGTCCAGAGTATAAAGCCGCTGCTTGATCGAGCGCTCAATTGTCGCCGAATCACCGCCCCACAAATCGGTCCGGCCAATGCCGCGACGAAACAGGGTGTCTCCGGCAATCAACAGCTTGGCCTCAGGAAACCAGAAGCTCATCGAACCTGGTGTATGGCCTGGCGTGTGCAGCGCCACACCACAGCCGCAGTCGAGCGCCTGATCATCCGTCAGCCATTGATCCGGCGCTGGCACTGGCCGGTAAGGCACACCGAACATCGAACACTGCATCTCCAGATTGTCCCAGAGAAACTGATCTTCCTTGTGCAGGTGCAGCGTTGCGCCGGTCAGCTCTTTCATCTGCCCGGATGCTAGAAAATGATCAAGATGGGCGTGAGTGTGAATAATGCTCACCACCTTCAAACCGTGCGCATCAAGCCGCGCCATGATCGCGTCAGGGTTGCCGCCCGGATCAACCACGATGGCCTTCTTGCTCACGGGGTCACCGATAATCGTGCAGTTGCACTGCAAAGGGCCGACGGGGAAGGTTTCGCGGATAAGCGCAGATTTCGCGGTTTGCATGAGGGGTTCCTGTATAAGTGACGGCTTATTTTACACAGTGTCACCAACAGCGCATGGGCTGGCAACCACACTCAACCAACGCTCTGCGCCTGCTTTTAGGGCTTGAGCTTGGGCACCAGCGCGTGGACTCAAGCAATAAACTCCCTGTGCAGCGGTACGGAATTCGCGTGCTGGGCTGCGATGAGAAAGAGCCGCAGTCGATACACGAAACCGTTGCGGATTCGCTGCTTAGTTACTCTCAAAAGGGCTATTCAGGGGGCTTTCAAGGCAAAGCACGATCACATGTTGCCGACTGTCAGCGCGCAAGGCCTGTCAGTAAAACGTGATCGTACTAAATAGCGGTACACGAATTATTCGCTGAGAAATCGCTGCGCATCGGCAGCGCTTTGTTGCGGGATTTCTTCCATGGCCACATGCCCGACTCCGGCATAGATAATCACCTGAATATCCGGCAAGTCTTTCTGCCAGCACGACACGTGATTGGCTGACACCCAGCGATCCTGTGCACCCCACATCAGCAGGACTGGTGCCTTGATCGTGCTAATACGTTCAGAGACGTCGAGAAATTCCACGCGATTGGCGTGAATGAACAACCTGAATACATCAATCATTGCACGCCGATTGCCGGGGCGCCGAGAGAGGTTGTAGACGCGCTCGAGGGTGCCTGGCTTGATCTTTTCCGGCTCGCCGTAAAGCTCGCGAACCCCCTGCACAATCAGTGCTTTTGGCATCCATACCGGCATCAACAAGGGTGAACCGGGAATGTTGGCAGCAGCCATGAGGCGCGGGACTTTGTCGATGTGATACCCGACCGGATCGATCAGTATCAACTTGTTGACTCGCCCGGGGTGCTGCACTGCAAAGGTCCAGGCGATGTACCCGCCCAATGAACTGCCGGCAATCGAGGCGCGCTCGACATTGAGGTAATCGAGCAGCAGCCCAAGCATGTGATGCACCCGCTCAGCCGAATACTCACCATCCTTGGCCGGGCCGGTTAGGCCAAAGCCTGGCAGGTCAAAGCGAATAACCCGATAATCGCTGGCCAACTCAGTCAGCCAGTCATTCCATGCATGCAGCGATGAAGCAACGCCGTGGATCAATACCAACGGCGGCTTTTGCGGATCGCCCTGATCACGGAAATGCACATTGAAGCCATCCAGTTCTACGTATTGCGAGCCGTCTTCTGCACTGCCGTAACACCGTATGAGCTCATCCAGCGACAAGGCGCCAAAGCCCAAACGGGTTATGCCAGTCGCCAAAGGTGACACCGGCGAGAGACTGGAAGCGGACATGCAAGCACCTCTGAATGATCGTCAGCGTAATCAATCGCTGCACATCGACTAATCAGAGCATTGCGCCATGCCAAGTTGAACCTAACCTAGGTTCAGACCAGCGACTGCACGGCAATAGAAATGCCAACCGGTAATCATTACGGTATACGGCACGACTTTCAGATGGCTGAATTGAAGGGGTTACTGGGCTGTCTGCAGGTGTTCAACTAGTCGAGCAAGCCGAGACTTTTCGCGCACGCCACCGCCTGGGTGCGCCGCTCAACCCCCAGCTTGCTGTTGATATGCCGGGCATGAGTTTTGACTGTGTGCACCGAAATAAACAGACGCTCGCTAATTTCCTGATTCGAGCAACCCTGAGCAATCAATTGCAGCACCGCTTGCTCGCGCGAGCTTAATGTCTCGACAGAACCCTGCTCATGATTCACCCGCTCCTCGCCTTGGGGAATTCGCGCCAGCAGCGCATCACGCACCGGGCACTCTGCAAGCTGCAGCAATTGCTTACGCAGCCAGTTGGGCTGATGCACGAGTAGCTCGCTGAATGCCAACAAACCGCCACCCGCGGACTGCTCCACACATTCACGTAGCTGCGCCTGCGCTTCAAACTCCTGACCAGACATACGCAGCAACAGCGTCAACTGGCCCTGGGCAAATAGACTGAGCAAATGCCCCCCCATCTCTGGAGCGGTAAGGATCAACTGACGCAAACGTTTCTGCGCGGCATCAACCTTTCCTTGGATACGTTCAAGTGACGCCAGGTGAAACTCGACATGCATCGGTAACTGCGGATGATATTCAGGCGGCGTGGCACCGCCTTCACGGCTGTAGGTTTGTGCCATACGCAGCAACCACGACTCGGCAAGCTCAGTCTGACCCTGCTTTAACCACAACTCGCACTTGATCAGCGTGATCATGGCCAGATAGTAGATCGGCGGAATATCCCAGATGTGCATCAAGCGTTCGGCTTCAGCCAGCAGTGCGAAGGCCTCGGCCACTTTGTTCTGGCGACCGTACAAATTGGCCAGCGCGCAGTAACCAATCAACACGCCCATGTCCCGGCAGGCACTGGCCTCGGCAATGCCTTCGCGTATACAGCTCACGCCTTGCTCGCACTCAAGCCTGAGCAGCAGCAAAAAACCTTCGAAGATTTTCAACCGGCCACGCACGGCATAACGGCGCTTGGCAGGCATGCGCGTGAGCAAGTGCAAGCCATCGTGGGCCTCATCAAGGGCTCGCAATATTTCGCCACGTGCTTGCAGCATGCGCACCCGGTCGTATCGGATAAGCGCTTCAAACAGGGGCTTATCGACGCGTTGAGCGAGTTCAAGCGCCTCGCGATTGAGTGCCCGCGCCTGCCACAAGTCACCGGTAATAATCAGCAGATTGGCCTGCACCGACTGACACAGCAGACGCTGGCCGTAGCGTTCTGCTTCGAGCGTTTGCAGAGCCTCACCGAGATAGGCCATCGCCACGGGTACTTCGCCGCGTCCACGGGCGATGATGCCGTTCAAAGCCAACCACTGTGCCAGCAGACTTTTTTGCTGCTGGGCATTTTCAGCCGGCAAGAACCGGCTCAGCTTATCTGCCAACTCTTGCGCAGCTTCCAGCTGGCAGCCCAACGCCAGCGCCCAGCCATACAACACAATCAATCGCGGCGAGCTGACCAGCAGCGACTCGGGCAAGTCCATTTTCCAGCGCAGTAACATGGCAACATTCTGCTCGCCGAGCATTTGTTCCTCAGACAAGCTTTGCACCAGACTCGCGGCAACATCCGGGTTGCCGGCACGTAATGCCTGCTCGATGGCGTCATCCAGCAAGCCCTGACCGCTAAACCAACGGCAGGCACGCAAATGCAGGCTCGACGGGGAAACACCGGGGCTGGTCATCGAACGTGCACGCAGCAAATCCGAGAACAAATGGTGGTACCGATACCACTGGCCCTGATCATCCAGTGGCACCAGAAACACCTGATGGGCTTTCAGGTAATCAATAATCCGGGCGCTGTCGTGGGACTCGCGCAAGGCATCGCAAAGCGCTGCGCTGAAACGCTCCTGGCTGGCGGTGTCGTACAGGAACGCCTGAATTTCAGCGGGCTGGCTCTCGATAACTTCTTCAAGCAAGTAGTCCCGAATCAGGCCCTGGCCGCCATCGGGCGCGTGCTCATAAGCCTCGTTGCCTGCATGCTCGCTCGCGGCCAGCAACCACAGGCGTAACCCAGCAACCCAGCCTTCGCTGCGCTGCACAATCGAATTCATGGTTTCAGGTGGCAGGCACGCGCCATGACTGCCTAGCAGCTGACTGATTTCAGTCGGACTCAGGCGCAAGTCCTGCTCATCGAGTTCAAGCATCTGGCGCGACAGGCGCAGACGTGCCAAGTGCCAATCCGGACGCTGGCGACTGGTAACCAAAACCACCACGCCACCCGGCATATGACTGAGGAAAAATTGTAAACAGTGATCCAGAACCGCGCCTTGGGCCAGATGATAATCATCCAGCACGATAAGCAACGGTTGCTCGCTATCGAGCGCACCAGCCAGCTCATCCAACACGCTGTCGAGCCATTCATCGAAAGGAAACGGCTGATGACGCTGGCGCATTTTCATAACGTTTAGCGCATCACGACCGATCGACGGATACAACTGACGCAGCCCTTGCAGCAGGCGCTCAAGGAATCGCCCCGGATCAACATCACGGTGACTCAGGCCCAGCCAGAGGCTCTGCCATCGCTCAGGCAACGCCTCGCAAAACTCGATGGCCAGCGAACTCTTACCAAATCCGGCCGGCGCCGAGACCAACAACAAACGCCCCGATAAACCTTCCTGCAGACGCTCGCAAAGATGCGCACGCGCAACATGCCCGTCTGGCAGCGGCGGCCGATAAAATCGGGCAGCGTCCGTCTTCGAGGGCAGTTGGACAGGGAATAAGGTGTCGGAAAAGTCAGTCATTGGCCGTTTTATTAGGAGCTTTATTAACCAGCGTACACGATGCCAGCACCAGCCTACCTATTTGCCAGGATTAAATGAAGAGCCCGCCGCAGTGATAACCCGTAACCTAAACGCACAATTGCCGGTTATCGACGCAAATAACCACCAGAACGCCGTAAGCTTCGTTCGCCTAAGCCATTGAGTGAAACCCCTTAACGGCGGCGTTGCAGATGTAACAAGGAGTAAAAGCAGCCAATCAGCAGACGAAAAAAAACCTGCCTCTTGCAAGGCAGGTTTCTTCTTGATCAACAGCGCAAATCAGGCGCTATGCACCTGACCGCGCTCTCAGCAGATTAACGTACGCCAGACTGACGCAGTGCTGCAGGGGTGTAATCGCTTTCCGAGGCCTTGTAGTCGAACTCGTAAGCTTGACGCTCTTCGTTCTTCATACCCAGGGCCAGGTAACGACCAGAAACCAAGTCATACAGGGTTTCCAGGGTGTACCACGGTACCTGGTGATCATAGTAGTACTGCGAGTGAGCCTCAGCTACGCGCCACAGTTGGCCACGGCCATCGTAATGGTCGATGGTCGCTGCTTGCCAGGTGTCTTCATCGATGAAGAAGTCACGCTTGGCGTAGATGTGACGCTCGCCTGATTTCAGGGTCGCCGTTACGTGCCATACGCGGTGCAGCTCATAACGCGTCAGGTCCTGATTGATGTGACCTGCCTTGATGATTTCATCGTACTTAAGCTTCGGCGAGTCAAGCTCGTAAGCGTTGTAAGGAATGTACTTCTCTTCTTTGCCAACCAGCTTCCAGTCATAGCGATCGGGAGCGCCGTTGAACATATCGAAGTTATCCGAGGTGCGCAGACCATCAGCCGCAGTACCCGGACCGTCATAAGACACCTGCGGGGCACGACGAACACGGCGCTGACCGGCGTTGTACAGCCACGCCAGACGCGGCTCTTTTACCTGGTTCAGGGTTTCGTGCACCAGCAGTACGTTACCTGCCAAGCGCGAAGGCGCGGTCACACGCTGCTTGAAGTAAAACAGCACGTTGCTCTGCTTGCTTGGGTCATAATCCGCCAGCGAGTCACGGAAGGTAAATTCGTCCTGGAAGTAAACCATGGAGTACGAACCATTAGCCTGCGGCGTGGCCTGACCGACCTGACGCTTCAAGCTGCCACCACGGTAACGGGTGATATGGTTCCAGATAACTTCCAGACCATTCTTCGGAATCGGGAACGGGTTGGCGATCTCAAAGTTTTCCAGACCGTTACCGCCTTCAACCATCGTGGTGCTGGTGGCGTTTTTTTTCGTCGCAGCGATAACATTCGCTGGCACAGTAGCCGAACGATGCGTGGTGTACACCGGCATCTTGAACGTTTCTGGGTAACGCTTGAACATCGCCAACTGGCCAGGAGTCAGCTTGGCTTTGTACTGATCCAGGTTCTGCGGGGTGATGGTGAACAGTGGCTTTTCACCCGCAAACGGGTTAGGCAGAAAACCTTTGTCATCGGCCTTACCTGCATTAACCGGCAGACCACCTGTCCAAGCTGGAATACTGCCGTCGGCGTTACCCGCCATTTCGGCGCCCAGCGGCGTTAAAGTAGTGCCCAGCTTGGCCGCTTCGTCAGGAGATACGGCAGCCATTACGCCGCTTGCGAGCAAGCTTAACGTCAGTGCGATCGCACTGTTCTTAAGTAAATTAGTTTTTGTTTTCATGAATAATATTTCCCTCTATTCCTGACTACTTAGAAGTTCATACCGAAGCTGAGCGCAACGAAGTCGCGGTCAGACTGGGTGCTGTACTTGCCGTCAAAGAAACTGGCGTAGGACAGGTCGGCGGTGTAAGTGTTCTGGTATTCAGCGCCCAGCCCCAGGCTGACAGCCTTACGACCTTCTTCAAAGTTACCGCCTGGGCCTGGCGAGTAGCCATCGACGTCATGTGACCAGGCAACGCTTGGCTTGAGGTTTACACCCGCAAATACGTCGTTGTAATCCCAGATGGCTTTGATGCGGTAGCCCCACGAATCGGTAGTGGTGAAACCGTCGTTTTCGCAGTAGCGCGAACCGTTGTTCGAGCCGGAGGTGCCAATAGTGCTGGCGTTAAGCGTCTCGCAAGTGCCACCTGGCAATGGACCAGGACCGAAAGACGGGTCGCGGCCGTAACGCAGTTCACTGGTGCTTTCCAGACCGCCAACGTGGGTCCAGCCTACTTCACCAACAACCGCCAGGCGGCTTGCGCCCATTACCTGATCAAAGAAGTGGGTGAAGGTTGTCTGCAGTTGGCTGATTTCTTTACGCTTGTAGCCTGGAGTCTCCTGCCCTGGTTGGGCCTGGATCACCGAGAGGCTCGGGCTCAGCGGAGTAATACCGCCGTAAAGAATATCGGTAGTGTTGAGCTGAACCGGCGCGTTTGGACGGTAGCTGAACTCACCGCTCCAAGCTGTGCCCGTAGGCAGAGTGGTGGCGAAGCTCAAGCCGTACAGACGGATATCTTCCGGATATTCAATAAAGTAGTTACTTGCGCCAGCAACTGTCGCGAAGGCCAAGCCCTGCGAAGCGGTTTGAAAACCTGGGGAACTGAGCACTTGCTGCTGCACCGCCGCCAAACCTGCCGCACTGGTACATGCACCAGTCGCCGCACACGCCTGCTGGATAGAGGCTGAGGCCAAGCTGCCAACTGCACCCTGCGCGGCTGCGAAGGTTTGCGGTGTAGCTGCGCCGCCGCTGAAGATCGGGTTGCGGCTGTGGTAGTTCATGGCATAAGCACCGAACTCGGTATCAAGCTCAGGCGCGAAGTAACGGAATGACAAGCCCCATTGGCCGTCATCACGTGCATCACGGTCACCACCACGTGGAACGATCACACCTTCAGAGGTAGTGGTGTAGCCGCCACCGTTGGCTGCGGAGAAGCCTTGCACACCAGCCAACGCAGGGTTGAGTACCGCCAGGTTGCCGTCGCAGCCATCAGCCACTACGTCTGGCTGGGAGAAGAACGTACCGCAGTTATCAATAACGGTCTGATCCCACTCCAACTGATAGAAGGTTTCCATCGACAGGTTCTCAGTGAGGCTTTGAGCCACATAGAACATGTTGACCGGAATCAGACCTTCCTTGATTTCGGCGCCTGGACGACGGAATGCAGAAACGTCGACCGGGTTGATCGAGTTGATGGAGTTCTGGATGAAGGTACTTTCACCCCAACTGACCACCTGCTTACCCAAACGCACAGTACCTGGCTGGTCTGCGATGGCGTAGTTGTAGTAAGCGAAGGCATCGAGGAATTGTGCGCCTGCGGATTTGGCAGCTTCTTTGGCGTTGCTGTCGTCGATGTCTTTGAACGGACGGTCACCGTCTTTCAGCTCAAAGTCATACCAGTACTTGCCGCGGACGAACACACCGGCATCGCCGTACTTCAGCTCAAGGTCGTGAATACCCTTGAAGATTTTCGAGAAGGTTTCGCCGCTCTTGAAGTTTTGACGACCATCGTCTGATGTCTGTGAAAGGCCCATACCGCCATTGTTCACGCCAATCAGATTCTTGTCGGCACTTTCAGTCGACCAGCTAGCGCCCACAGAGAGCGAGGAGTCGAACTGACCTTCAATTTCACCAATGTTGAAGTTAATGGCGAAGGCCGGGCTTGCCATAGTAGATGCGAGGCTGACAGCCAATGGCAGTTTTGCCAGGCGCCAGAACATATTTGTTGTTGTCATCGACGCTACTCCATGTACATATTTTTGTTATGAGTGATGTGACTATATCCAGCGGGTACAGCGGATTGATCCCCCTAAAGTGTGATTTATGACCCTTTAGAGACTCTGGCTCAAGTGTTTCGACGGATAAAAAAGCACCAAAGCCGCACGAGTGTTACCAGTAAACAGCAATTACCAAGCCAAACGCTTGTTTGAATTGGTAATTGCTCGATTTATCGCCCGTAATTGTGATCTAGAGCGTAGAAAGGAAGCTGCTTCCAGCCGCCTGCCACTGGACGACATCGGCACGAATGCGCTTTTTGTCGAGTTTGCCGACACTGGTCTTGGGTACTTCGGTAACAAGCGCGATTTGCGTCGGGATCGCCCACTTGTTAATGAGGCCTTGCTCCACAAATGGCTTGAGGTGCTCCTTAAGACCTTTAGCATCCAGCTCACTGCCTGCGCGCAGGACCAGCAAGGCGAACGGACGCTCACCCCACTGTGGATCAGGAATCCCGACCACTGCGACTTCGCTGACTGCCGGGTGGCGACTGATCAGGTCTTCCAGCTCAAGCGACGACAGCCACTCCCCACCCGTTTTGATCACATCCTTGATTCGGTCGCGGATGTCGATAAACCCCATGCCGTCGATGGTCGCCACATCGCCGGTGTGCATCCAGCCATGCGTCCACAGCTCTTCGCCCTTCTCCGGCTCACGGAAGTAACCCTGGGTCAGCCAAGGCGCTCGCAACACCAGCTCGCCTTGGGTCTCACCGTCATGCGGTAACAGGTTACCGTTACCGTCCATAAGCGCCGCCTCGGCCAGCGGCACTGGAACACCTGCTTTGATGCGATAGGTGATCTGCTCGTCTTCGCTGCCGGAGCGGATTTCACTGTTCAAATAGCTGCACGAAATCAGCGGGCAGGTTTCCGACATGCCGTAAGCAGCCGTCAGTTGAATGCCCTGTGCTTTAGCGGCGTCGTAGACCGAGCGGTTAAGCGCACTGCCGCCGATGATCATTTTCATGCCGCCAAAATCATAATCCTTGGCGCTTGGGGTATTAAGCAGCATTTGCAGAATGGTCGGCACGCTGTGAGAGAACGTGACCTTCTCGTCGCGAATCAGCTTGCAGAGCATCTCCGGCTCGTAACGCCCCGGATAAACCTGTTTGACCCCAAGCATGGTCGCCACGTACGGCACGCCCCACGCGTGCACATGGAACATCGGGGTGATGGGCATATACACATCGTCATTGCCGAGCAGACGAATGCTGTCGAGGCTGGACACTGTGCTGGCCATCGACATGGTGTGCAGAACCAGTTGGCGATGGGAGAAAAATACGCCTTTGGGATTACCGGTGGTGCCGGTGGTATAGAACGTGGTTGCCACCGAGTTCTCGTCAAAATCTTCAAACGGGTAAGTCGGGCTGGCAGCGGCCAACAATTCCTCGTACTCGCCCACCAAGCCCGGCAGGTTGGCTGTTTTGGTGTCGGTATCCGTCAGTAACACGGTCTTTTCGACCGTGGTCAGTTGATCGGCCAGGCCGTTATAGAGATCGACAAACTCGGTATTAACCAGCACGAACTTATCTTCGGCGTGGTTCATGGTGTAAAGAATCTGTTCGGACGACAAACGAATATTGATCGTATGCAGCACCGCGCCGAGCATGGGAATTGCAAACATGCATTCAAGGTAG
Organism: Pseudomonas sp. MS19; assembly: GCF_013277615.1. NCBI lineage: Bacteria > Pseudomonadati > Pseudomonadota > Gammaproteobacteria > Pseudomonadales > Pseudomonadaceae > Pseudomonas > Pseudomonas sp. MS19. The sequence goes on along the minus strand of NZ_VBTO01000004.1, from coordinate 26,844 downwards.
CGATGGCTGTCCCAATCCATCACCGCCACGGTATCACCCGCTTTCACGCCTGCCGCTGTGAGCGCGCCAGCCAAACGGGCAACCCGCTCATTGAGGGTCGCGTAGCTGTAGCGCACCTGATCACGGTAGACGATTTCACGGGTTTTCTCGTAGCGCGCCCCAGACAGAAGCAGGCTCTTGACCAAAAGTGGATTTTGATGGGCATTAGCCACTGCCGGAATTATTTTTGTTTGTAGCATTGCTGGCACCTGTAGGAATGAATGTCGTCAGTTCATCATTGATCGACTTTAGTCATCGGACGTACTGAACAAATCAGCCAAAAGAATGATTTGAACGTGACCCTATGGCCACTTCCAGTCACGATGTAGAATTACTCGATCACCTTATTCACAAACCTAGAATAAACAGCAAGAGGTTAGCGACATGTCCGAGATCGTTATTGTCAGCGGCGCCCGTACTCCAATGGGCGGTTTTCAGGGCAGCCTTTCAACCGTTTCTGCCGTAGACCTGGGAGCAGCTGCCATTCGCGAAGCCATCACGCGTGCCGGCATTGAAGCTGCCGATGTCGAAGAAGTGGTAATGGGTTGCGTTCTGCCAGCGGGTCTTAAGCAAGGCCCTGCGCGTCAGGCGGCGCTGAACGCTGGCCTGCCGGCTTCTTCGGGCTGCACCACTATCAACAAGCTGTGTGGTTCCGGCATGAAAGCCGTAATGTTTGCGCATGACCAGCTCAAAGCCGGCAGCAACGCGGTGATGATTGCAGGTGGCATGGAGAGTATGTCCAACGCCCCTTACGTGATTGAAAAAGCCCGTACTGGCCTGCGTATGGGCCACGGAGAAATCAAGGATCACATGTTCCTTGATGGTTTGGAAGACGCCCGTACCGGCCGTTTGATGGGCTCTTTCGCGCAAGACACAGCCGACAAATACGGCATCAGCCGCGAAGAAATGGACGCCTACGCCATCGAGTCTCTGAAGCGTGCGCAAACGGCAATCGAGAGCGGTTCACTGAATGCCGAGATCGTGCCAATCACCGTCAGCTCGCGCAAAGGCGACGTGGTGGTTAAGGATGACGAGCAACCGCACAACGCCAACATCGACAAGATTCCAGGCTTGCGTCCTGCTTTCAAGAAAGATGGCACCATCACCGCAGCCAACGCCAGCTCGATCTCAGACGGCGCTTCGGCTCTGGTCATGATGACCGCGGATGAAGCGGCCAAGCGTGGCCTCAAGCCACTGGCGAAAGTGGTTGCCCACGCAACGCAGAGCCAGGACCCGAGCGAGTTCACCCTGGCGCCGATTGGTGCGATGACAAATCTGCTGAAGAAAACCGGCTGGAACAAAGATGAAGTTGATCTGTTCGAGATCAACGAAGCCTTCGCCATGGTAACCATGCTGGCCATGCGTGAGCACGGTCTGGATCACGCCAAGGTCAACATCTATGGCGGCGCTTGCGCTCAGGGCCATCCCGTTGGTTCGACAGGTTCGCGCATTATCATCACGCTGATCAACGCGCTGAAAAACACCGGCGGCAAGCGCGGTATTGCCTCGTTGTGCATCGGCGGCGGCGAAGCCACTGCAGTGGCCATCGAGCTGATCTAAGCCGACTCAAGACCACCGCGCAGCCTTGCTTGCGAGCGCGGTGGCTTTTGACTGGAAGGCTGCAATCAGCCTTCCAACAATCATGCCTCAATGCATTTCAGTCAGTGCCAGCTTGATCCCCAACCCTACCAGCACCACACCCATCGCCCGGTCAAACCAGTGACCCAAGCGGGCGAAGCCGGCGCGCACTCGCTGCTGGCTGAACAGCATTGCCACAAGACAAAACCAAACTGATGTAGCGGCCGCCAGATAAACCCCGTAACCCGCCTGAACCAGCAACGGCGTGTGCGGATTGATCACCACAGTAAACAACGACAGGAAGAACAAGGTGGCCTTGGGATTCAAGCCATTGGTCACGAAACCGGTCATGAACGCAGCCCGGGGTGAACGTTCAAGACGCGGCTGTTCGCTGTCGCTCGTATTCGCCGCAGCCGGTTTGGCGCGCAGGGCCTTGAAGCCGATATACAACAGGTAGGCAGCGGCCAGCCATTTCAGCGCGTTGAACAAAACAATCGACTGCGACACGATCAGGCCGATACCCAGCAACGAATAGGTGACGTGTACGAAGATGCCGCAGCCTACACCCAGGGCTGTAAAAATGCCTGCACGACGCCCTGCTCCGACACTTTCACGCACGACAATTGCGAAGTCCGGCCCAGGGCTTGCCACCGCCAGCAGGTGAATCAGCGCCACCGTAAAAAACTCTGCCCAATACATTGTCGCCTCCGTGAAAACCTGATGATTCTGTTAGGCTTTGCCAACCCCGTGGTTGCAGCACCCAGAAATAATGCGCCTGTGGCCCCTCGCAATCAGCACCGTTTGTAAGAGAGTCGCTGTTCTCATCTTGCTCAATGCATGAGCCGGTTGAGAGCGCAGCTCTTTTACAGGCCTGCTTATGAGAGGCTGCCAGTCGCAAATTTCGCTCGCCACAATAAGCCAACTGCCCAGTGGATTAAAGGTACAGATAATGAGTAACAGTAATCGCGCGGTTTTCCTCGATCACAACTCGCTCGACCTCGGCGATCTCGACATGCAGCCGCTGAAGCAGGTTTTTGACGAGCTCGAACTCTACCCGGCCAGCACCCCGGAGCAAGTTGCCGAGCGCCTGCAGGGCGCCCGTGTTGCCATCACCAACAAAACACCTATCACCGCAGCCACGCTGGCGGCCTGCCCGGACTTGAAATTGGTGCTGGTAGCCGCCACGGGCACCAACAACATCGACCTCAAGGCCGCTCGCGAGCATGGCGTTACCGTCAGCAACTGTCAGGGTTATGGCACGCCTTCGGTCGCGCAGCACACACTGATGTTGCTACTCGCGCTGGCTACACGCTTACCGGACTATCATCGCGATGTTGCTGCTGGGAAGTGGCAAACCGCCAAACAGTTCTGCCTGCTCGATTACCCGATTGTCGAACTCGAAGGCAAAACCCTGGGCATGTTGGGACACGGTGAACTCGGCGGCGCTGTTGCAAAACTGGCCGAAGCCTTTGGCATGCGCGTATTGCTGGGACAAATCCCCGGCCGCCCTGCCCGCCCGGACCGCCTGCCGTTGGATGAGTTACTGCCGCAAGTCGACGCGCTGACCCTGCATTGCCCGCTAAATGAGCACACTGAAAACATGCTCGGCGAACGCGAACTCAACCTGATGAAACCCGGCGCTTACATCATCAACACCGCGCGCGGTGGCTTGATCAACGAACAGGCACTGGCCGACACCTTACGTCGCGGCCATCTGGGCGGCGCTGCAACCGACGTTCTGGTGCAAGAACCGCCGGTGAACGGCAACCCGCTGCTCAGCGCAGACATCCCACGTCTGATCATCACGCCGCACAGCGCCTGGGGCAGTAAAGAAGCTCGCCAGCGCATTGTCGGCCAGATGACCGAGAATGCTCAGGGATTTTTCAACGGTGCAGCGATTCGCGTAGTCAGCTAAGCTGCGCGACTTTTTTGAGGAGCGATGATGGACCCGCGAAGCGAAGTACTCCTGCGTCAAGCCGAGCTGTTCAAAGGGCCATTGCTCCTCGCAGGCTTACCCGCCGACGACTTGCTCGGGCAACTGCCCGATGCACAAGGCTGGTGCTGGCATGCCGGCGACCAGCAACTGCTTGAGCAACGCTTCCCAGACCGCACCTATTTAGGGGTCAGCCCAGCCGCAGGCGACTATTCGTCTGCGGTGCTGTTTCTGCCTAAGTCCCGCGAGCTGACGGCGTATCTGCTGCACGCACTCGCCGCCAGCCTGCAAGGTGGCGAGCTGTTCTTAGTCGGTGAAAAACGTGCCGGAGTCGAGCGCGCAGCCAAGCAACTGGCTGAGTTCGGCAAGGCGCGCAAAATCGACAGTGCACGGCATTGCCAGCTCTGGCAGATCCACGTCGAGCAGGCGCCGGCGCAACCGCAACTCGAAGAACTGGCTCAGCATTACTCGCTGGAACTAGCAGACGGACCACTCAAGGTCGTTACCTTGCCCGGCGTGTTCAGCCATGGTCGCCTGGATGTTGGCAGCGCCTTGCTGCTTGAACACCTGGACAACCTGCCGAATGGCCATATTCTGGATTTTGGCTGCGGTGCCGGCGTCATCGGTGCGAGCATCAAACGCCGCTATCCGCAAAGCCGCCTGACCCTGCTCGATGTCGATGCCTTTGCAGTCACCAGCAGCCGGCTCACGCTTGCAGCCAATAATCTGCAGGCTGAGGTCATCATCGGTGACGGGATTGATGCAGCCCCCGACAATCTCGCCGCGATTATCAGCAACCCGCCGTTCCATCAGGGTGTGCATACGCATTATCAAGCCACCGAGCATTTATTGCGCCAGGCCGCGCAGCATTTGCAATGCAGTGGGCAACTGCGCCTCGTGGCCAACAGCTTTCTGAAATACCCGCCGCTGATCGAACAGCATCTGGGCTCTTGCCAGACACTCGCAGACGCCAACGGATTCAGGATCTATCGCGCCGACAAAGCCTGAGTCCGCCAGCCACACCCAAAAACGTTGATGCAAATTTGCCGAACTCGAAAAAATTCGGCAGAATGCGCGCGTCCTAGGGGAGTAGTCTCCCGTGAATGCCCGCATTCACCCGGCACGCGTCAACATACTTGGTCAACAGACCATGGCGCGTGCGACCCGAAGCCCAACCATTGGGCTCGCTGAGCGCAAGCCGCCAGCAGGGTTTGACAAGACCTATGGCACGTACACCTCACCCGGGGCGGGAAGGTTGTTCGTGTCATAGCCATGTCGACCCGCCCCGAGGAACCTCAATGCTTGAATCCCTGACAGTCCCGACCCTGATCGTTGCGCTTGCAGAAATTGGCGACAAGACCCAATTGCTGGCCTTGCTCCTCGCAGCTCGCTTTCGCAAACCCTGGCCAATCATTGCAGGCATTATCGTCGCCACACTGGCCAACCACTTTGCCGCTGGCGCGGTGGGCAACTACGTCGCCGGTTTCTTCTCCCCTGCCACGCTCAGCTGGGTGCTGGCCGCCTCGTTCATGGCCGTGGCGTTGTGGACACTGGTGCCCGACAAACTCGATGACGACGAAGCCTCAAGCCTCAAGCGTTACGGGCCGTTTCTGACCACGCTCATCGCCTTCTTTCTGGCCGAGATGGGCGACAAGACACAGGTCGCCACCGTGATGCTGGCGGCGCAATACCCGAGCCTGACACTGGTGGTGATTGGCACCACATTGGGCATGCTGATCGCCAACGTGCCGGTGGTATTGGCGGGCAACTTTGCCGCCGAGCGCTTGCCGCTGGACTTGATACGCCGAATTGCCGCGGCTTCGTTCGCCGTGTTGGGCATTTATGCCGCCTACAAGGCACTGCAACTGAGCGGCTTCATTTAAGCCACAACCAGCTGAGTCAATTGGGCTTGTCAGAGTAGACCGGCGCTCAGCCGAGCGCCGGTCTATCGCGGCTACTGGATATAACCGTTGTCGCGGAACCAACTGATGGTGCGGCGCAACGTGTCATCCAGTGACTGTTCGCTGACGAAACCCAGCTCTTCGCGCGCTTTGCTGCCATCGAGAAACTGACCGCCACTCATCACCGCAATGCTGGTGTCATTCAGTAATGGTTGTTGGCCGGTCAGGCGATAACGCATGCGCCCTATTACGGCCAGCCCCTTCACGACCTTGAGCGAAACCGGCGTGGGTGCCGGTTTACCCAGCAAACTGGCGATTTGCGCCGTCAATTCAGCCAGCTGAATATTCTCGCCAGTCAGCAGATAACGCTCGCCCTGACGCCCCTTTTCCAGCACCCGCAGCAAGCCACGGCCAGCCTCGGCAGCGTCGATTACGTTACGGGCGCCAGGCACATAGCGGCTCATCTGCCCGGAAGCGATCGCGGTAATTATCCGTCCGGTGCTTGGGCCGACATCAAGCTCGCCGATCGACATCCCGGGAATACCAATCATCACCGGCAAACCGTTGCGCGCCTGTTCGCGCGCCTGTTCATCCAGCGCCCATTTGCACAACAGATACGGATTACGCCAGTTCGGCATCCCTTCGTAGAACAACCCTTCGTGGCCCAGCTTGCCTTCTGGATGCTTGGGCAGCGCGATAGCCGCCCCGACATAAACAATGCGCGCGACCTTGGCCGCAACGCACGCTGCGTAGAAGTGATTGGTCTGATTGAGGGCGTTGGAAACGTCATCCTGCCAACGCCGCGGTTTGCTTGGGTAATAACCCGCACAGAACACCACGCCATCGACATCGCGCATGGCCTTGGTCATCTGGCTGACGTCGAGTATCTCGGCGGCACGGGTTTCGGCGCCCAGATAGGCCAGCCGTTGAATCCGCGATGAAGGGCGATGAATAAGAATCAGCTCATGACCCGCCGCCTTGATGGCCCGGGCCGTGTGATGGCCAAGCAAACCAGTGGCGCCAAAAACAGCAATTTTCACAGCGTCTCCTTGCTGACAAAACAACAGGGCAACGTGCAGTTACTCAGCATGAGCAACCGCACGCTGGGGCGACATCATCGCGAAGCTTTGGCTTGCTCGTAGAGCGGCATGACTTTTGGAATAGCAGCCTGCAGAGAGGCAATCCGGCTGCTTGAGGCCGGGTGAGTGCTCATGAACTCAGGCGGTGCGCCTTCACTGGCCTTGGCCATTTTGGTCCACAGGCTGATCGCAGCATTGGGGTCGAAACCCGCACGGGCCGACAACTCCAGACCAATCAGATCGGCCTCGTTTTCGTTGCTGCGACTATTAGGCAGAGTCATACCGTACTGAACTGCATAGTCGGCCAACGCCATGGTGTCCTGGCCGACGCCAAGCAGCGCGCCCGCGCCTTGCTTGGCCAATTCGATCCCATAGGCTTTGGACATGGCTTCACGGCCGTGTTCGCGCAGGGCATGCGCGATTTCGTGCCCCATGACCGCGGCAATTTCATCGTCGGTCAGTTTCAGTTCGTCGATCAGGCCGGTATAGAAAATGATCTTGCCGCCGGGGCCGCAGTTGGCGTTCAGCTCGGGGCTGTCGATAAGGTTAACTTCCCACGCCCATTGTGCGGAGTCTGGACGGAATACCGGCGCCTGCTTGATCAGACGATCGGCAACGGCTTGCAGGCGTTTGGCTTGTGGAGTGCTTTTTTCCAGCTTGCCTTTGCTCGAGGCCGCCGAGACGGTCTCCTGATAAGACTGCGCATAGGACTGATTGACCTGATCGGTCGACAGCATGCTGAACATGTATTGCTTGCGATCAATGCCGACGGCACCGCCGCTGGTGGTGTTGACAGCCTGACATCCCGCCAGAACCAACGCTGCAGCCAACGCAGACAAAGACAACAACTTACTCATGTTCAAACTCCATATCGTTAGGCTGGCTATGCTAGGCCGACACTGCAAGTTGAGCAACTTGATTGCGTATCAATCAGCCGACGAAGTCACATTGAGCGCGGCTAATTTGCATGCGACTTACGCTGGCGTCAGGCACTCGGGGGCGTCCAGTTTGGGATCGTTGACCAGATTGGCCAGCACTCGCTCGCGCAGTTGCGGCTGCGGCGCAATCAGCAACTCGCGCAATTGTTCGACAGGGGTTTGCGGGTCCAGCCAAAGTGCCTGGCCTTGCTCATCAAGAATCAACGGCCGGCGTTGGTTGCTGGCAGCCTGGGTCACCACGGCAGCGCTCAGGTAAACATGCCCTTCAACCGGATACGCTTCCCAGATCGCGGCAAAATACAGCGGCGATGCATCTGCAGTCAGCCAGTAGGGGCGCTTGCGCGCCGAGCCTCGCCACTCGTAAAAGCCATTGGCCGGGAGCAGACCGCGACGCAGGCGAAACGCATCGCGAAACATTGGCTGATCGGCCAGCGTTTCCGCGCGCGCTTGTGCGGGGGTTTTCGATAAGTCCTTGAGCCACGGCGGAGTGAGCCCCCAACGCACTCGGCTGAGTTGGCGCTGACCTTCTATCTCGCGCAGCAGTAACACTTGCGCATGCGGCGAAATACTCCAATGCGGCTGCTGGTCATCCGGGAAACCCGGCAAGCCTGCGAATGCTGCATTCCAGCGGAAAAAGGCAAAACGTCCACACATGGGTAACTCGATAAACAGATAAATTGGCTACCAATACGTGGCAGCGCGATTCACCGCACGGCTTAAACGGCGCAATCCGCCGTCTGCCTGCACGCGGCAAAGCAGTGCTTTTTCAGCGCGGCATATTCAATACGGCGCTAGCAGAGCAACTCGCCTTGATAACTCTCAGGCTCATCGCCCGGCAGGGGTTGGGCGGCATTGTACTCGCCGATCAATTGGTGTGCCCGCGCCGCCTGTTGATTATTTACCATCAGTCCAAGCAGACCGCTGGTCGGCAATTCTCCGACGGCACCGGCCAAATGTTGCCCGGTCAGGTGCGCTTCGATGCCTTCACTATTGAGCATACTCAAGAGCAATTCGGCTTCCATCAAGTCTCGCGGCTCGTAGATCCTTTGCATCATTCATCCTCCGCTCGCACGTCAAGCGTCCACTCTTCACCGTTTGTAGCCAGATCGAAGACAATCGGCCGGCAGCAAACCTGGCAGTCTTCGATGTATTGTTGATCGCCCGCAGAGAGATCAACCAGAACCTCAATCGGTTCACCACAATAGGGGCAATGAATCATCTGGTTTTCGAGCATTTAAGACTCCGTGTGACTTACGCGTATAATCGCCGGTCTATTGCTAGCCTCTATCGGGGCTAAAACTTTTTACCCAGCCGGTTAGCTCCTTGCCGGCCAAGACCAAGAGATCATGATGGGCGAATTTGATGCCATCCGACCCTATTCCGACGCCGAAGTGCCAGCCGTGCTGTCACGCCTGCTGGCTGACGATATGTTTCTCGACGTACTTACCCAGTTTCGCTTCCCGAAATTGGCCAAAGCATTTGGCTGGTTGCTTAAACCACTTATAGCCCATCGGCTGCGTAAAGAGTTCAAAGACGTCACTTGCGTCTCGACCCTGCAAGACAAAGTCGAGCTTTATGTTGACCATAGCATTGAGCAGGCTACCGACGGTGTTACCTACACCGGTGTCGAGCATCTGAAGAACGGCAGCGCCTATTTGTTGCTGGCCAACCACCGCGACATCGTGATGGACCCGGCATTCGTCAATTACGCGGTTTACCACGCGGGCCTGCCCACACCGCGCATTGCCATTGGCGACAACCTGCTGCAGAAACCTTTTGTCAGCGATCTGATGCGCCTGAACAAAAGCTTCATCGTGCACCGCTCGCTTACCGGCCGCCGTGAACGCCTGGCGGCTTATCAGCTGCTTTCGGCGTACATCAATCACTCGATCCGCAACGATTGCCAGTCCATCTGGATCGCTCAGGCCGAAGGCCGGGCAAAAGACGGTGATGATCGTACTGACTCAGCGATCCTGAAAATGTTTCATATGAGCCGCAAGGATGAGCCGTTTGCGGACGTGATCAGCTCGCTCAATCTGACGCCGGTCTCGATCAGCTATGAATACGATCCCTGCGATCAGGCCAAGGCACGCGAGCTTTATATCCGCGCCACCACCGGCACATACGAGAAAGCCAAAGGTGAAGATGACCAGAGCATTGGCCTGGGCATTACCGGATACAAAGGTCGCGTGCATGTGCACTTCGGCACGCCGATCACTGAGAATCTGGACGACAGCAAGCAACTGGCGACCGAGGTCGACAAGCACATCCTCACGGGCTACCGCCTGTTCCCCGTGCACTATCTGGCTTACGCCATGTGGAACGAGCGCGAACCGGAACTGAATGTGCCAGAGGCTGATTTGCTGTTCACCGGCGCAGAGTTGGCCGTGGCCAAAGTCGAATGGCAGCGTCGGCTCGAGTTATGCCCGCAAGAGCAACGTCCTTACCTGATCGTGCAGTACGCCAATCCGGTACGTAACCAGTACCGGGTCAAAGCGGGCCTGCCGCTTTAATCCGGCCTACATCCGCCAGCAATTGGCTGCCCAAGCGGGCGGCCATGTCTTTGCAGCGGCGCACGCATGAGATGAATCCGCGATTAATCAGATGAGCTGTGTAGCCGCCCTGCTTCGGCTGCACGCTCAGAACTGAGTGCTGGCCCAGGAGACGGCCAACGCCAGTGCCAGACTGGCGAAGCCAAAGCAATAGAAGAAGCGATTGATCCGCTGTGTAGGTGTCTCTGCAAATCCAGCAGTCACCTTGCCCTCAACGCACTCTGACTGCACCAGCAAGCGCGCCAGCGCACGTTGCTGACGATAGCGCGTGGCAACCAACAACCAGCCTCCTGCGGCGGCAAAAAACAACGCCAGCCCGTTCAAAGACTGCGCGGGATCGCTGTATACGAGGGACCAAAACGCTTGCAGACTCATCCGCAACCTCCACTACAAGTTGGTGCATGTGCGGACGCCGTGCACCATGAAAGGGAAAAAACCGTGCATTGCCAGCGCGGAAAAGGATCGAAAAATACCGCCTGAGCGGGGTAGAAAAGCCAAGTTTTGCGGGGACAAGCAGAGAAAAAAGCCGATTCGCCAGCGCCCCAAAAGAGGCGGTGAGACCAAAACGCGCTGAATAGAGCGGTTATTTTACTGCGAGAAAAGCCATATGCGTTTCCAATCCGACGAGCGACGATTTGATCAAAAAAACTTCTTAAGATCGTCATATTGTTGGCCTAATGTTTGATACCTCTCTTATCAGGCACCCGGCAATTGTCGCCGGGAGTGCTCTATTCCATACGTAGAGGACACCATCATGCTGAACCCACAAGCTGCAGATCACGATTATCAAATCGACTCGCTGGACGAAGTGGACGCTGTGATTGACGAGCTCTCCTTCAACGTTCAGGACTATCACTGGCTGATCTATTGCACGATGGGCGGCCACGAGCATTACGACCTCCCGGACATCGACTCGACCACGGGCTTCAGCCTGCCTGAGCTCTACGCAGAAGCGGCCTGAACGGCCAGCCCCAGAAACGCAAAACCGGCGCTGTTTGCACAGACGCCGGTTTTTTTATGCGCGTTAAATAAGAGAAGCCGCGGCTCTGGCCTCACCCGCTCCCGGCTTGCCCTGCTGTAAGCGCAGCAAGCGACAAGCGTGCGAGTGACCGCGACCGAGAAAGCCGCAAGCGCTATAGCAGCGCCAGAACCATCAGAAGCTCAAGCGATAATGCAGCGCGTAGTTCTCAACGCCATCGTTTGGCTGTTTGATGCTGGCGTTGGAATAGTGGTACGCCCGCACGCCAATCTCCTGCCCGCTGAAACGAATGCCGGCGCCGATGTGGCTCTCGAACTGAAAAGAGGTCGACATTGCACTGTCGTCAATTTCAGTCTGCGAGAAGAACGCCCCGCCGATACCGGCTTCAGCGTAAGGGCGGATCGTGTCGCCATTGAACTCATAGACCAGCACAGGCGCCAGCGAGATGCTGTTATTGCCACTGGTGTCATCCGCGTCCCAATAGGTGTAAGCCGCATCCCAGTATCCGCCGAGATGGCCCACCTCACTTTCCAGCCAGCGTTTGTTGAAATCGAATTGCATACCTAGTCGGTAGGTCTGCGCGGAATCTCCGGTCTGTCCGACCGAAAGGCTTATATTCGCGGCCTGAGTCGTGCTCGCTGCCCCCAGTGCAGCCACACTCAAAACTGCCGCAACCAACTTGTGCATACCACTTCCTTATTTTTAATATACAGCCGTGCATTCCCACAAATGCACCTGAGGCTTGATTATATTTTCTAGCGGCAAAACGCCATCCAACCAAAGCAGGGGGCCAATCATCCGCCTTGTCAGAACTGCAAGACTTCCTGGCTTTCACCCCATAAGGTTGGCAATACCGCCAGCAATTTCTGCGCCTCGCCGCTGCTCCAGAACTGCGCAGCTCGCGCAGGCCCAGACGCCAACAGATCGCGCTCACGCAGCAAGCGCTGCAGTTGTCTGGCAACTGCAGCGCCGGTGTCGATTAAACTGACATTGGCCGGGACCAAGTCGTTCAATAACGGCTTAATGAACGGGTAATGGGTGCAGCCCAGAATCAGCGTATCGCAACCCTGCGCCAGCAATGGCTGCACGAAACCGTCGAGCAATTCGCGGGTGCGTGACGACTGCAATTCACCGGCTTCGATCTGCTCGACCAAACCGGGACACGGCTGGGTAATTACTTTTACGTCGCTGGCGACACGATCCAGCAGGGCGGCGAACTTGGCACTTTTCAGGGTGCCGGTAGTCGCCAGCACACCGACCACACCACTGCGCGTTGCGGCAACCGCAGGCTTTACCGCAGGCTCCATGCCCACAATCGGCAATTGCGGGTACAACTCGCGCAGTTCGGCAACCGCCGCCACGGTTGCGGTATTGCAGGCCAGCACCAGCGCCTTGGCGCCCTGCTCCAGCAAAAACGCGGCAATCAGCCGGCAGCGCTCGCGAATGTATTCGGGAGATTTCTCGCCATACGGCACATGGGCGCTGTCGGCTATGTACAGCAGAGACTCTTGCGGCAACAGCGTGCGAATCTCGCGCAATACCGAGACGCCGCCCACACCGGAGTCGAATACACCGATGGCCTGGCTGTTAGTCATGTGCGGTTCCGCACACACTGCACGCCGGATCGCGCTTTACTCGCAGCTCGCGAAACTTGCTGCTTAACGCGTCGATCAACAGCAACCGGCCTACCAGCGGCTCACCGAACTCGGCCAGCAGTTTAAGCGCCTCGAGTGCTTGCATGCTGCCGACCATACCGACTAACGGCCCGACGACACCGGCCTCACTGCAGGTCAGTTCAGCTTCACTGCCGTGCCCGTAAAGGCAGTGGTAGCAAGGGCTGCTTGGCATGCGCGGATCGAACACTGAGAGCTGGCCTTCCAGGCGAATTGCCGCGCCACTCACCAACGGTTTTACTGCTGCGACGCAGGCAGCGTTAACCGACTCACGGGTCGAGAAGTTGTCTGAGCAATCCAGCACCACATCAACCGCTGCCACCGCAGCGGCCAACGAGTCAGCATCCAGCCCTTGCGGATAAGTGCGGATGTTCAAATGCGGATTGATCGCCTTGAGCCGGGCCGCCGCCGAATCGACCTTGGCCACGCCGATGCTGGTGGTGTCGTGGGCAATCTGGCGTTGCAAGTTGGTCAGATCGACCGTATCAAAATCGGCCAGATGCAGAGTGCCGACTCCGGCTGCAGCCAGATACAGCGCCACCGGCGAGCCCAAGCCGCCGAGCCCGATTATCAGCGCGCTGCGCTGCTTGAGCCGGAGCTGGCCGTCGACATCAATTTGTTGCAACAGGATCTGCCGGCTATAGCGCAGCAGCTCTTCATCACTGAGCATGTTTGCGTCACTCATGCGTGCATTGTCCAAAACTGATGCGCTCATGACCGCCAAGGTCACGGCGACTTTCTACTGCGCTAAACCCGTTTGCCGTCAAGAGATCACGCACGGCGTGCGCCTGATCATAGCCGTGCTCAAGCAATAACCAGCCGCCCGCCTGCAAATAGTCCCCGGCATTGGCGATGATCAGACGGATATCATCCAGCCCGTCGGCACCCGCGACCAGCGCACTGCTGGGTTCGAAACGTACATCGCCCTCGCCCAGATGGCGGTCATCGCTGGCGATATACGGCGGGTTACTGACAATCAGCTGAAAGCGCTGCCCGGCCAACTGGCTGAACCAGTGGCTTGCATGAAAACGCACATTGGCAAGTTTCAGGCGCTGCTGATTACGCGTAGCCAGCGCCACAGCCTCATCAACCCGGTCAACGCCAACAACCTGCCAGGCGGGACGCTCTGAGGCCAACGCCAACGCAATCGCACCGGTGCCCGTACCAAGATCAAGCACAGCAGCAGAGGTTGCAGGGATTGTCGTCAGCGCGGTTTCGACCAGCAATTCGGTGTCTGGCCGGGGAATCAGGGTGTGCGGCGCCACTTCGAGGTCGAGGCTCCAGAAGCCCTGATGCCCCAGAATGTAGGCAACCGGCTCGCCCTGCTGACGCCGCGCCAGATTAGCGAGAAAGCGCTCGGCCATCGGCGCCTCGACTTCTCGCTCGGGCCAGGTCCGCAGATAACTGCGCGACTTGCCAAGCACCGCCGCAAGGAGCAGTTCGGCGTCGAGTTGCGGGCTGGGCGAGTCGGCCAGAACAGCGCCATTGAGCAGCGATTCGATGGTTGCCATTGGGGCACACTACCTATTCAGAGGTTCCTCAGCATCAATCCACATCACATCAGCAACTGTCGCCCGCAGCTAGCCACGCTGCGTATCAGTCGCCCAGCGATGCCAACTGGTCAGCTTGATACTCGGCCAACAATGGCTCGATAACCGCCTCAACACCGCCTGCCATCACCTCGTTAAGTGAATACAGGGTCAGGTTGATACGGTGATCGGTGACCCGGCCTTGCGGGAAGTTGTAGGTGCGGATGCGCTCGGAGCGATCGCCAGAGCCTACCAGCAAGCGGCGGGTATCGGAGATTTCCTTGTGCGCCGCGGCTTCCTGTTGGTCTTTCAGTTTGGCGCCGAGCCAGGCCATCGCCTTGGCGCGGTTCTTGTGCTGCGAACGCTCTTCCTGACACTCAACCACAGTGCCCGTCGGGATGTGGGTAATGCGGATGGCGGAATCGGTGGTGTTTACGTGCTGACCACCCGCGCCGGATGAGCGATAGGTATCAACCCGCAGATCAGCAGGATTGATCTCGATAGCCGCTTGCTCGTCAGGCTCCGGCAACACTGCAACCGTGCAGGCCGAGGTGTGAATGCGGCCTTGCGACTCGGTCTCTGGCACGCGCTGAACGCGGTGCGCGCCGGACTCGAACTTGAGCTTGCCGAATACGTTATCGCCTTCGATGCGTGCGATGACTTCCTTGAAGCCACCATGCTCGCCTTCGTTGGCCGACAATACTTCGACCCGCCAGCCACGACGCTCGGCGTAGCGCGAATACATACGGAACAGATCACCGGAGAAAATGGCCGCCTCGTCACCGCCGGTGCCAGCACGCACTTCCAGAAACACGCTGCGACCGTCGTTCGGGTCTTTTGGCAGGAGCATGCGCTGCAGATTGTCTTCGAGTTCGATCAGGCGAGTTTTCGCCTCGTCGACTTCCTCTTCAGCCATCTCACGCATCTCGGGGTCGCTGTCTTTAAGCAACGCCTGAGCGCCTTCGAGGTCGCCCTGCACTTTTTGCAGTTCGGTAAAGGCCTGATACACCGGCTCTATTTCGGCATATTCCTTTGAAAGAGCGCGGAACTGGGTCTGATCGCTGATCACCTCAGCATCACCCAGCATGGCAGTCAGCTCTTCAAAGCGATCCTGTAGCAACTCAAGTTTTTTCGTAAGCGAAGCTTTCATTACAGGCCTTTGTTGGACGACGCACCCTCATTGAGGGCAAAGAGTTCCTGAGCAACTGTCAGCGCATCGATGCGCCCGTCCGCGGATAGTTTTTTCATTTGCACACTGGGTGCATGCAGCAATTTGTTGGTCAGGCCGCGCGCCAGTTGCGCCATAACGTCTTCAGCGGCAACGCCATTGTTAAGTGCGCGCAATGCCTTGCCAAGCTCCTCGTCACGCAGCCGTTCAGCCTGTTGACGATAAGCCTTGAGCACATCCACCGCGGCCAGCTCACGCAGCCGCGCCATAAAGTCATCGGCGCCATTCGACACCAAGTCTTCGGCGGCCTGCGCAGCGCCTTGGCGGCTCTTGAGATTCTCGGCGATGACTTCATGCAAATCATCGACGGTGTACAGGTAAACGTCGTCGAGTTCGCCGACCTCGGGCTCAATATCACGCGGAACGGCGATATCGACCATGAAAATCGGTTTGTGCTTGCGCTGCTTGAGAGCGCTTTCGACCGCACCCTTGCCCAGAATCGGCAACTGGCTGGCAGTCGAACTGATCACGATGTCGCTCTTGGCCAACTCCGCCGGAATATCCGACAGCAGCACCGCATGCGCGCCAAACTGTTCGGCCAGCGTGCTCGCCCGCTCCAGTGTACGGTTGGCGACCACAATGCGCTTAATGCCCTGATCGTGAAGATGACGCGCAACCAGACCGATGGTCTCACCGGCGCCGATCAACAACGCCTGACTGCGGTGCAAGTCACTGAAAATTTGTTTCGCCAGGCTGACGGCGGCAAAGGCGACCGACACCGGGTTCTCGCCAATCGCGGTATCCGTGCGCACCTGTTTGGCGGTATTGAAGGTGGCCTGGAACAGGCGGCCGAGCAATGGCCCCATCGTGCCGGCTTCACGCGCCACGGCAAACGCCGACTTCATCTGGCCGAGAATTTGCGGCTCGCCCAACACCATCGAGTCGAGCCCGCAGGCGACTCGCATCATGTGGCGCACCGCATCGGCTTCCTGATAAACGTAAGCGCAAGCCCGCAGGTCTTCGATATTCAGCTGGTGATAACCGGCAAGCCAGGCGAGCACTTCATCGACACTCAAGGCGTCCTGTTCGAGATACAGTTCGCTGCGATTGCAGGTCGAAAGAATCGCCGCCTCACGGCTCACCGTGGTCTGGCAGAGCAATTGCAGCGCCTCAACCAAACGCTCAGGAGTAAACGCCACGCGCTCGCGTACATCCACCGAAGCAGTTTTATGGTTGATACCGAGGGCAATAAAGGCCATGCAACGTCGCTGACAAGAAAAGGAGCCGGCAATTGTCCTACTTCAACCGACTGAGAACAACCTCCCCTTTATATTGTCGACAACTGACCGGTCAGAATCGGCACCGAAACCAGCGCCAACCTTGCTCAAAGCTGCCGATGGAACCTTGCAGAAGCGGCCCTGACTAACCCAGTATGGCTCGCGTGACGGGCTAAGACATTTTGTCGCACAATTGAATCCATTATGCTGCGAGGCATCAGCCCATTTTAATCTCCCACGCCACACGCCTGCGATTAAGCCAAGCCCCATGGGCTTGCTCTGCGGCTTGTGTCATGATGATCAGACCGCAGGTTAGTCGTCTTTTCCCCTATGAATAGAACTTATATCGCATTGGCAGCCGTGGCATTTCTGAGTGGCTGCCAAGCACTCTCCAGCACGTCGACTGACGGCACGCCGCCAGTCGAGGATGTCTCTGTCATCGCGAAAAAGACTGAGCCTGAGCAATATGCATCGTTCAGCCGGGAAACCCTGCTGGCCCTGCTTACGGCTGAACTGGCCGGGCAACGCGACCGCTTCGACATCGCGCTGGGCAATTACGTGCAGCAAGCCAATGCGACCCAGGACGCTGGCGTCGCCGAGCGCGGCTTTCGCATTGCCGAATACCTGGGCGCTGATCAGGCGGCGCTCGACACCGCACTGATCTGGGCCAAAAACGCCCCGGATGACCTCGACGCGCAGCGCTCTGCAGCCATCCAGCTGGCCCGCGCCGGTCGCCATGACGAAGCCATGACGTACATGGAGAAAGTCCTGCAGGGGCACGGCAACACCCACTTCGACTTCCTCGCGCTGTCAGCCGCCGAAACTGACGAGCAAACCCGCGCCGGGCTGCTGCAAAGTTTTGACCGCCTGCTGGCAAAGTACCCCGACAACACTCAGCTGGCCTTCGGTAAAGCCCTGCTGTTACAGGAAGACGGCCAGTCGGAAGAAGCCCTGCAGCTGCTCGAAGATTCTCCCAATATCGACAGCGAAGTCATTCCACTGCTGTTGCACGTGCGCCTGCTGCAAAGCCTCAAGCGCGGCGATGAAGCCATGCCCCTGCTCAAACAGGGCATCAAGCTGTACCCGGAAGACAAGCGTCTACGCCTAACCTATGCGCGGATGCTGGTTGAGCAAGGCAGAATCGAAGATGCGCAGAGCGAGTTCTCGGCGCTGGTCCAACAATATCCGGAAGACGACGACCTGCGTTTCTCGCTGGCACTGGTGTATCTGGAAGGCGAGGCCTGGAAAGAGGCCATCGTCTACCTTGAAGAGCTGGTCGAGCGCGGCAGCCATGTCGACGCAGCGCACTACAATCTGGCGCGTGCCTATGAGCACCTCGACGAGCCGGAAAGCGCACTGACCGAGTACGCGCAAGTCGGCCCCGGCAATGAATACCTGCCGGCACAGGCAGCGCAAACCGAACTGTTGTTCGCCGAGAAGCGCGGCACCGAAGCAACCCAGTTACTGGCCAAGGCCCGCGACGAACAGCCGGATTACGCGACCCAGCTCTATCTGATCGAGTCCGAAGCGCTGAGCAGCAACCAGCAGCCTGAACGCGCCTGGCAAGTTATTCAGCAGGCGGTCAAGGATAATCCCGACGACCTTAACCTGCTCTACGCCCGCGCCATGATGGCCGAGTCACGCGATGACCTGGGCCAGCTCGAAAGCGATTTACGCCAGATCCTTGAGCGCGATCCTGAAAATTCGATGGCGCTGAATGCCCTGGGCTACACATTGGCCGATCGCACCACGCGCTACAGCGAGGCGCGCAAACTGATCGAGCAGGCCTACCGGCTCAACCCCGAAGACCCGGCGATTCTCGACAGCATGGGCTGGATCAACTATCGCCAGAACCGTCTCGATGAAGCCGAGAAGTACCTGCGCAAAGCCTTGCAGAACTTTCCTGACCACGAAGTCGCCGCTCACCTTGGCGAAGTATTGTGGGCACAAGGCAAGCAGCGCGACGCCCGCAAAGTGTGGGCAGAGGCGCTGGAAAACCATCCTGATAGCGAACCCCTGCGCAGCACGATATTGCGCCTGACCGGAGCCGAGAACCTGTAATGCTGTGGCGAAACCTAGTTGTCATCAGCCTGATCACCCTGCTTGCAGGTTGTGCCGGGCTGACCTCACGCGAATCGATCGAGGGCGGCGGCGACCCCGCCCTCTGGAAAGCTCACAAGCAACAGCTCACCGAGCTTGATGGCTGGGAAATCAACGGCAAAGTCGGCATTCGCGCGCCTAAAGACTCAGGCAGCGCCACGCTGTACTGGCTGCAACGTCAGGATTATTTCGACATTCGCCTGTCGGGCCCACTGGGCCGCGGCGCCGCCCGCCTGACCGGGCGACCGGGTGAAGTTAAACTCGAAGCCGCCAGCCGTGGCACCTATACCGCCAGCTCGGCAGAAGAACTGTTGCAGGACCAACTACACCTCAACCTTCCGGTTTCGCACCTGCTGTGGTGGATTCGCGGCCTGCCAGCGCCAGACAGCAAAAGCCGGATCAAACTCGATACCGACAGCTACCTTGCCCAACTGGAGCAGGATGGCTGGCAGGTCGACTACTTGCGCTACGTTGATCAGGCCGGCTTCACCCTGCCCGAGCGCCTGAAAATCACCGGTTACGATCTCCAGGTCACAGTGGTGATCAAGGACTGGCAACCGCGCCAGCTTGGCCAGCAATGAACGGCGCTACATTAACCCTGCCGGCGCCGGCCAAACTCAACCTGATGCTGCACATCCTTAATCGTCGCCCCGACGGGTATCACGAACTGCAGACGCTTTTTCAATTTCTCGATTATGCCGACGAGCTGGGTTTTGCCCTGCGTGAAGATGGCGAAATTCGTTTGCACACAGAAATTGCTGGTGTGCCCCACGATAGCAACCTGATCGTGCGCGCTGCCAAACAGTTGCAGCAATTAACCGGCTGCACACTGGGTGCCGATCTCTGGATCGATAAAAAATTACCGATGGGCGGCGGTATTGGCGGCGGCAGCTCCGATGCGGCTACCACCCTGCTTGGCCTCAATCACTTGTGGCAACTGGGCTTGAGCGCAGATCAGCTCGCCGAACTGGGCCTGAAGCTCGGCGCAGACGTGCCGGTATTCGTGCGCGGCCATGCTGCTTTTGCAGAAGGTGTGGGTGAAAAACTCACCCCAATTGAGCTTGAGGAACCCTGGTTTCTCGTCGTAATTCCGCAAGTACTTGTGTCAACTGCAGAAATTTTCTCTGACCCTGAGTTGACACGCGATTCTCCGCCCATTAAAGTTCGCAGCCTTCTTGAGGGGGGTGGTCGTAATGACTGCCAGCCAGTGGTTCAAAAACGTTATCCAGAAGTACATAACGCTTTGATCTTGCTGAACAAATTTGTTCAAGCAAAACTAACTGGCACTGGAGCTTGTGTATTTGGGAGCTTCCCAAATCGGGCAGATGCTGATAAAGTCGCCCGCCAACTTCCAGTCACTTTGCCAAGCTTTGTGGCTCAAGGTCGTAACATCTCGATGTTGCACCGAAAGCTGGAAACATTGGCCGGGAAGTGAATGCGTAACACTAGTTTGTAATATTTAGGGGCGTCGCCAAGCGGTAAGGCAGCAGGTTTTGATCCTGCCATGCGTTGGTTCGAATCCAGCCGCCCCTGCCATTACACCTATAGGTAGGTGTATTACAAACCGAAGCATTCAGTACAAAACACGATACAGGGGCGTCGCCAAGCGGTAAGGCAGCAGGTTTTGATCCTGCCATGCGTTGGTTCGAATCCAGCCGCCCCTGCCATTTTCTATACTCATCCAGGTATACCCTCAGCCGGCAGGTACTGCGCGTGTCCAAGATGATGGTCTTTACGGGGAATGCAAACCCCGACCTGGCGCGACGTATTGTACGTCAGCTGCACATCCCCCTCGGCGATGCTTCAGTCGGAAAATTTTCCGACGGCGAAATTAGCATCGAGATCAATGAAAACGTTCGTGGTAAAGACGTATTCCTGATCCAACCGACGTGCGCGCCAACAAACGATAATCTGATGGAACTGGTCGTGATGGCAGATGCCTTCCGTCGTTCGTCAGCAACCCGAATCACAGCTGTTATCCCCTACTTTGGCTATGCACGCCAGGATCGCCGTCCGCGTTCCGCTCGCGTTGCAATCAGCGCCAAGGTCGTGGCTGACATGCTAACTGTCGTCGGCATTGACCGTGTTCTCACGGTTGATCTGCACGCGGATCAGATCCAGGGCTTCTTCGATATTCCGGTAGATAACATCTACGGCTCCCCAGTTTTGGTGGATGACATTGAAGATCAGCGCTTCGAAAACCTGATGATTGTCTCCCCGGATATCGGTGGTGTAGTGCGTGCGCGTGCTGTCGCCAAATCCCTCGGGGTTGATCTGGCAATCATTGATAAGCGTCGCGAAAAAGCCAACCACTCAGAGGTGATGCATATCATCGGTGATGTGGAAGGTCGCACGTGCATCCTGGTTGACGATATGGTCGATACCGCTGGCACACTCTGCCACGGCGCCAAAGCTTTGAAAGAACACGGTGCCGCCAAGGTTTACGCCTACGCGACTCACGCTGTTCTGTCGGGCCGAGCAATCGAGAACATCGAAAACTCGGTACTGGATGAGCTGGTGGTGACTAACACCATCCCGCTTTCTGCCAGCGCCCAATCCTGCCCGCGTATTCGCCAGCTGGATATTGGCCCGATTGTCGCTGAAGCGGTTCGCCGCATCAGCAATGAAGAATCGATCAGCGCGATGTTCCGTTAATTCGGAACACTGCCTGACGAAATACGCCCCGCCAAACAGGCGTGATGAAACCCGGTAGCTTCGGCCACTCGGGTTTCATGCTTTCTGTGCTGCGGGGCTTTTTTGCCTAACCGTAGGATCGCTGGTCGCAAGCGTTGATCACGGCATGGCTATCTTGGAGAAATGAAATGACTGAATTTGCCCTGAATGCTGAAGTGCGTTCTGACCTGGGGAAAGGTGCGAGCCGCCGCCTGCGTCGTAACGCCAACCTGGTTCCAGCTGTAATTTACGGTGGCGAAGCTGCCCCGCAATCGATCAGCCTGCTGGCCAACGAACTGGCTAAGCTGCTGAACAACGAAGCTGCTTTCAGCCACGTGCTGACGCTCGACGTTGCCGGCAAGAAAGAATCTGTACTGATCAAGGCTCTGCAGCGCCACCCAGCCAAGGGTTTCGTTCTGCACGCAGACTTCATCCGCGTTGTTGCTGGCCAGAAGCTGGTTGCACACGTACCGCTGCACTTCGTTAACCAGGAAACTTCGGTTGGCGTTAAGCAGCAAGGTGGCGAAGTTTCGCACACCCTGGTTGAAGTAGAAGTTAGCTGCTTGCCGAAAGACCTGCCTGAGTTCATCGAAGTCGACATGGCTAAAGTTGAACTGGGTACTACCCTGCACCTGTCCGACCTGACTCTGCCAAAAGGCATTGAACTGGTTGCACTGTCTCACGGTAACGACCTGGCTGTGGCTAACATCCACGCTTCGCGCGTTGCTAAAGAAGACACCAGCGAAGGCGAGAGCGAAGCTCCTGCTGCCGAGTAATTACTCGACTCGCTTGATAACAGCCTAGCCGCATTCGCGTCTGGGCTGTTTCTACGAAAGGGCCTCCGATAAAGAGGCTTTTAAAACGTAGCAAGCGCTGGGCGTGCAAGACAAAAAGCGATGAAAGCGCCGTTTACATGAGTAAGCCGCACCTTGAGACGCTTTTTAACCAAGCAATATCCAGCACTGTAGTTTTAGAGGGCCCCTGATATGACCGCCGTACAACTGATCGTTGGCCTGGGTAATCCCGGCCCTGAATACGACCAGACCCGGCATAATGCAGGGGCTCTTTTCGTTGAAAGACTGGCAGACAGCCAGCGCGTCAGCCTGAGTGCTGATCGCAAGTATTTTGGCTTGGTGGGCAAATTCAACCATCAAGGCCGCGATGTTCGCCTGCTAATACCCACCACGTTTATGAACCGCAGCGGCCAGTCCGTCGCCGCGCTGGCGAATTTTTTCCGAATTCCGCCAGAAGCCATACTCGTGGCCCACGACGAACTCGATATGCCGCCAGGCGTCGCCAAACTCAAAAAGGGTGGCGGGCACGGCGGGCATAATGGGCTGCGCGACATCATCGCCCAGCTTGGCAATAACAATGAGTTTTACCGCTTGCGCCTGGGTATCGGCCATCCGGGACACAGCAGCATGGTTTCCAATTTTGTACTGGGCCGCGCACCGCGCAGCGAACAGGAGTTACTCGATAGCAGCATCGATTATGCGCTCGAATCGCTTCCCGACATGCTCGCCGGTAACTGGTCGAAAGCCATGCACGCGCTGCACAGCAAAAAAGCTCAACTCCCCACTTAATTTCTGATTCATCTCCGCGAGGGACACACCATGGGATTTAACTGCGGCATCGTCGGCCTGCCAAACGTCGGCAAGTCCACCTTGTTCAACGCCCTGACCAAATCGGGTATCGCTGCGGAGAACTTCCCTTTCTGCACAATCGAGCCGAACACCGGTATCGTGCCGATGCCCGATCCACGCCTTGAAGCCTTGGCCGAAATCGTCAAGCCCGAGCGCGTGATTCCCACCACCATGGAATTCGTCGACATCGCAGGCCTGGTGGCCGGCGCCTCGAAAGGTGAAGGTCTGGGCAACAAGTTCCTCGCCAACATCCGCGAAACCCACGCGATTGCTCACGTTGTGCGCTGCTTTGAAGATGATAACGTCATCCACGTATCGAACAGCGTCGACCCCAAGCGCGACATCGAGATTATCGACCTTGAGTTGATCTTCGCCGACCTCGACAGCTGCGAGAAGCAACTGCAAAAGACCTCGCGTAACGCCAAAGGCGGTGACAAAGACGCGGTCGCGCAGAAAGCCCTGCTGGAAAAACTGATCCCGCACTTCACCGAAGGCAAACCAGCCCGCACGCTGATGAAAGACCTTGGCGACGACGAGAAGCAGCTGATTCGCGGCTTCCACCTGCTGACCAGCAAGCCGGTCATGTACATCGCCAACGTCTCTGAAGACGGCTTCGAGAACAACCCGCTGCTCGACATCGTGCAAGGCATTGCTGATGCCGAAGGCGCGATCGTTGTGCCGGTTTGCAACAAGATCGAAGCTGAAATCGCCGAACTGGAAGACGGCGAAGAAAAGGACATGTTCCTCGAAGCACTGGGCCTTGAAGAGCCGGGCCTGAACCGCGTAATTCGCGCAGGCTACCAGCTGCTGAACTTGCAGACCTACTTCACAGCCGGCGTTAAAGAAGTGCGCGCATGGACCGTGCGGGTCGGCGCAACTGCACCGCAGTCGGCTGCCGCCATCCATACCGACTTCGAAAAAGGCTTCATCCGCGCCGAAGTTATCGCCTATGACGACTTCATCCAATACAAGGGTGAAGCTGGCGCTAAAGAAGCCGGCAAGTGGCGCCTTGAAGGCAAGGAATACATCGTTAAAGACGGCGACGTCATGCACTTCCGCTTTAATGTGTAAGCATCACTGCCTGACCAAAAGCCCCGCACTCAGCCACTGATGCGGGGCTTTTTATTGCCCGAAAACAAAGCTCAGCGCTGGCCGCCGAGCGCGGTCGAAAGCGCAGTGAACGAGCCGATACGCGCATAACTTGCCGGGCTGAAACGCAGAGTCATCAGCAGCATCGCCAGCAAACTCAACACGGTAAATTGCCAGGTACTTTGAAAGCTGCCCGTGACCTCACGCAACAAGCCGCCAAGCGATGGCGCCAGCGCATTGATCAGAAAACCAAAGCCCTGCACGAAGGCCGCCAACTGCCCAGCCAATCGCGGTTCATGCAAGTGATCCATGCTCAGCAGCAGGCACAGCACAAAACAGGCGCCCAACCCAAAGCCGATCAAACCGACCCACACCGCAGGCGCCAGCAGCGGCACAAACAGCAACCCCGAGAAACCCATCAGCTGCGCAAGCAGACTTACGCCCAACAGCGGCCGGCGATCTTGTATGCGATGCGCCAACACCGGCATCGACAGCGCTGCCGTCACCTGAAAAATAGTCATCCAGGCCAACAACGCCCCGCTTGCCTGCTGCGTCCAACCAAGCTGTTGATAATAAGCTGGCAGCCACGCCACGACCGTCATGAAGCCCCAATTGCAAAAACCAAAATAAACCGCCAGCGCCCATGCCCGACGATTTCCGATAAAGGTTTTCCACGAGAGCTTTTGCGCCAACGAATGCGGTGTATGCCAAGGCATCTTGAGCCACAGCACAAACGCCAGCAGCGCCGGAATCAGCCAAACCCACAGCCCGACCTGCCAATGGCCAAAAGAATGCGCCAGACGCGGGCTGATCAACGCAGCAAGGCCTCCGCCACCCATCAACGAAGCCGAGTACACGCCCATCGCCAACGCAACGCCACCCACAAACTGGCGCTTGATCATCCCGGGCACCAAAACCTGAATCAGCGCGATGCCCAACCCACCCAGCAGCGCCGACATCAGCAACAAGTTGCCATCCGCGATCAGCCCTCGCGACAGGCAGGCAAACAGAATACACAGCAAGCCAAGCGCAATGCCTCTGCCCTCACCCAACCGCGCCTCCACCCACGCGCCACACAAAGCCACCAGCCCGATGCAAATCACCGGCAAGGTGGTCAGCAGCGCAGCAACCTGAAAGCTCATGGCCGTGTCCACGCGAATGAAGTCAAGCAATGGACTGATCGAAGTCAGAATCGGCCGCAGGTTAAGGCCCAGCGCAACCAGCAACAGCCAACCCACAACGCCAACGCGCTCAACCTTATGCATGACCAACGCCCCTTATGCGCGCAGCAGTCATGCACCCACAACTGCCCAAGCAAGCAACACACACTTGCCTAAGTGCACTCAATGATCGCCAATCAAGCATTAGAACCCCCATAGATACACACCCAGCCAAACTGCGGACGAACAAACACATCGCCCATGGCCAGAACCGGATAGAGAAAGTCATAAGGAATAAGCATCCCGCCGGTCATTGTGCCATGCCAGCGCAAAAAACCTGATCATTCAATCAGGTACACCCCCAAAGCCCCCTTGCCTAAGGCAAAGAAACCCGCACCAACCCGCCGTCGCACCACGCCTTGCGCGTAAGCACTTGATCATGCGCAATAATTTTATAAAAACATGCTTGACACAGAAGCCCGAGACTAGAATAATGCGCGCCACTCGGCTACGTAGCTCAGCTGGTTAGAGCATAGCATTCATAATGCTGGGGTCCGGGGTTCAAGTCCCTGCGTAGCCACCAAACAAAACAAGGGTTTACCGAAAGGTAAGCCCTTTTTTGTGTGCGCTCGATAATTAATCCAGTGACTACAGCGCGCCTACCAACGGTGAGCATCGCTGTACTACAAAAGATATTTCATCCCCTTCCTTGCTTCCGACAAGAACCTGCCCACCGCCAAGGGATGCAACCTTCTGCCCCTCCTCTATCTGGCACTGCGTCTTCTCGAACATTTCGAAGTTGTATAAGAACCACTTGGTTTTGCTCTCGACGAAATCTTCATAAGCCGTGTTTTTGCCTAGAGACCAGTCGTAGGCAAAGCTCAAGCACGTAATCAGATTCACCACCTGAACGAAAGCAGTGCCCCCCTTGAAACGAACGCCCTGGTCGCCGCCTTAGACTGATAGGAGTGACAGCGAACAACTAGCCCCTCAATATCTGAAAGAGCCTCAATCACCAAACCTTCAGATTTATAAAGTTTACTAAACAATCTAGTTCTATGACTTAGCTACGCCGATCCGAGGCACTCCCATACACTTTACTTCGCTCCCGCTTACCTACGGCGATCACGCTAACAATCAGACGACTATCTATCACCTCATATACCAATCGGTAACCGATTGAACGCAACTTGATCTTGTAGCAATTGGGCATATCCCGAAGCTTGTCAGCCTCGACACGGGGGTTTTGAAGACGCTCTTTTAGCTTTTTAGCAAACTGTAGTTGGATTGTTTTACCTAGTTTGCTCCACTCTTTCTTTGCCTGCGTGTTGAATTCCAGTGTAGTGGTCAACTAATCCCGGACACGGTTTTAAGTTTTTCTTCAGCAACAGCGGGCGCCAGCCCGCTGTTGAATTGATGCGGCCTTTGCCAGTTATAGCGCTGCATCAAAAAGCGTCCTATATCTTGCTGTGCCAGCGAAGCGCTCATGTAGCCAACGGTCGGTATCCATTCAGTTTTCAGGCTACGAAATAA
>NZ_VBTO01000029.1:0-5546 GCF_013277615.1 Pseudomonas sp. MS19 | reverse complement strand
CGCCTTCGGATATACGTTTCAAACCCGCCTGCCAGTACATCGCAGTGCAGTTGATCGTCATGGCGGCGGCCAATCCGGTATCAGCAACGGGCAGACGATTAGCAGAGTTACGAGGAGGTGTCGCGGGGTTGTTTTTGGATCACCGTCCAAGGCCAGGTAGACCAAGGACGGTGAAGATTTCCAAAACCCGGTATCCAGTTGACCGTAAGGCTGCTCCGCTTAAGTGAACAGCATTACGCCTCAGCGCGGGCTTTTTTGTGCCTGCGAAAAACCGCCCGAAAGGCGCAGAAGAAAACACTTGCTAAGTAGAGTGCTCGCCCTGAATCGGGCGAAAAATATTGCGGCGTTTAACCTCGCGCCAATTGATAACAGCACGCTGGCGGTTCTATTCTAGAAACATCGGCATTCCTGTTCTGCAGCCCCTAAACGCTGCTCTCTCCAACACATGCCATACGGAGGATTCAGCCACACGTTTGCTTTCGTCACGCGCGGGCACCGACAATGGTTGACCTACGCGTCATTGGCACTCTCCATCCTGATGCACTGGCCGTAGCGAGCTCAGTCGTATCGCTTTCAGGGAAATTAGAATGGCAGAAAGAAAAGTAATAAACGCATCCGTCAGCCCCAAGGGCAGTCTTGAAACGCTGTCGCAGCGCGAAGTACAACAACTCAGCGAAGCCGGCTCTGGCAGCACCTACAAACTCTTTCGCCAATGCGCTCTGGCTATCCTCAACACCGGCGCGCACATCGATAATGCCAAGACCATTCTCGACGCTTACAAGAGCTTCGAGGTGCATATTCATCAGCAAGACCGTGGCGTTCGTCTGGAGCTGCTAAACGCGCCTGCCGATGCCTTCGTCGATGGCGAGATGATCGCCAGCACCCGCGAAATGCTGTTCAGCGCCTTGCGCGATATCGTCTACACCGAGAGCGAACTCAACAGCCAGCGTATCGACCTGAGCAGCTCGCAAGGCATCACCGATTACGTGTTCCATTTGCTGCGCAATGCACGCACCTTGCGCCCCGGCGCAGAGCCAAAAATGGTGGTGTGCTGGGGCGGTCACTCGATTGACACAGTGGAGTATCAATACACCAAGAAAGTCGGCCACGAACTCGGCCTGCGCTCGCTGGATGTCTGCACCGGTTGCGGGCCAGGTGTGATGAAAGGCCCGATGAAGGGCGCGACCATCGCCCACGCCAAACAACGCATCACCGGCGCACGTTATCTGGGCCTTACCGAGCCGGGCATCATTGCCGCCGAAGCGCCTAACCCGATCGTCAATGAACTGGTGATTTTGCCCGACATTGAAAAGCGCCTTGAGGCGTTTGTGCGGGTGGGCCACGGCATCATTATTTTCCCGGGTGGCGCGGGCACGGCAGAAGAATTTCTCTACCTGCTGGGCATTTTAATGCACCCGGAAAACCGCGAGTTGCCCTTCCCGGTCATTCTCACCGGCCCGAAAAGTGCGGCGCCGTATCTTGAGCAACTGCATGCATTTGTCGGTGCTACGCTGGGCGAAGCGGCGCAGCAGCATTACCAGATCATCATCGACAATCCGGTGGAAGTCGCGCGGCAAATGACAGCGGCCTTGAAGGAGGTCAAGCAGTTCCGTCGTGAGCGCAACGATGCATTCCACTTCAACTGGATGCTGAAGATCGACGAGAGCTTCCAGCGCCCGTTCGACCCAACGCACGCCAACATGGCCAGCTTGCAACTAAGCCATGACTTACCGCCGCATGAGTTGGCCGCCAACCTGCGCCGGGCGTTTTCCGGCATTGTCGCCGGCAACGTCAAGGACAAGGGCATCCGTCTGATCGAGGAACACGGCCCGTATGATATTCACGGTGATGCCGCGATCATGCAGCCGCTCGACAAACTGCTGCAGGCATTCGTCAGTCAACACCGCATGAAGTTGCCGGGAGGCGCTGCATACGAGCCGTGCTACCGCGTAGTGAGCTAACGGCAACCGGCTGATTTGCCCGCCAATAAGCGGCGCAAATCAGCCGAACTTTGTGGCTATTGCGCAGACGGTATCAGCACAAATTTCCCAACATGGCGCTTCTGCAGAAACGCTTGTTGCGCCTGCACAATGTCTTCCAGTGCGAAGGTTTCGGCCAACACCGGACTGATTTCGCCCTGCTCGATATACCTCACCAAATTCGCAAACACCGGCTCATCCCACGCAGTCGTCCCGATCAGGGTGATGTCCTTGAGGTACATGTCGCGCATATCGAGCGCAACCACCGGCCCGGCGATGGCACCGGACGACACCAGTCGCCCGCCACGTTTGAGCACCTTCAACGCGACAGGGAAATTAGCCCCCGCAACGTTATCAACCACCAGATCCACTGCGTTCTCGCCCAACACCTCAAGCAGATTCGCCGAACGACTGATCACCTGATCGGCGCCAAGACCGGCCACTGCATCCAGCTTCTCGGCCCCGGCAACAGCGATCACCGTGGCACCCCGGCGCTTGGCTAGTTGCAACGCGGCCACGCCGACGCCGCCCGATGCGCCCATGATCAATACCCGCTCGCCCGCTTGCAGATTAGCGCGGTGCAACATGTTCTCCGCCGTGCCGTATGCACAAGGAATGGTGCCCAACTCGGCATCGCTCCAGTCGCAGTCAATAGGGAACACTTCACTGGCAGGTACTTTCACGTACTGGGCGAACGCGCCGTCAAAGTCCGAGCCCATCCACAACGTGTCGAGTGAATCAAAGCCGTTCTCACGCATACACGCGCGCACCAGCACCCGTTTACCCAACAAATACCCGTGCGTGTGATCGGCAGCCGCCACGACTTCGCCGCAACAATCGGTGCCCTGAATAAACGGAAAAGGCGTGGCTGCATTCCAGCCACCCTCGCCGCTCTGGGCTGTCAGCGCTTCGCTGGAGGCGATGTTGGTGGACTCGGTAATGGCCGATGAGTACCAGCCCAGCCGCGTATTGATCTCGGTGTTATTGACCCCGGCAGCCAGCACTTTGAGCAGCACTTCACCCGCCAACGGCACAGGCATCGACACGTCCTGATAAACCAGCTTTTCATAGCCGCCATTGCCGGTGGTCACAATCGCCTTCATTACACTGCGCGTCATAGTTTTCATGGCCTCAACTCTGAATCAGGCAAACCACTGGCCTGCACTCTTGCTAGACCTTCCCCTATACACAGGCATAAGTAAACCTTACCCAACCTTGGCGCCAACCCTTGGCAAGCGGGCGTCACTCATCGCATTATCGATATTCACCTCGTCAGGGACGTCGCCATGAGTTGGTCAGCCAAGCAATACAGCCTCTTTGAACAGCAGCGCACACGGCCGGTTCACGACCTGATTGCTGCCATTTCCACCCAAAACGTGCAAACAGCAATCGACCTCGGTTGCGGGCCGGGCAACTCCACCCAAGTGTTGGCGCAGCGTTACCCGGACGCCTCCGTCAGCGGGCTCGACAGCTCTGTCGACATGCTCAAGGATGCATGCCAGCGCCTGCCAGAACTGCGCTTTGAGCAGGCTGACATCGGCGACTGGAATCCCGCGCACAATGTCGATGTCATCCTCGCCAATGCCTCGCTGCAATGGGTGCCCGAACATGGAGACTTGTTTCCAAAGCTGGTCAGCAAACTGAATAAAGGCGGAACGTTGGCGGCGCAGATGCCGGATAACCTGCAAGAGCCTGCACATGTGCTCGCCCGCCAAGTGGCGCAAGACCCACGCTGGGCGCACAAGATTGCCGAGGTCCGACATCCGCCACGCCATGCCCCCGATTTCTACTACGCCCTGCTCCGCGAGCACTGCTTTGCGGTCGATGTCTGGCGCACCACCTATTACCACCCGCTGGCCAATCATCAAGCCATTGTCGAGTGGTTCAAAGGCACCGCACTGCGGCCCTTTCTAGCGGCGCTTGATGAAGCAGAACAACATGCGTTTACCGAGCAATACCTGCAACAGATCAGCAAAGCGTATCCCGCACTTGCCGATGGCAGCGTGTTGCTGCCGTTTCCGAGGTTGTTTATTTGCGCGACACGTTAGTGCGGAGTTGCACAGGCCTGAGCAGTCATTAGCACCGGACTTGCCCAGCGCGACTCGTGGGAGTGTGCGGCATAGAACGGCCCAGAGTGTGTAAAAACGTAGGCAGCAATCTTGATATGATTTGACCAGACTTCGTCTCAGCAGGAGATGCGTGTGCGGCGATTCATTCAAGGTGAAAATCGGACTCAAGTTACCTTGCTCCCAGAGAGTTTGGATGACTATGTGACGGACACTAACCCAGTGCGGGTAGTCGATGTGTTCGTCGCTGAGCTGGACTTAGGCAAGCTGGGTTTTGAAGGTGTCGTACCAGCGGAAACAGGTCGGCCCGCTTACCATCCTGCTGACCTGCTAAAGATTTATATCTACGGTTACCTCAACCGCATCCAATCCAGCCGGCGCCTTGAGCGAGAAGCACTACGTAACGTCGAGCTAATGTGGCTGACTGGGCGCTTGATGCCGGACTTCAAAACCATCGCTAATTTTCGCAAAGATAATGGCAAAGCAATCCGCGCTGTTTGTCGTCAATTTGTTGTGCTGTGCCAACAGGTGGGGTTGTTCTCGGAAGCACTCATCGCCATCGACGGAAGCAAATTCAAGGCGGTCAACAATCGGGATCGTAACTTTACTAGCGCCAAGCTCCAGCGGCGTATGGAAGAAATTGAGTCGAGTATCAACAGATACCTGAGTGCGCTCGATACTGCGGATCGTCAAGAGCCTATCGTTTCGCAACCGAAGACCGAGCGACTACACGGCAAGATTGCTGCACTGAAAGTAAAGATGCAGGAACTGAAAGAAATCGAGGCCCAGCTCAATGAAACGCCGGATAAACAGATATCGTTGACCGACCCTGATGCTCGCTCGATGAAAACACGCGGTACGGGTATCGTGGGCTACAACGTCCAGACTGCGGTTGAAACGAAGCACCATTTGATCGTCGCACACGAAGTGACAAATGATGGTTCTGACCGAAGCCAGCTAAGCCCAATGGCCAAGCTGGCGCGAGAAGCTATGGGCGTAAAAGAGCTTTCTGCGGTAGCGGACAGGGGCTATTTCAAAAGCGAAGAAATCCATGCGTGCCACGAAGCTGGAATTACTGTGTTCGTACCAAAGGTTGTCACCTCCGGTGCCACAGCTGCGGGTCGCTTTGGTCGGGAAGACTTCATCTACGACAGTTCTAATAACGAGTATCAATGCCCTGCCGGGGATCGTTTGATCTGGCGATTTTCCAGCATGGAGAAAGGCCTGAAGATGGATTGCTACTGGAGTTCTAATTGCCAGAGCTGTTCTCTCAAAAAGCAATGCACACCCAGCGTACAGCGACGAGTGAAGCGCTGGGAGCACGAATCAATACTGGATACGATGCAAAGCCGCTTGGATCAAAATTCCGAGATGATGCGTATCCGTAAACAGACAGTTGAGCATCCTTTTGGAACGCTCAAAACCTGGATGGGCGCCACTCATTTCCTGACCAAAACCTTGCCTAGGGTCAGCACTGAAATGTAGTGGTCTAATGAAACCG
>NZ_VBTO01000003.1:0-140264 GCF_013277615.1 Pseudomonas sp. MS19 | reverse complement strand
GTACAAGCCAAAGCACTTGGTCGCTGGGTAGGCGTCGCCGACGTATCGTCGCTTGCGCCGAAAGATTGAGTGCGCTGGCTACCCATTCCACTGGGATGTTTTGAGTGAAGGTGCTTAGGTCGGAGAAGTTGAAAAGATCGCCGAGGTCGAGCAATTGCTGCTGAATGGGCATAAAAAATCCGATACCAGAAAACTGGTATCGGATTTTCTTTAAACCCCGACCTAGATACAAATGCTTAAGTGAACAGCATTACGCCGATTGGCGGGCTTTTTTGTGACTCACAATCGTGCGATTAAGCCGGCGTCTTGGCGTAGGTAGCCAGTTGCGGATCACGGCTCATGACATCCATGGTCGCCGTCAGCACTTGTTCACTGGTGACATCCGGTGCCGAGAAGATCTGATTGAAATTATCGTGGGTGACTTTGGCAAACTGCGCACGGTGCTCAGCAGGCACGCCAAGCAATACGGCGTAAGCGTCCAGCGCCTCACCCTGGCCTTGCGCCATGTCGACTGCGATCGAGTCGAGCATACCGTTCATGGCCAGCATCGAGCGGCCGCTGTAGCCGATTCGCGCACCGGCGGTGCAACCATTGGTGCCCGAGGTCACACCGAATGTAGCGTTGCCCGAAGTCCCGTTGGTGGTCATGCCCAACACGCTTGGCGCCAAACCGCGCTGGCCGTCAAACAGCATGTTGCCCCAACCACAGCCATTGCCTCCGGGCGCGTCCGCATGCGCCGCGACACTGGCTACAGTCAACAAACCAAAAATCAAACCTTTGCTCAGCATTCGCTTGTCCATTTTTCTTGTGCTCCGCAAAAAATATTAAAAACTGCACATGCATAGTTGGCGACAGATCCGGTCCTGTCAAATGCGACTCATCAGTTAGAAACCCGCTCTAAGTCAAGATTACCCTCCAGAAGTGGTGGGACTTTTGTCGGATTACCAACCAATCTATCGGCCTTTGGCTATAGTCAGTTGATCGCAAAAGGAATACTTGCATGAGCGAACA
The DNA here is from genome assembly GCF_013277615.1 of Pseudomonas sp. MS19. NCBI lineage: Bacteria > Pseudomonadati > Pseudomonadota > Gammaproteobacteria > Pseudomonadales > Pseudomonadaceae > Pseudomonas > Pseudomonas sp. MS19. Next base: position 139,253 of record NZ_VBTO01000003.1, on the reverse strand, counting down.
CGCTAACGATCGTCGGCGCTTTCACCGTATCGCGTTTGATGCCCCTACACAGATAGTGCAAGGGAACGCACAGTGGGCCACAGAGCTGCATGATTTATCGCTGCGCGGCCTGTTAGCCGTGCGCCCGACTGACTTCAGCGGCGACCCGTCGCAGGAATTTACCCTGCGTGTCGAGTTGGGAGCGGAGGCAGTGGTCGAGATGGAGGCGACGCTGGCGCGCGATGATGGCGAACTACTTGCCTTCACCTGCCAGCATATCGACCTGGACTCAATCAGCCATCTGCGCAGACTGGTTGAACTCAATCTGGCAGACAGCGATCTGCTCGAGCGCGAACTCGCCGCCTTGGGCGAGAGCGCCTGAAACACTGACTGAGCACTCAGTCAAACAACGCATCCAAGGCCTGCTCCAAACGCGTAACTGCAATAACCTGCAGGCCGTTCGGAGCGTCTTTGGGAGCGTTGCCCTTGGGCACGATTGCCCGCTTGAAGCCATGTTTGGCGGCCTCTTTCAGGCGCTCCTGACCGCTTGGTACAGGGCGTATCTCACCGGATAAGCCAACCTCGCCAAACACCAGCAAATCATTGGCCAGGGGGCGGTTGCGCAGGCTCGAAATAACCGCGGCCATCAGCGCCAGATCGGAGGCAGTTTCCAGTACTTTTACACCGCCCACCACGTTGAGAAAAACGTCCTGATCATAGGTCGGAATGCCGCCGTGGCGATGCAGAACCGCAAGTAACATCGCCAGCCGGTTCTGATCCAGCCCCAGCGTTACCCGGCGGGGATTGCCCAGATGGCTGGTATCAACCAGCGCCTGCACCTCGACGAGCATCGGCCGCGTGCCTTCCCATGTCGCCATCACCACACTGCCAGGGACTTCTTCCTGAGCGCGCGTGAGGAAAATGGCCGAGGGGTTGGTGACCTCTTTCAGACCCTTGTCGGTCATGGCGAATACGCCCAACTCGTTGATCGCGCCAAAGCGATTCTTGACTGCGCGTAGCAGTCGCAAGCGGCCGTCCGATTCACCTTCGAAATACAGCACGGTATCAACCATGTGTTCAAGCACACGCGGCCCCGCCAATGCGCCTTCTTTGGTGACATGGCCCACCAGAAAGATAGCCGTACCGCTTTGCTTGGCGAAGCGCACCAGCAGCGCAGCACTCTCGCGAACCTGAGCAACACCGCCCGGCGCAGACTGCAACTGCTCGGTGAAGATGGTCTGGATCGAGTCGATCACCATGACCTTGGGTTTTTCGTGACGCGCGGTGGCGATGATGCTTTCAATACAGGTTTCAGTCATCACCTTGAGTTTGTCTTCCGGCAGTCCCAAGCGCCTTGCGCGCATGGCAACCTGCTGCTGCGACTCTTCACCGGTTACGTAAAGCGCCGGGAAACGCATGGCAACGCTGCACAGGGTTTGCAAAAGAATGGTCGATTTACCGATGCCCGGATCACCGCCAATCAACACCACAGAGCCATCGACCAAGCCGCCACCGAGAACGCGATCCAGCTCGCCGGAGGCGGTGGAAAAGCGCGGCATTTCCTCGACGCTGACTTCGGCCAGGGTTTTCAGCTCGGTGTGTTGACCGGTCCAACTGGCGCGCCCACCTGCGCCACTGCCACCAGAGGGCGTGGTGTCGAGAACGGTTTCAACCAGGGTATTCCAGGCGCTGCATTCGCCACATTGGCCGGCCCATTTAGGAAAGGTTGCACCGCATTCGGTGCAACCATACATGCGCTTGGCCTTGGCCATCACCCGACTCCTATGAACAAAGCCGTCATGATAACGCGCCGCAGCCTTATCGCGGCAAACTGTCAGCCGCCACAACCACCGCAACAGGTTTTAGTCGAAGCGTTAAGCTTACTGGCCACTTCATCCTTGAGGCTCACGCGGCGCTGTTTTAGCTCTGATAACTGCTCATCCGTGAGCAGGTCGATGCCGTCTTCGGCACGGCAAATCTGTTTATCCAGCGCCTCATAATCACTGGCCAGTCGTGCAAAGCCGGCATCGGCCAAGCGCAAGTTATGCAGCTCCTCGCGCAGTTGCGGGAAATCATGAATCAACGGGTGATGTTCAACGTGCATAACGTAGCTCCTTTGGATAACTACCTTGAGCCTATCCATACGCGCTACTTTGCTCATTGATCCCAATCAATAGCCTACCCGTTAGGCTTGGGCTTGTTTTTCCAGAGTCTGCAGGAGTTCGTCTTTAAGCGTAACCCGGTGCATTTTCAGACTGTGCAAAGCGCTATCGTCCATTGCTTCACGACCGTCCTCTACCGCAAAAATCTGCTTGTCGAGGCGCTCGTATTCTTCAGCTTGGCGGGTGAAGCGGCCATCGGCCTTGAGTAAAGCGCTCATCTGCGCTTCATACTGCGGGAACTCACGTTTCAGTGAATGTAGTTGCAACGGCATGGTGGCATCCTCCTCGCGTGTGTGTAGTAGGAGATTAGCTCAGGGAGCGCGGTTCAACAGCCACCCCTTCTGCCGGGCCGCCAACCGGCCTCCTATCACCAGTTTGCTAAGCGCATGAAAATGGCTGACAGGCCCGGCTCAGCCACAAAAAATAAAATCGCGCTCGACTGTTGGTCATAACTGGAAACAATCATCCACTCGTTTAAACTGCGTTAATAACTAAGACCGAGGGACTGCAAATGAGTATGTTGAGCGAATTCAAAACGTTTGCCATGAAAGGCAACGTGGTCGACATGGCCGTGGGGATTATCATCGGGGCGGCCTTTGGCAAGATCGTCTCCTCATTTGTCGCCGACTTGATCATGCCATTGCTTGGCATGGCCGTTGGCGGTATGGACTTCTCTGACCTGGCGATCGTACTCAAGCCTGCAGTCGGTGAAGTGCCAGCGGTGACCTTCGGTTATGGCAAATTTATCCAAACCGTATTCGACTTTCTGATCGTCGCGTTCGCGATTTTCATGGCGATAAAAGCCATGAACAGCCTGAAGCGAAAAGAAGAAGCCGCACCTGCAGCGCCGCCAGCACCAACCATGGATCAGGAGTTGCTCACTGAAATCCGTGATCTGCTGAAAAAGCAGCAGAACCCGTAATCCCCGCCTGTAGGCAACCAACAATGGCGCTGATTTAAAGCGCCATTGTTGTTTTTGCAGGGTGTTCGTTCAGGCAATTACCAATAATTTTCGACTGCCACTTGGCCCGGCCTGCGCGTCAGACTGAGTTGCATATCGCGCTGCTTCAACAAAGCGCGAGTGTCTTCAATCATCTGCGGATTGCCGCAAATCATCACCCGCGAATCATCCGGGCTCAACACCGAGCCCGCCGCGGCTTCAAGCTCGCCCTCGTCGATTAGCTTGGTGATACGCCCGTGCAGGCAACCGGGCAACTGCTCGCGAGTCACCACTGGCAAATACTTGAGCTTTTGAATGTACGGCGCCAGATGTTCGAGCTGGCCAAGGCAGTTGATCAACGGCTGATAGGCCAGTTCAGCGCTCGTGCGAGCGCTGTAAACCAGAACGATCCGTTCAAAGCGCTCCCAGACTTCCAGCCCCTGCAATATCGAAAGAAATGGCGCTAATCCGGTGCCACTGGCCAGCAGCCAGAGATCTCGCCCATCAGCGAAACGGTCGAGCGTGAGAAACCCGAATGCCTGCTTGTCGACCAGAAGCGTGTCGCCAACCTGCAAACGATTAAGCTCACTGGTGAACTCGCCGCCTGGCACCACAATCGAGAAGAATTCCAGGTAGTCATCATGCGGCGCCGAGACCATCGAATAGGCGCGCCAGACCACAGAGCCGTCGGCTTTATGAACACCCAAACGGGCGAATTGGCCTGCATTGAAGCGAAAACCCGGATCACGCGTACAGCGTAAACTGAATAAGCTTGGCGACCAGACCTGCACGTCGGTCAAGGTTTGACGGGTGAATTTCTCTTCGCTCTGGCTCATGAGTTCCCCCTGCTGAATACGTCACCAGTTTCCTCCAATTGAGCCTCGATAAACACCGCTAGCTTTTAGGGTTACTGACCAATTGCGCCGCGGACTGTCGAGCCCCGAGACATTTGCCCGCGTAACACCGACAATACCCGCTATATATTGTTGTCCGCCTGCAGAACCGAGTATTCGATGCCTCAATTTCAAACGCCTTACGCCCAGCTCGATCTAATCCGCCAGCCCGAGCAACAGAATGACCCGTTGCAGGCATTTGATGCAGCCGATGAATACCTGCTCGCGCACTTGCATCCGCAAGCTCTTAGTAGCGATACACGGGTACTGGTTCTGAACGACAACTTTGGCGCGCTGGCTTGCTCTCTGGCAACTCAGGTGCAAGTAACCAGCAGCGGTGACTCGCATCTGGGTTTGCTCGGCTTGCAAGCCAACTTGCGGCGTAACCAGCTCCCGCTTGAGGCGGTTAACTTTGTGCAGGCCGACCAGCCACTGCAAGGGCCGTTTGACCGCGTACTGATCCGCGTGCCGAAAACTCTGGCCCTGCTTGAAGAGCAGTTGATTCGCTTGCACGGCCAGCTCGCGCCTGGCGCTGAAGTGATTGCTGCGGGCATGGTCAAACACTTGCCGCGCGCCGCCGGCGATTTGCTGGAGCGTTATATCGGCCCGGTAAATGCCTCATTGGCAGTTAAAAAGGCGCGCCTGTTATTCGCTACACCCGAGCCAAAAGCGCAGCCGACCTCGCCCTATCCGAGCCAGTACACACTGGATAAACCGGCCCTGCAGTTGGTCAATCACGCCAATGTGTTCTGCCGCGAAGGGCTCGACATCGGTACTCGCGCCTTCCTGCCGCACCTGCCCAAGCACCTCGGAAAAATCCGCGTAGCGGACCTCGGTTGTGGCAATGGCGTGTTGGCGATTGCATTTGCTCTGAGCAGCCCGCAGGCGGAAGTGACCTTGGTGGATGAGTCGTACATGGCCGCGCAGTCAGCGCGCGAGAACTGGGCCAGCGCATTGGGCGATCGACCCGCAACCTTCCTCGCAGCCGACGGGCTGGCGCAGCAGGAAGCCGACTCGCTGGATCTGGTGCTGTGCAATCCGCCGTTCCATCAGCAGCAAGTTGTCGGCGACTTTCTCGCCTGGCGGATGTTCCAGCAAGCGCGCGCCGCGTTGGTCAAAGGCGGTGAGCTGTGGATAGTCGGCAATCGCCACCTAGGCTATCACGCCAAACTCAAGCGCCTGTTTCGTGGCGTGGAGCAGGTTGCCGCCAACCCCAAGTTTGTCATCCTCAAGGCCATCAAGTAATTTCCAGAGTTCTGGTGGCATTAATTTTGCTGACCAAATAGTCGTGCTTTTTAATTAGAAGCCGAAACTGCTATAACAAACGTCACCTAGTCGTAGGTGCATGAAAATAAATAAAGATAGCCAACGCGCTATTCACAATAAGGGGCTCACAATGCGCAAGCTTTTTACCGGTCTGGCAATTACCGCCAGCTTGTTAGGCGCTTCACTGACAGCACAGGCAGGCCCTGTTCTTGATGAAATCGTAAAATCCGGGGAACTCAAGGTTTGCTTCGACGCAGGCTACATGCCCTTCGAAATGAAGAGCAAAGCCGGCCAGTTCATCGGTTTCGACATCGATGTTGGCAAGTTGCTGGCCAAGCAGATGGGCGTTAAGTATGTTCCGGTCAACACCGCATGGGACGGCATTATTCCGACCCTGCTGACTGGCAAGTGCAACATGATCAACGCGGGCATGACCATCAACACCCAGCGCAACATGCGCGTAAACTTCTCGGACCCGTACATCGTTATCGGTCAGAGCATCCTCTTGAGCCCCAAGCTCAAAGGCAAGATCAAAGACTACAAAGATCTGAACGACCCGCAATACACCATCACCACCAAGCTTGGCACCACTGGCGAGCAAGCCATCAAACGTCTGCTCAGCAAAGCCAAGATCAACGTCTTCGAAACCCAGTCCGACGCCGTACTTGAAGTCACCAACGGCAAAGCCGATGCCTTCATCTACGACCTGCCGTTCAACGCGATCTACACCGCGCAGAACAAAGACAAAGTGGTTCACCTCGATCAGCCGTTCACCTACGAGCCACTGGGCTGGGCTGTTGCCCAGGGCGACCCGGAAATGCTCAACGTGCTGAACAACTTCCTGCGTCAGATCAAGGGTGAAGGCACCTACGATCGCCTGTACGCGAAGTGGTTCCAGAGCGACACCTGGCTCGATCAGGTTCAGTAAGACCCTCAGGCCAGACTCACCCTCTGGCCTGATTTCTATCCGCAGTATTGCGTAGACCGTAAAGACTTATTTTCAGGAGGTCACTTTGTTGACCAGTCCACGACGCTGGCTTTGGCACGGCTTATCGGTGCTTATCATCGCAGGCCTGATGGGCTCGCTGTACATCGCCTCAAAGCAAATCAACTACAGCTGGCAATGGGGGCGCGTTCTCCCCTACATCGTCAACACCGCACCTCTCGATCTACGCGCAAGTGGCAATGGCACTGTTAGCCAGGTAACCGAAAGCGCCATCACCGTAACGCTGGATGACGGTGGCAAGAATCAGGTATTCAAGGATTATGACCAGGCGGTTGCCGTTCAAGGCGACCTGGTTTTTGAAGGCGACGTTATTGCCCGCACCACGCAATGGCGCGCCGGCCCGCTGCTTAACGGCTTGTGGGTAACACTCAAGATTTCGTTGATCTCGTTATTCTTCGCGACGCTTCTGGGCCTGGCTGCCGGCCTGATGCGCGTGTCGAGCAACCCGGCTTGCCAGAATCTGTCATTCATCTATATCGGGCTGATTCGCGGCACACCGCTGCTGGTACAGATTTTCATCATGTACTTCTTCGTGGGCACCATGCTCAACCTCGACCGGTTTTCGGCGGGTGTAATGGCGCTGTCGATCTTCACCGGCGCCTATATTGCCGAGATTGTCCGCTCGGGCATCCAGTCGATTTCACCCGGCCAGATGGAAGCAGCCCGCTCGTTGGGCATGACCTACACCAAGGCCATGACCCATGTAATTCTGCCGCAGGCTTTCAAACGCACACTGCCGCCCATGGCTGGCCAGTTGATCAACCTGATCAAGGACTCGTCGCTGGTTTCGGTGATCGCGATTACCGACCTGACCAAAGCAGGACGCGAGGCCATCAGCGGCAACTTTGCGACGTTCGAGGTATGGATTACCGTAGCCGGCTTGTACCTGATTCTGACTACCCTGCTGTCCTGGATTATTGGACGCATTGAAAAGAGGCTCTCCGCCAGTGACTGAAGCCTATACCGGCAAAGACATGATCATTGCCACCAACGTCAACAAAATCTACGCCAACGGCTGCCACGCACTAAAGAACGTCAGCGCGACCATTTCCCGCGGCGAAGTGGTGGTCATTATCGGGCCATCCGGTTCGGGCAAGTCGACCTTCCTCAGGGCGCTTAATCAGCTTGAGCAGATCAATAACGGCGACATAGTGATCGATGGCATCAACATGTATGCCCCGGGCACCAACATCAACAAACTGCGTGAGCGGGTTGGCATGGTGTTTCAGTCGTTCAACCTGTTCCCGCACAAAACGGTTAAAGGCAACGTGATGCTGGCTCCGGTCAAAGTAGCGGGCCGGGATCCCAAGCAAGCCGAGCAGGACGCCGAAAAACTGCTCAAACGTGTAGGGCTTGGCGACAAGCTCAATGTCTACCCGGCGCAGCTTTCGGGCGGCCAGCAACAACGCGTGGCGATTGCCCGCGCGCTGGCGATGAATCCGGATGTCATGCTGTTTGACGAACCAACCTCGGCGCTCGATCCGGAAATGGTCGGCGAGGTTCTTGATGTGATGAAGAGCCTGGCTAATGAAGGCATGACCATGGTCGTGGTGACCCACGAAATGGGCTTTGCCCGTGAAGTGGCGGATCGGGTGATGTTCATGGAAGACGGCGAGTTGCTAGTCAGCGATACGCCAGACAATATCTTCAGCAGCTCCAAGCACCCACGTTTGGAGCAATTTCTCTCGAAACTGCTGTAGTGATGGCGTACATGTCGGTCTGAGTCGAGGCGCCGAACCATCGAACGCACAGAAAGCAAAAAGCCTGCAGAGATTGCAGGCTTTTTGCATTGCGCGGCAGGAAACAGAATCAGGTCGTCATGCCCGCTGCGTTCATGAACCAGCGCAGCAACAGCGATACCACGCCAAGCGCCAGAACGCTGCCAGCCCAAATCGCGACCAGCCAAGCCAGACGCTTGGCCAGTGGTTTTTGCTGGTGAGAGTCATCCATTGTGCAAGCCCTCAATGATAGCCATCTTCAGCGGTGACTTTGCCGCGGAACACGTAGTAGCTCCAGGCCGTGTACATAAGGATGAACGGGATAATGAACAGTGCGCCGACCAGAATGAAGGCCTGACTTTGCGGCGGCGATGCAGCGTCCCAGATGGTCACGGACGGCGGAATGATATTCGGCCACAAGCTGATGCCCAGGCCGCTGTAGCCGAGAAAGATCAGCGTCAGGGTCAGCAGGAACGGCGCGTAGTTGGCGTTATTGCGCACCGCGCGCAGCAGCGCCCATGTGCACAATACAACCAACCCCGGCACTGGCAAGAACCAGAACAGGTTTGGCAGGCTGAACCAGCGATGTGCAATTTCGGCGTGGGCCAGCGGCGTCCACAAGCTGACGATCCCGGTGACAGCTAAGACCACAAATACCAGCGGGCGAGCCATGTCGTGCATGTGCTGTTGCAAGCGACCTTCGGTTTTCATGATCAGCCAGGTGCAGCCGAGCAAGGCATAAGCTGCAATCAGTGCGACGCCGCAGAACAGCGAGAACGGCGTCAGCCAATCCAGCGCAGCGCCCGCATAGGTGCGGTTTACCACGGGAATACCGTCGATGTACGCACCCAGCGTGACACCCTGAAAGAAGGTGGCGGTCAGCGAGCCACCAATGAAAGCCTTGTCCCAGATGTGCTGTTTGTCAGCCTTGGCCTTGAAGCGAAACTCAAAGGCCACACCGCGAAAAATCAGCCCGAGCAGCATGAAGATCAGCGGCAGATACAGGGCGTCCAGCACCACTGCGTAGGCCAACGGGAAGGCGCCGAACAATGCAGCACCACCCAGCACCAGCCAGGTTTCGTTACCGTCCCAAACCGGTGCGACGGTATTCATCATCACATCGCGCTCACTCTTGTCCTTGATAAACGGGAAGAGAATGCCGATGCCCAGATCGAAACCATCCATGACCACATACATCATGACGCCGAAGGCGATGATGATGGCCCAGATCAATGAAAGATCAATGCCCATGTTCAAGTCCTTTCAGTCTGAGAGTCGGTTGCATCCATGTCTTCGGATGCAGCAGACAGTGGCCGCGAGGGAGTGCGTTTCTGGCCGGGGCCGCCGTCGTTGGCCTGCGAGCCTTCACCCACAACCGGACCTTTACGCACCAGGCGCATCATGTAACCAAGACCTACGCCGAACAGCGCGAAGTAAACCACCACAAACAGAATCAGGGTCAGGCTCATGTGCCCAACGCTGTGGTCAGAAGCCGCATCAGCGGTGCGCATCAACCCGTAGACAACCCACGGCTGACGGCCGACTTCCGTGGTGAACCAACCGGCGAGAATGGCGATTAAACCGGATGGTCCCATCCACAGCGCCATGTTCAGGAACGCGCGATTTTCAAACAGCTTGCCACGCATGCGCAGCAACAGCGCCCAGCCACCCATCAAGATCATCAGCAGACCCAAGCCGACCATGATCCGGAAACTCCAGAATACGATGGTCGAATTTGGCCGGTCTTCTTTGGGAAACTCTTTGAGCGCCGGAACCTGCTTATCCAGACTGTGGGTCAGAATCAAACTGCCCAGCTTGGGGATTTCAACCTTGAAGCGGGTTTCTTCACGCTCCATGTCCGGCCAGCCGAACAGGATCAATGGCGTGGCTTCACCCGGCGGGTTTTCCCAATGGCCTTCGATCGCCGCAATTTTCGCCGGTTGATGCTCCAGTGTATTGAGCCCGTGGAAATCACCGATGACCGCCTGAACAGGCGCCACGATTAAGGCCATCCACATCGCCATAGAAAGCATTTTGCGCACTGCCGGGTTATCCCGCCCGCGCAACAAGTGCCAGGCAGCCGATGCCCCCACAAAGAACGCAGTTGCGAGGAATGCTGCGGTTGCCATGTGCAGCAGGCGGTAGGGGAATGACGGGTTGAAGATCACCGCCAGCCAGTCCACCGGAATCACCCGGCCATCGACAATTTCAAAGCCCTGCGGGGTTTGCATCCAGCTGTTGGAGGCGAGAATCCAGAACGTCGAGATCAGCGTGCCAATCGCCACCATCAGCGTTGAGAAGAAGTGCAGGCCCGGGCCTACGCGGTTCCAACCGAAGAGCATGACGCCGAGAAAGCCGGCCTCAAGGAAGAATGCGGTAAGCACTTCATAGGTCAGAAGCGGCCCGGTCACAGCCCCGGCGAAGTCAGAGAAGGCACTCCAGTTGGTACCGAACTGATACGCCATGACCAGACCGGAAACCACGCCCATGCCGAAGTTGACCGCGAAGATTTTCGACCAGAAATGGTAGAGGTCACGGTAAACCGGCTGCTCGGTTTTCAGCCACAAACCTTCGAGCACAGCCAGATAACTGGCGAGACCAATGGTGATCGCGGGGAAGATAATATGGAACGAAATGGTGAAGGCGAACTGGATACGGGCCAGATCTATCGCCTCTAAGCCGAACATAGAGCATCCTCGTAGAGTTCACCGAACCTGACAATGAACGACCAGGTTTACGGTTCAAACATTCAGGCGCGGCACGCAGTGCTGCGACGCTATACGGATAAAGCTGGGCAGTGGGTGTAAAGTCACCCGGCGCAAAGTTTTGACCTGAGTCAATATGCATTAAAATAGTAGCGCTTTGTATCCGCGCACTTGCTGTGGTCTATTGTCGCGTAAGTCTAGACCAGCACCAGCGCCCCTCCCCCATCTATACGCTTGAAGATGCCCTCAATGCCAAATCACGGCAAATTGCTCCTGCGCCAACAAAAGCCATTCATCGCCTTTTGGCTGGCGCGAGTTTGCACCGCCAGTGGCTTCCAGATGCTCACCGTGGCGATTGGCTGGCATATGTACCAGCTCACCGGCAATGTCCTCGACCTGGGCCTGGTAGGTCTGGTCGAGTTTCTGCCACGGGTGCTATTTATGCTGCACACCGGCCATGTCGCCGATCGGTTTGACCGGCGCATGGTCGCGGCGCTGTGTCAGGCCGGGCAGGCGCTGATTGCCCTGAGCCTGGCGCTTGGCAGCAGCAGCGGCGACATAAGCCGTGAAATGATATTCGTGCTGGCGTTCTGCCTGGGCACTGCCCGCGCCTTTGAGATGCCCGCCACCCAAGCATTGCTACCCAGTTTGGTGCCGGCAGCGCTATTCCCCGCAGCCGTTGCAGCGTCTGCTTCAGCCATGCAAACAGCGACCATTGCCGCCCCCGCGCTGGGCGGTTTTCTGTATGCATTGGGCAGTATTTGGGTGTATGCGCCCACCACGTTGATATACGCGGTGGCTTGCGCCTTGATGCTCAGCCTGCCTGCACGACAAACCGCGCTGAATAAACATCCGGCCACGCTGAAGTCACTGATGGCTGGAATTCAGTACATTCGCAGCCGTCGCGATATCTTTGGCGCAATCTCGCTGGACTTGTTTGCCGTGCTGCTGGGCGGGGCAACAGCGCTGCTGCCGGTGTTTGCCAAGGATATCTTGCTGACCGGCCCGTGGGGATTGGGGCTGCTGCGTTCGGCGCCAGCAGTCGGCGCCCTGCTGATGTCGTTCTGGCTGGCACGTTACCCGATCCAGCGCCAGGTTGGCCGTACCATGTTCACGGCGGTCGGGGTATTTGGTGTGGCCACCATTGCCTTTGGCTTATCGACTTCGTTCTGGTTCAGCCTGTTGGTTCTGGTGGTGCTGGGCGCTGCCGACATGATCAGCATGGTGATTCGCGGCGCGTTCGTGCAATTACATACGCCGGATGAAATGCGCGGACGGGTAAGCGCGGTCAACGGGCTGTTCATCGGTGCATCCAACCAACTCGGCGAGTTCGAGTCCGGACTTACGGCCCACTGGTTCGGCACCGTACAAGCCGTGGTGCTGGGCGGTGTCGGCACGCTGTTGGTCACCGGCGTCTGGATCAAGTTGTTCCCGACTCTGGCGCAGCGTGACACCCTGGAGAAGACCGCCGCTGAACAGGCGGCCGATGATGCCCAGTCGCGGCCCTGAAAGCGGTTACTTAACCAACATGGCCTCGGCCACGCGCTTGCGCTGGCCTTTGCCTGCGACCTGCTCAACCAGCGTCAGGGCGAATTCCAACGCAGTGCCTGGCCCTTGGCTGGTAATGCAGTTACCGTCTACGACCACTGGCTGATCGACAAAACTGCAACCCGACAGGCGATCGCTGAACGCGGGGTAGCAGGTCATGCGGCGCTGGCGCAGCACACCGTATTGCTGCAAAGCGACGGCCGGTGCTGCACAAATCGCGGCAAATAGTCGCCCTTCTTTGGCCTGCTGACGCACGCGCTCGGCCAGCGGTTCATGGTCAGCAAGACGCTGGGCACCCGGCATGCCGCCTGGCAATACAATCAAGTCAAACGCCTGCGCCAGTACATCGACCAGCATGGCATCGGCCGTTAAGCGCGTGCCGTGCGCACAGGTGACCATGCGCCGCCCTTCAATACTGGCGACGACCACTTCGATGTCGGCGCGGCGAAGCACATCGATCAGGGTTACGCATTCAATGTCTTCAACGCCGTCCGCAATTGTAATTACGGCTCGATGAGTCATGCCCACTCCTTATATAGAACGTTGGCCGGGCGTCCGGTCATAAATTCACCAGCAGATGGCTTACTGGTATGATGCGCGCCTTTTTCCGAACCACCAGCAAAATCATGCACAACAGCGTGTATGTGCTTTGCTTTCGGTCAGGATATTCAAGGCGTCTGTGACGCCACGGGGAGCCCAGTATGCTGGAAAGATTGTTCCAACTTAACGCACATAACACTACTGTACGCACAGAAGTGCTGGCAGGCCTGACAACCTTCCTGACGATGGCTTATATCCTCTTCGTCAACCCGAGCATTCTCGGCGAAACCGGCATGGATAAAGGCGCAGTGTTTGTCGCGACCTGTCTGGCAGCGGCTATCGGCTCGGCCATCATGGGCTTTATCGCCAACTACCCGATAGCACTGGCGCCGGGCATGGGCCTCAACGCCTTCTTCACCTATACCGTGGTGCTGCACATGGGCCACACCTGGCAGGTGGCGCTGGGCGCGGTATTCCTTTCGGCCTGCATGTTCTTTCTGCTGTCGATCTTCCGTATCCGCGAGTGGATCATCAACAGCATACCGCTGGCCCTGCGTTCGGCAATTGCCGCGGGTATTGGTTTATTCCTGGCCCTGATCGCACTCAAGGAGTCCGGCATTGTTGTGGCTAATCCGGCCACATTGGTGGGCATGGGTGATCTGGGCAAACCCGAGCCGCTGCTGGCGATTCTGGGTTTCTTTGTCATCGTCGCCCTTGAAGCGCGCAAAGTTACCGGTGCAGTGCTGATCGGCATTCTGATCACCACTGGCATCGGCATCGCGATGGGTGTTTCGCAGTTCGGCGGTTTTGTCTCGATGCCACCGTCGCTGATGCCAACGTTCATGCAGCTCGACGTCATGGGCGCGCTGGATATCGGTTTGGTGAGCGTGGTATTCGCCTTCCTGTTTGTCGACCTGTTCGATAACTCGGGCACCCTGATCGCCGTTGCGAAGAAAGCCGGGCTGATGCGCGCCGACGGTTACATGCCGAAAATGGGCCGCGCTCTGATCGCGGACAGCAGCGCCGCGATGGTCGGCTCGGTACTCGGCACGTCTACCACCACCAGTTATATTGAGTCTGCCGCCGGCGTCAGTGCCGGAGGCCGTACAGGCCTGACCGCTGTCGTGGTCGCCCTGTTGTTTCTGCTGGCCCTGTTCTTCTCGCCATTGGCGAGCAGTATTCCGGCATTCGCCACCGCACCGGCATTGTTTTTCGTAGCCGTGCTGATGACCGCTGGTCTGGCTGAAATCGACTGGAACGACCTGACCGTCGCCGCGCCAGTTCTGGTCACGGCTCTGGCCATGCCGCTGACGTTCTCGATTGCCAATGGCATCGCGTTTGGTTTTATCGCCTGGGCAGGTATCAAGCTGCTGGCCGGCCGCTGGCGTGAACTGAACCCGGCACTGGTTATTCTGGCCGTGTTGTTCGTCATGAAGCTGGGTTGGTTCAACGCCTGATCCAATTATCACAGCCACTTTATTATCGCCGCGGCTCAGTGATGACCTTCACTGGGCCGCAACAGCAAAGAGTTTGCCATGAGCGCGCCACAATTCGACCCAGCGGTTTACGCCACTCAGCTGGAAGAGAAGAAGCAACGACTGATCGACCTGCTCGCCCCTTTTGGTGCACCTGAGCCGCAAGTATTCGATTCCGCCCGAGAACATTACCGGTTACGCGCCGAGTTCCGTCTGTGGCGCGAAGGTGATGACCGTCACTACGCGATGTTCGCGCAGGGCGACAAGCACACGCCTATTTTGCTGGAAGATTTCCCCATCGCCAGCCGCCGCATCAATCAACTGATGCCGCGACTCAAAGCAGCCTGGCAGAGCAGCAAGGTGTTGGGCTTCAAGCTGTTCCAGGCTGAGTTCCTGACCACATTGGCGGATGATGCGCTGATCACTCTGTGCTATCACCGACCTCTGGATGAAGAGTGGCAAGCCGAGGCTGAAAAGCTCGCGGCCGAGCTTCAGGTCAATATCGTTGGCCGCTCGCGGGGTAAGCGCATTGTCATTGGCCGCGACTTTGTCGAAGAGAAACTGACCGTTGCGGGCCGGGTTTTCACCTATCGCCAGCCAGAGGGCGCGTTCACCCAGCCCAACGGCGAGGTCAACCAGAAGATGCTCAACTGGGCATATGAGGCCCTTGGCGAGCGACAGGATGACTTGCTGGAACTGTATTGCGGCAATGGCAACTTCACCCTGCCGTTGGCAACCCGGGTTCGTAAGGTGCTGGCGACCGAGATCAGCAAATCATCGGTGTACGCGGCATTGGCCAACCTTGCTGACAACGCGGTGGATAACGTCACGCTGGTGCGTTTATCGGCAGAAGAGCTGACCGAAGCGCTGAATGAGGTTCGCCCGTTCCGCCGCCTGGCTGGCATCGATCTCAAGAGCTATGAGTTTGGCAGTGTGTTTGTCGATCCGCCGCGCGCCGGCATGGACCCCGACACCTGCGAACTGACCCGTCGCTTCGAACGTATTCTGTATATCTCGTGCAACCCGGAAACGCTGGCCGAGAACATTGCCCAACTCAGTGACACTCACGAGATCACACGCTGCGCAATGTTTGACCAGTTTCCCTACACCCACCACATGGAATCAGGCGTACTGCTGACTCGCCGCAAGGCCTGAGCCGACCAGCCAATCACGCAGCTCAAGTGTCGACATCGGCCCCGCGAACACCCGACCTTGAGCGGTGACATTAGCCATGCCCGCCAGCTGCGAACGCTGGCCCACGGAATCAACACCTTCAACCACGATGTCGATGCCCTGACTCGTCGCTTCACTGAGCACCAGATTGTCCCGCGCCTTCTTCTGCACACTCTGCTGCTGAATGCGAACAGGGCCTGCATCGAGCCGGATCGCCGAAAAAGTCGAGGCGACATGCTTGTTCATCGCGGAGTAGCAGGCCTTGAAGCTGTCGATCGCCAGCCCACAGCCGAGGTTATGTAACCGCACCAGATTTGCCTGCGAACGGGTTGGGGCTTGCAGATAACAGTTTTCGCGTATTTCGAACATCAAGCCATCGGCTGGCAACTGATGCAAAGCGAGCGAAGCGGCAATGTATTTACACAGATCATCCGAGATCAACTGCGCGCTTGGCAGGCTCATGGCCAGTTTGACCTGATAACCATCCAGGCCAATCAGCTGTTGAGTGGACAGCCCCTGACGCAGCAACTGGATGAACAGATCATCGCCCAAGCCATAGGACTCAAGCAGCGGCAGGCAGTCACTTTCCTTGATAAAGCCGCGCTGCGGATGCATCCAGCCCATAAACATTTTCAGCCCGCAGACCTGGCCGCTCTGCATGCACACGCGTGGCTGAAAGTAGGCGTTGAACTCCCCCGCTTGCAGGCCTTGCTCGACCTCTGCCTGCGTGGGCTTTTGCCGACGGACGATTTTGGCCACGCCTGCGGGCAATGTCTCGTCCTGCCCGTAACGCTGGAGTAATGCCTTGAGGCTCTGAATAACCAGCGGCCTGCCAATTTCACCCAACAGATGAATGGAGGATGCGAACAGCCGGGCTTGTTCAGGCGATGGGGAGCTATGGTCCTTGCCGCTGAACATGATCATCGCTGCTACGTTTCCGGCCTGAGACATCTGCTTGATTACTGCACCCGTGTCGAGCCCCGGCAGATCCGGCTCGCAGATCACGATATCAAGCCTGCCAGCCTCAGCCAAAACAACCATCGCCTCTTGCTCTGTACTGGCCTGATGAATGTGCTCAACCCCGAGAGAATCAAGTGCATCCACGGTGTTGGTGCGCTGCAAATCTCGGTTATCAATGACCAGTACGCTGAGTTTAAACATGACAAGGAGCTCCGAATCTGGGGTAAATCAACATGACCCCAGACTAACAACGCAACGCCGCGAGACCGACTAGTGCGCACCCCTCGCCATTGTCGGACTTGTCTAGCGGCGCTGTAGGACTCTTCACTTCTTGTTCGTGTAGGCTAATTCGTCTCAGGACTGCAATTGCTCGCGCGCTTGATACGCAGTACCCGGTCCAGCTCAATCATGGCCTGGCGCAACTCCCGCGACCGGCTTTGCAAAATTGTCGCCTGTGGTTGCCTGCAGGCCACTTCAAGCGCCTCACAAGCGGCGATCAAAGGCAAGGCACGAATAACCCGCGCAGCACCTTTAATGCGGTGAGCAAGGTCTGAAAGGCCCAGAGGCTCGAGCGTCTCGGACAACCCCTCAAGCACCGTGAGATCTTGGGCGTTGCTGTTAATCAGCTCATCGAGCAGTCGTTCGACCAGCACGCTATTGCCGCCAGTGAGCTTATCCAGCGCCACCGCATCAAATAACCCGCTGCTGGCATCAGCAATTGCGTCGCGAGGTGCAGGCACACAACGTTGCAGGTGTGCGCCCAGCGCGGCGAGCTCGATGGGCTTGAAGATGCAGTCATTCATGCCAGCCTTGAGGCAGCGCTCGCGCTCCTCCTCCTGCGCATTGGCGGTGAAACCAAGAATCCAGGTGGCATATCGCTCGGTGCGCTGCTCTTCTTCGCGGATCCGCAGGCTCAGGGTGTAGCCGTCCATCACCGGCATGCGGCAATCCGTTATAACGATATCGAAGTAGTCCTGCTGCCAGGCTGAAAGCCCTTCGGCACCATTCACCGCCTGCGTTACACGATGCCCCAGAAACTCCAGTTGCTGGCTGATCAGCATGCGATTGGCCGGATGATCGTCCACCACCAAGACATTGAGTATCGGCCTGGCAGACACCGGCGCATCCGCCACAGGTTCAGTCTCGGCTACGTGCAGTGGCTCCAATACCGGTAGGGTTAATTGCACCATCACCTGAGTGCCAAGGCCGACCGTGCTGCGCAATTGCAGGTTACCGCCCATCATTTCGCACAGGGTTCGGCTGATCAGCAAGCCTAGCCCTGCACCACTGCCGGTAATGCTGCCGGCGACCTGAGCAAATGGCTTGAACAGCTTTTCCTGATCCGCCTGCGAGATCCCCATCCCCGTATCAGCCACATAGACCCGAACTGTCACGTGTTGCGCAGAGCAGGCTTAAATGTGAGCACTGACGCTGACGGTGCCGGACTCAGTGAACTTGATGGCATTGCTGATCAGATTGGAGATAACCTGCTTGAAGCGGATCGGGTCGATCAGCACATCGCGCTCATCAAGGCCCTCGGTATCAAACTCCATCAGCAGGTTTTTCTGGGTGGCCAGCCCGCCAAATACCCTGACGACCGACCCCACCAGATCGGCCAGATTGGCCCGCTCGGGCATTAGGCTCAAGCGCCCGGACTCGATTCTCGAAATATCCAGAATATCGCCGATCAATTGCAGTAATCCCCGCGCTGAGTCGTGCGCGACCTCCAGTGATGAACGATCGAACTGGCCGCGATCCGCCCGTTTGATGGCAAGCTCCAGCATGCCGATGATGGCATTCATCGGCGTGCGAATTTCATGGCTCATGGTCGCCAGAAAGGTCGATTTGGTGCGGCTGGCCTCATCGGCCTGTTCCTTGGCGGCGCGCAGTTCCACAACAAGTGCCTTGCGTTCACTGATGTCGATCCAGCCGCAAATGACCCCACGCACGATGCCTTTGGAATCATTGAACGGCAAAATCCAGTGATAGATGGTGACGTTCTGCCCCTGAATAACCACCTGCCGATCACAGATAACCGGCTTTCGCTCGTGCATCACCCGGTGGTAATCCTTCTCGACAGCATCGGCATCGACATCCTGAACTTTCAGGTTCTCGAACACGGTTTTGCCCAACACCGCTTTGCGGGTGGTCGAGAACACCTGCAAGTAACTGTCGTTGCAGGTCAACATGCAGCAACGCCGGTCACGCACATAAATCGGGTGCGGAGTGCCGTTGATCAGCACCTCCATGAACTGCAACTGATCCCTCAGCGCCTGCTCTGCGCGGCGTCGCTGACTCACCTGTCGGCGGAGGTAGAAGTTCCACACAAACACTGCAAACAGGAACACCAGCGAAATGCCAACGGCCTGATAAATCAGGCGTTTGTAGTTGCGCCAGGAGGGCTCGATGATGAGTGCATTGGTGCGCCAGCGGTTACTCAGAATGCTCATCTGGTCCGGGGTAAACGACAGCAATGCCTGCTCAAGAATACCCAACAATTCGGCATCCGCAGGGCGCACCGCAAATGCCGCCTTGGTCGGCGCAACGTCGAGCACACCGCTGACCCGCAGATTGTCTTCAAACGATCTCGCGATGTAATAGCGGGCAATGTTCAGCGGGTGAATGGTTGCGTCTGCATAACCCTGCGCAACCAGGGTCAGGGTTTCAGGAACGCTTGCGGTTTCCAGTAACTTGATCTGTGGATAACGCTGCTTGATATAGGTTTTCAGCGCATGCCCACGTGGAATGGCCAGGGTTCTGCCGGCCATGTCTTCAAGGTGCATGACCCCTTTGAAGCTCTTGCGGGCCACCATCACCAGCGGAGAAATCAAATAGGGCCGGGTGAAGCCGAATTTTTGTTTGCGCTCGGGCGTCAGCGAGAAGTCGGCGATTACATCCACCTTGCCGGATAACAGGGCTTGGGTTGCCTGATCGATATCCGAGAACTTGACCACCTGAATACCGATAATCGACTCCTCATCAATCATCGACAGCAAATCGGCAGTAATGCCGCGATAGTGACCGTTCTGATCAAAATAGGAAAAAGGCGCCAACTGATCATTCACCGCCACCTTGACGATGCGCCGCTCTCTTATCCAGTCGAGTTGTTCGTTCGACAACGAAGGCAGGTTACTTTTGAGTATTCCGCCACCGCCCCAGCGCTCGAAAATACTGTGGCGCTGTTCATCATCAATCACCGCCAAGGCTTTGTTGACCACATGCAGCAAGCTTTTGTTATCGGCCCTGACGGCAAACACAAAGCCCCATGAACCCTTGCCGGATATTCGCGAGGCGCGCAGATCATTGGGGAAATAGCGATTGATCAGATATCGACCTGCCGTGACATCACTGAGCATGGCATCTGCACGACCGCCGCCACGGCGGTCATTGAGGAGGTGAACGGCACTGCAATCGCGTCGGGATAACGTTTAGCGACATCCGCTTGGTTCAGATACAAGGTACTGAACGCCAAGCGCTTGCCGCGCAAATCGCCGGAGGCCGGGGACGTCTCACCGATACGCTGCAATAACACCGGCCAATCCGGCGTGTACTTGATGCTGGCGCTGACATCACTGCCGCCCAATTCTCGCTCACTTGAAGTGCCGAGCAGGTCGATAGTGCCATTACGCAGCGCCTCCAACGCATCAGCACGGCTCTCAAACCGGCGCACATCGACGTTGACCGCCAGCCCCTGGGCGATCAGCCCCATGAAATCGGCGGTGACACCTTCGTAATCCTCACCACTCGAACTGATATCGAAGGGTGGGTAATCTGGCGCCGAAGTGCCTAAGACCAGCGTGTTTTTTTCCCGCAGCCATTGTTGCTCTTCAAGGGTAAATACCGGAGAGCCAAGCACCGACGCAGAACGGCTGAAAAGCTGAAGTGCCGTACTGGAATCAGCACTCGCAGTGAGGCTGCATAGCGTTAAAAGCCAGGCAAATACACTGCGAAGTAAGACACCGTTCATCCTATCTCTCAGACCAGCGCATTGCGTTTGGCCAGCTCGATCAGCTCAACCAGATTTTCGGTATTGAGCTTTTCGTGCAGACGGGTTTTATAGGTGCTGATGGTCTTGTTGCTCAGCAGCATGCTCTCTGCGATTTGCTTGTTGGTAAGGCCACGGGCGAGTTGCTCCAGCACCATCAACTCGCGGTCGGACAAACGCGTGATGCGCTCATGCTCATCCATGTGCACCTCTTTGCCCCGAACCGATTTAATAAATTGCGCCGGGAAGTAGGTGTAACCCGCCTGAATGGCTTTTACCGCATTGAGTAATTCCGCCAGCTTTTCTTCCTTGCAGACGAACCCGGACGCACCTGCCTGCATGCAACGGGCACTGAAGAAATTGGCTGACTGCGATGTGAGCACCAGAATATGGATGGGTAAACCGGAAAGTTTCAGGCGCGATATGACCTCAAAACCATCGAGCCGCGGAATACTGATATCCAGAATAATAATGTCAGGTCTCAACTCCTTGGCCATTTGCACGGCATCCACGCCGTTATCGGTCTCCCCGGTTACGCTCAGGCCGTGCTTTTCCAGGAGCATCCTGACTGCCATACGTACAACAGGATGGTCATCAACAATTAAGACTTTACCCACGACTAAGCTCCATTAATTTGCGCAAACTATTCAGCATTACTTGGTATATCGACAGCTATCGGATTGTTACGCAGCTTAATTTATGACAAATAATTTATATCGCTTCAAAACCATACTTTATATCGGGCAAAGACAAACCAACGCACTCAGATACAAATGATCACAAGTAACGAGTGTTCAGCCCCAGGCACTATATATATTTATTGAACCCCAAACCTTTAACACTAACTAACGACCAGTTATTAATAACCAACTGTTCCGCAGGCATGGGTTTTCCATAAAAATAACCTTGAACCAAGTCACAGCCCATCTCAAACAACAACTCTTGCTGTTGCAGTGTTTCAACACCCCCGGCCACCAGCGATATATTCAAAGAGCGCGCCAGTGCGACAGCGCTGCTGATCATTGACATATTGCTGGAGTGACGCCGACGCGAGAGAAGAAACGAGGTATCCAGCTTCACTTGGCTGAACGGGATTTCGAATAGATTCAACAGCGATGAGTAGCCAACCCTAAAGCCTTCCATTGCCAGGCCGCAGCCCATGAGCCGCAGACGTATGAGGTTTTTCAAGCCACGAGCAGGAACCTCTGAACTGCCCAAATCGCTTATTTCAAAGATCAATCCGTTAAGCGGAAGCTGGCAAGCACAGACCAGATCTTTTATTTGATCGACCAGATAACTAGAGCCCAACTGCTGAGCAGGTAAATTGAATGACAACTCAATATGTCGGTTATTAGCCTGCAACGATTGCTGCAAACTCAAACCTTGCTTGATTATGACCCAGAACAATTCATCAAGCAGGTCATTGTCCTCAATTAGCGGCAAAAATTGCTGAGCGGAAATAAGCCCATGAATCGGATGCTGCCAACGCGCTAATACTTCTGCGCCCTTAACCTCGCCGGTTTTAAGGCTCACCTTGGGCTGATAAAACGCCTTGAACTGCCCAACATGCAATCCTTTAATAACTTCATCAACTGTGAGCGGGATCGCATTTGATAAATCGTCAACAACAGGGCCGGCATTATCAAAGCGTCCTAATAATGCTTCGAGTTGTTCAAAACTGAAGGGATGGCTCAAGTCACCCAACAAATTAAGGCCGAATGCATCGATAATACTGACAACCGCATTGCGCAGGCTGGCATCGACTTCGCAACTCAAAATTAGGGAGTTGATCAGACCGGACTCGGCTGCATGCCGAAGAAATACCAGGCCGTCCATCTCAGGCATGCGCAAATCGCAAATGACGATATCGACACCACCGGCCTCCCTCAAAAGCGTCAGCGCCGAAGCACCGTCACGCGTTTCAAGCACCTCACAGACTCCGGCCTTTTTCAGCGCGGCAACCGTAACCGCGCGCTGAAATGCATGGTCCTCGATGACGAGAACAGATAAAGAAGCCATGAGATACCTAAGATGAGAGCGAAAGAATAGATTTTCCGAATCCTCATCGAACAAAACTACAAGTAGATACTGGCATGCCTGTAGGAGCATTCTGGTCTAACAGGTGATGTTCACAGTTTCACGCGCCAGATTGATAGACGACCGGACTGGCGCAATGCTATTGCACAGACAAGAATGAATGCCTAACAAGGCACTGGGAGCCACGACATGCGCTGGGAAAGAGGACGACGCAGTGACAACGTTGTAGACGCACGCTCGGGCGGTGGCCGACGGGTTGGCCGGTTGAGCCTGGGCGGGATTGCAGCAGTGGTCGTGATCGGCTTGTTAATGGGCCAGGATCCGCTGCAAATTCTCGGGCAACTGGCCGGCCAGGCAGTTCAGCCCGGCGCACCCAGCAGCCAGCAAAGCAGTGAACCGGCAGCCAACGATCAGCAATCGGAATTCGTGCGTGCCATTCTTGGCGACACCGAAGACACCTGGGGAGAAATTTTCCAGAATGCCGGTCAGCAGTACCGGGACCCCAAACTGGTACTTTTCCGCGGGCAGGTTCGCTCGGCCTGTGGCGTTGCCAGTTCGGCAGTAGGCCCGTTCTATTGTCCCGGCGATCAGCAGGTCTACCTTGATCTAGACTTTTTCAACGAGCTTGAGCAACGTTTCTCGGCTGCCGGCGACTTTGCTCAGGCTTATGTAATTGCTCATGAAGTTGGCCATCACGTGCAAACCTTGCTCGGCGTCTCCGCGAAGATAGATGCGGCGCGTCAGCGCGGCCAGAAGATGGAAGGCGACAACGGTCTTCTGGTTCGCCAGGAATTGCAGGCCGATTGCCTTGCGGGCGTATGGGCCAACAGCGCTCAGCGTCGCCTCGACTGGCTGGAAGATGGCGATCTTGAAGAGGCGCTGAATGCGGCCAACGCGATCGGTGATGACCGTTTGCAGAAGCAAACACGCGGCCAGGTCGTACCGGACTCATTCACTCACGGCACGTCCGCGCAACGCATGCGCTGGTTCAAGGCAGGGTTCGACAACGGCAACCTGAGCAGTTGCGACACCTTCAATACCGCGCGCCTTTAAGCCAAAACCAACAGACCCCCGATATTGCTAGCGGGGGCCTGTTGTTGCTTGCTTACTGCATCCAGGGCGGAGGCGGCGGCTCATCGGCGCTGTCGTCATCAGCATTGAGCAATGCCTGACGACGGGCTTCCTCGGCCAGCGCGGCCTTGATTTCACGCATCACGGCATCAACATCTGCCGAGTCTTCAGGGTCGTCGAATTCACCGGTCAGCACGCTCTCAGGCGTGAGTTCACCGGCTTCATAGAGCGCCCACATTTCCTTGGCAAACTTGCTGTAGCGCAACTCCGGGGCAAACTGGCCGAAGTACGCGGCCATGTTGCCGACATCACGCTCCAGCATCTTGAACGCGTGGTTATTGCCCGCTGCATCAACTGCCTGCGGCAAGTCGATAATCACCGGGCCTTCGGGGCCAAGCAGTACGTTGAATTCGGACAAGTCGCCGTGAACCAGTCCGGCGCAAAGCATTTTGACGATTTCCTGAATCATGAACGCGTGGAATTCGCGGGCGTCTTCGGGCAACAAGTCGACGTCATTCAAGCGCGGCGCCACACCGCCCTCGCCGTCAGTCACCAACTCCATCAACAGCACGCCCTCGAGAAAATCGTAGGGTTTGGGCACGCGCACATTGGCGTTGGCCAGTCGGAACAAAGCACCGACCTCGGCATTCTGCCAGGCGTCTTCCTGACCTTTACGGCCATATTTAGAGCCCTTGGCCATCGCCCGCGCATCGCGGGAGTTACGCACCTTGCGGCCTTCCTGATATTCCGCGGCCTGACGAAAGCCACGCTTGTTGGCTTCCTTGTAGACCTTGGCGCAACGCAACTCTTGACCACACCGGACCACATAAACTGCCGCTTCCTTGCCACTCATAAGCGGGCGTATCACCTCGTCGACAAGACCATCCTCGACCAAGGGTTCAATACGTTTTGGCGTCTTCATCAGTTTTTCTTAAGGGTCCTGTATGGCCTGAATTGTCGTTAGCGTGTTACTCGCGTATCTGATGGCAAAACACTTTGCTTTTCAAGGGCCTCTTATACGGCAATCGAGACGTAGCGCCCACCCTGACAGAATGATTAGTCCCTCCGAGCCTGATTCCAGAGCCTTGAAATATGCGGAAATAAGCAACATAGGCCGCACAACGTGCAGCCTTGCGACACGCCAATGGGTTTATTTCAGCGCGCTTGGATCGCTCTGGGGCAAACCCAGTTCGATGGGCTCACCAAGCGAGTCATTCAGGCGCTGTAATTCATAGCGTATGGCTTCGGCGTCGTCGGCCAGCTCCAGGGCGATACTGGCAAATTCATCGGCGACCTCGATAAAGGCCAGCACCACCGAGGGGTCAAAAATGTGCCCGCTGCTGCTGGTGATTTGTGCCGTCGCCTGAGCATGGCTGACGACTTGGCGGTAGGGATGCCGGCTGGTCAGGTCTTCATACGCATCGACCAATGCCATCAAACGTGCGGACAGTGGAATTTGTACGCCGCGCAACCCTTGTGGATAACCGCTGCCGTCCCAGTGTTCGTGCTGGCTGTAGACGATGTGCTTGGCATCGGTGAGAAAGGTAATCTGGCTGCCCAGTTTCGCTTCTGCCGCCTCCAGTGCCGCGCGACCGGCTTCGGTATGCTGATGCAGCAGCCTGAGGTCATCGTCCGAAGCCTGCTGCGGAGCGAGCAGCAAACGGTCTGGCAACACCAGCTTGCCGATGCCATGCAACAAGGCAGATTTGCCCAGCCGCTCAATGGCCTCCTCGCTCATTTCGTCTTCCAGGCCGGGCTGTTGGCGCACCAGGGCTTTGGCCAGCACGCGCATGAAGCGCTCAACCCGCGCCAGGTGATTACCGCGCGGGTTATCGCGCATCGCCGCCAGATTGGCCAGCGTTTCAATCGTCACCTGTTGCAACTGTTCAAGCTCGCGGGTGCGGCGGCGTACGGCAAGTTCCAGGTATTCGTTACGGTCGCGTTGAAAATCCGCATTGAGCTTGAGTTGCAGGTGGGCATTGATACGCGACAGTATCAACGCAGGGCTGATCGGCTTGGTGAAGTAATCAACGGCGCCCAGATCGAAGCCCTTTTGCTCATCGGCTTCATCGCTTTTTGCAGTGAGAAATATGACCGGAATATTGGCAGTTTGCGGATCGGCCTTGAGTTGGCGACACACTTCATAGCCATCCATGCCCGGCATCATGATATCGAGCAGGATCAAATCCGGAGCAACGCTACCGGCGGCGATTCTCAGGGCATTTTCACCGCTGGTAGCGACCTTGAGGCGATAATGATCGAACAGCAGTTCGCTCATCAGTTGCAGGTTTTCGGCGGTATCATCGACCAGCAGAATCAACGGTTGGTCGGGTTGCTCAAGCATATCGCGCATTGCAAAACTCCCTGCTTACATCTTGAGGCCGCGTAAGCTCATTGCACCGCGCAATTGAACCAGCGCCGCAGCAAAGTCGTAGCTATTGATAGCGGCGTAAAACAGCCCCTGCTGATTACCCAAAACACTTTGTAATATAGCGGCTTGGTGTTCGAACACCTTGCAGGCCCGCGGATCGTCCGCCTCCAGCAGGCTGATCATTTGCTCACACACCTCAATGACCTGATCGGCATCAACGGGTTCGGCCGGCTCTACGACAGCCTGATGGCTCGGAAACGCGTGGATGATGGCGCCACACAGGCTGGTCAGTTCAACCTCCAGAGCGGTCAGTAATGGTGTAACCGAATCACCCTGCGGATCGTTCAACGCAGCATCCAGCGCAACGGCCTGACCTTGCAGTTTGGTCGCGCCCAAACTGCCTGTCAGGCCTTTGAATGTGTGAGTAAGGCGCGCGGCGCAGGCTTGGTCCGACTCTGCCAATGCAGCCCTTAAATGTTCGGGGAAACGGCCCTGACTGATGGCGAATCGCAGCAGTAACCGCAGGTAAAGCTCGACATTACCCTGAACCCTGCGCAAGCCTGCGGCTATATTCACGCCTGGCAATACCAGTTCAGACGGCAGGTCTGCTTGGCGTTGCTGGTTCGGCGATAGGCTTGCCTGAGGCCTGAGCCAGCGCTGCAAACAGGACTCGACCGACTCAGGCTCAAGCGGCTTGCTGAGAAAATCGTTCATGCCCGCCTGCAGGCACAGCGCTTCATCTTCAGCCTGCACATTAGCGGTCAAGGCGACAATTGGCAGGTGCTCGAACTCGAACATTTGCCGTATGGCCTGAGTCGCGCGAATACCGTCCATCACCGGCATCTGCATGTCCATCAGCACCAAGTCGTAATAATCAGCCCCCATTGCGCGCATGCGACTGAGCGCCACTGCGCCATTTTCAGCCTGATCAATGTGCAACCCAGTGCCCTGAAGCAGCCCGATCACCAGTTCACGATTTATCGGGTTGTCTTCAACCAGCAGTATCCGCAACCCGGAAAAGTCTGCCGTCTGGGGCTGCGGGCTAATGGTCATTTGACCGTCATCGGACGATTGCAGATTAAGCGCTGTGCTCAGCACCTCTTGCAGCATGTTTGCCAGCACCGGCTTGGCCAATACACTGACATAGCCTGCCGATTCCGCACGGATGAAAACACTGTCCTCGCAATACCCACTCATCAGCAACATCGGCGCGACAGACTGCAGGTTCAGCGCCTGGATTTGCCGGGCAAGGTCGATGGCGTCCATGCCCGCCACATCGTAGTCAATGATCAGCAGATCGTAGGACGACTCGGCGACCTGTAAAGCCTGCAGAACAGCGGCGTGAGAACCCACAGCATGCACCTCGAAGCCTTGCTGCTGCAGCAATCGCGTCACGCACGCACGTGCCCGCTCATGATCATCCAGCAACAGCACCCGCAAACCTTGATACAGCGCCTGGCGCGAGGGCTGAATGCTTTGCGCTTCAAGTGCCAGCCTGAACCAAAAAACACTGCCTTCGCCAACCTTGCTGCTAACGCCGACAGCGCCGTGCATCGCTTCGGCCAAGCGCTTGCTGATCGCCAGCCCTAAGCCGGTGCCGCCATATTGGCGCGTGGTTGAAGAGTCGCCTTGCTGAAAGGATTGAAACAAGCGCGAGATCTGCTCTTCGGTCAAGCCGATCCCGGTATCGCTAACCGCAAACTCAAGCTGTTGCTCTCCTGCTTCGCTGCGCACCACTCGCACGCTCAGGCAGACCTCGCCGTGCGGGGTAAACTTGATCGCGTTGTTACAGAAGTTGATCAGTATCTGTGCGATTCGCAATGGGTCGCCCACAAGCTTTTCCGGCACTTGCGGCTCAATATCGAAGACCAGTTCGAGGCCCTTCTGGCCTGCTTTATGACCCAGCAGCGTGGCCAGATTCTCAAGCACCGTTTGCAACTCGAGCTCGACATGTTCGATGCGCAAGCCATTAGCCTCAATCCGCGAGAAGTCGAGAACGTCATTGATGATTTCCAGCAGATGCTGGCCGGCCTGCTGGATCTGGCTCAGATAATTGCGCTGCCGACTCTCGGTAGCCCCGCGCAACGCCAGATGGGACATGCCGAGGATGGCATTCATCGGCGTGCGAATTTCGTGGCTCATGTTGGCCAGAAAGTCGGACTTCATACGTGCAGCCTGCTCAGCCATCTCCTTGGCGGCAAGTACTGTATCTTCTGCCTGCTTGCGCGCAGTGATATCACGACTGATGCCTACCAACCCTAAAGAAGCGCCCTGTTCATCGCGGATTACCGTGCGCACCGTATCGAAGATGACACTGCGCCCATCGGGGTAAACCACCGACTCTTCACGGTTGCTCGGCTGCTCATCGCTCAATGCTTCACGATCATCCTGCGCGCGCATCGTCGCCCAATCAGTGCTCAGCAGTTGCTGATCGGTTTTGCCGATGATTGCCTTGCGCGAGACCCCGAACAGCTCGGCGCAGGCGATGTTAAGCCCTGCATAGCGCCCGGCAGAGTCCTTGAACCAGATGGGATCGGGAATCGCATTTATCAGTGTCAGCAACTTGGTGCGCTGCAGGTCGGCCTCGGCCTCGGCAGCTTGGCGCTCGGTTATCTGCTCAGCCAACCGGCGATTCCAGAACAGAATGAGCGTGATCAGCACCAGCGTACCGAGTAAATACGGCCAGGCTAACTGCAGCAGACGGTGCCAGTTGAACTCGGTGAGGTGCGGCAACCAACGGTCCTTGACCTCTTGTTGCTCATCATTGGTCAGGCTGGCCAACGCCTTGTCCATCAACACCAGCAATTCTGGCCAATCCTTACGCACGGCAAAGTGGAATTCGCTGGTGTTCAGACCCGCCTCGCCGCGCAACTCCAAATTGTTGAGGTTGAGTTTTCGGATCAGGTGACTGGCCGCGATCATGTCGCCGATATAAGCATCAGCCCGCCCCGAAGACACGGCGCGCAGCGCTTCCTCGCTGGAGCCGACCGACTGGATAATCACATCCGGCACCCGGGCTTTCAGCATGTACTCGGCGGCAAAGCCTTTCTCTACCGCAACGCGGGCGCCGGAGAGCGCATCAGCACGCTGGTACGATTTGTCTGCGCGGGTAATGAGGAGGCTGCTGCTTCTTAAATAGGGGCTGGTGAATGACATGCGCGACAGCCGTTTCGGGGTAATCGCAACCGAGGGCAGCACATCCAGCCTGCCAGCTTCCAGTCCGCCAGAGCGCCCACCCAACTGTCGACGATTACCGGCAGAAAGCGCACACCTAGCCGTTCGCCAACCAACGTCAGGTAATCACCACTGGTGCCAGTATGCCGGCCCTGCGGGTCCATCACATCGAAGGGCGGCGAACCTTGCTGCTCAACGCCGACACGAATGACCGGGTGCGCCTCAACCCAGGCAAGTTCATCTTCGGTTAGCAATATCCGGGGTGCAGCAGCCAGCGAAAATGCCAGTAACCATAGCGTTGAAAACATCCACACCCGGAGCATTGTCGCCCTTCCATTGCGCACTATCACCCACCTGATTTATGCCAGCAGTTTAAAAGTCAGAATCGGATTGGCACTCAAGGCAGCAGCTCCGATAATCTCAGTATCGTCCGAGGAGCCCGTTGATGCCCGATTTATCTCGCTATTGGCAAGCCGTGTGCGAGCGTGATGCAAGCTATGACGGCCAGTTTGTATTCGCGGTCAGCAGCACCGGCGTTTACTGTCGCCCCAGTTGCCCGGCACGCAGACCGAAGGCGTCTAACGTCAGCTTTCATGGCAGTTTCGAGGAGGCCGAGCGCGCCGGTTTTCGCCCCTGCAAACGCTGTTCGCCACACGGCCAAAGCCCCGCCCAACAGATGGATCAACTGGTAACTGCCGCCTGTCGGCTTTTACTCGAGTCAAGCCCTGCGCCAACGCTGGTGCAATTGTCCGAGCGTATTGGCGTCAGTGCATCGCATCTGGTGCGCGCGTTCAAATTGCGCACCGGGCTCACCCCCAAAGCGTGGCTTGCTGCGCAGCGTAAAGCGCGCTTCGAGACGGAGATCACGACGGCAGGCTCGGTCATCGACGCGGCGCTCAGTGCCGGGTATTCCGGCACGCGGGTGATTTATCAGCAGCCACAAGCACTCACCCCCAGCCAACGGCGTCAGCAAGGCCGGGGCGAAACGCTGCGCTACACATTCGGTCAATCGCCCCTCGGCCAAGTACTTCTGGTCGCCAGTGATAAAGGTGTCTGCGCCTTGTGGTTGGGCGACAGCGCAGAGACGTTGGAAACAGAGCTGCATGCACGCTTCGCACAAGCAAGCTTGCAGCCAGATCCGGCTGGACTGGGCAGTTGGTTGCAGGCCGTGCTCAAGCAGATTGTTGAACCGCAGCGGGCTGTGCAATTGCCGCTGGATATTCGCGGCACAGCCTTCCAGCAACAGGTGTGGCGCGCCCTGCAGAGCATTCCTTGCGGCCAGACGCGCAATTATCAACAACTGGCCCAAAAACTCGACAGCCACCCACGGGCCGTGGCGCGCGCCTGTGCCAGTAACTCACTTGCACTTCTGATCCCCTGCCATCGGGTTATCAATGCGGCGGGTGGCCTTAGCGGTTATCGCTGGGGCATTGAGCGCAAGCAAGCGCTGCTCGACCGTGAGCAGGCCAGCAAAGCTGATTGACGCGCCCTCTTGCGTCGCTGCCTGATCCATCCGAAGCTATGCGCCCCCAAGGAGCGCGCATGAACATCCAAGAGTTGACTCAACGTCTGCACGCCATTCGTGACCGTAACGACTGGCGTAAATTTCACAGTCCGAAGAACCTGGCCATGGCTGCCAGTGTCGAAATGGCTGAACTGGTTGAAATATTCCAGTGGCTGAGCGAGGACCAATCGCGCCAGCTGGAACCCGCCGTGCTGGAGCATGCGGGGCAGGAAGTCGGCGATATTGTGTTGTATCTACTGTTGCTGTGCAGCGAGTTGGGGCTCGATATGGATCAGGTGGTGCGGGCCAAGCTCGCCGACAGCGAGAGGCGATTCTGCAATGACTGACCGCCACTTCGATGAGCTGGCGACTCGCTTCGCTGAAAAAATTTACGGTGGAGCCAAGGGCGCGATTCGCCTTGCGGTGTTACAGGCCGACCTCGCAGAAGCCTTGCCGGATAAACCCCTGCGCGTGCTCGATGTCGGCGCGGGTCTGGGCCATATGTCGCTGTGGCTGTCCGAGCGCGGCCATGATGTAACACTCGCCGAACCGGCCGGGCCGATGCTCGATGGCGCACGCGCGCGTTTTGCCGAAGCGGGGCAAACAGCCACGTTTATACAGGCTCCGTGGCAAGATTTACTGGGCCAACTCGACCAACGCTATGATTTGGTGGTGTGCCACGCCGTGCTGGAATGGCTGGCAGAACCGGCGAGCATTCTGCCCGTGTTACACCAACTTACAGCGCCAGACGGCATGCTATCGCTGGCGTTCTATAATAAGAACGCACTGGTTTACCGTAACCTGCTCAAGGGCCACTTCCGTAAATTGCGCAAGGCTGAGTTCGCGGGTGAGAAGCAAAGCCTGACCCCGCAACAACCGCTCGACCCGGAAGAGATGGCCACGCAACTCGCAGAACTTTGGCAGGTCGAAAGTCAAAGTGGGATACGGGTTTTCCACGACTACATGCCGCACGAGTTTCAGGCCAAGGCCGAACTGATCGACCTGCTTGAAATGGAATTGGCCTACCGGCGGCACCCTGCGTTTGCAGGACTGGGGCGTTACCTGCACTGGATTTGCAGGCCCCGTTAAGCGGAGACGATGATGAAACGCATCACCCTAGCGATAGCGTGCCTGGCTTTGGTCGCGTGTCAGAGCCAGAAACCCTATCGTGCGCAATCATTACCGCTCCCGCCCGCTCCGCCCCAGGCTGCAAATCAGGCAGATCTCAGCAGTTACCCTGTGCCAGCACGAAACTACGGCCAATATAAAAGTTGGGGTTGGCTCAATGGCCAGACGCCGCCCGGTATGGGTTGGGCTACCCCCGATCTGGTGCAACAAGCCGTCAGCAGTGCACTCGACCAACGTGGCTTACGCCCCGCACAACCGGGCCAGACAGCAGACTTGAGTGTGAGCACCGACATGCGCATCGAGCGGCGACTCCGGCAGGTAGCCGATAGCTATGCAGGCGGTTATTACGGAGGAGGTTACGGCGGGGGTTACTACAACGACGGTTTTGGCGTCGGAGCCGGCGTGCCATTGGTTCGCACCTATGAAGAGGAAGTCGTGGTGGTGCAGATAGACCTCTACGACAACAAGGATAAGCAACGCGTCTGGAGCGCCACAGCCGAGAGTTCAAGCGCTGGCAGCCGGGCAGATCAGACAGACGCACTGCGCGATGCGGTACAAGGCGCGCTCATCACCTATCCACCCTATTAATCCACCTTGATGCATTAACACCGAGGTCGAGGAGTCAATCATGCGTATGAAGTTAATCGCACTGCCCCTGTTATTAATGCTCGCCGCGTGTCAGGCGCCGCAGCCCAATCGCGACTACGACACCAGCAAGGACTTTGGCGCTTACCGCACGTGGAGCTGGAAGGAGCCGGCGGTGCAGTATCGCCCGCAAGACCCGCGCCTGCAGAGCGACCTGACGGATTCGCGCATTCGCGGCGCGATCAACGAGCAACTGGAACAGCGCGGTCTGCGCATGGCAGCCAACAACAGCAGTGGCGACTTGCAAGTGCAGGCTTGGATGATTGTCGATGACAAACAGCAGCAAGTCAGCACCAGCTACGGTGGCGGCGGTTACTGGGGCGGCCCGTGGGGAGGCGCTTACGGCGGCCCGGCTTATATCGACACGCGCACGGTCGATTATCAGGTCGGCACGCTGCAAATCGACATGTTCGACAGCAAAGACGGCAAGCTGGTCTGGCGCGCCAGCAGCCAGAAAATCCTCAATGACGGGGCACTGAATCCAGCCCAGCGCGATGCTGAAATTCGCCAGTCGGTCGGGCGTATTCTCAGCCAGTATCCGCCGCGTTGAGCATTTCGGTGAACATACGCCCGGCACTGCCGGCGGACCTGCCGAGCGTTGTCGGTTTTACGCAAACCGAGCAAGAGCTGTATTTCAGCTTTCCCAAGGCAATCTGGCCGCTCAGCCTTGAGCAACTGGCCGAGGCAATGGCAACCCGCCAGGGCAGCACGGTGGCTGTGCTTGATGGCGAGATCGCCGGTTTCGCCAATTTCTACCAATGCCAACCCGATGAATTCTGCGCATTGGGTAATCTGATGATTGCCCCTTGGGCGCGTGGCAAGGGCGTTGCGCAAGCGTTGATCGGGGCGATGGAACGGCTCGCCCGCGAGCAATTCAACGCCCGCTTCTTGCGGGCCTCATGCTTCAACCAGAACAGCGCCGGGCTGCTGCTTTACCCCAAGCTGGGTTATACGGTCGACGCCATCGTGGAACGCCAGAATCACCAAGGACAACGAGTTGCCCTGATCCAGTTCAGCAAGTCTCTGCTTGCGGCGACCTGACCTGACTGGCGATCGGCAGGCAGATGGTAAAGCGTGCGCCTGTGACCGGCCAAATCCAATACTTCGCGTTTTGCGGCATAATGCGCGGCTGAAATAATCAGGAGTCAGCCATGCCCGCCCCTATCTGGTGGTTACTTGCATTGCCATTTGTCGCAGGCGCCTGCCTGCCCCTACAAGCTGGGATCAATGGCCAATTGGCCAAGCAAGTTTCCAGCGTTCTGGCCGCCTCGCTCATTTCCTTCGGGGTGGGCACCGTGGCGTTGTTCCTGCTGGTGTTGATCCAGCGCGAGCTTCCCGGTTTTGCCAGCCTCAAAGGCCTGACCTGGTGGCATTGGTGTGGCGGCTTCCTCGGTGTGATGTTTATCGCCACCGCCGCCTTCGCCGGTCCCAGAGTGGGTGCACTGCTGTTCATGGTGCTGGTGATCGCCGGGCAATTGACCATGGCCGTGACCCTGGATCACTTCGGCTGGGCTGGTTTTCGTGAAGCACCCATCAGCGCGAGCAAGGTCATTGGTTTGTTGCTGATCGTTGGTGGCATCTGGTTCATTCGTCGCGGATAACCGCCACACCCCGTATTGGCAAGGCCTGCGGGGTGATCTCAAAGATATATCGTGTTACCTTTGCCGCCTTTTTTGCACCTGCCGCGCAACGCTCGGCAGCCGCGCGAGCCTCGCCTCGCCTGTGCGGCCAGCCCGCTTGGCCATTCGCTGCGTTAAACCACCAACGTGCCTTGTGCACCTTGCGCATGGCCGCCGAGGTCAACGGCACCGCTAACGCTACGCTTACCCGAACCGACGTCGTGCCCACCGGCCAGGCTCACAACCATTGTGGAAAACAGCATGCTGCAGTCACTCAAGAACACCTGGTTTTTTAATTTACGCGGCGATGTCCTAGCGGGGCTGGTCGTTGCACTGGCACTGATTCCGGAAGCCATTGCGTTCTCGATCATCGCCGGCGTTGATCCCAAAGTAGGTCTGTACGCCTCTTTCTGCATTGCTGTGGTTATCGCCTTTGTCGGCGGCCGCCCGGGCATGATCTCAGCCGCCACCGGGGCCATGGCGCTGCTGATGGTGACGCTGGTCAAGGATCACGGATTGCAGTATTTGCTGGCGGCCTCGCTGCTTTGCGGGCTCCTGCAAATCGGGGCGGGTTATCTCAAGCTTGGCTCGCTGATGCGTTTTGTTTCGCGCTCGGTGGTGACCGGTTTCGTCAACGCGCTGGCGATTTTGATTTTCATGGCGCAGCTGCCGGAACTGACTAACGTGACCTGGCATGTTTATGCCATGACCGCCGCTGGCCTGGGCATAATTTACCTGTTCCCGTATGTGCCGGTGATTGGCAAAGTTATCCCGTCTCCGCTGGTGTGCATTCTCACGCTGACCGCCGTGGCCATTGCCCTGGGTCTGGACATCCGCACCGTGGGCGATATGGGCGAGTTGCCCGACACCTTGCCAATCTTCCTCTGGCCGGATGTCCCGCTGACCTTCGAAACCCTGCAGATCATCTTCCCTTACTCCGCCGCGATGGCTGTGGTGGGCCTGCTTGAGTCGATGATGACCGCGACCATTGTCGATGATCTGACCGACACCTCCAGCGACAAGAACCGCGAATGCAAGGGTCAGGGCGTAGCCAATATCGCCTCCAGCCTGCTCGGCGGCATGGCCGGTTGCGCAATGATCGGCCAGTCGGTAATCAACGTTAAGTCGGGTGGCCGTGGCCGCTTGTCGACCTTGATCGCCGGCTCGGTGCTGCTGATCATGGTGGTATTTCTGAGTGACTGGGTCAGCCAGATCCCGATGGCTGCGCTGGTGGCGGTGATGATCATGGTCTCGATCGGCACCTTTAGCTGGGACTCGATTCGTAACCTCAAGCACTACCCGCTCTCGACCAATATCGTCATG
The DNA here is from genome assembly GCF_013277615.1 of Pseudomonas sp. MS19. Lineage (NCBI taxonomy): Bacteria > Pseudomonadati > Pseudomonadota > Gammaproteobacteria > Pseudomonadales > Pseudomonadaceae > Pseudomonas > Pseudomonas sp. MS19. Next base: position 104,031 of record NZ_VBTO01000003.1, on the reverse strand, counting down.
CTGGTGACCGTCGCGGTTGTGGTGTTTACCCACAATCTGGCGTTCGGGGTGTTGGCTGGCGTGCTGTTGGCGGCGATGTTCTTCGCCAACAAAATTGGCCACTTCTTGTTCATCAGCTCTGAAATTGATGCCAACGGTACGCAACGCACCTACAACATTGTCGGCCAGGTGTTTTTCTCGTCCGCCGACAAATTCATCAATGCATTTGATTTCCGCGAGGCGCTTGATAAGGTCTGTATAGACCTGTCCCGCGCACATTTCTGGGACATCACCGCCGTAGCGGCGCTCGATAAAGTGGTGCTGAAATTGCGCCGCGAAGGGACCGAAGTTGAAGTAATCGGGCTCAATCAGGCCAGCGCCACCATCGTCGACCGGTTTGGCGTACATGACAAACCCGATGCCGTGGATAACCTGATGGGCCACTAAAAAGTCGCGAAATACGCTGCGCAGCCCGAAGCGGCTGCCAACCACAAGGACACGCCAGATGAGCCAAGTATTCGCCAGTATCGATGGATCAGCCGCAGCGCCAGGCGTTTGTGATTACGCCGCATGGGCCAGCCAGCGCCTGCAAGCGCCGCTGACCCTGCTGCATATTCTCGACCGCACGCTTTATCCACAAGCGGGCGATCTCAGCGGCACTATCGGCTTGGGCAGCCGCGAGCATTTGCTGACTGAACTGGCAGCACTTGATCAGCAACGCAGCAAGGTCGCGCTTGAGGAAGGCCGGATAATTCTTCAGGCGGCGCAAAGCCGCGTGCAGACAGCGGGCATCACTGAACCGATGTTGCGCCAACGTCACGGCGACCTGATCGCCTGCCTCAGCGAACTCGAAAACGAGATGCGTCTGCTGGTCATCGGCCGCCAAGGCGAACGCAGTGCCAGCACCGAGCATCAGGTAGGCGGCCATCTTGAAAGCGTAATCCGCACTCTGCACAAACCGATTCTGGTGGCTGGCGACACGTTCACGGCGCCCCAACAAATAATGCTGGCGTTCGACGGCAGCGCGACTGCGCACAAGAGCGTTGAAATGCTCGCCGACAGCCCGCTAATCAAAGGTCTGCCTTGCCACTTGGTAATGGTCGGCGCAGACAGCCACGCCACGCGCGAACAACTGAAAACCGCTCAGCATCGCTTGCTCAAGACAGCCAGTGAAGTGCATCTGGCGATTGTCGCAGGCGAGGTCGAACCGGCTCTGCACGCGTATCAGGCCGAGCACAACATCGACCTGCTGGCGATGGGCGCTTATGGCCACTCCAGAATCCGTCAGTTCTTTGTAGGCAGCACCACGACCAATTTGCTCCGCTCCAGCACCAGCGCCCTGCTGATACTGCGCTAGATAAATGCACCGCCAATCACAGCGGGCCTGTGGTTGGGCGGTACACCGGCGCAACTGGCGCTTTCTGTAGCCTAACTTTCGTTCAGAAAGACAAGTTTGGGCCGGGACTACAACAAAAGCACTGAGCAGCGTCATAGCACAGTGGTCATAGTTATCGCCTTATTGACCACAAGTATTTGACGCCAATGAAAGAGCCCGACGTCCCCAGCAGCCCACGGGTTTTCGTATTGTGGCGTGAAGCCAAAGACACCCAACTCCGAGCCAGGCTTGGCGGCTGTTATTACCTGAGCGCATGGTTGCTGGTTTGGTTGTTAGGCCCGGGCATGAGCGATCACACCTTGGCAGGCTTGACCGGTAGCGCTCTGTTTTTCGGCCTGATGCAACTACGCAAACGCCACACTCTACCGGTCGAGCTGACGGTACAAAACCTCAAGCGTTGGCTGAACCTGCACTGGGCGATCATTCTGGCCAGCGCCTTTTTGTGGGGAGTAACGGCTGCGTGGGCGCGCCTGCAACCCAGCTTTGATGAAACCTGGGCTCTGGTTACGCTGATGACCATCGCCTTCAGCACTGTTCACGCCTTCAGTTTTTCCATGAACCTGAGGCGCGCGCGACTCGCCCTGCTGATGCTCTATATACCGACATTATTGGTGATGTTGCATCAGGGACAGCAGAACCTCTCGACCCTGATCACACTCATGTTCTACCTGAGTTTTTTGCTGTTGCTGCTCAGCAGTAGCCACCGCGAGTACCGGCATACTCTGGCTATCGAGCTGCAATTGATCAAACGCCAGGAAGCGCTTAAACACTTGAGCCTGACCGACAGCCTCACTCAGCTGGGCAATCGGCTGAAGTTCGACAGCCTGCTGGCGAACATGATGAACAACGCCAAACGTCAGGGGGTGCCGCTGTCGCTGGTGATGCTGGATATCGATCATTTCAAGTCAGTGAATGATCGCTACGGTCATTCGTGCGGGGATATCTGCCTGGTCGGTTTTGCTGATGTAATGCGCAATGTCTTTCGCCGCGAGAGCGACACACTGCTGCGCTTGGGCGGCGAAGAGTTTGCGGTGCTCATGCACAACACCTCGCATAACAACGCCTATGTACTGGCCGAGAATTTCCGCAAAGCCCTGAGTGAGCATGATATGCCGATTGGCGAGCATTCCATCCGCATCACCTCAAGCCTGGGCGTTGGTTGCATGGACATTGAACTCGACTCTAGCCCGAATCAGTTTGTCCGGCGCATTGACGAGGCGCTGTATCAAGCCAAGTTCAACGGCCGCAACTGCACCGTTATGTCATCACCGCGTCGCCCGCAAAAACCCGATACCGCTGAGCGCAATCATGAGCCGGCGTAATTGCCAGCTATTGCGCCCGCCCTTGCCGCACAGCAAACCACTGCTGCACACATTCAAACAGGCTGTCGATCAGCACCGCGAGCAGGCCAATCAAGATAGCGCCCTGTAACACGTAGGCAGTGTTGCCATTCACCAACCCGGCAATAACCGGATCACCCAGCGTGCTGGCGCCAATGGTCGAGCCGATTGCGGCAGTGGCAATCGCCACCGTTACCAAGGTGCGAATACCCGCCAAAATCACCACGCTGGCCAGCGGCAATTCGACCTTGAACAAGCTCTGCAATGGGCTCATGCCAATGCCCCGCGCCGCTTCGATCACCGTTGGTGATACATCCTGCAGCCCGGCGAGCGTATTGCGCAGCACCGGCAATAAGCCGTACAGCACCAGCGCAAAGATGGTCGGCAGGCTGCCAAAGCCGAGCAGCGGCACGGCCAACGCCAATACCGCAACAGGCGGGAATGTCTGCCCGATAGACGCCACCTGACTTACCAGCGGCAGGAAGTCGCGGCCCCAGCGACGTGTCGCGAGAATTCCGGCTGCAACCCCGACAATCACCGACACCAGCGACGCAGCCCCGACAATCAGCAAGTGCTTACCCAGCAATTGCGCAAAGCTGCTGCGCTGATAAATCACCGCGCGGGCATCCGGTTCGACCTGGCGGAAAAAGCCCTCGAACTGATCCATCGAAAACACCGCCACCAGCAACAGCAGCAGCCACATGAGCGGCACCCAACCATTGCGCAACATCGCCAGCAACGACCTCATGCAGTCGGGCTGTCGAGCAAGGCGCGCATGGGCAATAGCCCCACCGCGTGGTTGTCGGCATCGCGCACACAGAGAATGTCGGTGCGATGCCAATACATCAGCGACATGGCCTGGCGCAGCGTGTCATCGACGTTCACTGAATGCTCCGGCAGATCACCGCTTAGCGCTTGCATGTGGGTTTTCACCGGTTCCAGACTGGCACGTTTGAGGCCGCGTTCGTTCTGCCCGAGCAGACTCTGCACGAACTCATTCACCGGGCGGTCGAGCAGATTGGCCGGCGTGTCATGCTGAACGATACGGCCCTTGTCCATCACTACAATCCGCGTCGCCAGTTTCAGCGCTTCATCAATATCGTGGGTGACAAACACAATGGTCTTGTTGATCTGCGATTGGATGCGCAACAACTCGTTTTGCAGCGAGTCGCGGGTAATCGGATCGAGTGCACCGAACGGCTCATCCATCAGCAGAATATCCGGGTCGCCCGCCAGCGCCCGGGCAACCCCAACCCGCTGCGCCTGACCACCGCTCAATTGGCTGGGAAACTTGTGCGCGAACTCGGCGTAAGGCAGCGACAGCAATTCCAGCAGCTCATGCACCCGCGCCTTGATCTTCTCCGGCGACCAACCCAGCAGCGTGGGCACCACACCGATATTGCGCTCGACACTCCAGTGCGGGAACAAGCCCGTGTTCTGGATGGCATAGCCCATGCGCCGACGCAACAACTTGGCATCGAGCCCGGCAATGTCTTCGCCGTCGATGCGGATATTGCCGCTGGAGCAGCTGATCAATTTGTTCAGCAGGCGCAGGGTTGTCGACTTGCCGCACCCCGATGTGCCGACGATCACGCACAATTCGCCGCTGTTGATTTGCAGGGAAATATCATCCACCGCCACCGCGTTATCAAACAGGCGGCTGACGTGGCTTAACTCGATCATCGGGGTCGGCGTCATGCCCGGACTCCTGGTTGGCAGTGTCTGGCCAGCGCGCTGAACAGTGCGTCGGCCAACAGTGCTAGAAAAATTGTCGGCAAGGCGCCCAGCAGCACCAGATCCATTGCCCCCTGCCCCAGCCCCTGAAAGATAAAGCTGCCAAAACCACTGGCGCCAATCAGGGCGGCAACTGCCACCAGACCGATGGCCTGGATGGTGGTGATACGGATACCTTCGATAATCACCGGCAGCGCCAACGGCACGCGCACCTGACGCAACACCTGCCATGAGCTCATGCCCATGCCGTGGGCAGACTCGATAACCGCAGGCGCTACACCGCTGAGCGCGACACTGGTATTGCGCACCACCGGCAGCAGGCTGTAAGCCACCAGCGCAATAATCGCAGGCGCCCAGCCGATGCCATGAATACCGAGTTCCTGCAGCACCGGGTACTTGTTGGCGAGATAACTCAGCGGCGCGATGAGCAAGCCAAACAACGCCAGGCTGGGGATGGTCTGAAAGAAATTCAGCAAGCCAAAAATTGGCCGCTGCAAACGCGGTACTCGCAGCGTCAGCCACGCCAGCAACAGGCCGATAATCAAGCTGCCAAGCAACGCACCGCCAACCAGACTCAGGTGCCCGGCAAGCGCCTGCCAGAATTCACTGCGGCGGCTGCTGTACTCGCGCAATAACGACAACGCGGCCAGATCGCCGTTGTTAATCAGCCAGGCGCTGATCAACACCAGACCCAACGGGGCCGCGCGCCACCAAAAGGGCGCGGGCTGCATGCGTTGGCGGCACTCGATAAGCAGCAAAGAGCCGATAAACAGCAAGGTCCAGCCGCCTGCGGCAATGCCAGCCCGTGCGTACGGCTGATCGGCAGCAATATGCAGATGAATGAACCAGGCCAGACTCAGGGGCAACTGGCACAGCAGCAGCACGACCAGCACCAGCATCAGGCGATAACGCAGTGGGTTGGGGCGCCAAGCCAGGGCGGCAATAGCCAGCAAGCCTGCGATCAAGCCGCTGGCCCACACAGAGCCCAATGCCTTGAACAACCCCAGGCCTTGACCCGGCACAATGCGATTGGCCTGCACACTGGCAAAGTCCGCTAGCAGCAACACCGCCAGCACAATGCACACCAAAGTTAGAACCACCCGATTAGGCGTCGGGCGGGGAGACTCCATTAGCCCACTCACTCAGGGTTTGATGCCGTCCAGAAACAAAGTGGCGACCTGTCGCGGGTCGGCGCCATTCACCGCAACATCGGCATTGAGCTTTTGCAGCACCTGCAGGTTGAGTTTGGCAAACACCGGCGCCAGCAAGGTTTCGATCTGCGGGTATTTCTTCAGCACCTCGGCGCGCACCAGCGGCGCAGGCTGATACACCGGCTGCACGCCTTTGGTGTCTTCCAGCACTTGTAAATCCAAAGCACTCAGGCCGCCATCAGTGCCGTAAGTCATGGCGCCGTTAACGCCATTGGTTTGCAGCGCCGCAGCGCGCAAGGTGGCCGCTGTGTTGCCGCCCGAAAGAATAACCAGCTGCTCGGGGCTGAGTTTGAAACCATAGGCTTTCTGAAATGCTGGCAAGGCACTCGCCGACTCGACGAACTCGGAGCTTGCAGCAAACTTGAACTCGCCGCCGTCATTCAGGTACTTAGCCAGATCTTCCAGCGTGACCAGTTTATTGGCGCGGGCAACATCACCGCGAATACTCATGGCCCAGGTGTTATTGGCGTCTGCCGGTTGCAGCCAGACCAGCTTGTTGGCCTCGGCGTCGAGTTTCTTCACCGTGTCATAGGCTTTTTGTGCATCCTTCCACACCGGGCTGTCGCCACGGTCGAAGAAGAACGCGCCATTGCCGGTGTACTCCGGGTAAATATCAATTTCACCGGCAATCAGGGCGTTGCGCACAATGCTCGTGCCGCCGAGTTGCAGGCGCTCGTTAACCGGCACACCGCCGCGCTTTAGCGTTTGCGCAATCAGTTGGCCCAGCACGGCGCCTTCGGTGTCGATCTTCGACGAGACCACAACCGCTTCATCCGCATGAGCACTGCCCATGCCCAGACACAAAAACACGCCCGCAACCAGACGCGTTAGTCGACGGCGATAACCCTCGGAAAAAGACATGTACGACCCCTTGTTACCTAGACATCTTGAGCGTGACAACCGGCCACACTGCTGAAATAAAGGATGCCAAATACGCCGAATCCGCGAGCTTTTACCCCCACGCGTTTCAGCCTGACATTCCATGTACGCGTTGCAGGGTAAAACACTAGGCCGCGCAGACCAACCTTATTGACCCAGGCACATCTTTAGCCCGGACTTGCCTGAGCGACTTAACACCCGCCCTAATCAACTCTAGTTCAAGGCTGTGCCAGCGCCGATTTATGTCGCCTGCTGAGCGCCGAGTATTTGCCAGAGCATGGGCCGCTCGCTAGGCTTAAGCTGCCTGCGCATGGATAGCCCACGCGCGCCCGGAACTTGATTTTGGACTGACATGACAGCAACGCCTGTTCAGCGAGTATTGGTTTTGGTCAGCAGCGGCCCGAGTACCCCGGCCCGCTGCGCTGCGCCGTTTTACACCGCCACATTGCTGGCCTGCATGGAGGCCGAAGTCACCCTGTTTCTCAGTGGCGAAGCCGGGCAACTGGCGATCACCGAGGTGGCAGACAACTTGTGTGCAGTGGCCGGCGGCGAGCCCATTCGGCACTTCATTCAACAAGCCAAGCAGGCTGGCGTGCGCATTCTGTTATGCCGGGCGCCTGGCGTTACGCTTGAACCCGAATGCCTGATTCCTGAACTCGACGAGATTGCCAGCGGCGGCGAACTGGCGCAGATGATTCTCGAATACGACCGGGTCGTGAGCCTGTGAACGTCAACGGACTGGAGTTCCCGGACGACTTGCTCTACGCCGCCGAGCACAACCTGTGGTTACGCGAAGAACCCGACGGCAGTGTCACCCTCGGCCTAACCGCCTATGGCTGCGCACTCTACGGGCAGATATTCGCCTTCACGCCCAAGCGCGACAACGCACACATCGAGTGCGACCGCAGCTTTGGTGTGGTCGAGTTCGCCAAGGCAGCCTCATCGGCACGCTCGCCGCTGGCAGGCATCATGCTGGCCAGCAATCACAACCTGGTGCGCAACCCCGCGCTGATCAACAAGGACTGCTACGCCAGCGGCTGGCTGATCCGCATCAAGCCAGATGACTGGCCCGCCACCCAAGCCCGTTTGCTCAGCGGTCAGGCAGCAGCTGAGGCGTTTGCCGAGCGCATGCGTCTGGACGACTACAACCCGCAAGACGATGGCGTACAGGCGCTGCGCGGTAATCCGCATTGAGCCCTGCAAACAACAGGCGAATGGCAAAATCGTCCAGCCTCGCCTAGTTTCAAATACACAGGGTTTATACAATCGCCGGCGAACCTTCAGCCACACGCGCTGACAAACACACCGCACGCCGATTCGTCTGAGCGAAAGCCTGCAGACCACCGTAACCCGACAGCCAAGAGCACGAGCGCATCATGAACAAAGAACTGATAGTTGAAGACATCGAGGTCGGCGACGGCAAAGCCGTGGTCCAAGGCGCGTTGATCACCACCCAATACAACGGCTATCTCGAAGACGGCCGCGTGTTCGACTCCTCCTATCAACGCGGCAAACCCTTCCAGTGCGTGATCGGCACCGGCCGCGTCATCAAGGGCTGGGATCAAGGCATGATGGGCATGAAGGTCGGCGGTAAACGCAAGCTCTTCGTACCGGCGCATCTGGCTTACGGCGAGAGTGAGTTCGGCCCGTTTATCAAGCCGAACTCCAACCTGATTTTTGAAATCGAGTTGCTCGAAGTCCTCACGCGCGACGAGTAATCTCGCGGCAATCAGGTACATCGCACGGCTGATGTACCTGACCTTCCTTAGCGCGTATCAGTAACGCGCATCGACCGGTTTTTTATCCTTTGGCCAGTCCTTGTCTTTGCCCGGGAAATCCGGCCGTGGCTGATGGGAAAAGTACGCGGCGACATCAACCGAATCCTGTACCGACAATCCGCCTTGCCCCAACGGGAACTTGTCACGGAAACCCACCGGCATATTGCGATTCACAAACGCCGCGGCCGTGTAAGTACGCGCCATACCGGCCCCCACGTTGAACGAGTGCTCGCCCCAAAGCGGTGGATAAATTGGCGTACCATCGGCGCGGGCCAAGCCTTCGCCGTCCTTGCCGTGACAGACCGAGCATTGCTGGTCGTAGACCTTTTTGCCATTGGCCATGTCCGGCTGGATCGAGGTATCAATCTTGCCGACCCCGCGCCCTTCAATGTTGTCATCCGGCTTGATGTTCATGCGCATCCAGTCGAAGTACGCGACCATCGCCTGCATATCAGCTGAATCGACTGGCAACGCCTTGCCATTCATCGAGCGCATGAAGCAGCCATTAATCCGTTCCTCCAGCGTGATCACCTTGCCGGAGCGCGCCTGATACGCCGGGAATTTGGAGCTCAGCCCTACAAATGGCGAGCCCTCGGCCACGGTGCCGGCATTCAGGTGACAACTGGTGCAGTTGAGCACATCACCGACGTTATCCGGCAACAGCGCCCGCGTATCCAGATGCAGACGCATGCCGCGCACAACTTGCTCGGCATTTGGCTCATCAAGCATTTTTGCCAGACGCGGTGTTTCAAAGGTCGAGTTATCGGTGGTCTGCGGGTCGAGTTGATCGCGCATTTCCTTGACCTGATCCGCCGATATCGCGGAACTGTTATTGCCCCAATTGCTGCGAATAAACGTGAGAATTTCAGCGACTTCCTGATCATCCAGCCGCGAGAATCCAGGCATGGTGTAAACCCGCGAATGCTCAGCAGTCTTTGCCGTCTGCCAGCCTGTGAGGGTGATATGCAACAGAGTCGTCGGCACCTCAGAGGCGGTGGTCGGGTTACCCGCCAGCGCCGGAAAGATACCCGGCACGCCGCCGCCATCAGGGCGGTGACAATCGGCGCAGAATTGCGTGTACGCCAACCCGCCTCGGCTGCTGAACAATGTATCCGGCAATGCTGCCGGCCCCTTGGCAACTGACGGCATCGGCAGATCGTTTTCACCCGCCGGCAGCGACTTCAAATAGGTCGCAATCGCCACCAAATCATCATCAGTGAAGTGCTGGGTGCTGTGGTGAATCACATCAACCATGTTGCCGGACACCGTGGCGAAACGATTCTGCCCGGTCTTCAGCAATTGCACGGTATCTTTTACCGTCCACAGATTGCGCAGGCTCAACGCACGCCATTCTTCGACATTCTCACCGGCCAGATAGTATTCGCCGCGGCTGTCGGTATCACTCAGCGCCTTCTCCTGAAACGCCAACCCGCGCGGCGTATGGCACGAGCCGCAATGCCCCAGGCCCTGCACCAGATAAGCCCCGCGGTTGGCCACCGCATCCTTGTTCGGGTCCGGGGTGAATGGCTCGCTGTCGACAAACACCATGTTCCAGAACATCAAGCCCCAGCGCAGGTTGAATGGGAAACTCATGTCTGCGTCGATATTCGGCTCGTTTACCGCTGGCACACCGCCCAACAGATAAGCGAACAAATCCTTGAGGTCATCGTCCGTCATCTTCGCGTAAGACGGATAAGGCATCGCCGGGTACAAATTCTGCCCTTGAGCATTCACACCTTCACGCATCGCGCGGGCGAACTCTTCAAACGTGTACTTGCCGATGCCGGTTTCAGGGTCCGGGGTTATGTTGCTCGAATAGATAGTGCCCATCGGCGTTTTCAGCTCCAGACCACCAGCCATGAGCTTGCCGCCGGGCGCGGTGTGGCACGCCACGCAATCACCCAGATGGGCAATGTATTCCCCGCGCTTGATCTGCGCAGAGTCGGTGCCTGCTGCGGTTTCACTGCCTTGCGCATGAGCCGCAAGCATCACCAGCGCACCCAGCGTTGCCTGAAAAATCCGTATGAAAGTCATGGCGCGTCCCTTTAGTCAGTCCCTGCACAGGCGCCCTAATGGCCCCATAACCTGTAATGACAAAAGACTACAGAGCGCAGGCCTGTCAAGGACTGACCTCAGTCACGAGTATACGAGCTGGTTAAAACCGACGAACAACCGCTGCACGATTGATTAGCGCGCCAAAACAGCCATTCCAGAGCATCCAGCGCCTCGCAAGCAGCCTCTATTCGCCTGATGAATGCTGCTTAGCGTGAGTGGCCCGCTCTGCTAAGTTCGGGTTATCCACAGCTAAGGGCGAAACCATGCAAGCACTTCACACGCAGTTCCTGTCGGTAAATGGCATCCGCCTTTGCGTGCACGTCGCAGGCCCTGAAACAGGTCGGCCCGTTTGGCTGCTGCACGGTTTCCCCGAATGCTGGCACTCATGGCGCGAGCAGATCCCTGCGCTTACAGCCGCTGGCTACCGGGTGTTCGTCCCCGAAATGCGCGGCTATGGCGCCAGCGACGCACCGGCAGACATCGAAGCCTATGACGTGCTGACCATTTGCGCCGACATTCAGGCCAGCATGACCGCACTCGACCAGCACGACGTGTGCATGATCGGCCACGACTGGGGCGCGATGATTGCCTGGCACCTGGCGCAACTTGAGCCGGAACGCATCAGCGCCGTGGTTACCCTGTCGGTACCCTTTGCCGGCCGCGGCAAACGCCCGGCCATTGAAATCATGCGCGAAGTCTTCAGCGACCGTTTCAACTACATCGTCTACTTCCAGCAACCGGGCGTTGCCGAGCAGGAACTGGATGCCGACATTGCCCGCAGCCTGCGCATATTCATGCAAGGCGCCAGCTCGAGCGACTTACTGCTGCAACCGCGCAGCAAGGACTCAACACTGTTTGCCGGTATCGAGACGCCCGCAGAGCTACCCGAATGGTGCGCCCCGGAAGACTTCGCCGTGTACGTCGAAACCTTCGCCGACAAAGGCTTCAGAGGCGCGATCAACTGGTATCGCAACTTCGAGCGTAACTGGCAGCGCACCGATTTCCTGCATGATGTTGTCATCCACCAACCGACGCTGTTCATGGTCGGCGAGCATGACCCGGTGGCCACACTGGAGGCTTACACCATCAGCAAGATGCCAACCCGGGTGAGCAATATTGAACAGCATCAACTGGCCGACTGCGGTCACTGGATACAGAGCGAGAAAGCCGCCGAGGTCAACGCCCGGTTGCTGGCGTTTTTAGGGCAACATTACCCGGCAGACAAAGCATCCGAGGCGCCCGCACAACCCCCGAAATGATGGTTTCGGAGTGAGTGATGGCAAATTAATGCTAGAAAGTCTCAAGTATCGGAATTAATGGTCGACAAATTGGCGTCAGATATTTCTCGCTTCTTGGTTTTTTAGGAGATTTACCGCCGTGCTATCGTCCCTCCGGCTTCGAACCAAACTGCTGTTACTCACATTAGTGCCCATTTTATTGCTGTGCCTGATGATCAGTGCGATCTCGGTAGTCCTCCTGCAAAACCTCGCCAATGATCAAGAACAACACACGCGCAGCAAACTGATCAGCGAACATCGCAACAATATTCAAAACTACGTAACCCTGGCCAAGCGCGCCATCACCCCGCTCTACGAGCAATCTGCCCAAGGCGACACCGCTGCACGTGCTCAGGCGGTCGAAATACTCAAGCACCTCAATTACGGCAAGGACGGGTATTTCTGGGGTTACGACGGTGCCAGCATTCGCCTGTTTCAGGGCGATACCGAAGACAAGATTGGCCAGGACTTCTCAACCTACAAAGACTCCAGCGGCGACTTCGCCATCCGCAACCTGGTTGCCGCTGGTAAAGACGGCAGCCACTTTGTCGATTACAGCTTCGTGCTCGGCGCAGATAGCAAGGTCGTGCCCAAAGTCGGTTACGCCGAGTACCTGCCGAAGTGGGACATGGCCTTCGGCACCTCAATCAACCTCGACGGCGTAGAGAACGACGTACAAGCGGCGCGTGCCGAATTCGAAGAACAAATCGACCGCCTGCTGTGGATCATGATCGGCTCAGCTGTTGGCCTGTTCGTGGTCATGGGCCTGCTAGCCAGCGTCGTCAGTGGCTCGATTCTGCGCCCGCTGATGCACATCAAAAGCAACCTCGACGACATGGCCGCCGGTGATGGCAACCTCAATCATCGCCTGCCCGTTGACAGCCATGACGAACTCGGCGAACTGGCGTCATCGTTCAACCGCTTCATTGAGAAAATTCACGGGCTGGTTCAACAAGTAGCGACAACCTCCTCGCAATTGCACGGTCTGGTCGGCGAAGTATCCAGCCAGGCGCAGCGCTCCGAACAGGCAATGGAAGGCCAACGCCACGAAACCGATCAAGTCGCGACCGCGATCAACGAAATGTCGGCCGCCGCCCAGGAAGTTGCCGCCAGCGCCCAGCGCGCTGCAGACGCCGCCCGCGAAACCGATCAGGAAGGCGCATCGGCCAAGCAAGTAGTCGAGCGCAGCGTAGAAAGCACACACAAACTGGTCGGCGAAATCCGCACCAGCAGCGCCTCGATTGATGGCCTGCGCCAAGACGTGCAAGGCATTGTCGGCGTACTCGAAGTTATCCGCGCCATCGCCGACCAAACCAACCTGCTGGCACTCAACGCCGCCATCGAAGCCGCCCGCGCCGGTGAAGCTGGCCGTGGTTTTGCCGTGGTCGCCGACGAGGTTCGTGCACTCGCAAGCCGCACCCAACAAAGCACCGGCGAAATCCAGGGCATGATCGACCGCCTGCAGACCACCACCGAAGACGCGGTAGAAGCCATGCAGCGCGCCAGCGCCATGGGCGAAGACACCACCGAGCAAGCCAATCAGGCCGGCAAATCGCTGGATGTCATCGCCGAACTCATCGGCACCATCAGCTCAATGAACGCGCAAATCGCCAGCGCCGCCGAAGAGCAAACCGCCGTCGCCGAAGAGATCAACCGCAGCGTCCACCAAATCGCCCAAGGCGTCGAAGTCGTCTCCAACGACGCCACCCAAGGCGCCAACACCGCCCGCGAACTCGGCGGCCTCGGCGGCCGCCTGCAAAAACTGGTCGGCCAGTTCCAGATATAACGCAGCGGTAAACAGCGAACACAACAAACCCGGCCCCGCGCCGGGTTTTGTTTTCTCGGGAAGTAACGTTTGATGAATGAAGATTGAACAGGAGATGTAAAGGTATAGAGATGGCGGAAGGCAGTAAGAGTCGAACTTACCTAGGAACGGCTGCCGTCCCCTACCGGGTTTGAAGCCCGGCCACGCCACCGGGCGTGATTGCCTTCCATATTGAGGGTTAAACCTGTGAAACCTTCCTTAGCAGCAATGGCATTGGTGAGGCTCGACGCCCGATCAGCATAGCCCATGATCATAAGCTTGTGGGTAACAGGTTTAACCGATTTGTCCCTTGGTTTGGTGATGCAGTCGCCGGTCTACGCCTTGGCGTTTTCGTTGAACAGAGGGCAGAAGAAGGTGCGTTCGTAGCTGATGATGCAGCGGGTTTCTTCGGCGTATTTGAAGGCGGCGATGCATTCTGGGTCTTGCAGTGATGCTGTTCGATATTGCTCGTAAGCGGTAAGGCTTGGGAATGTGAACATGGCCAGCGCTACATTGTTGGCGCCTTCGGAAGGAAGAAAGTAGCCGTGGTGTTGGCCGCCAAATTTTTCTACCAATGGAATCCAGAGCTGTGCGTAATGTTCAAACTCTTTGAGTTTGTATGCATCGATGATGTAGCGCAGATGGCAAGTGACCATGAAATTCCCTTAATGAATGACGCCTAATCCAGAGTTCAAGATTGACCGTTGTTTGGGTGAAGGTACGAGCCGCTTAGAAGGGCAATCTCGGGGCAGGATTAATATAGCTGGGGTGCCTCAATGACGGAAACCCTTCGGGGTTCCATCCTCCGGTTGGGCTTGGAGTTTTGGGTGGGGGATGGAATCTGCAAAGCAGCTTCCGTCATGGCGATTTGGGGCGGGGCTTGATTATTGTTTTGCGGGTTTGGCCTTTTGACGGAAACCCTTCGGGGTTCCATCCTTCGGGTTGGGTTGGAGATTTGCGGTGGAGGATGGAATCTGCGCAGCGGCTTCCGTCATGGCGATTTGGGGCGGGGCTTGGTTATTGTTTTGCGGGTTTGGCCTTGTGACGGAAACCCTGCGGGGTTCCATCCTCCGGGTTGGGATTGGTGGTTTGCGGTGGAGGATGGAATCTGCGCAGCTGCTTCCGTCATGGCGATTTGAGGCGTGGCTGATTATTGTTTTGCGGGTTTGGCCTCGTGACGGAAACCCTTCGGGGTTCCATCCTCCGGTTGGGTGGTTGGTTTGGGGTGGAGGATGGATTCTGCGCAGCTGCTTCCGTCATGGCGATTCTGGCGGGGCTGGTTATTGTTTTTGGGGTCTGGCCTTGTGACGGAAACCCTGCGGGGTTCCATCCTCCGGTTGGGTGGTTGGTTCGGATGGTTTTGAATTGGCCAGGGCTGACTCCTCGCGTACTTTGCGTTCGCCGACCAGGCGACGGGTGAAGCCGATGCGGTCGAAATATTCGAGTATCTGGATGCTGCGTTTGCGGCCAATGCCCAGGCTGTCGCGCCAGACTGCGGGTTTTATCGAGCCGTGTTGTTGCTGCAAGCCAACACCGATTTCTGCCAGTTGGCGGATGGTTTGTTCGGGGTAGAAGAGATCTTTGACCACCTGATGCAGTACGCCAAGGCGCGCCAGTTTGCGCAGCAATAAGCGCGTGGCGGCCTCATCGGTTTGTAAGTTGGCGGCGATGTCGCGTACCCAAGGCGGGTCGAAGTTTCCGTTCAGCAACAATGGCCATATCCGGTCGCGCAGGGCTTCATCCTCGGCGCCAAGCTGCACACTGTGATCAGGCAAATGCAACCACGGCCCACTGCTGCCGACATTTCCGCTGGCCAGCGCCTGCTCAAGCAGGGTGATAAATATCGGTCGTTCCAGATCGGCCAGTGCGAAGCGGCGCAGTCGGTCACGGTCTGGCCCGAGTTCGTCGGGGGATTGCTGATGAAACCGCTCAAGCCCCGCCAGCAGGCGCGCCGCCAATGCTTGCCAGTGGCTTTGGGTGAATAGCCGCGGGCCAAGCCGTGTGCTGATTTCCACGGTGTCTGCGGGCAATTGCCAACTCGCACGCGGGCGATTGAACTGGCGTTCGAGCAGGGCCGGATCGAGGCCGTTTTGCGCATTCTCGAGCAGGCTTTGCAGCGCCTGTTCGAACACATCGGTTTGTAGGCCTTGCAGCTGCGCCAAACGTGCAGGCAAACGTCGATTGCGCGCTGGGGCAAATGGGTCAAGTACGCGCCCGCCGCCGAGGGTTCGCTGCGCCGCTTGATCACGCAAAACCAGACGATCGCCGTGCACGGCATGCACCGGCGCATTCAGCAGCAGTTGCGCAAAACCCTGCTGGCCCGGTTGCAGGCTACTGCCTTCAAGCAGCGCCACCCGCCCGGTAACATCCTGTGCGCCGAGGTGCACATGCACCGGCGTCCAGTGGCTGAATTCGCGCGTCTCGCTGGGCAGCAATTGCAGTTGGATGTCGAGCCGCGTGGTGGGTGCATGTAGCTCCGGGGTCAGCAGCCAGTCACCACGGCGCACATGCTCCAACGCCAGCCGCTCGCCGGTAATGTTGAGGGCTACGCGCTGCCCTGCCCTTGCCTGTTCGGCAGGCTGATTCTGCGCATGCAGGCCACGCACTCGCACACGGCGGCCGCTGGGACTGAGCAGCAATTCATCGCCTACTTGCACCCGCCCGGCAAAAGCGGTTCCGGTGACGACCACGCCCGCGCCAGCCACTGAGAACGCCCGGTCTATCGGCAAGCGGAAGTAACCGCTATTGCTGCGCGATTGCACCTCGTTTGTGGCGCTGAGTAATGCGCTGCGCAGCTCTTCTATGCCGCTGGCGGTGATGCTTGAAACCGGCATGATTGGCGCCGCGCTGAACGGTCCGTCTGCCAGCAGTTCACGTATCTGCCGCTGCACATTTACGACACGCTCGGGCTCGACTCGATCAATCTTGTTCAACGCCACCAATGCCCGGCGAATACCCAGTTGCCCGGCAATGGCCAGATGCTCGCGCGTTTGCGGCATGACACCATCATCAGCGGCCACCACCAGCAACAGCAAGTCGATGCCGCTGGAGCCGGCGAGCATGTTGTGCACGAAACGCTCATGGCCGGGCACGTCGATAAAGCCGCAGAGCTGGCCGTCACCTATATCGGCATACAAGTAACCCAGATCGATGGTGATGCCGCGCTCACGCTCTGCCGGGCGCTTGTCTCCGGCAATACCGGTTAGCGCTTGCAGCAAGGCGGTTTTGCCGTGGTCGATATGCCCGCCCGTGCCGATGATCATGGGCGCGCTCCAACACCGGCAGGGATTGCGGCGAGCTGAATAGTCATAGACTTTGCGTCAGGTAATCGCCCAGCACCGGCAGTTGCGCGATGAATGCGGGCTCGTCATCGAGTTGGCGCAAGTCGAGCCACAGGGCGTCATCATCAATGCGCCCGAGAACCGGAATCGGCAGCGTTCGCAGGCATTCCTCAAGCCCACGCAACGCGCGTCCGCGCAGGCGTTTGGATTGCAGCGGGCGCACGCATAGCCCCGCGCTGGCCAGCCGCGCGACGGGCTGCGCGCCACTGCCGATCATGCCCAGAAGCGGTTCCACGCTGAGCTGCCAATGCTCATTGAGTTGCGCTCGCAGTAGCGGCGCAATGCGCTCGGCCTGCTGGTGGATATCTGCCTGCGCGCGGCTGAGCAGGCGCAAGCTGGTGAGTCGCTCGGCGAGCCGGTCCGGATCTCGGTATAAACCGAGTACTGCTTCCAGCGCGGCCAAGGTCAACTTATCCACACGCAGCGCACGTTTCAGCGGGTTCTTTTTGATCTTGCCGATCAACTCGCGGCTGCCAAGGATGATCCCGGCTTGCGGGCCGCCCAACAGTTTGTCGCCGCTGAAGGTGACGATATCCGCGCCATCCGCCAGCGCTTCCTGCACGGTGGGCTCTTTGGGTAATCCCCAGCGCGTAAGATCAACCAGCGTGCCACTGCCGAGGTCTTCAAGCAGCGGCACGTTGTTGGCGTGGGCAATCTTTGCCAGCTCGGCAGTCGGCACGCTGGCGGTGAAACCCTGCACACTGTAGTTGCTGGTGTGCACGCGCATCAGCAGGCCGGTACGAGGGTTGATCACCGCCTCATAATCACGGGCGTGGGTGCGATTGGTGGTGCCGACTTCGACCAGTTTTACCCCGGCGCGGGCCATGATGTCGGGGATACGAAATGCTCCGCCAATCTCGATCAACTCGCCACGCGAGATCACGCCTTCCTTGCGCGCGCCTAGGCTGTTGAGTGCGAGCAACACCGCGGCGGCATTGTTGTTGACCACGGTAACCGCCTCGGCGCCAGTCAGCTCGCGAATCAATCCGGCGATAAGGTCATCGCGGTCGCCGCGTTTGCCGGTGGCCAGATTGAACTCCAGATTAAGCGGATAACGTGCCGCCTGAGTGATTGCCTCGATGGCCTCTTCGGGCAGCAAGGCGCGGCCCAGATTGGTGTGCAACACGGTGCCGGTGAGGTTGAACACGCGGCGCACCTTGCTCGAATGCGCCTGCGCCAGCCGCTCTCCGGCTCGCCCGGCGATAACCGCCTCGCTCAATTCAATGGCAGTCAGGCTGCCGAGTTGCGCGGGGCCGCGTAATTCATCAAGCAGGTCACGCAGGGTTTTAACAATGGCCTCACGGCCGTAGCGTTGTTGCAACGGTTCAATCGCCGCGCTGCGCAGCAGGCGATCGACCGAGGGAAGTCGGATGGCGTTCATGGCATGTCCTTGAGCACATGGAGTGGCGGCAGTTATTCGTTGCCTGGCGCTAACAGCAAATTGGGTGCGCGGCGCTGATAACCTTCCTCAGCCAGGCGCATGTCCAGATCCAGGCTGGCCAGATCATCCGCCATGGCCTCGGCTTCGCTGTCGTACTCAAGATAGAACTGCTTGAGGTAACCCTGACAATTAGGGCATGCCTCGGCGCGCAAGGCGGCCTTCTCCGGTTTGTCTGCGGCCTGTTCCAGTGACAGATAGCCAAGCTGCTTGCTCTCTTCACAATGGCTGCACTTGACCCGCACGTAATGCCACTCGCACGAGCACAGCGAGCAGGTCAGATAACGCAGGCCAATCTGTTTGCCGCGATGGCGCACCATGCCCGCAACAGGCGGCGAACCGCACGCCGGACACAAGGTTCGGCTTTCACTCTCGGTTAACAGCCCCTCTGGCAAACCCAGCAGCCACTGGCTGAACGCCACTTGCAAGGCAGCGCCAAGATAAGGCACTAGAGCGGGCGGCAGCAGGTCGAACTGGCCGCTGAGCAGTGCAATTGCCCAGGCTTTGCGCTGGCCGCTATCGGCATCACGCAACTGTGCAAGGGCGGCTTCAACGGCTGGGTTTTGCGGCGCGGGCAGTTGTTCAAGCAGCGCATCCACCGCTGGCAGCCAGTTACCGCCACGCACCAGCGTGTCATAGGCCAGTGGCGGCATGTGGTGCTCAATGCTGAGCCGGGCGGCGGCTTCATCCGGCCCGGGCAATGGCGCTAATGCATCCAGCGCGCGTTGTTGGGCGCTGCATAAATCGGCCATCAGCAATAAATAGGCGGCCACCGGATGGCCTTCAGCCAATAGGCTGAAACGCTCGGCTCGACGCTTGAATAACTGCTCGGTGGGGGGATTAAGGAACGGCGGAATATTCGCCGAAGATTCGATCTGACCGGGTTGTAATATCTGGCCTGGCACGCAGGACTCCTTGATCAGTTTAATGCAGGCAACTCGCCGTAACTGCAACCATAGGTATAGCTCAAAATTACGCCCGCGCAGGGACTTCACCCTGCGCGGGCGTCGATAACTCAAAGGCCGCCGTAGTAAATAAAGCAGTGCCTGAGCCGCAGATATTGCTTAGGGCTTTTGCTCCTGCTTGCTCACCTGCTCCTTGTACCATTGGGCATGGTGCTTGCGCGCCCAACCCCGGCTGACCCAGCCGGTGAGCATCGCGCCCATTGAACCCTTGACCCAGATACCGGCGTACACGTGGATGATGATGCTGGCGATAAGCACAAACGCCGCCACTGCATGCAGCAGCACCGACAGGCGAATCAGCTCAATGCCAAACAAGTGACTGAAGTACTCGCGCCAGATCACCACGCCGGTGACCAGCAGCACCAGCATGCACAGCAACAGCACCCAGAACAGCAGCTTCTGCCCGCCGTTATAGCGCCCGACTGGCGGCAGCTTTTCTTCGTGATTGTTTACCACGTCGCCAATCTGGCTGAGCCATTTGCGATCATTAGCGTCGATCATGTTGTGGCCGATAAAACGCAGCACCAGCCAGGCGAACAGCACGAACATCGCCACACCCATGATCGGATGCAGAATGCGCGTCCACGGCCCGCCGCCAAACAGATGGGTCAGCCAGAACAGCGCCGGATGAAACAGCGCCAGCCCGGAAAGCCCGGCCAATATGAACAGCAGCGCTACCAGCCAGTGATTAGTCCGGTCGCCTGCGCCGTAACGTTGAATGTCATGTTTCATCTTGAACTCCTGCGCGCCGTTTCAACGCGGCGCTTTGGGGTCAAATTCATGCACAGACGGATCAACCTTGTGCACCACGGTTTCCGCTTCGCCAACCGTTACCGGCTCGTCTTCCTCAACCACGTTGCGACCTACGCGCAGGTAATGCAGGAAGCCGACCAGTGCAGTTGCGCCGAGCGCCAGCAAACCGAGCGGTTTGGCGACGCCCTTCCACACTTGCACCATTGGGCTGATCGATGGATTAGCCGGCAAACCCGAGTACAGCGTGGGTGAGTCGGCGTGGTGCAGCACATACATCACGTGCGTGCCGCCAACCCCGGCGGGGTCGTACAGGCCGGCATTTTCATAGCCACGTGATTTGAGGTCGACGATACGCTCGGCGGCGTGCTCTTTCATGTCATCCTTGGTGCCGAACACGATGGCGCCGGTTGGGCAGGTTTTCACGCAGGCAGGCTCCTGCCCCACCCCGACGCGGTCTGAACACAGGGTGCACTTGTAGGCCTTGTTATCCTTTTGCGAGATACGCGGCACATCAAACGGGCAACCGGTGATGCAGTAGCCGCAACCGATGCAATGATCCTGATTGAAATCAACGATGCCGTTGGCGTACTGAACAATTGCGCCAGGGCTAGGGCATGCCGCGAGGCAGCCCGGCTCGGCGCAATGCATACAGCCATCCTTGCGGATCAACCATTCAAGCTTGCCGGCTTCATCCTCGTGTTCGGCAAAGCGCATCAGTGTCCATGACTCGGACGAGAGATCTGCCGGGCTTTCGTACGTGCCGTGGTTATGGCCGACTTCGTCACGCAGTTCGTTCCATTCCGAGCACGCCACCTGGCAGGCCTTGCAGCCGATGCACTTGGATACGTCGATGAGTTTTGCCACCTCGTCCACATGCCGGATAGACGATGAGGGCGTGGTCGTGGCGGAGCGGGCGATGATGTCTTGAGTAGCCATGCGTCAGCTCCTATGCCTTTTCCACGTTAACGAGGAAGGATTTGAATTCCGGCGTCTGGGTGTTAGCGTCGCCGACGAAAGGTGTCAGGGTGTTGGTCAGGTAACCGTTACGCGTTAAGCCGGAGAATCCCCAATGCAGCGGGATGCCGACCTGATGCACGGTCTTGCCATCCACCGTTAACGGTTTCAGGCGTTTAGTGACCACCGCAACCGCCTTGATGTAGCCACGGTTGGACGACACCTTGACCCGATCACCAACGCCGATACCCAACTCCTTGGCTAACACTTCACTGATTTCGACAAACTGCTCGGGTTGCACAATTGCATTGAGCCGACAGTGCTTGGTCCAGAAGTGGAAGTGCTCGGTAAGTCGGTAGGTTGTCGCCGCGTATGGAAACTCCTCGGCAGTGCCGAACAACTCCATGTCGCCCTTGAACACCCGCGCCGCCGGATTGCTGGTGACGCGCGGATCATCCGGATGCAACGGATTGCGCCCGATTGGCGTCTCGAACGGCTCGTAATGTTCGGGGAATGGCCCCTCGGCCATCTTGTCGACGGCAAAGAAACGCGCGACCCCTTCCGGGTTCATGATGAACGGATTCATCCCCGCATCCGGTGGCGAGTCGGCTTTGAAGTCCGGCACATCCGCGCCGGTCCACGACTTGCCATTCCAGAACACCAACGGCTTTTTCAGGCCCTCCCACGGTTTGCCGGAAACGTCTGCCGAGGCGCGGTTGTAGAGAATCCGCCGGTTGGCAGGCCAGGACCACGCCCAGCCTAGCGTCTGGCCGATGCCGTACGGATCAGCGTTATCGCGCCGCGCCATCTGGTTGCCTTGCTGGGTCCATGAACCACAGAACAACCAGCAACCGCTAGCGGTGCTGCCGTCTGCACGCAACTGGGCAAAGCCGGCCAATTGCTCGCCGCCCTTGACCAGTAATGCGCCTGTAGCTGGATCGTTGAGATCAGTCAGGGCCTTGCCCGAATACTCTTTCGCCACCTCCTCGGGTGAAGGTTCGTCGGGCTGCAGATACGGCCAGTCGAGATTAAGAATCGGGTCGGGAAATTTGCCGCCGTCCTGCGCGTACATGGTGCGCAAGCGGTGATACAAACCGGACATGATCGCGATGTCGGTACGCGCCTGGCCCGGTGGCTCGGCACCTTTCCAGTGCCACTGCAACCAGCGACCGCTGTTGACCAGCGAGCCGTCTTCTTCGGCAAAGCAGGACGTTGGCAGGCGGAACACTTCGGTCTGGATACTGGCGGTGTCGACCGCGTTGAACTCATCGACATTGCGCCAGAACTCAGACGTTTCCGTCGCCAGCGGGTCCATGATTACCAGGTATTTGAGCTTGGCCAGTGCCGCGCCAACCTTGGCCTTGTTGGGGAACGAGGCAATCGGGTTGAAGCCCTGACAGAAGTAACCGTTAACCTGGCCCTGGTACATCATGTCGAAGACTTTGAGTACGTCGTAACCGGGTGCCGGCGCATCGAGTTTCGGCAACCAGTCGTAGCCCCAGTTGTTCTCGGCGCTGACGTTCTTGCCGTACCAAGCCTTCATCAAACTGACGTGGAATTTCTCGTAGTTCTGCCAGTAAGACAACTGTCCCGGACGCAGCGGTTTGCTCGCCCGCTTGGCAATGTACGCGGCGTAATCCTGCTCAGCATCGCTGGGCAGCGTCAGGTAGCCAGGCAACAAGTTGGAGAGCAAACCAAGGTCGGTGAGGCCCTGAATATTGGAGTGGCCGCGCAAGGCGTTCATGCCACCGCCGGGCATACCCATATTGCCCAACAGCAACTGCAACATGGCGCCGGTGCGGATCATCTGCGAGCCGGTTGAGTGCTGCGTCCAGCCGAGCGCGTACATGATGGTCATGACTTTGCCCGGCGCAGAGGTTTCGGCAATGGTGTCCCAGACCTGCAACATCTGCGCTTTCGGCGTGCCGCAAATACTGCTGACCATATCCGGCGTGTAGCGGCTGTAGTGTTTCTTCAGCAGGTTGAATACGCAGCGCGGGTGGCTCAGCGTTGGATCGACCACGGCATAGCCATCTTCGCCGATCTCGTAGCCCCAGCCAGATTTATCCGGATAGCCACGTTTGGCTTCGTCGTAACCACTGAAAAAACCGGCCTCGAAGTCGTAACCTTCACGCACGATAAAGCTGACGTCGGTGTAGTTACGCACGTACTCGTGTTGGTACTTGTCGTTCTCGATGAGGTAGTAGATCAACCCGCCGAGGAACGCGATATCGGTGCCGGTGCGAATCGGCGCGTACAAGTCTGCCACCGAGGCAGAACGGGTAAAGCGCGGATCGACCACAATCAGCTTGGCGTTGTTGTGCGCCTTGGCTTCGGTCACCCATTTGAAGCCGCACGGATGCGCTTCAGCAGCATTGCCGCCCATAATCAAAACCAGATCGGCATTCTTGATGTCGGTCCAGTGATTGGTCATGGCGCCGCGGCCAAACGTCGGGGCAAGACTTGCCACCGTCGGGCCGTGTCAGACACGTGCTTGGTTATCGAATCCTAATATGCCGAGTGAACGCACCACTTTGTGAGTGATGTAGCCCGCTTCGTTGGACGAGGCCGACGCTGCGAGGAAACCGGTGCTCAACCAGCGATTGACCGTTTGGCCCTGCTCGTTGCGCTCGATAAAGTTGGCGTCGCGGTCGGTCTTCATGTGCTTGGCGATGCGGTCCAGCGCATCATCCCACTCGACCCGCTTCCACTCGGTGGAGCCCGCTTCGCGCACCTGCGGATATTGCAGGCGGCTGGGACTGTGGACGAAATCGAGCAGGCCGGCACCTTTAGGGCACAGCGTGCCGCGGTTGACCGGGTGATCGGAGTCGCCCTCGATGTGAATAATGTTCTGCGCAACGTTCTTCGCGCCATCGCCCTGGCTGTACATCAGCAGGCCACAGCCGACGGAGCAATACGGGCAGGTGTTGCGGGTTTCTATGGTACGGGTGAGCTTGTAGTGTCTGACCTGATCGGCGTAAGCAGCCGTTGGGGCGGCTCCCAACGCAACCAGGCTCGATGTTCCAAGGCCTACACCACAGACCTTGAAGAACTGTCGACGGTTCATATCCATCATGACTCTCCTGCATCAGGCAGTGATGTCCGGGACGTTGCCGAACATATCAGGAGAAAGATTAGCTGCACTACAAATTTACGCCACGTGATCTCGACTAAAGCAGCAGCTTTAGCGCGCCAGCCAGAGGCGTTTACGGGGCTTGAGCACCCGTCTCACACGAGGCTGAAGCGCGGCGCGAATTCAGTCTCCGGGCGGCACGGCGGCTGGCCAAGCAATTTCTTCAGGCGGTCGGCGACCTCGATATTGCGCGCAATGTTCGATTTGCACTCAATCGTGCGCGCCAGTGCGCCGGCAGAGCCGTAATCCAGGCCGAGTAAAGACAGACCATTGGTCATGATCGCCAGTGCGGCGATGACCAGCATGTTGCGATTTTTCAGTTTCATGATGCACGAGCCAGACGATGTTCAAAGGACCTTGGTCAGGGTTGGGTTGAGGTTGCTGAACCTGCGGTTACTGACATGTGCGCGGGCAAACCAATTGCTCGATCGCCAGTCGCTCGCTCAGTTGGGTGGGAATGCTCAGCGTGGTGAGTTGGCCGTCACTGAGTTGCACCGCCAGCTCGGACTCATAGTGAATGCCGCACTCATTAATTGTTGCGTAGGTCACGCCATACACGTCTTTAGCGGCAAACCATTGGGCAGTTGTCATCTCGCACTCCAGTATCTGGCGAAGCTGTTTGCGCGCTTAGGGGCGCGCAGCTTCGCTGGCCGGTTGAGTTTTCACAGAGCTGGCACGCGCCTTATCCAGCTGGCGCTGGCTTTCTGCGCTGACACTTGTGGTGAATGCCGAAGCGGCGAGCAGACTGGCAATAGCGGCGAAACGATTCATGGTGATCTTCCTTCTGTAGGAGTGGGCGTTGCCCGGTGGAGCGATAATCCACCGGCGCCTGAATCTGCAGAAGTAAATGGTCACGATTGTGATTATCACGGCGGCTGATATGAGCGCCGCGTAATGTTGAGCGGGTGTATGAGGGGGGCGTGTTTACGAACTTGCGTGTCGGCGCAGGCCAAGTACCTGCGCGTTGTTTAACAGGCTACAGGGCATTACCGCGAGCAGCGCTGAAACGGCTGATGAAACGCCCGCCGAATACGTTGATAGCCAACCCCGCCATCACCAGAACCGTGCCGGCCATTTGCCAATGAGTGAGGCGCTCACCAAGCAGCAGCGCCGATGAGCTAAGGCCGATGATGGGCACCAGCATCGAGAACGGCGCGACCTGGCTGGCCGGATAACGCGAGAGCAATTTGCTCCAGAGCCCGTAACCCATGAGCGTGGCGGCAAACGCCAGATACGCCAGCGCACCAATCGAACTGAGGCTGATATTGCGCAGGGACGTTTCGATCAGTTCCGGCCCCTCCAGCCACAGCGACATGGCGAAGAATGGCAATGGCGGCACCAAACTGCCCCACACCACCAAGGCCACCAGATCAACCTGACCGACGCGCTTGGTGATGATATTGCCCATGGCCCACATGGCGGCGGCGCAGAGCGTCAGCAACAGGCCGGCAAGGGTTGTGCTGGTGCCGCTCTGTGCGCCGATCAAGAGTAATCCGCCAGCAGCAATCAACATGCCCAGCACGTTAACCGGACGCACCCGCTCGCCCAACACCATCGCGGCGAACAACAGGGTGAAGAAAGCCTGAGACTGCAACACCAGCGAAGCCAGACCTGCGGGCATGCCCACAGACATGGCCGAGAACAGAAAGGCGAACTGGCCAAACGAGATGGTCAGGCCGTACGCCAGCAACCAGCGCAACGGCACCTGCGGACGCCGGATAAAAAATATCGCCGGAAATGCTGCCAGACAAAACCGCAGGCCACCCAGCAACAACGGCGGTAGCCCATCCAGACCGATGCGGATGACGACGAAGTTGAGCCCCCACAACACGATTACCCATAACGCGAGTAGCAAGTCTTTTGGCGTCATGGCCGGGCTCCGAGTGAATGTGCGCAAATCAAAAGCACATATAAAAACATTGTCACTGCATGGCGCACCGATACAGTCATCAATAAAACCACGGGTACAGTGGCATTAGCGGCTCACGCGGAAACTCACCTGAGCGGTCTGCCCACTTTCGTCGAGCACGCTGAGTTGATACACCCCGCTGCGCTCCAGCACTTGATCGAAGCTGGCGTCGGGCAGTGTTTCCGCCACTTGCCGGCCATTGAGAAACCACCAGCGCTTGCCGCTGCCGCCAATCGCACTCAAACGCAGACGCGGCCCTTGAGCGCCGGTCGGGCTACGCAGTTGATCGCCCTCGCGAATGCCGACGATATCCAGCGAAGTGCTGGCCAAGCCGTTGCGCGGCGGACATTCAGGCGACGCCGCAGGCAGCCGTGCGCTGCGTCTTTCACGGCTGGGTAACCACGGTTCCAGCGGCGCGGGCCAGAGCGCCAACACCTCGGGTTTGGCGCCGCTGCAACTGGCATCGACCCGCAAGCCCTGCTCATTGACCCAGATGGTTTGGCTAAGACCGAGCCCGGCGGGCTGATCCGCTGCCAGCAAGGTGGGCGGCGTGGTGCCATCCAGAGTCCAGGCAAAACGCTGACGCCGACAATTGGCCGAGTCTTTGCCAAGTGGCTGACCCAATGGCCAGCAGATCGCGGCGACGCCAACCGAGGCGGGTTGCGGATCAGCCGGTAACGGGATTGCTCGCTGGCTGTCGCGATTGGCCAGAATGTCATGCACTTGCAGCAACATCGGCGCTGCCGAGGCCAGACCAAACTGCCCCGAAACCGGCGTGCCATCGGGGCGTCCGATCCACACGCCGATCACATAACGCGGCGCCACGCCAATCGCCCAGGCATCACGAAAGCCGTAGCTGGTACCGGTTTTCCAGGCGAGCGTGGAGCGCCGCACCAACTGCGCACGCGGGTCGATTTCCGGGCGCGCCTGACCGCTGAGAATCCGCCGAATAATCCACGCCGAGCCCGCAGACAATAAACGCCGCTCGCGCAGGGCATCCTGCGGCTGAAAACGCAGCCCAGCAACCATGCCGGAACGCCCGAACGCGCTGTAGCCGCTCACCAATTGCTCCAGTCGGCTGCCCGCGCCACCGAGAATAATTGCCAGATTAGGCTGCGCCAGCGGCGGCAAGGCCAACGGCACACCGGCGTTGCGCAACTCGCCGGCAAAGCGTTTCGGGCCATAGGCTTCGATCAACTGCACCGCTGGCAAGTTGAGCGATCGCGACAGCGCAGTGCTGGCCGAAACCGGGCCGCTGAAACTCGCGGCAAAATTGCCGGGGCGGTAATCGCCGTAACGCCGGGGAACGTCTTGCAACAACGACTCGGAATGAATCAGCCCGGCATCCAGCGCCATGCCGTACAGAAACGGTTTCAGGGTCGAGCCGGGCGAGCGCAGCGCATGCACCATATCAACATGACCAAAGCGCTTGGCATCGCCGATATCCACAGAGCCGAGGTAGGCGCGCACCTGCATGTTGGGCAACTCGGCCACCACGATTGCCGCCGAGGTGCGCTCGGGCAATCGTGCCCGCCAGCCCATGAGCATGTCCTCAAGGCGGCGCTGCAAACTGGCATCCAGCGTGGTATGAATCAGCGGCGGGCTGTCGGCATGGTTGAGCCGGCGCGCCAGCAGTGGCGCTAAACGCGGCTCCTGACGCGGCGCCAGCAACACCGGCTCTTGCAGCGCATCGTTGATGGCGCTGGCAGGCCACACATCGAACGCCTGCAGACGCCGCAGAACCTTGTCGCGGGCGGCCTGTGCACGCTGCGGATGACGATCGGGACGCAGCCGGCTGGGTGCCTGTGGCAGCACCGCAAACAGCGCCGCCTCGGCGTGAGTCATCCGGCTCGGCGGTTTGCCCAGATACGCCCAACTGGCAGCAGCAACGCCTTGCAGCGTGCCGCCAAATGGCGCGCGGTTCAGATACAGCGTAAGGATCTGATCCTTACTCAGGTGCCACTCCAGTTGCAGCGTGCGCCAGACCTGCTTGAGCTTGCCCGGCAGACTGCGCGCATGCGGGTCGAGCAAACGTGCCACCTGCATCGACAAGGTGCTGCCGCCGGAAACCACGCGCCCGCCATGCAGGTTCTGCCAACTGGCGCGCAACAGCGCCAGCGGATTGATGCCCGGATGCTGATAAAACCAGCGATCTTCATACGCCAGCAACGCCTGCAAATAATACGGCGACACCTGCGAACTGCTGACCGGATAGCGCCACACGCCATCAGCATCGGCGAAGCGCCACAGCGGCGTACCGTCTTCGGCCAGCACCACCCTCGCCAGATCATCTTCGGGCAGCGGTAACGGAAACAACAGATCAGCGGCCCACAACAGCGCGCAAAGCATCAACGGAGCGGCCAACAACCAACGCGTGCGCCGGCGCAACTGCTGCCAGCGCACGCGCAGGGTTTTCCACAGGTTCACTGCCGCACCCGCCAACCGAACGCAGCAGCCCATCCAATTGCGCTGCAACAGTGGCCAATGACTGGCACACTAGCGCGCATAACTGCCCGACAGCCTTCACAGCTTGCCGGTATGTAGCGGATGGATGGATTGATTACAGGCGTCAAATGAACCCACATTTACAGGTAGCAGGATTTTTTGAATCACTCGGCCAAGCTTTCGGCACGGTGATTCGTTTCATTGTCGAAAGCCTCAGCAGCTTCTTTGGACTGCTCGGCAATGCCTTCAGCGGCTTCATTGATGGCATGTCGAAAACCCTCGGAATTACCCCGTCGTTTCTCAGCATTGTGGTGCTGATCATCGGCCTGTTGCTGCTTTACGCGGCGGTTCGCGCCTTCATGCGCAAAGCTATTATCGGTGGCGTATGCTGGCTGTTTCTCGGCCTGTGGATACTCAGCGGCCTGATCACCTGACGCACCTGATTACACTACAGCACGACTACAGCCGCTTAAATTCCAGCGTCGGGATTGCAGCCTGCTAAGGCGCAATCCCCAAGCGCTGGAAACATCAGCGGCTGCGTACCACCATTTTCTCCGATGCATCGCCGATTGCCTGCCAGTTGGGCCGGTACATGGACTCAACCTGAGGTGGCGGCACGCGGTAGCTGCCGGGCGTTACGGCCCGCGCCAGATACAACAGATGGGTGCTGCCATAGCCGTCGAGATCCAGCGCCGCGACATAGCGATCGCCACGGAACTCCCGATGCTTGAGGTTGGCATTCTGCATCGACTGCAGCCACTCCTTGGTTTCGCTGCTGGCATCTTCAAGGCTGGCAGCGCTTTGCGCCAGATTCTGATTCTCCAGCTCCAGCCCTGCCGGTAACAGATCGACCACCAGCGCATCCGGCACGCGCTCCTTGGCCGCAACTACCAGATGCACCAGCACCAACTGGCCGCTTTCAAGCTCTTCGAGGTTCAGCGGCTGGCCCTGCATATCCAGATAATCGCGGCCAATGCTCAGGTTCTCGCCACCAGCAACCGGGGCGTTACGCGGATAGCCGGACAACGTGAGCTGCTGATACAAAGGTTGCTCCGAAGCACTGCTTAGCGTCAGCGGCTCGGCCAGATCCTTGCCATCGAGCTTGATCGCCGACTGCGCATTACTCAGTTCAAACGCCAGGCTGCCGCTTTGCAGTTGGGCCTGCCACGGCTGCTCGGGTTTGCTCAGCAGATTGCGCCCGGCCAGATACAGCGCATTGCGCTCCTGCGTCGATAACCATCGCTGCGCAGCCAGCTCATCCGCCAGGGTAAACAGCCGGGCCTCACGCACAGTCGGGGCCAGGTCATATTCCTCCAGCAGTGCCATGATCAATGCCTGATCACGCAACTGGCTGCCGTAATCACCTAACCAACGCTCGCTGTCGCGCTGACGGCTCAAACCTGCCCGCAGCGCATCGTCGGCACGCGGCTGGTCGCCCATCTTCTGCAGGGCAATCGCCAACTGCACCAGCGGCAAGCCCGACTCGGCATCGCTGCGCCGATCGTACAGATTACGCAACGCACCAAGCGGCGCTTGCTGGCTGCGTGCCAACACAAAGCCTGCATAGGCCTGCACGGCAAAGCGGGTGTGAGCGAGGCTCTGGCTGTAACCGACATCGATCAGATTGCGCTCCTGCACATAACGCAGCAGGCGCTCGTTGGCCTTTTTCATGGCCTCTTCAGGCACGGCAAAACCTTGCTCGCGAGCGCGCAGTAAAAAGTCGGTGACATAGGCTGTCAGCCAATATTCCTCATCACTGTCGGCGCCCCACAAACCAAAGCTGCCGTTGTAACGCTGCATGCTCAGCAAGCGCTCGATACCCAGCTCGATTGAACGCTTGCGCTGCTCATCCGGCTCGGTTTCCAGACCCAGCCGTTTGATGATCGCCGCATCGGCGTACAGCGACGGATACAGGCCGCTGGCGGTCTGTTCAAGGCAGCCATAGGGATAAGCCTTGAGCGCACGAATCTGCTCGCCAAGGTTAAGCGGCGGCCGGCTCGAAACCGCCAGTCGAGCTTGCAAACCGGCAGGTTCAAATGCCGCCAGCGTGCCGGCAGGCATTTGCCATGTGTCGCCCTTGAGCACGCTGCGCATGTGTTCCAGGCGTGCGGGATAAGCCGGACGAATACCCAGCGTCCAGTCACGCTGCAAGGCCGCCAACTGCTCATCCGGCAGGCTCAGGCCATCGACCTTGAGTTCGACCTTGCCCTGGCCAAAGCCGCCCAGTGCCCGCACCGGAATGTGGAGCGTGCTGCGCTGGCCCGGTTCAAGTGTGAGTGTGGAGTTGGCTAACTGCGCATCGACCCATTCAAGCTGGCCGCTGATCCCGAGTTGCACGTCGAGTGTCTGCGCCTGTTCTGTGAGATTGCTCAAGTCCAGCGCCAACGTGGTTTCATCCCCGCCGGCAAGAAAGCGCGGCGTCGAAAGCTCAGCCACCAGCGGCGCAGCGACGACGGTTTTGGCTTCGGCCATGCCATAGCGCTGATCAGTCCAGACCTGCGCCATGAGCCGCAACTCACCATTGAAATCGGGAATATCCAGGCTGACAGTGCCCTTGCCCTGATCATCGAGCTGCACCGGTTTGGCTTGCATCGCGACAATCAGCACATTGCTTTCAGGCCGTTTGCCGCCGCCCGCCAGCGCCGCGTCGCCGCCGAATGCCAGCTTGGCCATCCGTCCCTGTCCGGCCTCGATAAGCTGACCGAATACGTCGAGTTGGTCGGCGCCGTATGCCTTGCGCCCGAACAAATTCGAATAGGGGTCTGGCGTCGGGTACTCGGTGATATTAAGAATCCCAGAGTCCACCGCCGCCACCAACACATAGGCTTGCTTGGCCGCACTGCCGTCAGCATTTTGCGCCTGCACCTGAATATTCAGCGGCTGTTTGGGGCGCATTTTTTCTGGAGCTTGCAGGTTCAGGCTGAGCTTGCGTTGCTCACGTTGCAGCGGTAAGTGCAGAATCCCGACCGCCCGCTTTGGTGTGGCATTGCTCTTGCGCTCGCCCGGACGAATCACCAGCGCGCTGATGTAGAGATCATGGCGCAGCCAGTCTTTGCTGATCGGCACCTCGAAGGTCTGGCCTTGCGCTGGCAGCGTAATCGGTTGCCACCACAGCGGGCCCTCGCTCGACTCGACCAGCAAATAGCCACTGCCCGCAACCGGCGGGGTAACGGTTACCTTTGCGGTTTCGCCGTTCGCATAAGCGGGTTTATCCAGCGCCAACTTGACTTGGTCCGGGCGTACCGCGCCGCCTTCGGCGTTGTCCTGCCAGCGATAACCCGCCCAGAAACGCACACTGCTGAGCATCTTGCTCTGCGGGTCGATCACCTCGACCCGATACGGCCCCCACTCCACCGGGAAACTGACCTTGGCCGTCGAGCCTTGAGCAACGCTGATTCGCTCTTCGCTGAGGGTGAGGAATTTCTCGTTGTAGTTATTGCTCCAGCCGTCGTTGTCCGAGAACGTCCAGTAGTAATCACGGCGTTCACGCACCAGACGTACGGTCAACGCGTCCGCTGCCAGCTTGTTACCCGCCGGATCAGCCAGCAGAATCTCGAAATTGGCCAGCCCGTCGGCATCGACCTGATCACCTTCAAACAGCCCGCGAATACCGGGCAAACGCTCAGCTGGCCAAACCGGCTGCACCAGCCGCCGGGTTATGGGCCTACCGCCAGACTCTTGCAGGCTCGCCTGCAATATCAGCTTGAGCGGCGACTTGACCGTATCCCAACGACTTTCGATATCCAGCGTGGTGTTGCCCTGCTCATCCAGGGTTTGCTCATCCAACTCCAGATCCTGACTCAGCTCTTTCTCGGTGACCGAGCCGAACTGATATCCAGGCAAACTCGCCACGGCATCACGCAGCGGCCGCGCATAGAGTTGCCCGCTGATGCGATTGCCGCTGGCCGGCGCGCCGTAAAGGTAACGGCCATTCACCTCGAACTGCGCATGCTGCGCCGGTTTCAGCGGTTGATCCTGACCTTTCAGTTCCAGCGCCAGGCGCTCTGGCAGAAAGTCCTCGACCGAAAACTCATACAGTTGCGGCGCGCCATCGCCCAGATCGAGCAGCAGCTGCCAGCGCCCCGTTGGCGCTTCCTCGGCCAGTTGCAGCTCATATTGATAAAGACCTGAGTCATCGGCGTTCCAGACAAACTTACGGCTCACCTGCGCATCGGGCCGGCGCACTTCAACGCTGACGGGCTGGTTGTTGACCGCACGGCCATCGGCATCGCGCAGCAGCGCATTGAGCAGCACCGTTTCGCCTGGCCGGTATAGATCACGCGGGCCAAATACAAAAAACTGCAAGGCGTGAGCCGCTGGCCCGCTGATATCAAACTCGGCCAGATCCAGCGCCGAGCTGTTGAGTTGCAGCAAGCTGGTCTGCTCGCCTTGCTGAGCAATAATCACCTGCGCCTTGGGCGGCAGCGGCAATTCGGCATGGCCTTTACTGTCGGTCTTGCCCTCGGCCAGCACACGGCCTTTGTTGTCGAGCACTTCAAGCGCTACATCCGCCTGCGCACCACCGCCCGCCAACGCCTGAGTGAAAACATCGAGCCGGTTGTTGTAACGGTGCACCGAGAGGCCAATGTCGCTCAGGGTGAAGAGCGTTGCCGGCACTGAATAGTTGTAGGTGCCGGCGGCTTTCATCACGGCCAGATACACGCCGGGCTGCTTGAACGGCTCAAGCCCGGCAATCGGCAACATCACGGTTTCGCGGGTGTTGCGCTCGGGCTGCAGATCGAAGCGCCCGCCGTATACCAGTTCGGCCATTGGCAGCAGAGAGTTGGCCTGCCAGCTTTCGAGATTGCTGTTGGTGCCCCATTCACTGAGGAATTTGGGCAGCGACTGCGGCTTGATGCGGAAGAATTCGACGTTGACCTGATCCACATTCAGGGTGATTACCGGCAAGCCTTCCGCCAGGCGAGTGGGCAGCAGCGAACCACGACTGGCGAAGCCGACACTGGGCTGCATGTCTGTGGTTTGCAGGCGGGTGATGTGCTCTTTGGCCAGCTCAGTGTCATTGATTGCCTGCAACCCTGCATCGACGGTAAGCACCAGTTTGCGATCCGGTTCAAGGTGGCGCAGACGCAACTCTGTGAGTGAGTCGGACAACTCCCATGCGCCATCTACCTTGCCGGTTTGGGTGTCGACCAGATGCAGCTTTTGGGCGAAATCCTGATCCGGCTCAAGTGGCACCGAGAAGCTGATCGAGAGCGCACTGGCCCCGTCAATCTGCACTTCCGATGCATCGACAACCGTCAGCTCGCGGCCCGCATAACGCTTGGCCAGCGCCTCCCGGTCAACGGCTGGGCGCGGGGCGGCGGGGGCAGTCTGTTGGGCACTGCCAGTGGGCTCAGTGATAGTGACTTTGGCGGGCTCGGAGGAGTCGCACGCGCTGAGCAAACCCAGCACCATCGCCAACAGCAGTCCTTTGTTCAGCATCACCCGTCTCCGTTATTCGCCGGTTGCAAAGCACCCACTATAGACGACTGCCGATTGCGTCCCAATGACGCAATTGCATGAATCAATGTGGCAGCTGGCCCGCGCGTTGAAATCAGCCTTAACCAATCCCCTGATGGGCACGTATAGTGGCCGCCATAGCGGAGTTTTTCATGTCACTGATACTAGATGCCTGGCGCCATAGCCCAACCCATAAACGAGTCTGGGCGCTGGCGGCGCCGATGATTTTGTCGAATATTTCTGTGCCGCTGGTGGCGTTGGTCGACAGCGCCGTGGTCGGCCATTTGCCGCACGCCTACCAACTGGCTGCGGTGGCGGTAGGCGCGAGCCTTTACACCCTGCTCACCTGGGCGATGGGGTTCTTGCGCATGGGCACCACTGGCTTTGCCGCACAGGCAGCCGGCCGCGAAGATGGCAGCGCGCTGCGGCAGGTGCTCACGCAAGGGTTACTGCTTGGCGTGGCACTGAGCGCATTGCTGATAATCATCGCCCTGCCCTTTAGCCACGCCGCGCTGGCGCTGATGCAGCCCTCCGCCGAGCTGGATGATCTGGCCCGCCACTACTTCCAGATTCGCCTGTTCGGCCTGCCCGCCGCGTTGGCGACCTATGCGCTGATTGGCTGGCTGCTCGGCACCCAGAACGCGCGCGGGCCATTGGCAATTCTTCTGACCACCAACCTGCTCAATGTCGGGTTGGATTTACTGCTGGTTCTCGGCCTGAACTTTGGCGTCGCGGGGGCGGCGTGGGCCTCGGTTGTCGCCGAGTGGAGCGGCGCGTTGCTTGGCCTGTGGCTGGCACGCCGGGCGCTCAGTGCCTACGCGGGAACCATTGACTGGAGCGCGCTGCGCCGTTGGCTGAACTGGCGGCCATTGCTGGCGGTGAATCGCGACATTTTCATCCGCACCCTGGCTTTGCAGTTGGTGTTCTTCTTGATCACCGTGCAGGGCACGCGTCTGGGCGACTCGACTGTCGCTGCCAACGCACTGCTGCTCAATGGCTTGTTGCTGACTGCGCACGCACTCGATGGCCTGGCCCATGCAGTGGAAGCGCTGTGCGGCCATGCTCTTGGCGCACGCGACCGGGTAGGTTTGCGCCGCACCTTAATCGTGTCTGCTGGCTGGTCACTGTTCGCCAGTGTTGGTTTCGCACTGTTCTTTGCGTTGGCGGGTGAACAGTTCATCGGCATGCAAACCAGCATCGACAGCGTGCGTGAAACTGCCCTCGAGTATTTGCCATATCTGGCACTGCTGCCGTTGCTGGCGGTGTGGAGCTACCTTCTGGATGGCTTGTTCATCGGCGCAACACGCGCCCGCGAAATGCGCAACGCCATGTTGCTCGCCGTGGCCCTGAGCCTGCTGTTGGGCTGGCTGCTGACAGGTCTGGGCAATCATGGATTATGGCTGGCATTCCTCGGTTTCATGATATTGCGCGGCCTGACGCTGGGTGGCTATGCTTACCTTATGACGAGAGATGATCTATGGTTTAGTCCTCGTTCCTAATAAGGAAAATCGCATGCTCTGCCCTGAGACACCGGCCAACGAAGCCTTGCGTCAGAAAGCTCTGGATGAGCAGGAGCTGCTCGATACTCCCGCCGAACCGTATCTGGATGTATTGGTGCGGGTTGTGCGCGATCTGTTCGGGGTCAAATCGGTGCTGATCAGCCTGATCGATCAGCAGCGCCAGTGGTTCAAGGCGCGCATCGGCGCCGATATTGCCGAGACTCCGCGCAGCGTTTCGTTTTGCGGCCATGCGATTCTCGGCTCACAAATGATGATTGTCGAAGATGCCCAGCAAGACCCGCGCTTCAAAGACAATCCGCTGGTCACCGAAGCCCCGCACCTGCGCTTTTATGCCGGCCAGCCGCTCTACAGCAGCGATGGTTATGCACTCGGCACTTTATGCCTGCTGGACACGGCACCACGCGAGTGGAGCGCAAAGCAGCAACAACTGCTCAAGGACATGGCCATGCTGGCCGAAGGCTATTTGCAGCTGCGCAAAGTCAGCTTGCAGTCGAAGGAGCTGCGCGACGAACTCAGCCGCGAACAGCGCAAAGCCCTGCTCGACCCCCTGACGCAACTGTGGAACCGCGCCGGTCTTGATCACTTTCTGGCCATCGAACAACTCCACGCCAAAGAGCACAATCTGCGCTTGGGCCTGCTCTATTGCGATCTTGATCACTTCAAGCATGTGAACGACAACTTCGGCCATGACAGCGGCGACCGCGTGCTCTGGCAGAGCGCCCGGCGTATCAGCGACGCCATGCGCCCGCATGACATCGTTACGCGCAGTGGAGGTGAAGAGTTCGTTGTTATTACGCAGGTGCATGACATCAGCGAACTGGAGCAGATTGCCGAGCGCATTCGCAGCAAAATCGGCGACTCGCCGATGATCATCGAAGACGCCGAGCTGGCGCTGACCATCAGTATCGGCTGCACACTGGTGGAGCCGCCGGAAGACATACGCCAGGCCATGCAACGCGCCGACAAGGCGCTCTATCACGCCAAGCGCAGCGGCCGTAACCGAGTCTCTGTCGCCAACCCAAGCTCAAGCACTCTCGCCCCTGCCTAAGGAACTGCCAATGGCCGCTGCAATTGCCGCCTACCTGCATTATCTGTCGATATTCGGTCTGTTCGCGTTGCTTTCCATCGAGCATGTGTTGTTCAAGCGCCCACTCGATCTACAGCGCTCCAAGACACTTATCATCACCGATCTGGCCTACGGCCTGTGCGCCGCACTGGTGCTGATAACCGGCGCAGCGCGGGTGTTGTGGTTCGGCAAGGGCTGGGAATACTACCTGTATAACGGCGTATTCCACATCAAGCTCGGCCTGTTCCTGCTGGTCGGGCTGCTGTCCATCCTGCCGACATTTGTATTCATCAATTGGCGCAACAGCGTCAACGCGGGCGAGGTGCCAGACGTCAGCGAGCGTAAAGGCAAACTGGTGATCATGACTATCCGCCTTGAGCTGCTGATCCTGTTGATCCTGCCGCTGCTCGCCAGCTTGATGGCGCGTGGTTTTGGCGCCGGCGCTTAGGCTGCACGCATAAAAAAACCTGTCCGACTCGCACCGGACAGGTTTTTTAATATCAGGCGAAAACGACCTGATATTCAGCCAGATTAGTTGACCTTGGCGGCCAGCTCACCTTTGGCATAACGCAGGTACATGGCTTCCAGCGAGACCGGCTTGATCTTCGAGGCATTGCCAGCAGTACCGAACGCTTCGTAACGCGCGATGCAGATGTCACGCATGGCTTCGACGGTTTTGCCGAAGAACTTACGTGGGTCGAACTCGCTCGGCTGCTCGGCCATCATGCGGCGCATTGCACCGGTCGATGCCAGGCGCAGGTCGGTGTCGATGTTGACCTTGCGCACGCCGTGCTTGATACCTTCAACGATTTCTTCAACCGGCACGCCGTAGGTTTCTTTGATGTCGCCGCCGTACTGGTTGATGATCGCCAGCCACTCCTGCGGAACCGAAGAAGAACCGTGCATAACCAGGTGAGTGTTGGGGATACGCTGGTGAATCGCCTTGATGCGGTCGATTGCCAGAATGTCGCCAGTAGGTGGCTTGGTGAACTTGTACGCGCCGTGGCTGGTACCAATGGCGATTGCCAAGGCATCAACCTGAGTGCGCTTGACGAAGTCAGCCGCTTCTTCCGGATCAGTCAGCATCTGGCTGTGATCGAGAATGCCTTCAGCGCCGATGCCGTCTTCTTCGCCAGCCTGACCAGTTTCCAGGCTACCCAGGCAACCCAGTTCGCCTTCTACCGAAACGCCGCAAGCGTGCGCCATAGCCACGGTTTCCTGGGTAACGCGGACGTTGTAGTCGTAGTCAGCCGGGGTTTTGCCGTCTTCTTTCAACGAGCCGTCCATCATCACCGAGCTGAAGCCCAGCTGGATCGAACGCTGGCACACTGCAGGGCTGGTGCCGTGATCCTGATGCATACATACCGGAATGTGCGGGAATTCTTCAATGGCCGCCAGAATCAGGTGACGCAGGAACGGCGCACCGGCATATTTGCGGGCACCGGCGGAGGCCTGAACAATAACCGGCGAGTCGGTTTTGTCGGCGGCTTCCATGATGGCGCGCATTTGCTCAAGGTTGTTTACGTTGAATGCCGGAACGCCGTAACCGAACTCGGCGGCGTGGTCGAGCATTTGGCGCATGCTGATAAGTGCCATATTTTCCTGTCTCCCAATTGGGCTCATTAATCGTGCAAGCTTGTCGCAGCGACAAGCTGTGTTCAAGTTCTATTGCCTCCAAGCATTACCTTGCAGGCGGCTGTTCAGGGGGCTTTGCAGCCGCGCCCGATCAAATCATTGCTGGCCGTGCGGTAAATCAGGCCTTCTTCACCCTTCATGTGAAAGGTCAGCATGCCATCGCTGAACATCGCGCCGGAGCCCGAAGGCTCACGTTTCAGGCGGTGGGCAATATCGCCACCGGCCACACGCACATCCACCGACTCTTTGCTGTCATCGGTAAAGCGCCACAGCACTTCGGCCTGGCTGTCACACACCCAACGGGTCCATGCATCCGGCGTTGCAGGCTGACTGGAGCAACCGGCTATTACGCTGAGCAGTGCAGCACCGACGGCGGCTTTGCATAGTTTATCCATATTGGCTCTCCGGGCATCCGTTGTCTGACGGCTCGCAGGTCTACTTCACGAACCCTGTGGATTAAAGACAATGCTCAGCAGTTGGTCTGCTCATCGCCGGCATTGGTCATATCTTCACTGCTCTCGACATCGATGCGTTGATCCTGATTGGTGGTTGGCGACTCGATCTCGACCGGGCTGAATACCTTGCAAGCCTTCTCGTGATGAGCACCGCCGACACACCCAGTGATCGACAGAACAATTGCAGCTACCGCTAGACTCATGCGCATCATAAATGGCTCCCTGTCATCCGTTGCAACGTTAAACCGCCTGCGGCATTGGCCTGCAGGCGGTGGGTTATCAAGCGTTGGCGCGCTGCTCGAGCACTTCAACCGCTGGCAACACTTTACCCTCTACGAACTCGAGGAAAGCGCCGCCACCGGTGGAAATATAGGAGATACGCTCGGCAACGTTGTATTTATCGATCGCCGCCAGCGTGTCACCACCGCCCGCGATAGAGAACGCCGGGCTTTCGGCAATCGCCAACGCCAGGGCTTTGGTGCCTTCGCCGAACTGATCGAACTCGAACACACCAACCGGGCCGTTCCACAGGATGGTTTTCGAAGACTTCAACAGCTCAGCGAACTGAGCAGCAGTCTGCGGACCGATATCCAGAATCATGTCGTCTTCGGCAACGTCCGCCACCAGCTTCACGGTTGCAGTCGCTGACTCGGCGAATTCCTTGGCCACGACAACGTCGACCGGCAGCGGCACGCTGACCTTGGCGGCGATGGCTTTGGCAGTCTCGACCAGATCCGCTTCGTACAGCGATTTTCCGACCGGAAAACCCGCCGCAGCGAGGAAAGTGTTGGCAATACCGCCGCCCACAATCAACTGATCGCAGATCTGGCTGAGGCTGTTGAGTACGTCGAGTTTGGTCGACACTTTCGAGCCGGCAACAATTGCTGCCATCGGCTTGGCCGGGTTACCCAGCGCCTTGCCCAGTGCGTCCAGCTCTGCCGCCAGCAACGGGCCAGCCGCCGCAACCTTGGCGAACTTGGCGACGCCGTGGGTCGAACCTTGAGCGCGGTGCGCAGTGCCGAAAGCGTCCATGACGAAGACGTCGCACAAGTTGGCGTATTGCTGCGCCAGCTCGTCGGTGTTTTTCTTTTCGCCGTTGTTGAAGCGCACGTTCTCCAGCAGCACGATTTCGCCGGCTGCCAGCTCAACGCCGCCCAGATAATCTTTGACCAGACGCACGTCACGGCCCAAGGCTTTGCTGAGGTAATCAGCAACTGGCTTGAGGCTGTTCTCTTCCGAGTATTCGCCCTCAGTCGGACGACCCAGGTGCGAGCAAACCATTACCGCTGCGCCTTTTTCCAACGCCAGCTTGATGGTTGGCAAGGACGCCAGGATACGTGCATCGCTTTTAACCACGCCGTCTTTTACCGGCACGTTAAGGTCTTCGCGAATCAACACACGCTTACCTTGGAGGTCGAGGTCGGTCATTTTTAAAACGGTCATGGAATCAGTCCTTCACGGGGGCTGGTTGAATGGATTGGGTGGAAGCAGATAAGTAGTGTTCGGCAACGTCGAGCATGCGATTGGCAAAGCCCCATTCGTTATCGAACCAAGCCAGCAAATTGACCAGGCGCGGTCCGGAAACCCGGGTTTGGCTGCCATCGACAATCGCTGAATGCGGGTCGTGGTTGAAATCACAACTGACCTGCGGCATTTCAGTGTATGCAATCAGACCTTGCAGCGGGCCGGAGGTGGCCGCGTCTCGCAGGATGCGATTGATTTCAGCGGCGCTGGTATCACGCGCTGTTTGAATGGTGATGTCCAGGCACGAGACGTTAACTGTCGGCACCCGTATGGCCTTGGCCTGAATCCGCCCATGCAGATCCGGCAACAAGCGTTCGATACCCCGCGCCAAGCCGGTAGACACCGGAATCAGCGACTGGAAGGCCGAACGCGTGCGGCGCAAATCTTCATGGTGATAGGCATCAATCACCGGTTGGTCGTTCATTGCCGAGTGAATCGTGGTGATCGATACGTACTCGATCCCGACGGCTTCATTGAGCAATTTAAGCAGCGGCACGCCACAGTTGGTGGTGCACGACGCATTCGATACGAGCTTCTCGGCACCGCTTAATGCGTGCTGATTAACCCCGTAAACGATGGTGGCGTCGGCATCCGCCTCGCTGGCCATTGGCTGCGAGAACAACACGCGCGGCGCACCGGCCTTGAGAAATCTCTGGCCGTCTGCACGGCTGGTATAAAGCCCCGAGCACTCGAACAACAGGTCGATATCCAGCGCCGCCCAGTCAATCGCCTCGGGCGTTGATTGGCGCAGCACCTTCACACAACCGCCGTTGATGTGCAGGCAATCGCCTTCGACCCGAACCTCGCCGGGAAAACGCCCGTGGGTTGAATCGAAGCGGGTCAGGTATTCGATACTGGCCTGATCGGCCAGGTCATTCAGGGCAACGATTTCCAGCTGCGCGCCAGCGCCCCGCTCGTGCAAGGCACGCAATACGCAGCGGCCAATACGGCCATAGCCATTGAGGGCAATTCTGAAGGGGCGATTACGCATGACAGTCTCGATAATTGCGAGCGACGTTGGCCTGCGCGCACCTTGATGCGCGCAGGCTGAGGCCGTCTTGATCAGGCTTCGAGCATTTCAGCAGCGGTTTCGAGGATGTTGTCCACGGTGAAACCGAAGTGCTCGAACAGAGCAGGTGCAGGCGCCGACTCACCAAAGGAGGTCATGCCGATTACCTGACCTTCGAGGCCGACGTACTTGTACCAGAAGTCGGCGTGAGCGGCTTCGATAGCGATCCGCGCGCCAACCTGAACAGGCAGTACGGATTGCTTGTAGCCGGCGTCCTGCGCATCGAACACGCTGGTGCACGGCATCGAAACGACGCGAACCTTGCGACCTTGTTCGCTGAGTTTTTCGAACGCCTGAACCGCCAGACCGACTTCGGAACCGGTCGCGATCAGAATCAGTTCTGGCTCACCGTCGCAGTCTTTCAGCACGTAACCACCGCGGGCGATGTCGCTCAGCTGAGCAACGTCACGGCCTTGGTGCGGCAGGTTCTGACGCGAGAAGATCAGCGCGGACGGGCCG
Organism: Pseudomonas sp. MS19; assembly: GCF_013277615.1. NCBI lineage: Bacteria > Pseudomonadati > Pseudomonadota > Gammaproteobacteria > Pseudomonadales > Pseudomonadaceae > Pseudomonas > Pseudomonas sp. MS19. The sequence continues at coordinate 62,452 of NZ_VBTO01000003.1, read as the reverse complement.
TCATTACGCTCAATGGCGTATTTCCAGGCCACTGCCGATTCAACAGCATCCGCCGGACGCCAGGTGTCCAGATTAGGCGTGCTGCGCAGGCTGGTCAGCTGCTCGATTGGCTGGTGAGTCGGGCCGTCTTCGCCCAGACCGATAGAGTCGTGGGTGAACACATACAGCACACGCTTCTTCATCAACGCCGACATGCGCACTGCGTTGCGGGCGTATTCCATGAAGATCAGGAAGGTCGCGCCGTACGGTACGAAACCGCCGTGCAGGGCCACGCCGTTCATGATCGCGCTCATGCCAAACTCGCGAACGCCGTAGTACATGTAGTTGCCGCTGGCATCTTCAGCCGATACGCCCTTGCAACCTTTCCACAGGGTCAGGTTGGAGCCGGCGAGGTCGGCCGAGCCGCCGAGGAACTCAGGCAGCAACGGGCCAAATGCATTCAAGGTGTTCTGGCTGGCTTTACGGCTGGCGATGGTTTCGCCTTTAACCGCAACCTCAGTGATGTAGGCCGCCGCTTTCTCAGAGAAATCAGCCGGCAGTTCACCCGCCATACGGCGTTTGAATTCGCTGGCCAACTCAGGGAACGCCGCCGCGTAAGCAGCAAAGCGCTGATCCCATTCGGCTTCGGCAGCAGCGCCAGCAGCCTTGGCATCCCACTCGGCGTATATATCTGCCGGGATTTCAAACGGGCCATGGTTCCAGCCCAGTGCAGCACGGGTCAGCGCGATTTCGTCATTACCCAGTGCGGCGCCGTGGCAATCTTCCTTGCCCTGCTTGTTCGGCGAACCAAAACCGATGATGGTCTTGCAGCAGATCAGGGTTGGCTGCTCGCTCTTGCGCGCAGTTTCGATGGCAATCTTGATTTCTTCGGCATCGTGGCCGTCGACGTTACGGATGACCTGCCAGCCGTAAGATTCAAAACGCTTAGGGGTGTCATCGCTGAACCAGCCTTCGACTTCACCATCAATCGAGATGCCGTTGTCGTCGTAGAACGCGATCAGTTTGCCCAGACCCAGAGTACCGGCCAGCGAGCAGACTTCGTGCGAGATGCCTTCCATCATGCAGCCGTCGCCCATGAAGGCGTAGGTGTAATGGTCAACAATCTTGTGGCCGTCGCGGTTGAACTGCGCGCCCAGCACTTTCTCGGCAATTGCAAAACCAACGGCGTTGGCAATACCCTGACCCAAAGGACCAGTGGTGGTCTCAACACCGGGCGTGTAACCGTATTCTGGGTGACCCGGCGTGCGGCTGCCCATCTGACGGAACTGCTTGAGGTCTTCGATACCCAAGTCATAACCGGTCAGGTGCAGCAGCGAGTAGATCAGCATGGAGCCGTGGCCGTTCGACAGCACGAAGCGGTCGCGGTCAGCAAAGCTCGGGTTGCTTGGGTTGTGCTTGAGGTAGTCACGCCACAACACTTCGGCGATATCCGCCATACCCATTGGTGCGCCAGGGTGGCCGCTGTTGGCTTTCTGCACGGCATCCATACTCAAGGCACGGATGGCATTGGCACGCTCACGACGGCTGGGCATCGCTGATTCTCCTAAGGGGCTAAACACAAAAGGGGTCTATTTTCGCCCACTACCACACGTTCGGGCAATGACAGATAGTCGCAATCGACACATTAGATGAGAAACTACACCGCCGCAGCGCCAGGATCGCGCTGTATTCCCAGCAGTTGACACTGCCAGCCACCAGAAAAGGAATTTCTCTTGGCTTCAGAAATTACGCTTTACAGCTACCCCACCAGCCCATTTGCCGCAAAAGTACATGCCTATCTGCTGTACAAGCGCCTGGCATTTCGCGTGCATTATGTTAACCCGCTGAAACTCACCAGCACGCTGCCGGTCGGTCAGCAGATCCCGGTGCTGACGATTGACGGCAGCCATTACGCCGACTCCAGCAGCATCATCAATGAAATCGAACGGCGCTGGCCTGCCGAAGTAACCGCGCAGCAGTCGCTGATAGATACCCGCGATCAATGGCTCACCGAAAACATGGTGCCAACCCTGTTTCGGGCGGCGTTCATGGAGGCTGATTCTTCGGCATTCAAAGCCTGCCGCAATGCCTGGCGCTTGGCGGCAGTAATGCGCAAAGCGTGCGGCGTGCCGCTCATGTTGACGCCGGGCTGGCCGCTGCTGCTGCGCAAGCAACCGTTCATCCGCTCTTTGGTGCTGCCGCAAATCAGCCAGGGCAGCGCACCGGAACAACGGCAGAAAATGCTCAAGCAGATGAAACACTGGCTGAGCGAGAAGCCCTATCTGGCCGGCGACTGCATCAGTCAGGTGGATATCAGCGCCTACGGAATGCTGGCGATGCCGTATTACCTGGGCCTTGAAGACGCGGACGACTTTGTCCGCTGCGAAGTGATCAAGGCGTGGTTTGAGCCTATCAACAAACTGGTCTGCGACAGCGCCCTGCAAGCCACCGACAACAGCAGGCCGCCGTTGCTGGCAGCGCAATGGTGCTCACGCTTGCCTCTGACCAAGGCATAGCAGCCGGTATGAGCTGCGCACAGTTGCGGCGCAGCTCATACCAACGCTTCAGGCTATTCAGCGAATGATTGTGGTGCTGTCGGCGGCGATGTTTTCCACCGTGCGCCGCTCGCCATTGGCCAGAACCACTTCGACACTGACCGGTGACTTGTCGTCACCCAAGCCAAAGAACAGCGAATTACTCTGGTCGGTCAACAAGCCTGCCTGAGTATTAAGCTGCTGGGTGTAGCTGCGCCCGGCCTTGGAGATAACCGTGACATTGGCCCCAGCCAGCGCCAGATTGTCGGCAAACGTCAGCTTGATGTAGCTGGCTTTACCGGTGTTCAGGTAGGCCTTCGGCTTTTGGCCCATATTCAGCCAGAACAGGTCCGGACGGCCATCGCTGTCGATGTCATAGATAACCGGCGACTGCCCGTAGTAGGGATCGCCGACTTCCAGTTCATCGTTCTGATAGAACCCGGCAGTATTACCTTCGCCAACCTGAACAAAGGCCTTGCCCGGCAATTTGTTGAGCTGATGCGGCGGCCATTTTATGTAGCTCTGCGCGACCATCAGGTCGAGCTTGCCATCCAGGTCGAGATCACCGAATACACCGCCCCAGGCGAACCCGTAACCATCCAGCGCCTTGTCTTTAAGCACATCGTGGAACTTGAAGTCGCCCTCGTTTTCCAGCAGCAACCAATCAAGATTCAACTCCTGATCATCACGCAGATCACCGCGTGCCAGCTTGTTGCTGATACTGGTGCCGATATTCGACAGGAACAGATCCTGATCGCCATCAGCATCAATGTCGCCAATGCCAATGCCCATCCAGTAACCGAGGCCGGAATCAATGGCAATCGACTCGAAGGTCAGGTCGCCGTTGTTCTTGAATATCTCGACGCGACCGGTGTTGTTGGCCAGTACCAGATCCTGCAAACCATCGTTATTGAGATCGACAAAACTGCTGTGGAAGGTGTTTTGCGTGCCTTGAGTAGCGGTTTTTTCGGTCACATCCTCGAAGGTCATGTTGCCAACGTTGTGCAGCATCAGGTTGTGCTTGGCATGTTCGGGATCATTGAACACGCTGGATGAGAATTTGTCTGGCGCGACAAACAGGCTGACGTACAGATCAAACTGGCCGTCTTTGTCTATATCTGCAATGGTTGTGCTGAGCGGGATCGAGTCCGCCGGCAGCGCGATGTCGAGCTTGCGCGTGACGAACTTGCCGTTTGTGTTGATCAGCGCGTAGAGACCATCCTGGCGCGTTACCAGCAGGTCGGTATCGGCGTCATCGTCGAGGTCAAACGACAGCGCGCCGTAACTGGCCTGTTTGCCGGCCAGGTCGCCTGTCAGCCCGGCCTCAGCCGCGACATCGACCAGACGCCCATCCACATAACGCAGCAGGCCATCTTGGTGACCTTTGCCGCTGGAGATGAACAACTCGCTCTTGCCGTCGCCATCTATGTCGATTACTGCCGCGCCGCTGAAAAACTGCGAGGTTTCGTTATCCCAGTGCGGGGTAAACCCAACATCGACCGGCTTGAATGCGGGCCCGGTGAGCTCAACAGGGGACGATTTTATCGTCTCTTCAGACTGCTGATAAAACCAGTAGTACGCCCCCAGACCGGCAGCGGCGACAACAACCAAAGGAATTCCGATTTTCTTTTTCATAGCCATCCTAGCTAATTGGTCCAAACCGGCACTCTGCGGCAAAGACAACCGCGTCACAACCCTGCAACGTCTTTATGTGCATCTGACACAACCACGACTGACCAACGGTCGCTGCGCTGCAACCCACGCAAACAGCACCCTCACGCCTTAATGCAGACGGCGGCAATGGGACGCCAAAGACCAATATCAAGATTTTTTGATATTGGTCTTGCTGTATGAAAAATGACCTATTAGACTGCCCACCCTATGAACTTGCGCGTCCCACAGCTCCGCTTTGAGCCTGCCGATGAACTGGCTGCCCTGTGCAAAGCTGGCGGAGACCCGCTACGGTTGAATGTTTTACGTGCGCTGAGCAATGACTCCTTTGGCGTGCTGGAACTGGCGCAGATTTTCGACATCGGCCAATCCGGCATGAGCCATCACCTCAAGGTGTTGGCGCAAGCAGGACTGGTAGCGACCCGCCGCGAAGGCAATGCGATTTTTTACCGTCGCGCCTTGTCGGCGGCCACCACTGGTTTGGGCGGCAAGTTGCACAGCGCGCTGCTGGATGAAGTCGATGAGTTGCAGCTGCCCGACGCCGTATTGGCGCGCATTGCGCAGGTTCACAGCCAGCGCGCGGCAGCCAGCCAGGATTTCTTTGCGCGCAACGCTGGCAGCTTTCAAGCGCAGCAAGACCTGATTGCCGGGCTTGCGCAGTACCGCGACAGTGTTCTGGCCTTGCTTGATGCACTGGGCTTTGATGCCACAGCCAATGCGTTGGAAATCGGCCCCGGCGATGGCGGTTTCCTGCCCGAGCTGGCCAAGCGTTTTCACAGCGTAACGGCGCTGGATAACAGCCAGGCGATGCTTGATCTGGCACGTTTGCAATGTGAAAAACACGCCCTCGGCAACGTCAAACTGCAACTGGCCGATGCGTTGAATGATGATTACAGCGCCGCCGACTGCGTGGTGATGAACATGGTCTTGCACCATTTCGCCGCGCCAGCCGAAGCGCTCAAGCAGCTCGCCACACGGGTCACGCCCGGCGGCAGCTTGTTGATAACCGAGTTGTGTAGCCACAACCAGAGTTGGGCCAGGCAGGCCTGTGGTGATCTCTGGTTGGGTTTTGAACAGGACGACCTGGCCCAATGGGCTATCGCCGCAGGACTTAACCCGGGTGAAAGCCTTTATGTAGGCCTTCGCAATGGTTTTCAGATTCAGGTGCGGCACTTTGCCAAACCGGAACAACACAGCGGTTCAGGTGTGCAGGTGCGCGCCCAACCGATCTCACCCACCGGTATTAATTAGGAAGACCGATAGATGAGCGATTATTCCCTGTTTACATCCGAATCCGTGTCCGAAGGCCACCCGGATAAAATTGCTGACCAGATCTCCGATGCCGTGCTCGACGCGATCATCAGCAAAGACAAACACGCCCGCGTTGCGTGTGAAACCATGGTCAAGACTGGCGTTGCCATCATCGCCGGTGAAGTCAGCACCAGCGCCTGGGTTGATCTCGAAGACCTGGTCCGTAAAGTCATCATCGACATTGGCTACGACAGCTCGACCGTTGGTTTCGACGGCGCCACGTGCGGCGTTCTGAACATCATCGGCAAGCAGTCGGTCGACATTAACCAGGGCGTTGACCGCAGCAAGCCAGAAGATCAGGGCGCGGGCGACCAGGGCCTGATGTTCGGTTATGCCAGCAACGAAACCGACGTACTGATGCCGGCTCCAATCTGCTTCTCGCACCGTCTGGTCGAGCGTCAGGCTGAAGCACGCAAATCCGGCCTGCTGCCTTGGCTGCGCCCGGACGCGAAATCGCAGGTCACCTGCCGCTATGAAAACGGCAAGGTTGCCGGTATCGACGCCGTTGTTCTGTCGACCCAGCACAACCCGGAAGTCAGCTACAACGACCTGCGCGAAGGCGTTATGGAGTTGATCGTCAAGCACGTGCTGCCTGCCGAACTGCTGCACAAAGACACCCAGTTCCACATCAACCCAACCGGTAACTTTGTAATCGGCGGCCCAGTGGGCGATTGCGGCCTGACTGGCCGTAAGATCATCGTCGACACCTACGGCGGCATGGCCCGTCACGGTGGTGGCGCGTTCTCCGGTAAGGACCCGTCGAAGGTAGACCGTTCAGCTGCATACGCTGGCCGTTATGTTGCCAAGAACATCGTCGCTGCCGGCCTGGCCGAGCGCTGCGAAATTCAGGTTTCCTACGCAATCGGCGTGGCTCAGCCAACCTCGATCTCGCTGAACACCTTCGGCACAGGCAAGATCAGCGATGACAAGATCATCCAACTGGTGCGCGAGCACTTCGATCTGCGTCCATACGCGATCACCAAAATGCTCGACCTGTTGCACCCGATGTACCAGCCAACGGCGGCGTACGGCCACTTCGGTCGCAACCCGTACGAAATGACTTACGAAGGTGAAACCTTCACCGCGTTCACTTGGGAACGCACCGACAAGGCCGCTGATCTGCGCGCCGCTGCCGGCCTGTAAGCCATAGCAAAAATGAGCCCCGCCACGTGCGGGGCTTTTTTTCACCGGTAAACTTTGCAGAATGCGCGCAGCCACATCCCGAAACTGACGCGCACGTTTTCAGCCACTCGCCTACCACTGGCAACGCTGCGCAATTATCGAAGCCCCGCCACTCTTTAGTTAACACCGCGCCAAATCTGCTGAACTAGCCTCAAGGCAGCCCGCCCGCATGGATGCCTGCGATGCCGATCTATCTGTTTATGCTCCTGCTGCTATTGAGCGTGGTCGCCGAGGCCGCCCCCTGCCCTGCATGGGATAAGCAACGCGCCAGCGCTGAAATCAACCAACTGCACAGCCGCATCGCTCGCTGGGACAGCGCTTACTATGTGGATAAGTCGCCTTTGGTCAGCGACCAGATCTACGATCAGGCACGGGCGCAGCTTGACCAATTGCGCGACTGTTTCCCCGCGCTCACACCCGCCGCGACTAATCCACTGATTGTTAATGCCGGGCCACTGCAGCACCCAATTGCGCAAACAGGCTTGCGTAAACTCGCCGACGAAGACGCCGTGAATGCATGGCTCAAAAGCCGCGACGAGGTCTGGATTCAGCCTAAAGTCGATGGCGTTGCCGTCACGCTGATTTATCGCAACGCCAAACTGGTGCAAGTGATCAGCCGGGGCGACGGCATCAGCGGTCAGGACTGGACACAAAACGCCCGCCACATCAGCGCCATACCCGCTCAATTAGCGGCGCAACGCGACTTGCTGATACAAGGCGAGCTGTACCTGAAACTGGACCGCCACGTGCAGTCGCGCGATGGCGGCGGTGGCGCGCGCAGCGCAGTGGCCGGGCTGATGAACCGCAAACAACTGACCCGCCAGCAAGGTGAAGAAATTGGCTTGTTTGTTTGGGACTGGCCACAAGGCCCAAGTGACATTGATACGCGCAACGAGCAACTGGCCGCGCTTGGCTTCCCCGCCAGCCAGCAATACAGCCGGCCGATAAAAACCCTCGAAGATGCTCAACGGTGGCGCCAGCACTGGTGGACGCAGCCCCTGCCCTTTGCCACTGACGGCGTGGTGCTGCGCCAGAATACGCGCTCGCCCGCCGCACGTTGGCAAGCGAAACCACCGCACTGGGCAGCAGCCTGGAAATATCCGGTTTCCAGCGCGTTGGCACGGGTGCAAGCGGTGCGCTTCTCGATTGGTCGCAGCGGGCGCATCACCCCGATTCTGCAGCTGCAAACCATTAAGCTGGATGGGCGCAATATCAGCCGGGTCAGCCTCGGTTCACTGCAGCGCTGGCAGCAACTAAACATTCAACCGGGCGACAGCGTGGCGATTCGCCTGAGCGGGCATGCCATCCCCACGCTTGAGCGGATCGTCATGCGTGCAGAGCAAAGCCCCAGCGTTATCGCGCCAAGTGCCAGCGATTACCACGCACTGACTTGCTGGCAAGACTCGCCCGGCTGCCGGCAACAATTCAGCGCACGGCTTGAGTGGTTAGCCAGCAGCGATGGTCTGAACATGCAAGGAGTTGGCCCAGCGACGTGGCAGAAGCTGCTCGACAGCCAACAGGTTTATCAACTGCTGGACTGGCTCGCCTTAAGCCGCGAGCAGTTGCTGGCAACGCCGGGGCTGGGGCAGCACCGCACCGACTTGTTGCTGCATCACATCCAACGGGTACGCCAATTGCCGCTAGCCAACTGGTTGATTGCGCTGGGCATGCCGCCGTTGAACACTCTACCCGCAAACTCCTGGCAAGCCTTGGCCCGGCGAAGCGAGCAAGACTGGCGCGAGCTTCGTGGCATTGGCCCAAAACGGGCCGCCGCCCTGCAGGCATTCTTTGCTCACCCGCAGGTAAAGCGCCTCGGCCAGCAACTTCAAACACTCGAAGTGGCTGGCTTCTCGCCGGATCAGTGATTGCGGAACTCTTGGTGACACGCCTTGCAGCTGTCTTCGACGCGCTTGACCGGCGCCGCCAGATCAGAGCTTTTCAACGGCTTGGCGGTGGTTGCGACGACTAACGCAGCCGTGCTGTTTTCCAGATCATCGGCCAGTTCTTTAAACCGTGCCTGACGCTTCCATACATCGTCCTTGGCGTTGGTGTGATCTTCTTCCTTGATCTGCGGAAAGTGCTGCCAGGGCGTGCGTGAAATCTGATCGAGCTTGGCGGCGCCTTCAACAAAGCGCGCCTCGTCGAACACAATGCGGCCACGAATCATGCCGCCAAGGTCTTCACTGGTTTTCAGCATTTGCTTGAAAATGGCTTGGCGCTGGCCCAGTGGTGAGTTGGGATCGACACCACCGCAGGCGGTGAGTGTGCTGGCGGCAAGCAGAATTAGCAGAGCGTTTCTGAGTTTCATAACACCTTCATAACTGCAACAAGGCTCAAAAGAGGGCGACAGTATCGTCACTCCCGCGCCTGCGGCCAAGCGCGGTAATTTGTCGCAACAAACTATTGAGCCTGCACGCACGCCCCACAGCGAAGACAGCTAGCGGTCAGTTTGGTGTGTTGAAACTCAGGCAGACACCACAAACAGGCTGATAATCAGGCCCATATTGACGAACCAAACCAACGAACGCAGAGGCGCCCAGTCGGCCAGGTAACAGACCAGATAAACCAGACGACTGATTACAAACGCGATGGCCAGTTGGTCGATCAAGCCTTGCTCGGCGCCACCCGCCAAGTGAGCAATAATCACCGCTGCAGCAAATGCAGGGGTCACTTCGAAGCCATTCAGCTGAGCGTTATTGGCACGCCGCGCGAGCCCTTCGACGCTGCCCAGATGCGCCCGGGGATCATGGTTGTGACGCGGGCTGAAGCCGCCGCTGGCAGCCTTGGCCGAGACAGTCGCCAGGTAAGGTAAAAACAGGGCTATCAGTACACACCAGAAGGCAATTGTCATGGACACTCCGCGCTCGAATAGAAGGATTAGCTAGAGTGCGCTAGCGACGAACGGTCGTCCATGACCGTTCTCCTTCAATCACAAGGCAAAAGCGCCAATCATGCCGCCAGTTTGCCGCTGGCAATGGCCGCCGAGGCGCGCAACATGGCGCGCAACAGCACCGCACAACCTGCTGCCAAGTCACTTGGCGCGGCGTTTTCGATTTCGTTATGGCTTATACCGCCCTCGCACGGCACGAAAATCATCCCGGCCGGGCCCAGCTCCGCGAGAAAAATCGCGTCGTGGCCGGCGCCGCTGACGATGTCCATGTGCGACATCCCCAGCCCTTGCGCAGCACTGCGCACGGCATCCACACAGACCTCATCAAAATACAGCGGCGGGAAGTCTGCCGTCGGCGTCAGTTCGACGCTTAAACCATGCTCGGCGCTGGTGGTCTCGATCACTTTGCGCACCTGCGCGATCATCGAATCCAGACGCTCCGGCTCAAGATGACGGAAATCCAGTGTCATGCGCACCTCGCCCGGAATCACGTTACGCGACCCCGGATACGCCTGCAGGCAACCGACGGTGCCGCAGGCGTGCGGCTGATGCTCAAGCGCAATGCGGTTTACTGCCGCGACCACGGCCGCCGCGCCAACCAGTGCGTCTTTGCGCAAATGCATCGGCGTTGGGCCAGCGTGCGCTTCAACGCCGCGCAAGGTCAGGTCGAACCACTTTTGCCCCAACGCACCAAGCACCACACCGATGGTTTTCTCTTCATCCTCAAGAATCGGCCCCTGCTCGATGTGCGCTTCAAAGTAGGCGCCCACGGCGTGGCCGGTGACGGCGCGGCTACCGGCATAACCGATAGCGTTGAGCGCCTCGCCCACCGTCACGCCATCGGCATCACGCTTGGCCAGAGTTTCTTCCAGAGTGAATTTGCTGGCGAATACCCCGGAGCCCATCATGCACGGTGCGAAACGCGAGCCTTCCTCGTTGGTCCACACCACCACTTCCAGCGGCGCTTCGGTTTCAATGCCCAGATCGTTCAAGGTACGCAGCACCTCGACGCCGGCCATGACGCCAAAGCAACCATCGAACTTGCCGCCCGTGGGCTGCGTGTCGATGTGACTGCCGGTCATCACCGGCGGCAAATTGGGATTACGTCCGGGGCGGCGGGCAAAAATATTGCCGACGCCGTCCACCGTTACGCTGCACCCGGCAGCCTCACACCACTTGACGAATAAATCGCGGGCCTGGCGGTCGAGATCGGTCAGGGCCAGGCGGCAAACGCCGCCTTTGGGCGTAGCGCCGAGCTGGGCCAATTCCATCAGCGATTGCCATAAACGCTCGCTATTGATGTGCTGATCAGTGGATTGCAAAACAGCCTGGGCAGCGGTCATAAATACCTCTCTGTCGATTCTGAGTTTTAGAGTGACGGTTTGGCGACAACGGCAGTGCGCGAGCTATTGGCGCTGCACAAGCCGAAATAGATCAGCCCGCCGAGTGCCGAGCCAGTGAACCAGCCATAATCGTAGAACCAGCTGAATGCAGGGCTGCCCAGCGACATCAGGGTCAGCAGAACAGGCAATACGAAGGCGGCAAAACCCATCCAGTTCCAGGCTGGATAAACGTCGTCGCGGTACAGGCCCGCCAGATCCAGACGCTGTTTCTTGATTAGGAAGTAATCCGCCACCATGATCCCGGCGATAGGCCCGAGCAGGCTTGAGTAACCCAGCAGCCAGTTTGAATAAACGCTTTCTAGGCTGACATCAGAGACAATCCAGCCGAGCTTTTTAAGCAGCTCATGGCCCATCAAACCCAGACCGACAAAGCCTGTGATCAACACTGCCTTGGTGCGGTTGATCAGCTTGGGCGCAATGTTCTGGAAGTCATTGGTGGGGGATACGATGTTAGCGGCGGTGTTGGTAGAAAGCGTCGCCACGATAATCAACGCCATCGCCACTGCCACCCAGCCCGGGCTCTGGATATGGCCGATCAGACTGACCGGATCCGACACGGTTTCGCCAACCAGCGAAGCCGATGCAGCGGTCATCACCACGCCCAGCGCAGCAAACAGGAACATGGTCAGCGGCAGGCCAATAATCTGGCCGACAATCTGGTCTTTCTGGCTTTTCGCGTAGCGACTGAAGTCCGGGATGTTCAGCGACAATGTCGCCCAGAACCCGACCATCGCGGTCAAACCGGCCATGAAGTAACCGACCACACTTGCACCTTCAGGACGCTTGGGCGGTTGTGCGAGCAATTCGCTCATCGACACATTGGGCAGCGCCCACACCAGCAAGCCGGCGCCTACCAGCACCAGCAACGGTGCAGAAAGCGTTTCCAGCCATTTGATCGACTCGGCGCCGCGCAGTACAACCCACAGGTTGAGCACCCAGAAGATCATGAAACCAATCACTTCACCGGTGCCGCCCAAGGCTTTCCAACCCTCGAAAATCGAGCCCAGAAACAGGTGAATCGCCAGCCCGCCGAACATGGTCTGAATGCCGAACCAGCCGCACGCCACCACTGCCCGAATCAAACAGGGCACGTTGGAGCCAATGATGCCGAACGAGGAGCGAAGTAATACCGGAAAGGGAATGCCGTACTTGGTACCGGGGAATGCGTTGAGGGTGAGCGGGATCAGCACCACGATGTTGGCGAGCAAAATGGCCAACAGCGCCTCCCCGACCGACAGCCCGAAGTAGGCCGTCAGCACACCACCCAAGGTGTAGGTCGGTACGCAGATCGACATACCGACCCAAAGCGCGGTGATGTGCCATTTGTTCCAGGTTCGCTCATGCACCTTGGTCGGTGCGATGTCGTGGTTGAATCGAGGGCTGTCGAGGACGTCACTGCCCGCCTCTAACTCATACAAGCCATCACGCTCTGTGACTTCCGATCTGCTTTGTTGCATGGGCTTCTCCAGATTTTTTTGATTGTTATTAGCTCATCGGGCTACACGATGGCCGGAGTTCTTCGATCTGCTGCGGTGCCAATGGCGTTGCGAGGCCGACGAACATGACTGCTGCGACACTCAATAAGCGTGCCTAAAACCATGTTGTGCGCCCCTCAAATCACCAGTTATTTCTCTAACGCGCTGATTAGTAATCCTTTTATAAAAAATCATGGCTTCCAAATCAGCAGCAACCCGATCAATTGAAGCGTGTTTCTACAGGTTGTCTGCACAGTCAGGATTCAAAGTGGTGCAGGCATATTTTTTTCAAACCTGCACAGCGCTCAATCCCGCCGGTTTAAATCGCTGATTTTGCATAGGAAATCTCGCTCATTTTGACAACCTGTCAAGTGCGTCAAAATGGTGAACTGCCGAACCATTTTGGTGATTTACATAAAATGTCGTTATTTTTCATATACTTATTAACAAAGTAATTGATTAAAAAATAATCTTGATCATTTCCCAAACTGCTACTAAGTTCTATTCCTGACAGCAGTGACAGGATTAAATCGAGCCACTGCCAGATGCTTCCAGATAAATCCAAGAGCCGACACGCATCGGCCAGCCTGAGAGGAATTTGCTATGGCTTTATTGATCCGCGGCGCCACGGTGCTAACCCATGAAGAAAGCTACAGCGCCGATGTCCTATGCGCGGACGGTCTGATTCAGGCGATTGGTGAAAACCTCGACGCACCGGCAGGTTGCGAGGTTCTCGATGGCAGCGGCCAGTATCTGATGCCAGGCGGCATCGACCCGCACACTCACATGCAACTGCCGTTCATGGGCACCGTTGCCAGTGAAGACTTCTTCAGCGGCACCGCAGCAGGCCTTGCCGGCGGCACCACATCAATCATCGATTTTGTTATTCCCAACCCGCAGCAATCGCTGCTTGAGGCCTTTCATCAATGGCGCGGCTGGGCTGAAAAGTCCGCCTCGGATTATGGCTTTCATGTCGCGGTCACGTGGTGGAGCGAACAAGTCAGCGCCGAGATGGAAGAGCTGGTGAGCAAGCACGGGGTCAACAGCTTCAAGCATTTCATGGCGTATAAAAACGCGATCATGGCGGCCGACGACACCCTCGTCGCCAGCTTCGAGCGTTGCCTGTCACTCGGCGCCGTGCCCACTGTGCACGCCGAGAACGGCGAGCTGGTTTATCACCTGCAACAGAAATTGCTGGCTCAGGGCTTAACCGGACCGGAAGCCCACCCGCTGTCGCGCCCTTCGCAAGTGGAAGGCGAAGCCGCCAGCCGCGCCATTCGTATTGCCGAAACACTCGGCACTCCGCTGTACCTGGTGCACGTTTCAACCCGCGAAGCGCTGGATGAAATCACTTACGCACGCGCCAAGGGCCAGCCGGTTTACGGAGAAGTGCTGGCCGGACACTTGCTGCTCGATGACAGCGTTTACCGCGATCCGGACTGGCAAAAAGCGGCAGGATACGTGATGAGCCCACCGTTCCGTCCGCGTGGCCACCAAGAAGCGCTGTGGCAAGGTTTGCAATCCGGCAACCTGCACACCACAGCCACCGACCACTGCTGCTTCTGCGCCGAACAAAAAGCAGCGGGCAAAGACGATTTCAGCAAGATCCCCAACGGCACCGCCGGTATTGAAGACCGCATGGCCGTGCTCTGGGATGAAGGGGTCAACAGCGGCAAATTGTCGATGCATGATTTCGTCGCTCTGACGTCCACCAACACCGCCAAAATTTTCAATCTGTTTCCGCGCAAAGGCGCAATTCGCGTCGGCGCCGACGCAGATCTGGTGCTCTGGGACCCGCAGGGCACACGCACGATCTCGGCGAAAACCCATCACCAGCAAGTCGACTTCAACATATTCGAAGGCAAAACCGTGCGCGGCGTACCCAGCCACACCATCAGCCAAGGCCGCCTGGTCTGGGCCGACGGTGATCTGCGTGCCGAGCGCGGCGCCGGACGCTATATCGAGCGCCCGGCATACCCGGCCGTTTTCGACTTACTCAGCAAGCGCGCCGAACACCAGCGCCCGACCTCGGTAAAACGCTAAGCACGCACAGAAATGGCGCCGGCAGAAGGCGCCCATTTGCAAAGGCGCATTGACACACCACAAAGACGCAAAGAGCAAAGAGCAAAGGCGGACAAACCCCAAGAGGTTTGGCGCCACTTATCAACGAATTGACTGCCCACAAGGCAGCTGGCCACCAAGGCGAGGCTTTAGCCCCTCATTTGCCGGCCAGCCGCCTTGATAACAATCACAAAACCGTGAGGCATTAACCCGTGATAGACACACTCAGCCACCTCCCTCGCCCGGATGCAGACGCCACTGAACTGGCGAAAAATTTCAGCGATCTGGCACCGCCGCTCAATGCTCGCCAGGCTGCGCTGGAAAGTGCTCGTTGCCTGTATTGCTACGACGCACCGTGCATCAATGCCTGCCCGAGCGACATCGACATTCCGTCGTTCATCGGCAGCATCAGTCATGACAACGTCACCGGCGCTGCGCAAACCATTCTCTCGGCAAACATTCTGGGAGGCAGTTGCGCACGGGTGTGTCCGACCGAAATCCTCTGCCAGCAAGCCTGTGTGCGCAACAACGAAAAAGAGTGCGCGCCGGTGCTGATCGGTTTGCTGCAACGCTACGCGATTGATAACGCCCAGTTCAGCGAACACCCATTCAAACGCTCAGCCGCAACCGGCAAGCGCATTGCCGTAGTTGGTGCAGGCCCTGCCGGGTTGTCGTGCGCGCACCGGCTGGCGATGCATGGCCATGAAGTGGTGATTTTCGAGGCCCGCGAGAAGTCCGGCGGGCTCAACGAATACGGCATTGCCAAATACAAACTGGTCGATGACTTCGCGCAGAAGGAAGTCGATTTCCTCCTGCAAATCGGCGGCATCGAGATTCGGCACGGGCAAAAGCTCGGTGACAACCTGACCCTGACAGAACTGCACCAGCAGTTTGACAGTGTATTCCTCGGGCTCGGTTTGGCAGCCAGCAAACAACTGGGGCTGGCAGATGAGAACGCCGCCGGATTGATGGCCGCGACCGACTATATCCGCGAGCTGCGCCAAACCGATGACCTCAGCCAATTGCCGGTCGCCAACCGCTGCATCCTGCTGGGCGCGGGCAACACGGCGATCGACATGGCCGTGCAAATGGCCAAGCTTGGCGCGCGGGACGTCAATCTGGTTTATCGCCGCGGCCTCAGCGACATGGGCGCAACCGGTCACGAACAGCACATCGCCAAGGACAATCAGGTGCGGCTGCTGACATGGGCGCAACCGGAAGCCGTGCTGCTGGATGATGCCGGCAAGGTGCGCGGTATGCGCTTCGCCAAAACCCGTATGGAAAACGGCCGGCTGAGCACGACCGGCGAGACGTTCGAGCTGGCGGCTGATGCCATTTTCAAAGCCATCGGGCAAGCCTTCGACAACAACTCGCTGAGCGACCCGCTGGCCGCAGAGCTCAAGCGTGCTGGCGAGCGAATCTGGGTTGATGAAAACCTGCGCACCAGCATTGCCGGCGTATACGCCGGTGGCGATTGCACCTCACTCGATCAAGACCTGACGGTGCAAGCCGTACAGCATGGCAAACTGGCTGCCGAGGCCATTCACTCAACCCTCTCGCTGAAAGTGGAGGCTGCATAATGGCCGATCTCTCTATTGAATTCGCTGGCATCAAATCCCCAAACCCGTTCTGGCTGGCGTCTGCGCCACCGACCGACAAAGCCTACAACGTGGTGCGCGCCTATGAGGCTGGCTGGGGTGGCGTGGTCTGGAAAACCCTCGGCGAAGACCCGGCGGCAGTCAACGTGTCATCGCGTTACTCGGCGCTGTATGGCCCTAACCGCGAAGTGATGGGCATCAACAACATCGAACTGATCACCGACCGCTCACTGGAAATCAACCTGCGCGAAATCACTCAGGTTAAAAAGGACTGGCCGGATCGCGCATTGATCGTCTCGCTGATGGTGCCGTGCGTTGAGGAGTCGTGGAAGTACATTTTGCCGCTGGTCGAAGCCACCGGCGCGGACGGCATTGAACTCAACTTCGGTTGCCCGCACGGCATGCCCGAACGCGGCATGGGCGCAGCAGTTGGCCAGGTTCCCGAGTACGTCGAGATGGTCACGCGTTGGTGCAAGACGTACAGCTCGCTGCCGGTAATCGTCAAACTCACCCCTAACATTACCGACGTACGTTTATCGGCCCGCGCAGCTCATCGCGGCGGCGCCGATGCGGTGTCGCTGATCAACACCATCAACTCGATCACCAGCATCGACCTCGACATGATGGTCGCGCACCCGATTGTCGGCAGCCAAAGCACCCACGGCGGTTATTGCGGCGCAGCGGTTAAGCCCATCGCCCTGAACATGGTTGCCGAAATCGCCCGCGACCCGGAAACCAGAGGCTTGCCGATTTGCGGCATCGGCGGCATCGGTACCTGGCGCGACGCGGCTGAGTTCGTCGCCCTCGGTTGCGGCGCCGTACAGGTTTGCACCGCCGCGATGCTGCACGGCTTCCGCATTGTTGAAGACATGAAAGACGGACTGTCACGCTGGATGGACTCGAAGGGCTACACCAGCCTCAATGATTTCTCCGGCCGCGCAGTCGGCAACACCACCGACTGGAAGTACCTGGATATCAATTATCAGGTCATCGCCAAGATCGACCAGGACGCCTGCATCGGTTGCGGCCGCTGCCACATCGCCTGCGAAGACACTTCACACCAAGCCATTGCAAGCCTCAAACAAGAGGACGGCACCCACAAATACGAAGTGATCGACGACGAATGCGTCGGCTGCAACCTCTGCCAAATCACCTGCCCGGTCGATGACTGCATCGAAATGGTCGTGCAAGACACCGGCAAGCCGTATCTCAATTGGAACGAAGACCCAAGAAACCCTTATCGGGTGGCGAGTTAGTTATGGTGGCGTAAAGCCCTCGCGGGAAATTATGCGGTGTAACCAACATCGCCTGACGGATTGCCCCATCGGGGCTATCCATCCTCCAGGTGTCGTATGGCGCGGGAACGCTTCCCGACGGAGGATGGATAAACCGCAGGTTAATCCGTCATTACGATCTACGAGATGTGAATTGCGTTCGTCTTTGTGTTCGATTTTTCGCGCGGTGGTGACGATGAGAATCCCTCGCGGGAAATTTTGCGGCGTGGCCAATATCGCCTGACGGATTGCCCCAAAGGGGCTATCCATCCTCCGGGTGTCGTAAGGCGCGGCAAAGCTCCCGACGGAGGACGGATAAACCGCAGGTTAATCCGTCATTGCGATCTACGCGATATGAATTGCGATCTTTTTGGGTTTGTTTTTCCGCGCGGTGGTGACGGTGAAAACCCCTCGCGGGGGAATTTTGCGGTGTGGCCAATATCGCCCGACGGATTGCCCCGTCGGGGCTATCCATCCTCCGGGTGTCGTATGGCGCGGGAACGCTCCCGACGGAGGATGGATAAACCGCAGGTTAATCCGTCATGGCGATCTGCGAGATGTGAATTGCGATCGTTTTGCGTTCGATTTTTCACGCGGTGGTGGCGGTGAAAATCCTTCGCGGGGAATTATGCGGTGTGGCCAATATCGCCTGACGGATTGCCCCAAAGGGGCTATCCATCCTCCGGGTGTCGTAAGGCATGGGGACGCTCCACGACGGAGGATGGATAAACCGCAGGTTAATCCATCATGGCGGTCTAACAGATGTGAGCAGCCCTAAAGCGAATTTAGGGCTCAAGCCCGATACCACGGAGTATCACGGTGGTGATGGTCTGCACGGCTTTCTCAAATTGCATCTCGCTCAGCGCCTGATGGTCATTGAGCACTTTCACCTGATGGCTGAAGTCGGCGTAATGCTGGGTTGAGGCCCAGATCATGTACAGCAAGCTCGAAGGCTCGACCGCCATAATCCGTTTGTCCTCGACCCACTGACGGATTTTCGCCTCTTTCATTTTCGCCCAGTCGTAGAGGCTTTTATCCAGTTCGTCACCGAGCATCGGGGCGCCGTGGATAATCTCGTTGGCCCAAACTTTGGAGCCGTGCGGACGGGTGCGCGAGTGGGTCATTTTCGCCCGAATGTAACTGCTGAGCACCACACGCGGGTCGTCGAACATCTCGAAGCACAGCGCATCCTGCTTCCACACCTCGAGCAAATCGAGGAGGACGGCGCGATACAGGTCGTCTTTGGTGCTGAAGTAGTAATGCAGATTGGAACGTGGCAGCCCGACTTCCTCGGCGATGTCGCCCATCGAGGCGCCGCCGTAGCCTTTCTCGGAAAAAATCTTCTCGGCAGCGAGGAGGATTTTCTCGGTATTGCGCCGGCGAATTTCGATCTTGTGGTTGGCCATGCTGTGTCCATTACGAGGCAGTGAGCCAAGGCTATCATCTGCTTTCAAACAGAGCGACGGAAAGCCTTGGGCAAAAGCGTTCAGGTCGCTATAATTGGCCGGTTTTTCGTGAGCAACTCCGCTTTGCTCACGCCCGCCACCTGTCCGAGGGGCGCTGCAGCAGACCCTGCTTCTCAGTGGTTTGTCAGGCTCGGATGGGGCGTTAACCATACGCATCAACGGCGCCCATTCGCAGACAACGAATGGAGAACTCATTTTATGAGCGCTGTTATGACGCCTGAAGGTTTTACCGACTTTAAAGTCGCCGATATTTCGCTGGCCGCCTGGGGCCGCCGCGAAACCATCATCGCCGAATCCGAAATGCCGGCTCTGATGGGCCTGCGCCGCAAGTATGCCGGCGAACAGCCGCTTAAAGGCGCGAAGATCATCGGTTGCATCCACATGACCATCCAGACTGCCGTGTTGATCGAAACACTGGTGGTACTGGGCGCTGAAGTGCGCTGGTCTTCGTGCAACATTTTCTCGACTCAGGATCAAGCTGCTGCTGCCATCGCGGCGGCTGGCATTCCGGTATTTGCCTGGAAAGGCGAAACCGAAGAAGAGTACGAGTGGTGCATCGAGCAAACCATTCTCAAGGATGGCCAGCCTTGGGACGCCAACATGATCCTCGACGACGGCGGCGACCTGACCGAGATCCTGCACAAGAAATACCCGGCCATGCTGGACAACATCCACGGCGTGACCGAAGAAACCACCACTGGCGTTCACCGTCTGCTGGACATGCTGGCCAAGGGCGAGCTGAAAATCCCGGCAATCAACGTCAACGACTCGGTCACCAAGAGCAAGAACGACAACAAGTACGGTTGCCGTCACAGCCTCAACGACGCCATCAAGCGCGGCACCGATCACCTGTTGTCCGGCAAGCAAGCGCTGGTCATCGGCTACGGTGACGTGGGCAAAGGTTCGGCTCAGTCGCTGCGCCAGGAAGGCATGATCGTCAAGGTTTCCGAGATCGACCCAATCTGCGCCATGCAAGCCTGCATGGACGGCTTCGAGCTGGTTTCGCCGTACATCGACGGCCTCAACGACGGCACCGACGCCTGCATCGACAAAGCGCTGCTGGGCAAGATCGACCTGATCGTGACCACCACCGGCAACGCCAACGTGTGTGACGCGGGCATGCTCAAGGCGCTGAAGAAGCGCGCAGTGGTGTGCAACATCGGCCACTTCGACAACGAAATCGACACCGCTTTCATGCGCAAGAACTGGGCATGGGAAGAAGTTAAGCCGCAGGTACACAAGATCCACCGTACCGGCGCTGGCAGCTTTGACGCGCAGAACGATGACTACCTGATCCTGCTGGCCGAAGGCCGTCTGGTGAACCTGGGTAACGCCACTGGCCACCCGAGCCGCATCATGGATGGCTCGTTCGCCAACCAGGTTCTGGCGCAGATCTTCCTGTTCGGCCAGAAGTACGCCGACCTTCCCGCCGCTCAGAAAGCCGAGCGCCTGACGGTTGAAGTACTGCCGAAGAAACTCGACGAAGAAGTGGCCCTGGAAATGGTTAAAGGCTTCGGTGGCGTTGTTACCAAGCTGACCAAGACCCAGGCCGACTACATCGGCGTTACCGTTGAAGGCCCATTCAAGCCAGACGCTTACCGCTACTAATCAGTCCGCGCGCTGGCAGTGTGAGAGCGCTGCCAGCGCGCGTTCAAGATGGAATCTTCTGATGAGTAAAGAACGCCGTTACAGCTTCGAGTTCTTCCCGACCAAGACCGAAGCCGGCCACGAAAAGCTGCTGGCAACTGCCCGCGAGCTGGCCACCTATAGCCCAGATTTCTTCTCCTGCACCTATGGCGCAGGCGGCTCGACCCGCGACCGCACACTGAACACCGTGCTGCAACTCGACGGCGAGATCAAAGTAGAAACCGCTCCGCACCTTTCGTGCGTTGGCGACAGCAAGGCTGAGTTGCGCGAGCTGTTGGCCCTGTACAAAGACGCAGGCATCAAGCGCATCGTTGCCCTGCGTGGCGACCTGCCATCCGGCATGGGCATGGCCAGCGGCGAGCTGCGCTATGCCAACGAGCTGGTGAGCTTCATTCGTGAAGAGACTGGCGATCAGTTTCACATCGAAATCGCCGCTTACCCGGAGATGCATCCGCAGGCACGCAATTTCGAAGACGATATCGCCAACTTCGTGCGCAAGGCCAAAGCCGGTGCCGACAGTGCCATTACCCAGTATTTCTTCAACGCCGACAGCTACTTCTACTTTGTCGACCGCGTGCGCAAGATGGGTATCGACCTGCCAATCGTGCCGGGCATCATGCCAATCACCAACTACAGCAAGCTGGCACGTTTCTCCGACGCCTGTGGCGCCGAGATTCCACGCTGGGTACGCAAGCAGCTGGAAGCGTATGGTGACGACATCGACAGCATTCAGGCGTTTGGCGAGCAAGTCATCACTGAAATGTGCGAACGCCTGCTGCAAGGCGGCGCGCCGGGCCTGCACTTCTACACGTTGAACCAATCCGCGCCGAGCCTGGCGATTTGGAACAACCTGAAGCTGCCACGCTGATTCAGTCTTTGCGACGCTGCGGCCTGCTCTCGGGCAAGGCCGCAGTCTTTAGCTACTGCTCGAAGACAATGCTTTATAACGGCCCTGCATAACAGTGTTGGCGAACCGTTAAGCAGGCTATTGATAAAATTGCCCACTGCTCTGTTATACTCGGGACTTCCCGCCAGGCTTGCGCCCGGATGCTAGGCCCCTCAGAGACCAGCAGTACCGGACGGGATTGCACGCTCATTACGTTGCGATTCAAGCCAGGCAATATACCTCATAGGGCAACGCGCCCTCACTAGACAGGATTTCACATGTCCTTTGCTTCCCTCGGTCTCTCCGAGGCTTTAGTCCGTGCGGTCGAGTCCGCAGGCTACACCCAACCAACTCCGGTGCAACAGCGGGCTATCCCCGCCGCGTTGCAAGGTCGTGACCTGATGGTTGCGGCACAGACAGGTACGGGTAAGACCGGTGGTTTCGCACTGCCAATCCTTGAGCGTTTGTTCCCTAATGGTCACCCAGACCGCGAACACCGCCACGGCCCTAAGCAACCGCGCGTTCTGGTGCTGACACCAACCCGCGAACTGGCCGCCCAGGTGCACGACAGCTTCAAGCTGTATGCCCGCGATTTGAAATTCGTCAGCGCCTGCATCTTTGGCGGCGTTGGCATGAACCCGCAAGTACAGGCACTGGCCAAGGGCGTTGACGTACTCGTCGCCTGCCCGGGTCGCCTGCTCGACCTTGCCGGTCAAGGCAGCATTGATCTGTCCCACGTTGAAACACTAGTGCTCGACGAAGCTGACCGCATGCTCGACATGGGCTTCATCCACGACGTCAAGAAAGTCTTGGCGCGCCTGCCTGCCAAGCGTCAGAACCTGCTGTTCTCGGCAACGTTCTCGAAAGACATCACCGACCTTGCCGGCAAGCTTTTGCACAACCCGGAACGCATTGAAGTAACGCCGCCGAACACCACGGTCGAGCGTATCGAGCAGCGCGTTTTTCGCCTGCAGGCCAGCCACAAGCGCGCCCTGCTCGCTCACCTGATCACCGCTGGCGCGTGGGAACAGGTGCTGGTTTTCACCCGTACCAAGCACGGTGCCAACCGTCTGGCCGAATACCTCGACAAGCACGCGCTGCCGGCTGTCGCGATTCACGGCAACAAGAGCCAGAACGCGCGCACCAAGGCACTGGCCGACTTCAAGGCAAACAAAGTACGCGTACTGGTTGCGACCGATATCGCCGCGCGTGGCCTGGATATCGACCAACTGCCGCACGTGGTCAACTTCGAACTGCCAAACGTTGAAGAAGATTACGTGCACCGTATCGGCCGTACTGGCCGCGCCGGTCGCAGCGGTGAGGCGATCTCGCTGGTTGCTCCGGACGAAGAGAAGCTGCTCAAAGGCATCGAGCGCATGACCAAGCAGAAGATCCCTGATGGTGATCTGCTCGGTTTTGACGTGAGCAAAGTTGAAGCCGAACGTCCGGAAGTTCGTGAGCCACGCCAACCGCGCGGCCCACGCAACAACTCCGGCGGTGCTGAGGCCAAGACAGGCGGCGAACGCCACGGCTCGGGTCGTCGCGATAAAGGCAAAGACTCTGGTCGGGCCAAATCAGCCCCGGCTGGCGGCCGCGCCAAACAGCCTCGCAACGCCCGCTCCTCGAACACCGTTGCCGCCATTCCCGCATTACCTCCAGACCGCGCGCCGGACGAGTTTCTTGATGACGAGATTGATAACTTCGGCAACCGTGCAGACTACGTAAGTCCGCACCAGAACAAGCCACAGCACAACCGCGGTCGTCGTCCAGGCGCACCGGCAGCTGCTGCGGCCGCAACACCTGGCCAGGCGCCACGTAGCAAAGGCCCGCGCAAGCCTTCGGGCGCGAATGGCGCACAAGGCAAGCGTTCGTCTGGTGGTCAGTCGTCAGGTCGTAACGGCGGTGGTTCAGGCCGTTCGCGTCCGCCACGTGACCGTGACACCACACGCTCGCTGGATCGTGCAGCAGATCGTCCATTGCAGGAGCCGGGTCAGTCCCGTCGCCCGCAAGAGAAAGTCCCGGTGATTATTCACAAGGGCTCGCGCAGCGATCGCCTGCCAACGCCAGAGCAGTTGGACCAACTGCCTAGCAGCCGTCCACGTGGCGAAAAGCCTGCACTGCTGACGCGTAACCGCGACAACGGCTAGCTTTTCTGCAACAGCAAAACGCCGACTTTCGAGTCGGCGTTTTTGTTTGTGCATGTTATTAACACACCGCGCAACCGGAGGATGGATAGCGGCGCACCGCCGCAATCCGTCATGGCGATTTACGTTCAACCAAACAGCTACACGGTAATGGGCACCTTGCCGTCAAACGCCACGCCCGCGACAACCCAACTACCGTAATGACGGTTTGCCCCGCGGATTAACCATCCGCCGCAGATGCAAAAACGCCCGATGCAATGCACCGGGCGTTTGGCTGAAGCTCAAGCTCTGCGCTGCAGTTTACTTGCGCACGCCCTCGAAAGAGATCATCAGCTCAACTTCTTGCGAAGCAGGGCCGAGGTCTTTTTCGATGTTGAAGTCTTTCATCTTGATCGTGGTCGTGCCTTCAAAACCGGCACGGTAGCCGCCCCACGGATCATCACCTTCGCCCACAAACTTGGCAGCAACTACCACTGGCTTGGTTACGCCATTGAGGGTCAGGTTACCTGTCACATCGGCCATGCCTTCGCCAGTTGACTTGACGGAAGTCGACTCGAAGGTAGCGGTCGGGTTCTTGCTGACGTTGAGGAAGTCACCGCTGCGGATGTGCTTGTCACGCTCGGCGTTGTTGGTATCAACGCTTTCGGTTTTCAGGGTGACGTTGATCTTGCTGGCTTCCGGGTTCTTGCTGTCATAGCTGAAGCTGCCATCGAACTCTTTGAACGAGCCATAGATATAGCTGTAGCCAAGATGGCCAACTTTGAAGTTGACGAATGCGTGCTGACCTTTGATATCGAGCGCGTAATCCGCTGCCATTGCCTGACCGGCACCCAACAACGCAGTGCCAATAGCCAGTGCAGCGAGTGTTTTCTTCAGCATGAGTGTGCTCCTTGTGTTTGTATTCAATAAGCGCGCAAAGCTCACAGCGCGCCAATGGTGTTACCAATCAACGCCCCAGCATGCGAGTGAGCGTCGTGTCACGATCAATAAAGTGATGCTTCAATGCTGCCAAACCGTGAATGCCAGCGAATATCACCAGCGCCCAGGCCAAATACTCATGCACCAGCCCTGCAACATCCTCCTGATTGGGGATGCTGGTCAGGGTTGCCGGTACTTCGAACCAGCCGAACACCGGAATTCCACGGCCTTCTGCGGTGGAGATCAGATATCCGCTGATCATCAACACAAACAAGCCGAGGTACAGAAAGGCATGACCGAAGCGCGTGGCTTTCTGGGTCAGTGGACCATGGCTGGCCAAATGGCCAGGCGGTGGGCTGACCCAGCGCCAGATAACGCGCAGCACCATGACTGCGAAGAGAATCAGGCCAACACTTTTATGGATGTCCGGTGCCTTGGTGTACCAGCTGCTGTAGTAGTCCAGCCCAACCATCCAGTAACCCAGCGCAAACAAGCCGAACACCACCAGCGCCACCAGCCAGTGCAACGAGACACTGACAAAACCGTAGCGCGTTGGAGAGTTACGCCATTGCATTGATAGGCTCCGCATTTATGTAAATGATAATTGTGCGCAAGATTAGCAACAAACCAATCGATTAAAAGCAGAAAATACTGCTTTGAAATATCGAGAAATACGATCCGTGAAACCAATCAGTCAGCTTGAGCAGATTGGATGCACAGCTTCATTTTCAGTTCAGCACAAAGTCTGAGAAATTCACTTTTTGCCGGTGTTTAAAGGGCCGCGCGTGATGCCCTCTCGCCCGCACGCATCTGATAGGCTTGGGGCAGATGATTTGGAGAACACAACAATGAGCTTAAATGACCACTGGATGCAGCGCGACCTCGCTGTGCTCTGGCACCCCTGCACGCAAATGAAAGATCACGAACGCCTGCCGGTGATTCCGATCAAGCGCGGCGAAGGGGTCTGGCTGGAAGACTTCGACGGCAAACGCTATCTGGATGCAGTCAGCTCCTGGTGGGTGAACGTGTTTGGTCACGCCAATCCGCGCATCAATCAGCGTATCAAGGATCAGGTCGACCAGCTGGAGCATGTAATTCTCGCGGGCTGCAGCCATCAGCCGGTGATCGAATTGTCCGAGCGACTGGTGGCTATGACCCCGGCCGGACTGGACCGGGTGTTCTACGCCGACAATGGCTCTTCGTGCATCGAGATTGCACTGAAGATGAGCTTTCATTACTGGCAGAACGTCGGCCAGCCGCAGAAGAAACGCTTCGTCACCCTGAGCAACAGCTACCATGGCGAAACTGTTGCGGCGATGTCGGTCGGTGACGTCGCCCTGTTCACCGACACCTATAAAGCATTGCTGCTCGACACCATCAAAGTGCCCAGCCCGGATTGCTACCTGCGCCCCGAAGGCATGAGCTGGGAAGAACACTCGCGCAACATGTTCCAGTGCATGGAGCAAACTCTCAGCGAGCATCATCATGAGGTTGCGGCGGTTATTGTCGAGCCGCTGATTCAGGGCGCGGGTGGTATGCGCATGTATCACCCGGTCTACCTCAAGCTGCTGCGCGAAGCCTGCGACCGTTACGGCGTGCACCTGATCCACGATGAAATTGCGGTCGGCTTTGGCCGCACCGGCACCATGTTCGCCTGTGAACAAGCAGGGATTCGTCCGGACTTCCTGTGCTTGTCCAAGGCGCTGACGGGCGGTTATCTGCCATTGGCAGCGTGTCTGACCACCGATACGGTTTATCAGGCGTTCTACGACGACTACTCGACGCTGCGCGCTTTCCTCCATTCGCACAGTTACACCGGCAACCCGTTGGCCTGCGCTGCGTCTCTGGCAACACTGGATATTTTCGAGGAAGACAACGTCATCGAGCGCAACAAGGTGCTGGCCAATCGTATGGGCGATGCCACCGCGCACCTTGCTGACCACCCCAACGTTGCCGAAGTGCGCCAGACCGGCATGGCTGTGGCCATCGAGATGGTGCAGGACAAAGCCAGCAAAGCGGCCTATCCGTGGCAGGAGCGTCGCGGCATGAAGGTCTACCAACACGCACTGGAGCGCGGCGCATTGCTGCGCCCGCTGGGCAGCGTGGTGTATTTCCTGCCGCCGTACGTGATTACCCCGGAGCAGATCGACTTTCTCGCTGAAGTCGCCAGCGAAGGCATCGACATTGCCACACGCACCTCAGTCAGCGTGCCGACCGGTAATACCAATTACCCGGGGTTTCGCGATCCGGGTTGAGTTGATCGCATAGATCGCCATGACGGATTGCCTCCTGCGGGGCTATCCATCCTCCGGCCTTCGATTTCCGGCCTGGTCTTTGGAGGATGGATGAACCGCAGGTTGATCCGTCATGACTGACGATGGGTTGCAGGCATTTGTGCGTTTGGTTGTGATGTGGCTTAGGGCTTGGGTTGAAGAGGCGGCGATGCGTGCATCGCCTGACGGATTGCCTCCTTCGGGGCTATCCATCCTCCGGACTTCGATTTCCGGCTTGGCCTTTGGTGGATGGATGAACCGCAGGTTGATCCGTCATGGCTGACGATGGGTTGCGGGAATTTTTGTGTTGGTTTGTGATGTGGCTTTGGCTTGATTTGAAGAGGCGGCGATGCGTGCACCGCCATGACGGATTGCCTCCTTCGGGGCTATCCATCCTCCGGACTTCGATTTCCGGCTTGGCCTTTGGAGGATGGATGAACCGCAGGTTGATCCGTCAGGGCTGACGATGGATTGCGGGCATTTGTGTGTTTGCCTGTGATGTGGCTTTGGGCTTGGTTTGAAGAGGCGGCGATGCTTGCATCGCCGTGACGGATTGCCTCCTTCGGGGCTATCCATCCTCCGCCTTTGATTTCCGTTTTTGATTTCCGGCGTGGGATTGCGGTTTACGTTTCGGTGGTAAATGCAAACACGTTAAACTGGCGGTCCTTGCGTCCAGTTTGCAGCCAAGTCCATGCGCCTATCCCGTTTCTTTATCGATGCCCCGTTGTCTGTCGGCCACCATCAATTGCCTGAGGCTCAGGCGCACTATATTTCGCGGGTGTTGCGTCACAATGTCGGCGATGCGGTGCAGTTGTTTGATGGCAGCGGCAACGAATACTTGGGTGAACTCACCGAGGTGGGCAAAAAGACTGTGGCGGTGGAGCTGCGCGAATGCTTGCCGGGCATGCCTGAATCGACGCTGAATATCCATCTGGGCCAAGGCCTGTCGCGCGGCGAGCGGATGGACTGGGCGATCCAGAAAGCCACTGAACTTGGCGTTAGCCAGATCACCCCGATTGTCAGCGAACGCTGCGAGGTGCGCCTGAAAGATGATCGCGCCGACAAGCGCATGGCTCATTGGCGGCAGGTGGCGATAAGCGCTTGCGAGCAATGCGGGCGTTCAGTGGTGCCAACACTCAATGCCCCGGTGACGCTGGATGAGTGGCTGCAAAGCACCGAGGCCGACTTGAAACTGGTGCTGCATCCAGTTGCTCAGGCGCTCACCGAGCATACAGCGCCCAGCCGTCTGGCATTTCTGATTGGACCGGAAGGCGGCTTGTCGGATGCCGAGGTCGAGCAAGCCAAGGCCAGCGGCTACCACGCAGCCCGTTTGGGCCCACGGGTATTGCGCACTGAAACCGCTGCGGTCGTTGCGCTGAGTGTGGCGCAACAGTTGTGGGGCGACTTCTGAGAGTCGCCACTCAGCGCGAATAGAGATGCAGACGCGACTCAGATAAGCCCGGCGTCTGCCAGTTTCTGCTCAAGCATTATCAGATCGGGAATGCGCAGCACCTCAGTGCCGATTTGCACGGCATCCAGCTCCAGAGGCGCCAACTCAACATCGGCGCGCGGCACATCGGCACCGATCTTCATCGAGCGCG
Source organism: Pseudomonas sp. MS19 (assembly GCF_013277615.1). Taxonomy (NCBI): domain Bacteria; kingdom Pseudomonadati; phylum Pseudomonadota; class Gammaproteobacteria; order Pseudomonadales; family Pseudomonadaceae; genus Pseudomonas; species Pseudomonas sp. MS19. Next base: position 34,139 of record NZ_VBTO01000003.1, on the reverse strand, counting down.
GAATCCCTTGCAGCACCAGCGCAATGAATTTGACGTTATCGCGTCCGCCCAACGCGTTGAGCACCGCCACTCGCGCACCCGAGCCCAGTTCTGCCTGCCCGTTGGACGCGGCCTCGAACGACAACATCGGCAATTGCAGATCTCGCCAGGCCAACCGCCCGAGCAGCCAGTCCGGCTGGTTTTCCGTGGTTTGCGGGGCCCGATAGGGAATCAGTTCCGCCAACGCGACGTTGGGCACCAGCAACTGCCGGTCAGCCAAGGGCAACACCAGGCCGGTCAGGCTTTCAACCGCGTTTTGTGGGGCGACTTCACTCATGAATACTTCCTATTAGGCTCAGGCCCAGATTAACTGCATTGCTCGGCCAGATGGTCCACCAGCGCGCTGGCCAACTCACGCGGAGAGGCGCTGAGTTTGCTGTAACCGGCTTCGCGCAGGCTGTCCGGCATGCTCGGGCACACACAACTGTCGCCGCGCTGCGTCCAGATCAAACCGCCCTGACGCTGCATGTACGCAGCCGCGGCACTGCCATCGCTGCCCATACCACTGAATACGATGGCGCCGCTCAACGCCGCATATTGCCCGGCCAGATTGAGCATCATCTGGTCGATCGACGGGCTGTACGGTTCAGGCCAACTGCGTGACGTGATATCCATGCTGCCATCCGCCGCGAAGCTCAGCTCATGCTTGATGGGCACCACAACCACCTCGCCGCAACGCAGTGAATCGCCGTGGCGGGCATTGGTGACCCGCCACTGGCTATGCCGGCCAACCGCTTGCGGCAGCACCGATTCAAAACTTGGATCAATGTGTTGTGCGTAAAGAAATGCCACAGGCAAACCGCCGGGCAATGCATCAAGAAAGGCTTTAACCGCTTCCGGGCCACCCAGCGATGCTGCCAGCAGCCAGACTTGCTGCGCGGGCTCACCGACTTGCAGCGGCGTGCTCGCCAAGGCTTTGGGTAACTCCAGCCGGGCCGGACGCGGACTGTCTTCAAGCAAGGCCTGCAAATCATTGCCAACACCTTGCGAAGGGTTGCCGACCAGTTTTTGCAACTTGCCGAACAGCAGACGCTCCCAGCGCGGGTAGTTATCGCTGTGACGCTCCGGCGCATGACCTTCACCGAACAACACCGGCGCTTCGGTGCGTTCCAGCAAATCGTCAACCAGCGGTGAGTCTTCGGTCTGCGCCAGATCAACCAGCCACAAATCCGCCTCGCACGCGGCCAGCGCCGCATCGTCCAGCTTGGCCGGGTCACTGTTGAGCACGACCTGATAGCCGAAGCCGGTGAGTGCTTGTTGCAGCACATGGCGTTGCAGCGAGGTGTCGGCGATTACCGCTATCCGTGCGGAAGGTTGTCCGGTCATGTCAGCATATCCGTAACGTTATCAATGGCACCCCGGCCGGTCTGCGACCGGTCACCTGCCAGGCGCTGGATATGCTCCAGCAACACAGACTCCTGATAGGGCTTGCCGAGGTATTCGTTCACCCCAAGGCCAAGCGCTCGCTCACGGTGTTTGTCACCCGTACGCGAGGTAATCATGATAATCGGTAAATCCTGCAGGCGCGGGTCGTGACGCACCAGCGTGGCGACCTCGAAGCCATCCATGCGCGGCATTTCGATATCCAGCAGCAGGATATCCGGCTTGCGTTCTTGCAGCAGCGAAATCGCGTCGACGCCGTCTTTGGCGGTAAACACGTTCATGCCATTGCGTTCCAGCAGACGGCTGGTAACTTTGCGCACGGTGATTGAATCGTCGACCACCATGACCAATGTCGGCCGCTCGCTCTCTATCTCTTCGGCGCTCAACACCTGGCTGACGCGACGCGGCGAGTTACTCAGCTGATGCGCGTGCAACGCACGGATAGTCGCCAGCAGATCGAGAATCACCACCACGCGGCCATCACCGAGAATGGTGGCACCGGAAATTCCGTGAACCCCGGCGAATTGAGCCCCGAGGCTCTTCACCACGATTTCCCGTGAGCCCGCCAGCGAGTCAACCTGAATCGCGACCGCGTGCTCGTTGGAGCGCACCAGAATCACTGGCAGCGGCAGGCTCTGGCCGACCAGCTTCGGTTGCTGACCGTTATTCAGCAGGTCACCGATGTAGCGCAACTGATACGCCTGCCCGGCGTACTCGAAACGTGGCGCATCCGGGGCGTAGTAGGCTTCCAGCTCGTAAGGCGAAACCCGCACGATGCCCTCAATGGTGTTCAGCGGCACGGCGTACAGGTCTTCGCCGGACAGCACCATCAGCGCGCGGTTAACCGACACGGTGAATGGCAGGCGAATCAGGAAGGTGGAGCCCACACCGAGGGTGGACTCGATGCTCATCGAGCCGCCCAGTTGTTTCACCTCGGAATGCACCACATCCATGCCCACGCCACGACCGGAAATCTGCGTGACGCGCTCGGCCGTGGTGAAACCCGGCTCGAGGATGAACTGCAGTATTTCGTAATCGCTGAGGTCAGCATCCTCGTCCATCAGGCCGCGCTCGACAGCCTTGCGCTTGACCGCTGGCAACTGGATACCGGCGCCGTCATCAGACAAGCTAATGACAATATCGCCACCCTCGCGGGCCAGATTCAAACGAATTGTGCCCTGCTTGCTCTTGCCAGCCGCCCGACGTTTCTCAACCGTCTCGACACCGTGGTCAACGGCGTTGCGCAGCATGTGCTCCAACGGCGCAACGATGCGCTCAAGCACGGTACGGTCCATTTCACCGTCGGCGTTACCCACAATGAACTCGACCTGTTTGCCCAGCTCGCCAGACACCTGCCGCACAATGCGCCGCAAACGTGGCACCAGACGGTCGAACGGCACCATGCGCGTACGCATCAGGCCTTCCTGCAATTCGGTGTTAACCCGCGCCTGCTGCAACAGCAGCGTTTCAGCGTCACGGGTACGTTGCGCCAGCGTTTCCTTGAGGTCGAGCAAGTCGGATGCCGACTCGAACAGAGCCCGTGAAAGCTGCTGCAACTGCGAATAGCGGTCCATTTCCAGCGGGTCGAAATCTTCGTAACCGGAACGCTCTGCATCTACCTGATAACGACTGATGATTTGCGCCTGGGTTTCTGTATCCAGACGCCGCAACTGATCGCGCACCCGGTCGATGGTTGCGTCCATCTCGCTCAGGGTGAAACTGAAATCGCTGACTTGCTGCTCTACCCGACCACGGAAAATCGAGGTTTCACCGGCCAGGTTGACCAACTGTTCCAACAGATCGGCCGGAACCTTGACGAACTCCTGTGGCGCTCGCCGCGAAGTTTCTTCAAGCGCGGCCTGCTGGCTGCGACGCACAAATGGCAAGACGGATGCAGGTGCCGGCTCGGTCTTGAGCTTACTTACAGCCACTATTGGCAGATCTACCGCGTCCTGCGCCGGACTCGAAGGCGCAACAGGCTGGCTTGGCGGATTGTTGACCTGATCCGCTTGATCGAGCTGACTGCGCAACTGCTCGACCTCGGCCTGCAAGCCATCGAAGCCGGACTGAGCATCAATCAACAGACTCTCGGGCCACGGCTCGCCTTGCTGCTGCGCATCACTCAAATGCTGTTCGAGATCATGAGCCAGATTGCCTAATGCGGCCTGACCGGCAAGCCGCGCGCCCCCTTTGAGGGTGTGCAGGATACGCATGACATCGTCGATCGAGGCGCTGATATCACGGCCACCGTCCCAACGGGCAATCGCCTCGCTCATGTTTTCCAGCAGGTCGTCCGCCTCTTCGAGGAAGATATCGAGGATATCGTCGCTCTCGCCCGCCGGAACTGGCTGCGGTGTTTGCGGTGCTTGCGGTGTGAGCTTTATCGCAGACGGCACGCTGAACTGCTCATCCGGATTGCTGCGGTATTGCTTGATAGCGGCGATCAGCTGCAAGCCATCCGGCACCGGCCGTTGTTCACGCACGGCTTCAAGCATGTCCGAGAGTGAGTCATGGCAGCTCTGCAGCAGACCTACCAGCCCTTCACTGCCGCGTAGCTGACCACCGGCGAGGCCTTCATAAAGGAATTCAAGTTCGTGGGCGAGATCGCCAACTGGGCTGATCTCTGCCATCCGCGCGCCCCCTTTGAGGGTGTGCAGATCACGTTGCAGCGACTCCAGCGCCAGGCTGTTATCTGGCTGGCTCATCCAGTCCTGCAGCGAGGCACCGGCGCTGTCCATGATGTCGAAGCCTTCCTCGAGGAAGATTTCGACCAGTTCGCTGTCCTGATCAGGGTCGAGCGTCACGGTGTTAGCCGATGCCGGATATTGCGGTTCAGGCGCCGGGGCTGGTTCATCCGGTGTTTCGGCGATCGGCGCGGTGACGTCCGACGCAGTGGCGCCCATCGCATCCGCGCCCGACGTTTCGACGCCCGACGCAATGGCGCCCAACGTATCGACGCCCGACGCAGTGGCGCCCATCACTTCCACGTCCGAAACCTGCACATCAGGAGTTACTGGGTCTTGATCATCTTGCACAGGCGATTCAGGCGCTTCTGGCGTGGTGCCTGAACGGTAATTCTGCAAGGCCTCGATCAGCGCGTCTGGCTGAGACATTGGCGCGCGGGTTTGCAGTTGATCAACCAACTGCTGCAAGCGGTCATGGCACTGCGTGAGCAGTTCATCAAGGGTTTTCGAGTAGCTGAAACGGCCGTCGAGCATGCCTTCGTAGATGAACTCAAGCTCGTGGGCGAGATCACCGATCGGGGCGATCTGCGCCATCCGCGCGCCGCCTTTAAGGGTGTGTAAATCGCGCTGCAATGAGCCGAGCACATCTTTGTCCGGCCCTTCGGTGAGGCACGTTTGCAGTGACTGGCTGGCACTTTCCAGCAGGTCTTGCGCCTCTTCGAGGAAGATCTCGACCATCTCGTCATCGAGCATGCTGGCGTCTGCAACCGCTTCAACCGGCGCTTGCGCCACGCTGGCTGGCTCTTGCTCTTGCTCTTGCTCTTGCTCTTGCTCTTGCTCTTGCTCTTGCTCTTGCTCTTGCTCTTGCTCTTGCTCTTGCTCTTGCTCTTGCTCTTGCAAGTCGGCGAGGTCGCGGGTCGCGGTGTCCAGCTCTATCACCTGTGCGCCCTGCTCGCCCGCTGGCGAAACCAAGCCGATGGCATCCGGGCTCAGGCCTTCATTGAGCAATTCACGCAGCGCTGCAACACGCTGCGGCTCACTGCTGACCTGCAAGCCAGCCGCGACTTGATCCATCATATTCATCAGCGCTTCGTGGGCCTGTTCGGCCTCGCAGAAGAAGCGCTCGCTCACAGCAAGGCTGCTCTCTTCCACCGCGCCGTACAGATCCAGCAGGGCTTCACAGAGTTCATCTATCTGCGGCAGTTCTGCCATTTCGGCGCCACGGCCCAGCGTGGTCAACTCATCCAGCAGAGCTGTCAGCTCCTGACGCTCGGCCGGGTGTTCGCGCCAGCGCTGCAACAGCTTCTCGGCATCCATGAGGATGTCCATACCTTCCGCGAGGAAGATATTGATCAACTGCGGATCACGCGTCTCACCTTCCGCCGAAGTCGGTTGGTTGAGTTGCGCCGCATTCAGGCGTTCCTGATGCAGTTGCTGAGCACGTTCGATGAACTCAGCGGCACCCGGCAATTCGGCCAGCGGATCGCTGTCGAGTTGCGCCAGACCGAGCCGGAACAGTTCGCCCGCGCGGGTCAGCAACTCGGCATCGGCCATGTCCAGTTCGATCAGATTGACCTTGAACTCTTTGAGCATTTTCTCAAGCGGCGCGGCAATCTCCGCCACTGGCAGAATGCCTGCCATGTAGGAGCTGCCCTTGAGCGTGTGCATGGCGCGCTGCAAGTCATCTGTCACCGGCTGCGGCACTTCACGCGCGCAATCGGCGAGGAACTGCTCCAAGGTGTCGAGATGCGCTTGCGCCTCGTTGCGGAATATTTCGAGCAATTGCGGATCGAGAGCTTCCGCGCGGGATGCGGCCTGCTCGTCCGGCTCAGCTTGCTCAGGCATTGGCGCGCTGGAGGCATCCAGCTCAATTTCCTGCAGATCAAACTCAGGGGCGTCTTGCGAATCTTCCTCAGCGTCAACGACTGCAGGCTGATCGGCAGCGGTTTCCGCCGGCGGCGTCAGTTCTATATCTTGAATCAGCGCAGGCAAGCCTTTCGCCAGTGCGTGTGCGTTGGCGGCCAGCGCATCCACATCGTCGCGCTGACGTTGGCGCCTGTCGGCAAACTCGCCGACCAGTTCGGGCATCACCTCAACAACGCTGACCACGGCCTGCTGTACGTCTTTGTTCGGTTCAATGCTGCGGTCGAGCACGCGATTGAGCATGTTTTCAATCGACCAGGCCAACTCGCCAATGACCAACGCGCGAACCATGCGGCCGCTGCCTTTGAGCGTATGGAAAGCCCGGCGCAATTCAGCCAGCGCCTCGCTGTCATTGCTGTCGGCTTGCCACTTGGGCAGGTACTCGGCGATGGTTTCCAGCACCTCGCCAGCTTCTTCGATGAAGACTTCCAGCAACTCTTCATCAACAGGCTCTTCATCGGCGGGCGGCGCCAACAGGCTCAGCGGGATATCGGACGCCGGCGGGTTGATGGCCTGCGTCGGAGTAGCCAAGACATCCGCCATGGTGACGGTTTTCTCGCTATCCGGCGCTTCGTCTGCTGGTTGCGGTGCGCGTGGCAGCTGCACATCCGGCAGTTGCATAGAAGCCAGCTCGGCTTCATCCCACTGCAGCGGATTATCGAATTGATCAATGCTCAGCGGCTGAGACTCATCGAGCGGCAGCGGCTGTTCATCGAGTTCCAGCACCGGCAGGGAGAAGCCTTCCTCCTCCGAAGCAGGCAGCTCGATGTCGCTCAGGTCCAGCTCTTCAAGTGTTTCAAACCCGCTCAGCTCGATAAGCTCTTCAGTTGGCGCGACAGGTTCATCGAGCAGCAACTCGCTCTCATCACTCTCCAGCGGCTGATCATCCGCCTCGTTGAGCACCTCAATTTCATCAAGCGGGTTGAGCCACGCGGCATCCGGCGTGATCTCCGCCGCATACGCCTGGGCAACTGGCAATGGCGTGCCGAGCGAGTAGCCCAGCGATTGCAGGCTTTCCTCGGCGACATCCAGAATCAGCTCACCCTGGGTCGAGTGATCATCATTCAGGCGCTCAAGGTAGTATTCGACGCTGGTGATGGCGTCGGCCAGGGTGTCGAGATCCTGCCAGTTGGGCACGTTCTTGCGCGCCAGCAGTTGCTCTTCGATGTATTGATTGCAGGCGCTCAACAACTGCGCAGCACGGTCCAGCGGGATCATCGAAAGCGCACCACGCGCCTGATTCAACAGCTCGGGCACGCGCGCAAGATATTCATGGTTCCACTGCGAGGCGATAAATTCGATGATCGCGTCTTTGGCTTGTTCCAGCGCGTTGCGTGCTTCCTTGATGACGACCTGATGAATCTGGCCGATATCGTTAACCGGTAACTGGCTGGTCTCGTTGAGTGTTTCGTTGCTGGGCCCGACCATGCCCGAGAGCGTAGCCTCGACGTAGAGCAGCGCACCCGCCACATCCATCAACACCGGATCGCTGGGCGCGCGGCTGCCCTGCGCAAGCGCTTCGATCACTTCAATCTGATCAATGATGACTTTTCGCGGCTGGCCAAAGCCAAGCACGGCCAAGGTGTCGGCTACCTGCTTGAGCGCAGGCTTGAGGCTGACAAGCTCGCCGACCTGTGCACGGTCGCTGCGCACAAACAGATCGAGGCTGTCTTTGACCCGCACCAGCTCTTCACACAACGCGCCCACCACCGAACGCATGGCGTCACGATCTGGGCCTGCCAGAATCGCCCGTTCCTGATCCACCGTGGCGGTATCCGGGAATGCGTCGCTAAGACCATAGCGCGATTTAACCGCATTGATCTTTGGTGTATCCGCCCGCGGGGCGGCGCCAAGTGCCGCGTTGGGCTGGATCTTGGCCACATAGAACAGCAAATTCTTGGTCAGCTCATCAGGCGCCGCCTGATTCATCCCGGCCGGCCCTTCTTCGAAGAGACGCTTGAGCTCTTTGTCGACTTCACGCAACAACATGCGCGCCGACGAGCCATTGCTGATGTCGCCGCTGGCCAGACCTTCGACCACTGCCGAGGCGATGGGCCAGAGATCACCCAGCGGGGAATCCTTGCAGAGCACTTCGAGGCGGGCAAAAACCCGCGCCATGTAACCCAGGTTGGTTGGCATGTCCTGATCGCGGAAAACCCCGACCAGTGCCAACTGCAACATCTGCCGTAACTTGCGCAGCAATTGAGTGAATTCACCGGAGTCGATCGCCGCCAGCGCCTGCGCAGAGAGCGGCTGGACGTGGGTCGACAGGTCGGGGGCAAACAGGCTGGTTTCCGACAGCAGCTTCTCGCCGCGTGCCGAACGCAAATCGTTGAGTAATGGCAATACTACGGCTGGCAGATCGCGGCGAGCCGTCTGGATGCGGTCGAGGTAAACCGGCAGCTGCAAAATAGCCTGCATCAGCACTTCAAGGGCTTCGCCCTGATTGCTTGCACGACCGTCCATCAATGCCCGGGCGAGCTGCTCCATTTCTTCGGCGAGCAACGCTGCACCGTAGAATTCGACCATCTGCAAGGTGCCCTGCACCTGATGGATATAGGTCAGGCAGAAGCGCATCCGCGTGGGGTCCTGCGGATTCTCGACATAACCTTCAAGGGCCTGACGGGCCTGCTTGAGGGTTTCTGCGATTTCGCCTTTTACCCATTCCAGGGCAACATAGTCGTGCCGATCACTCATAAATTAGGCTCTACGGGTAAATGCCAAAACTCGCTCATCGGCCAGCGCCTGCAAATCTGCGTGCTGCCAATCAAGCATTTCGCCTACACCAATCACTAACAAACCACCGGGTGCCAGGCACTCCACGAGTCGATTAAGAATCTCGCGACGGCGCCAGCGACGAAAATAGATCAATAAGTTCTGGCAAAAAATGACGTCCATTCCAGACATTGGCGCTTTCGCCAGGTCCAGCACATTGAGCCGGGCGCTGCACACCCTTGCCGCCAGTGCCGGGATAACTTTGTAACGACCCTCTGCCTCGGTCGTGAAAAACTGCTCACGCAACTCAGTGCTTACCTGCTCAAGCCGGCGCGCCGAATAAACCGCCTCACGCGCCTTGGCCAGCGCACTCATGCTGATATCAGTAGCCGTCACAGCAAACTGTCCGGCCTGCTCCGTGCCACTCAACACCTGGCTGGCCACCATCGCCATCGAATAGGCTTCTTCACCACTCGAGCAACCGACACTCCACAAGTCCAGTGGTTTGTTCAGACCTGCCGATTGACGCTGCTGCAAATAGCTTTCGAGCGTCGCAAAAGACGCCGGGTGACGAAAGAAACGGGTTTCCTGAACAGTCAGCCGATCGAGCAAATGCGACCACTCGACTGCGCCGCGCGGTCCATCCGTAACCTGCTGATAATAGGTCGCATAATCAGCCACACCCACTTCACGCATGCGCGTCGCGAGATTGGTCTGCAGGAAGGATCGGCGCTGCTCGTTAAGAACAATGCCAACCCGCTCTTCCAGCAAAGCCTGCCAGTCTTGAAACTCCTTGGCGGTCATATCCGCCAAGGGTTGTAAGGACCAGACACGTGACTGCATGACGTGGCTCTCGCTCATAGGGCTGCACCGATACCCGGTTCGGTCGAGGCTTATACCTCTTCACCTTCTGGCAGGGTGAAGCCAGAAACCGAGTTACGCATCTCACTGGCCATCTTCGCCAGATTACCAATGCTCTTAGCAGTAGCCGTGGTACCGGACGAGGTCTGCGAGGTGATCTCTTGAATCACGTTCATGGTGTTGGAGATATGACCCGCCGAAGAAGCCTGCTGGCGGGCAGCGTTGGAGATGTTCTGAATCAAGGCCGCGAGGGTCTTGGATACTTTCTCAATCTCTTCCAGTGCCACACCGGCGTCTTGCGCCAGGTGTGCTCCACGTACCACTTCAGACGTGGTTTGCTCCATCGAGATAACAGCCTCGTTGGTGTCGGTCTGAATGGTCTTAACCAGTGCCTCGATCTGCTTGGTTGCAGCCGATGAACGTTCCGCCAGTCGCTGTACTTCGTCCGCTACTACGGCGAAGCCTCGGCCTGCATCACCGGCCATGGAGGCCTGAATTGCAGCGTTAAGGGCGAGAATGTTGGTCTGGTCGGCAATGTCGTTAATCAGGCTAACGATGTCACCAATCTCCTGGGACGATTCACCGAGGCGCTTAATACGCTTCGAGGTGTCCTGGATCTGCTCACGGATGTTATCCATGCCGGTGATGGTGTTGTGCACCACCTCGTTACCCTTGTTGGCGATGGCTACCGAACGTTCCGCTACCGCAGAAGATTCGGAGGCGTTAGCCGATACCTGGTCAATCGACACCGCCATCTCGTTGATCGCCGCCGATGCACCGGCAATTTCCTGCGCCTGGTGTTCGGATGCTTCAGCCAGATGCATGGCTGTCGACTGGGTTTCCTGAGCAGCACCGGCTACCTGAACGGCGGTCAGGTTGATGGTTGCTACCAGGTCACGCAGTTGGTCGATCGAGTAGTTGATGGAGTCGGCAATCGCACCGGTAAAGTCTTCGGTTACCGTTGCCGCTACCGTCAAGTCACCGTCTGCGAGGTCAGCAATTTCGTCGAGAAGACGCAAAATCGCCGCCTGGTTACGTTCGTTTTTCTCGGCGGTTTCAGCCAGTCGCTGGTTGGTCGAGCGAACCATGACGATACCGATCAAGATGATCGAGCCCAGTGCCAGAGCACCCAGCACATAACCGATCAGAGTATTGAGCGAACGGGCGCTCTGCAGGTTGTTGAAGCCTTGCGACAGGTCGGATGCCTTATCGAGCAGGGTTTGCGAACCGCTGAAGATGGTGTTGGCCGATTCACGAACCTGGAACAGTTCTGGCGAGGTTTCGAGAATCTCATCCACCGAACCGGAAACGAACTCGAACAGCTCAGAAATCTCACCAAGACGATCCAATGCTTCACGGTCGCTAACCCGGGTGATTTCCATGGCCTGGTTGCCGTCGGTCATGGCTTTCAATACGCGACCGAACAGGCTGGCGTCACGGCCGAACATGTCGGCGGCTTGTACCGAGTCGGCATCACCGGCCAGTACCTTGTTAACCGAACCGAGAATACGTTCTGCCAACAGCGACTGACGCTGAGCGACCGAAACCTGAGCCGCCGGTGCGCCGCTTTGCAGAAGAATGTCGACGACTTCTTCGTACTCAACCTGCAACTGCGGAATGGTTTGGGCCAACGTGGCCGCTACCTGGTGCAGCGACAGTACTGTCTGTTCGCTGGCCAGAATGGCGTCGGTGTTTTTCTTCAGCGTGTCCCAATCCTGCTGCACAGCCGCCATCTGCCCGGCGACCGCTTCCGGTGCTGGAGGCAGGCCGGTCTCGGCGTTACCGTCAGTCAGGTTGCTCCAGCGCTTGGAGAAGTCGTTGCGTGCATCGCGCAGCAAACCGAACGCAGCCGGTGTACCCGCCGCCGCTTCGGTGGCGTTCTTGGCGATACGTTGCGAAAGAACCCGTAGCTCACCCGAGTCACTGATGTACTCAGTGTCGTAGTTGGCCTGAGTGTTGAGGTATGCGAAGTTGGCAAACAACAGCACGATTGAGACGATCAGGACGATAAACAGCCCTGCAATCAATGTACTGCTGCGTGTACCCGCCAATAAATTGCCTGTGTTTTGTTTTTTCATTATCTGGCCCCCGCCTGGACCTACCGCACTACGGTTCCCATGTAACGCCAAAAGGCCGGCAAAGCCGACCCAACCGAAAATCTTTTTAATAGGCTACGTCAAGAAAACCCTGACTCTGCGCCAGCGCATATGGGCTGAACACCAGCCAGGGTTGCTCGCGCTGAAAGACGCCGTGGATAAACGGCTGAATTGTCGCTTCCAGTGGCGGCATTTCTTCACGAAACGCATCCACTGGAAAATGCTGCATACCGAACACTTCGTCGACCGTGAGGCCGGCGAACACTTGCTGATGTTCAACCACCAGCACTCGCCGCTGCTTGCGGTGCGCGGTCAGTTCATTGCCGAAGTAGGCGCAAAGATCCATAACCGGCAACAACCGCCCACGCACGTTTGCCACACCTTTAACCCAGCTTTTCACGCCGGGCAGCAGGGTGTGTCTTGGTTCGTGCAGCACTTCACTGACCTCGCCCATGGGCGCCACAAAGTAGCGCTCCCCCATACGAAAGCCAATGCCACTCCAGGTCTGGACGAGGGCTTGCTGCAAAGGCAGGCCCGCCGCCAGCGCCCGACAACGCTGATCAAGTTGGTAGAGAAGCTGGAAGGGTGTGTCCGACATGCAAACCGCGGCCTTGTTTTGTTTATAGTCAGCCCAGCACGGAATTAACCGGCCAATACCGCAGCAAGCGTTTTAATCAGGGTGTCTTCTTCAATGGGCTTGGTCAGATAATCCTTGGCCCCTTGACGCTTACCCCAGACCTTATCGGTTTCCTGGTCTTTTGTAGTCACAATTATCACAGGGATGTGACTGGTTTCCGCATCCTTGGTCAATTGACGGGTCGCTTGGAAGCCATTCAGGCCCGGCATGACGATATCCATCAACACCGCATCGGGTTTTTCCTGGCGAGCAAGTGCTACGCCATCCGCGCCATTTTCTGCCTTGAGTACCTGATGACCATGCTTTTCGAGCATGGCAGTCAGTTTGTACATCTCGGTCGGCGAGTCATCAACAATCAGAATTCGAGCCATGGTATTCCTAATACATAAAGTGACATCTACAGCCTTGCGGCTGGACGTCAGGAAGCTTGATCCACCGGAACAAATGCCGGTACGTGTGCTTTGATCGCCCCAAGCAACTCTTCTTTGCTGAAGGGTTTGGTCAGGTATTGATCAGAGCCGACGATGCGCCCTTTGGCCTTGTCGAACAGGCCGTCTTTGGACGACAGCATGATCACCGGAGTGGACTTGAAAGCACTGTTGTTCTTGATCAAGGCGCAGGTCTGATAACCATCCAGTCGCGGCATCATGATGTCGACAAAAATAATGCTCGGATGTGTATCTGCGATCTTGGCCAGGGCATCAAACCCGTCAACAGCCGTGATTACTTCACAACCTACTTTCTTCAGCAGGGTCTCAGCGGTTCGACGAATCGTCTTCGAGTCGTCAATTACCATCACCCTTAAACCCTCGGAATTCTGTTCCATGATTGCTTACTAGCGCCTCGGTGAGTCATTATTTTTGCGTTACATCAGCGTGCCTGAGGCTTGCCACCGACGGGCTGCAACCCGATCGTCAGGCCTTTGTAGCACACTCTTCCTCATGCAATCCACACGTCACAGTGCAACCTGTTTTTCCTTGACCGTCAGCCTCGTCAGCGCCACTCTGGCGCGACTTGTTCAACTTTTTCTGCCCGCGCATACCGCTCACACGGAGTACCGTTAAATGACCGTTCGTCTTGGCATCGTCATGGACCCTATAGCCCAGATCTCCTTCAAGAAGGACAGCTCTCTGGCCATGCTGCTCGCCGCTGAGTCGCGTGGCTGGTCCCTGTTCTACATGGAGCAAAAGGACCTTTATCAGGCCAAAGGCCAGGCGCGTGCCCGACTTCGCTCACTCCAGGTATTCAACGACCCTGAACATTGGTTCGAACTGGGCGAGGAGCAGGACCTGCCGCTGGCTGACCTTAATGTCATCCTGATGCGCAAGGATCCACCCTTCGACAACGAGTTCCTGTACACCACCTATCTTCTGGAACAAGCCGAAGCCGATGGCGTCCTCGTGGTCAACCGTCCTCAGAGCCTACGCGACTGCAATGAAAAAATCTTTGCAACGCAGTTTCCCCAGTTCACACCGCCAACAATTGTCAGCCGCCGTGCCGACATTCTGCGCGAGTTTGCCAAAGAACAGCGTGACATCATTCTCAAACCCCTCGATGGCATGGGCGGATCGATGATTTTTCGTCACCGCGAGGGTGATCCGAACCTTTCAGTCATTCTTGAGACGCTCACAGCTCACGGCACCCAGCAAATCATGGCGCAGGGTTACATCCCGCAGATTCTCGATGGTGACAAACGCATCCTGATGATCGACGGCGAGCCCGTACCTTATTGTCTGGCGCGCATTCCCGCGCAGGGCGAGACCCGTGGCAACCTGGCGGCCGGTGGTCGTGGCGAGGCCAGACCGCTGAGCGAACGCGACCGCGAAATTGCTCTGGCCATTGGCCCGACACTGCGCGAGAAAGGCTTGCTGTTTGTGGGCCTGGACGTGATCGGCGATTACCTGACAGAGATCAACGTGACCAGCCCGACCTGCATTCGTGAAATTGATGCCGCGTATAACACAGGCATTGCCGATCAACTGATGGACGTGATTGCAAAGAAGCTGAATGCCACACAGTAGTCATCACAAGCTTGACCCAGCTAACACCTTTGCACATGAGGCTTGCAGGCCGAGGTGCGAAGTCGGCAGACTGCGCGGCACTCTGAGCCAAGCCACATGCCAATGAAAGCAACCGACCCGATTCCCAGCCTCCCACCTGCCGGCGCCAGCCCGGCAGACCGGCTGGGCTTTACCCTTTTTCTGGCAGCGGTGCTGCATATCGCGGTGATCCTCGGGGTCGGTTTCACGGTGGTCGAGCCTGAAACCCTGAGCAAAACGCTCGAAATCACCCTTTCAACCTTCAAGAGCGAAACCAAGCCCAAAGAGGCGGACTTCCTCGCCCAGGACAATCAGCAAGGCAGCGGCACGCTGGAACACAAGGCCGCGCCGAAAACCACCGAAAAGGCGCCTTTCCAGGACACCAAGGTTAATAAGGTGCAGCCGAAAACCGTGGCCAAGCCGCCACCGGCACCGAAAGAGGCGCCAAAGGCAGCGGTCGCCACGGTGAAGCCGCAGCCGCAGAAAACCCCTGTCAAACGTGAAAAGCCCAAACCGGCGCCCAGCCACGAGCCGGCACCAAGCTTTGACCGCGAACAATTGTCCTCGGAAATTGCCAGCCTCGAAGCGGATCTGGCCAACGAAGTTCAGGCCTACGCCAAGCGCCCGAAGATTCTGCGCCTTAACGCCGCCTCGACCATGCGCGACAAAGGCGCCTGGTACAAGGATCAGTGGCGCAAGAAGGTCGAGCGCATTGGCAACCTGAACTACCCGGACGATGCACGGCGCAAGCGCATTTACGGCAGCCTGCGCTTGCTGGTCTCGATCAACCGTGACGGCTCGCTCTACGAGGTGCTGGTACTGGAATCATCCGGCCAACCGACGCTCGACAAGGCCGCCATGCGCATCGTTCGCTTGGCCGCGCCCTTTGCACCGTTCAGCGGCGACCTGATCGACATCGACCGGCTGGAAATTATCCGCACCTGGCGCTTCGAGAAAGGCGACCGGTTGCAGAGCAACTAGCCGCGAACCGCTAACCGTCACAAGAACCCTGATGCGCGACGGTCGAGCAGGCGAAAACTCGCGCCGCTCGACCGGGCCTGCGCTCAGCGTTAAACCGCTGACTGAGCCGCTTAAGCCGCGGCGCAACGCCGCAATCCCTCGCGCAGTAGCGGCTCTGAGGTTTGTTGTGCTTCCAGCCTTCACGCTCAAGTATTAAGCTAACGCCCATGAAAGACGCCAGCCCAAGCAATCTCAAGCACCACTTCCTGATCGCCATGCCGCACATGGGCGATCCCAATTTCGCGCAGACCGTCACGTATCTGGTCGATCATAACGACCAAGGTGCAATGGGCCTGGTGATTAACCGTCCGAGCGGCCTGAATCTGGCCGACGTGCTTGAGCAATTGAGCCCGGATAAAGAGCCGCCGGCACTCTGCCAAAGCCTGCCGATTTTCACTGGCGGCCCGGTACAGACAGACCGCGGCTTCGTTCTGCACCCTGTAGGCCTGAACTTTCAGGCCACTCTCGACCTCGGTGAGCTGGGCCTGACCACCTCGCAAGACGTGCTGTTTGCGATTGCCGCCGGAACCGGCCCCGACAAATACCTGATTACCCTGGGCTACGCCGGCTGGGAAGCAGGCCAGCTTGAGGCCGAACTGGCCGACAACGCCTGGCTGACGTGCCCGGCTGATGCCGGCATCCTGTTCGACATGCCTTACGATCAGCGCCTTGATGCTGCGGCGGCGCACCTCGGGGTCAACCTGAGCCTGCTCACCTCGCAAGCTGGACACGCCTGATGGCCGAGCCTAAACCACTGCGCCTGCTGCTGGGCTTTGATTACGGCACCAAACAGATTGGTGTCGCGGTTGGCCAGCCAATCACCGGCCAGGCGCGCGAATTGTGCGTGCTAAAAGCGCAAAATGGCGTGCCGGACTGGCAAAAGGTCGAAGCGCTGATCCGCGAATGGCAGCCCGATGCGATCGTGGTGGGCCTGCCGCTGAACATGGACGGCTCACCCAGTGACATGAGCGAGCGCGCCGAAAAGTTTGGCCGCCGCCTCAATGGCCGCTTCAATCTGCCGGTACACACGCACGATGAACGCCTGACTACTTACGCCGCCAAGGGCGAACGCCTGCAGCAAGGCCAGAACAGCGGCTACCGCGAACGACCTGTCGACGCACTGGCAGCCGCGCTGGTACTCGAAGGTTGGATGCAAGCGCATATTTGCGGCTGAGCTCGCTCGGCCATCAAGGAGCTTCATATGAATTTACCGTCACCTGCACAACTGCTGCCGGAAATGGCCACGGCGCTGATTCGCCACCTTAATGCGCGACAAATCAGCACCCCGCGCTTTATCGGCATCCGCACGGGCGGCGTCTGGGTTGCTCAGGCACTCATGGAAACCCTCGGCAGCACTGAGCCGATGGGTATTCTCGATGTGTCGTTCTACCGCGACGATTTCACCCAGAACGGCCTGCACCCGCAAGTCAAACCGTCCGAACTTCCGTTCGACGTCGAAGGTCAACATCTGGTGCTGATAGACGACGTACTGATGAGCGGGCGGACCATTCGCGCGGCGATGAATGAACTGTTCGATTACGGTCGTCCAGCTAGTATTACCTTGGTTTGCCTGCTCGACCTGACCGCGCATGACCTGCCAATCCGGCCTGACATTGTCGGCGCCACCTTGTCTCTGCCCGCGCAGCAACGAGTAAAATTGACCGGCCCAACACCGCTTAACCTCGAGCTGCAATCGCTCGCCAACTGAGATCCCCGCGATGACGCCCCTAGACGCCAAGCGCTCCCTGCAACTGAATGACAACGGTCAGTTGCAGCACTTTTTGTCCATCGACGGCTTGCCCCGCGAACTGCTGACAGAAATTCTCGATACCGCCGACTCGTTCCTCGAAGTGGGCGACCGCGCTGTAAAGAAGGTTCCGCTGCTGCGCGGCAAGACCGTGTGCAACGTATTCTTCGAGAACTCGACACGTACCCGCACCACCTTTGAGCTGGCGGCGCAGCGCTTGTCTGCCGACGTCATCAGCCTCAACGTATCGACCTCATCAACCAGCAAGGGCGAGTCGCTTTTCGACACCCTGCGCAACCTTGAGGCGATGGCGGCTGACATGTTCGTGGTGCGCCACAGCGATTCCGGCGCGGCGCACTTCATTGCCGAGCACGTGTGCCCCAACGTCGCCATCATCAACGGCGGCGACGGCCGACACGCCCACCCGACGCAAGCAATGCTCGACATGCTGACGATTCGCCGGCATAAGGGCAGCTTCGAGAATCTCTCGGTTGCCATCGTCGGCGACATCCTGCACTCGCGTGTTGCGCGTTCGAACATGCTCGCGCTGAAAACCCTGGGCTGCCCGGATATTCGCGTGATTGCGCCGAAAACCTTGCTGCCGGTTGGCATCGAGCAATACGGCGTGACGACCTACAGCGACATGGCCACCGGCCTCAAAGATGTCGACGTGGTGATCATGCTGCGCCTGCAACGCGAGCGCATGCAGGGCGGCCTGTTGCCGAGCGAAGGTGAGTTCTATCGCCTGTTCGGCCTTACCGAGCAGCGCCTCAAGCTGGCCAAACCCGATGCGCTGGTCATGCACCCGGGGCCGATCAACCGTGGCGTTGAAATTGAATCGGCGGTGGCCGACGGCCCGCAGTCGGTGATTCTCAATCAGGTCACTTACGGCATCGCCATCCGCATGGCCGTGCTCTCAATGGCCATGAGCGGCCAGAAAACCCAGCGACTACTTGATCAAGAAAGCGAGGAGCAGAACTGATGCGTACCCGTATCCTCGGCGCCCGCGTAATTGACCCCAACAGCGGCCTGGACCAAATCAGCGATATCTACATCGAAGGCGGCAAGATCGCAGCCATCGGTGATGCGCCCGCAGGTTTCGACGCCGAACAAACCATCGAGGCTGATGGCCTGATAGCAACACCGGGCCTGGTTGACCTTAACGCAGCGCTGCGCGAACCCGGCTACAGCCGCAAAGGCAGCATTGCCAGCGAAACCCTGGCGGCGGCTGCGGGCGGCGTTACCAGCCTGTGCTGCCCGCCCTTCACCAAGCCGATTCTGGACACACCGGCAGTCGCCGAGATGATTCTCGAACGCGCACGTGAAGCGGGCCACACCAAGGTCTTCCCGGTCGGCGCGCTGAGCAAAGGCCTCGAAGGCGAGCAACTGGCCGAACTGGTTGCCCTTCGTGATGCCGGTTGCGTGGCATTCAGCAACGGCCTGGATTGCTTCCGCAACAACCGCACCCTGCGCCGCGCCATGGAATATGCCGCCACCTTCGACCTGACGGTGATTTTCCACTCGCAGGATCACGATCTGGCAGAAGGCGGCCTCGCCCACGAAGGCCCGACCGCCAGCTTCCTCGGTTTGGTCGGTATCCCGGAGTCCGCTGAAACCGTAGCCCTCGCCCGCAACTTGTTGCTGGTCGAACAAACCGGCGTACGCGCGCATTTCAGCCAACTGACCAGCGCCCGTGGCGCCCAGTTGATTGCCGAAGCACAAGCGCGCGGCCTCAAAGTGACGGCCGACGTGGCGTTGTACCAGCTGATTCTGACTGACGATTCGCTGCTCGGCTTCTCCAGCCTGTATCACGTTATGCCGCCACTGCGCACCCGTGCAGACCGCGACGGCCTGCGTCAGGCGGTCAAGGACGGCACCATTCAAGCCATCGCCAGCCATCACCAGCCGCACGAAGCCGACGCCAAACGCGCACCGTTTGCCGCCACCGAACCGGGCATCAGCAGCGTGCAGCTGATGCTGCCACTGGCCATGAGCCTGGTGCAGGACGGCGTGTTGGAACTGCCAGAGCTGATCGCCCGCCTCAGCAGCGGTCCGGCGCAGGCGCTTGGCCTGCCAGCAGGCAGGCTGGCCGCCGGTGAACCCGCCGATGTTCTGCTGTTCGACCCGAACGCCTCAACACTGGCCGGTGATACGTGGTTCTCCAAAGGCGCCAACAGCCCGTTCATGGGCCACTGCCTGCCGAGCGCCGTGCGCTACACGCTGGTAGACGGGCACATCAGCTATCAGGCGTAAGCCTTACGCTTCCAACCTCTGCGCACACCAGAAACCCACTCCCGAGTGGGTTTCTGCTTTTATCTCCCCGGCAAATCGTCTTATTTGCCAAACCCGCCTACACGCTAAGTTTGATGCCAGCCGTCGCAACATCGAACTCTCTGAACAAATCTGCGTCAGACATAAAACTGTCGTGAATTACGCTTAATCATTGAGCATCAGGCAGACAACAACATAAAAGATAGGCCTAAACGCGGTAACACCGCCGCTCGGCCCGCCTCAACAGTTCTTCCCTCTAGCCGCAGCACGGAGCAGATAGTTGATGAGCAGCACATTAAGAGTACTGACCCCAAAGCCAGCCCCCAATGCGCTACTCGACTATTACCTGCAGGTCAGGCGCCGAACCGAAACCCTGATCGCCCCGCTGGAGCCGGAAGACATGGTTGTGCAATCCATGCCTGATGCCAGCCCGAGTAAATGGCACATCGCCCATACCAGCTGGTTCTTCGAAACCTTTCTGCTCAGCCCGCAGCTCAAAGGCTACAAGATTTTCGATGACACCTTCTGCTACCTGTTCAACTCCTATTACGAAGCCGTCGGCCCCCGCCATCCCAGGCCCCATCGCGGCTTGCTGACCCGCCCCGCCATCAGCGAAGTCATTGCCTACCGCAAACATGTCGACAGGCAAATGAGCGTTCTGCTGCAAACCTCACTCGATGACGCCACGCGCCAGTTAGTTGAACTCGGGCTGGCACACGAGGAGCAGCACCAGGAACTGCTGCTCATGGACATACTCCACCTGTTCAACACCTCGCCCCTCAAACCCGCCTATAACCCGCAGTGGCCAGAGCCCACCCGCGCCGGCCCCGGGCGTTTCAAACAACACATTGGCGGCCTTCTGGATATTGGCCACACCGATGACGCCTTTGCCTTCGACAATGAAAGCCCGCGCCACACCACGTACTTACAGCCCTTCGAGATCAGTGACCGGCTGGTGACAAACGGTGAATGGCTGGCATTTATCGCGGACGGCGGCTACCAGCAAGTGGATTTGTGGCTCTCAGAAGGCTGGGATTGCGTGCAAAGCCAAGGCTGGAAAGCCCCGCTGTACTGGCATCACGATGAGCACGGCTGGAGCCAGATGACTTTAAGGGGCATGCAGCCCATTAATCCGGACGACGCCGTGACGCACATCAGCTACCACGAAGCGACCGCCTTCGCCTGCTGGGTCAACGCCCGCCTCCCGACTGAAGCAGAATGGGAAGTAGCCGCCCAGGCGGGCATGTTGCAACAAGTGGATGACGTCGCTTGGCAGTGGACGCAAAGCCATTACAGCGCCTATCCCGGCTTTAATCCGGCCCCTGGCGCTGTGGGCGAATACAACGGCAAGTTCATGATCAACCAGATGGTTTTACGGGGCGGCAGCGCGTTCAGCAGCCCCGGCCATACGCGCTTGAGCTATCGCAACTTCTTCCATGCCGATAAGCGCTGGATGTTGTCGGGGCTGCGATTGGCCCGGGATATTCAACCCCACCAGCGACACACAAAACCCAATAACGAGTTCTTGCGCGACGTACAACAGGGGCTCAGCGCAAAACCCAAAGCGCTTTCACCTAAATATTTTTATGACGCCAAGGGCTCCGCGCTATTCGAGGCGATTTGTAAAACACCCGAGTACTACCCCACCCGCGCCGAGACGCGACTACTGAGCGAGATTGCTGAGCAAATATCAACCACCATTGCCAGCGGCAGCGCGTTGATTGAATTCGGCAGCGGCGCCAGCGAAAAGACCTGTCTGGTGCTGGATGCAACGCCGCAACTGGGCGCTTATGTTCCCATCGACATTTGCCCCGATGCACTTGAACATGCGACCCAACGCCTTAATAAGCGCTACCCGGACCTGCCGGTAATCGCCCAAACGGGAGACTTCACCGAGCCGGTCGAGTTACCAGAACAAGTAGCCGCAATGGCCAAAGTCGGGTTCTTCCCCGGCTCAACCATCGGCAACTTCACTCGCAGTCAGGCGATTGAATTTCTCAAGTCGGCAAAACGCCTGCTGGGTGCTAACGGGCAATTCATTGTCGGCGTGGATATGGTCAAAGACCGCCACATACTTGAGGCAGCCTATGACGACGCTGGCGGCGTGACGGCGGCTTTCAATAAAAACCTGCTGACCCGCATTAACCGTGAACTGGGCGCCAATTTCTGCCTGGAAAACTTTGCCCACGTTGCGCTGTGGAACCCCGAACACCAGCGCATGGAAATGCACCTGCAAAGCCTTATCGATCAGTGCGTGGAAATAGCCGGTCAACGCTACATCTTCTCTAAAAATGAGCGCCTGCATACCGAGTGCTCACATAAATTCACCCTTGAGTCCTTCAGCGCAATGGCCGCCGAAGCAGGCTGGACCGTGAGCCAGCACTGGATAAGCGCAGAACCCGAAGTCGGTCTGATGCGCTTGACTCAGCAGCCGTAGTTGCGCGCTTAAACAAAAAACCCCGCTGATTCAGCGGGGTTTGATTAGCTCAATGGAACGCGGGAATCAGCTGCGCTCGGAGTTTTTCAGGGTGATCTGGGTATTCAGCGTCCAGAAGTCATACAACACCCCGATGAGAAACAAGCCACCTGTGCACAGATAGATGATCCCGGTGATCCATTTGCCCATGTACATGCGGTGCACACCGAAGACCCCGAGGAAGGTCAGCAGAATCCACGAGACGGTGTAATCGGTTTCCCCTGCGGTAAATCGCAAGTCGGCTTCCTTGTCCATCGACGGGATCAGGAACAGGTCAATGATCCACCCAACAAACAACAGGCCAAATGTCAGAAACCAGATGGTTCCGGTGACCGGCTTGCCGTAATAGAAACGGTGCGCGCCGAGAAAACCGAAGATCCACAACAGGTAGCCGATTGTCTTGCTGTGCGTGTCTTGTTGCTGCATGAATGCCTCCTGCTGGCATGATTATCCTGAACAACAATCTACGCGAGAACCGCCGCAAACCCAAATCTGGCCCCCGCTAAACGCCCGCCCCATGCGCACAGAGCGAGCGGTCTGAAAACCAGCGGCTAACGCGAATCAGCGAAAGCGACGGCCCGGATCATCGGTACTGACTTCAAGCGACAAGCCTTCGGTGAGACTCGACAAATGATCGCCGTCCCCCTCGGAAGCCAGCTTGATCATCAGGCGCAAGTCGTTCGCCGAGTCGGCATAGGCCAAGGCGTTTTCGTAAGTGATTTCACCGTCGCTGTAGAGTTTGTACAGAGCCTGATCGAACGTCTGCATGCCCTGCTCCGAAGAACGCTTCATCAACTCCTTGAGCTGATGCACTTCGCCCTTGCGGATCAGGTCGGCTGCCAGCGGCGTATTGATCAGCACTTCAATCACCGCGCGGCGGCCTTTGCCGTCCGGTGTCGGGATCAATTGCTGGGCGACAATGGCTTTGAGGTTAAGCGACAGGTCCATCCAGACCTGGCTTTGCCGGTCTGCCGGGAAGAAGTTGATAATCCGGTCCAGCGCCTGGTTGGCGTTGTTGGCGTGCAATGTGGCCAGACACAGGTGGCCGGTTTCGGCGAATGCGACGGCGTGATCCATGGTCTCACGCGAGCGCACCTCACCAATCAAGATCACATCCGGTGCCTGGCGCAGGGTGTTTTTCAGCGCCACTTCGAACGATTCTGTATCGATGCCGACTTCGCGCTGAGTGACGATGCAATTCTGGTGCTGGTGAATGAATTCGATCGGGTCTTCGATGGAAATGATGTGGCCGCTGCTGTTCTTGTTGCGATAACCAATCATCGCCGCCAGCGAGGTCGATTTACCGGTACCGGTAGCGCCCACAAACAACACCAGACCGCGCTTGGTCAGGGCCAGTTTTTTCAGCACTTCCGGCAGTTTCAACTCTTCGAGCGTAGGGATGTTGGTTTCGATGCGGCGTAGCACCATGCCAGCCAGGTTGCGCTGGTAGAAGGCACTCACCCGGAAACGCCCGATTCCGCGAGCGCTGATTGCAAAGTTGCACTCATGGTTCTCGGCAAAGTCACGGCGCTGCTGGTCATTCATGACCGCGTGCACTGTTTCACGGGTTTGCTCGGGTGACATCGGCGTTTTGGTGATCGGCAAGATTTTGCCATTGACCTTCATCGATGGCGGAATACCGGCTGTAATGAAAAGATCGGAGCCGCCCTTTTCGACCATCAGACGTAATAGTTTTTCAAAGTCCATGGGTCTCTCGCCTTACACCAGATTGCACCTGCAGCCGACTGCCGCTGGCACGTTCATTACCATTTATCCAGCGAGGCAGCCTTGCGACCGCCTCGTTGCTGCGTGTTGTTTCGGTCGGCGGCTAAGCTGCCGACATTCCAGCGGTGCAACGCGCGCCTTGCGGCGGCGGTTGCCAAGCTAGAAGTTCTCTGGGTTTTTAGCCTTCTCTTTGGCCATGTCTCGGCCGATCAGGCCTTTGCTGACCAGGGTTTTCAGGCATGAATCCAGAGTTTGCATGCCCAGCGAGCCACCGGTCTGGATGGCGGAATACATCTGCGCAACCTTGTCTTCACGGATCAGGTTACGAATCGCCGGCGTGCCGATCATGATTTCGTGGGCGGCAACACGGCCACCGCCGATTTTCTTCAGCAGGGTTTGCGAAATCACAGCCTGCAATGATTCGGAAAGCATCGAGCGAACCATCGACTTCTCTTCCGCCGGAAACACGTCAACCACACGGTCGATGGTCTTGGCAGCAGAGGTGGTGTGCAGCGTACCGAACACCAGGTGGCCGGTTTCAGCAGCGGTCAGGGCCAAGCGAATGGTTTCCAGATCGCGCAATTCGCCGACAAGAATGATATCCGGGTCTTCACGCAGCGCCGAGCGCAATGCTTCAGAGAAGCCAAGCGTGTCACGGTGAACTTCACGTTGGTTGACCAGACACTTCTTCGACTCGTGAACGAATTCGATCGGGTCTTCGATGGTCAGAATATGTTGGTACTTGGTGGTGTTGAGGTAGTCGAGCATCGCCGCCAGCGTGGTCGATTTACCCGAACCGGTTGGCCCCGTAACCAGCACCAGACCGCGCGGCACGTCGGTGATCTTGCGGAACACCTCACCCATGCCAAGGTCTTCCATAGTCAGAACCCGCGACGGAATCGTCCGGAATACTGCGCCCGAACCGCGATTCTGGTTGAATGCGTTAACCCGGAAACGAGCAACGCCCGGCACTTCAAAGGAGAAGTCCGTTTCCAGAAACTCTTCGAAGTCCTTGCGCTGCTTGTCGTTCATGATGTCGTAGATCAGCGCATGCACTTGCTTGTGATCCAGCGCCGGCAGATTGATGCGGCGAACATCGCCATCAACCCGAATCATCGGCGGCAAACCAGCAGAGAGGTGCAGGTCCGACGCACCTTGCTTGGCACTGAAGGCGAGCAGCTCAGTGATATCCATAGGACTCCCTAATGACGGTAGAATGCCGTGAACGTAGAACGCACGGGCGATAGAGCGAGAATAATGTCCACGATAGCAGAGAATATTGCAAAGGTCGGAGCTCGCATTCGTGAGGCAGCGCAAGCTGCAGGCCGCGAATCCACCTCCATTGGCCTGCTCGCAGTGAGCAAAACCAAACCTGCCGCTGCCATCCGTGAAGCTTATTTAGCGGGTGTCGGGCACGTTGGCGAGAACTACTTGCAAGAGGCGCTCGAAAAACAGCAGGAACTAGCCGATCTGCCCCTAACTTGGCATTTCATCGGCCCTATCCAGTCGAACAAGACCCGCGCGATTGCCGAGCACTTCAGTTGGGTGCATTCGGTAGACCGCCTGAAGATCGCGCAGCGCCTCTCGGAGCAGCGCCCAGCCTCATTGCCGCCGCTGAATATCTGCCTGCAGGTGAATGTCAGCGGTGAAGCGAGTAAATCCGGTTGCACGGCAGAACAATTGCCGGCACTGGCTGCAGCGGTGCAACAGTTGCCCAACCTGAAGCTGCGCGGGTTAATGGCCATTCCCGAACCCACCGATGATCAAAGCGAGCAGCGCGCAGCATTCGCTATCGTTCAAAACCTGCAACAGCAATTGGGCCTCGACACCTTGTCGATTGGCATGAGCCACGACCTCGAAGCGGCCATTGCTCAGGGCGCAACGTGGGTGCGCATCGGCACGGCGCTGTTTGGCGCCCGCGACTATTCATAAAGGTGGCCGCACACGCAGAGTTCGCCGACCTTACTGGGCACTTGTTGCATTGAAAAATGCTCACGGCCGCCTCATCTAGTAATGTGCTTCATTCTAAATAGCTAAGGACCCCGTTATGACCACTCCTCGCATTGCCTTTATTGGTGCCGGCAACATGGCAGCCAGCCTGATCGGCGGGATGCGTGCTCAAGGCGTTGGCGCCGAGTCGATCCGCGCCAGTGATCGCGGCGCCGAGCAACGCGAAAAAATCAGCGCGCAATACGGCATCGATGTGTTTGCCAGCAATGCCGAGGCCATCAACGGGGTCGACGTGATTGTGCTGTCGATCAAACCGCAGGCCATGAAAGAAGTGTGTCTGGATCTCGCGCCGCATATAAAGGACGGTCAGTTGATTGTCTCGATCGCAGCCGGTATCAGCAGTGCAAGCCTTGCCAACTGGCTGGGCGAGCGCGCCATTGTGCGCTGCATGCCCAACACCCCGGCCTTGCTGCGTCAGGGCGTTAGCGGCCTGTACGCCAACCCGCAGGTCAGCGCCGAGCAACGCCAGCAAGCCGAGCAATTGCTCAGCGCCGTTGGCCTGGCCCTGTGGCTGGATGAGGAACACCTGATTGACGCAGTCACCGCCGTTTCAGGCAGCGGGCCGGCGTATTTCTTCCTGCTCATCGAAGCCATGACTGCTGCCGGCGAAAAACTCGGCCTGCCGCGTGAAACCGCAGAAAAGCTCACCCAGCAAACCGCACTGGGCGCCGCGCAAATGGCCATTGCCAGCGACGTGGATGCCGCTGAGTTGCGCCGCCGGGTAACATCACCGGCTGGCACCACAGAGGCTGCTATCAAAACCTTCCAGGCTGGCGGCTTTGAAGCCCTGGTCGATGCTGCATTAAACGCCGCCGCCCAGCGCTCCGCTGAACTGGCCGAGCAACTGGGCAAATAAGGAGATCATGATGATCGGATTGAACACCGCTGCCGTGTATGTACTGCAAACCATCGGCAGCTTTTACTTGTTGATCGTGCTGCTGCGTTTCATTCTGCAATTGGTTCGGGCTGACTTCTACAACCCCATCAGCCAGTTCATCGTGCGCGCAACCCAGCCTCTGCTGAAACCGCTGCGCCGGATTATCCCAAGCTTTGCCGGCCTCGACCTGGCGTCGCTGGTACTGGCGATTCTGGTGCAACTGGCGCTGATGGCACTGACCCTGATGCTGATGGGTTACGGCGTTGGCAACCCGTTGCAATTGCTGGTCTGGTCGATCATTGGCGTGACCGCACTGTTCATCAAGGTGTTCTTCTTTGCCCTGATTATCAGCGTGATCCTGTCGTGGGTTGCCCAAGGCAGCAGCAACCCGGCAGTAATTCTGGTCAACCAGATCTGCGAGCCCCTGCTGATGCCGTTTCGCAAGATCCTGCCGAATCTTGGCGGTCTCGATCTTTCGCCGATTCTGGCGTTTCTGGTGCTTAACCTGATCGACATGCTGGTGATCCGCAATCTCGCGGTTATGACCGGCATGCTGCAAGGCCTCAGCATGGCCATCTGATGAGTTTCTATCGCTGGGACGGTGACGATCTGATCCTCAATTGTCACCTGCAGCCCAACGCAAGCTCCGACGAGTTTGCCGGGCTGCACGGCGACAGATTAAAAATTCGCCTCACCGCCCCGCCAACAGAAGGCAAAGCCAACGCCCATCTGCTAGCTTTTCTGGCAGGTGCATTTGCTGTGAGTAAACGCCAAGTTTGCTTGGAAAGTGGCCAACAGAGCCGAAAAAAGCGCGTACGAATTGTGAACCCGCAAAAACTGCCGAACGGTATAGAACTTAATCGTTCCGATAAGTGACAAACCTTTAGTGAGGTAGCTTGCTTGAGTTTATTGACGCCGGGCGCATCTGCGGCATAATGCCAGTATCCGATTATCAACAAGCATTGAGTCTCATTACCGGAAACGGTTGAAAGGGCTCCACCCCAGTAGTATCTGGGTGGTAATAGCGGGCCAGAAACACGGCTATCCCATGTTCATGAGCATGCCGGCGCGTGTTTGTATGTGAGGAACGATGAATGAGCATGGAACGTCTCAGCCAACAGGTCGACGCCTACGTCACCTGGAAACGCGAGTTGATGCGCGAAATTACCCGCTACCGCAGCTGGTTGATCTCCAACCGGCTGGGCTCGGAAGCCCTCGATAAAAAGCTTGAACGCGCGATGCATTTGCTGCGCACCGACCACATAACGCTGGCGTTTGTGGGCGAGTTCTCGCGCGGCAAGACCGAGCTGATCAACAGCCTGTTCTTCTCCGACTATGGCCAGCGCATGCTGCCCTCGCAGGTCGGGCGCACAACCATGTGCCCCACCGAGCTGTTTTTCGACCCGCGCTCCGAGCACAGTTATATCCGCTTGCTGCCGATAGAAACGCGCAGCGCCGATGCCAGCATTTCCCAATTCAAACGCGCGCCTGAGCAATGGCTGAACATCGCACTGGATCCAAGCGATCCGGACAACATGGTCGAGGCTTTCGCGCAGGTTGCCCGCACCAAGCCCATGCAGGTCGAGCAGGCAATCCAGCTCGGCTTCTACCCGGAAATGCTTGAAAGCACCGGCAAACCCGGCCAGGTGATGGTTCCGGCATGGCGCCATGCGCTGGTCAATATCGACCACCCCCTGCTGCGCCAAGGGCTGCGTATCCTTGATACACCGGGCTTGAATGCGCTGGGCAGCGAACCCGAACTGACCCTGTCGATGTTGCCCAACGCTCAGGCAATCATCTTCCTGTTGTCTGCCGACACCGGCGTTACCGCCAGTGACATGGAAATCTGGAAGCAGCATATTCTGCAACTGGATGACCCGGACCACACCAGCCTGCTCGCCGTTCTGAACAAGATTGACGTGCTCTGGGACGATCTCGCCGGCGAGGCATTTGTGCAGGAAAGCATTCATCGCATCCAGCAAACAACCGCCAGCCAGCTGGGCCTGAAAACAGCCGATGTGCTGCCTATTTCAGCGAAACAGGCGCTACTGGCCAAAGTGCGCCACGATCCCGAGTTACTCGCCCGCAGCCAGATCAGCGGACTCGAAGACCTGCTCTGCGAGCGCATCGTGCTGCAAAAAGAGCGGCTGATCGAAGACCACGTGGTGATGCAGGTGCTGGACTTGCTCAAAGGCAGCCAGAACATGCTCAACCAGCGGCTGCAGCAGGTCACCGCGCAGAAAGAGTTGCTCAGCAACAGTCATCAGGACAACGGCCAGACGCTGTTCGAACTGACAGCCAAGACCAAAGAAGAGCACAACCTCCATCACAAGCGCCTGCTTGGCCTGAAAACCAACCAGCGCCTGCTCAAGCGTCAGGGCGACCTGCTGCGCGAGGCTATTCGCCCGGAGCGGTTAGAAGGCCACCTCGAAGTGGTGCGCAAGAACCTCACCGGCAGTTGGACCACCATTGGTATCAACCAGGCGATTACCAACTTCTTCGCCAGCATTGATGAAGACTTGCAGCACCTGGCCGATGAAGCGGAAATGGCCAACACTATGGTTGCTGCTATCTACCGTCGGCATAACGAAGAGAATCCGCTGCATTGTGTGGATGCGCCGCAGTTCAACATCAACCGCCATCTGCGTGATCTCAAGCAACTGCGCGAACAGGCCGACCAATTCCGCCTGCAGCTGAAAACCCTGCTCACCGAGCAAGGTGTGCTGGCGCGCCGCTTCTTTGCCACCCTCGCCCAGGAAGTCATCGGGCTGCACCAGCGTTTGCGCCAGGATGCCGAACAATGGGCCAACGATGCCTTGATGCCACTGATGCAGCACACCCTTGAGCACAAGCAATTGCTCGAAACGCACATGCTCAAACTCAAGTCGCTGGCGCAGGAAACCCAATTGAATCGCCAGCGCAGCGAGCAACTCAGCCGTTATCACGGCGAACTGCTGGTCCAGCTCAGCCAGGCCAATGGCATGCTCAAGGTTTTCCGCCGTCCGGCGCCGGTGCAGCGGCAAAAGAAAGTGGTAAATCTGCTGGCTTCGCTGCGTACCGAAGGCGCCCGCGATTAAGTCGTAACAGTTTCTCCGCGCAACACCTGCCGCCCCGTGCTTGCCGCACGGGGCGGCGCTCTTTAGACTGCGTCCCTTGCTTTTTCACTTCACTTTTCGCGAGCGGGCTCGATGTCGACTGCCTTCCCCCAAGACTCTGTTGGCTTGGTGACTCCCCAGGTGATGCATTTTGCCGAACCTTTGGCTCTCGCCTGTGGGCGTGACCTGGCCGAGTACCAGATTACTTATGAAACCTACGGTGAGCTGAATGCTCAGCGCAGCAATGCGGTGCTCATCTGTCACGCCTTGTCTGGCCACCATCACGCCGCGGGTTATCACAGCCCCGACGACCGTAAACCCGGTTGGTGGGACAGCTGTATCGGCCCCGGCAAAGCCATCGACACCAATAAGTTCTTCGTGGTCAGCCTGAACAATCTCGGCGGCTGCAATGGCTCGACCGGCCCCAGCAGCATCAACCCGGCAACGGGCAAGCCTTATGGCGCCGACTTCCCGGTCTTCACCGTGGAATGCTGGGTCCACAGCCAGGCGCGGCTGGCCGATGAGCTGGGTATCGAGCAGTGGGCAGCCGTGGTGGGCGGCAGCTTGGGCGGCATGCAGGCCATCCAGTGGACAATCACCTACCCCGAGCGCGTGCGTCACTGTTTGGCCATCGCTTCGGCGCCCAAGCTTTCGGCGCAGAACATCGCGTTCAACGAAGTCGCACGTCAGGCCATTTTGACCGATCCGGATTTTCACGGCGGGCACTTTCTTGAACACGGCGTGATTCCCAAGCGCGGCTTAATGCTGGCTCGCATGGTCGGCCACATCACCTATTTGTCTGACGACGCCATGGGCGAGAAATTTGGTCGCGGCCTGAAGAGCGAGAAGCTCAACTACGACTTCCACAGCGTCGAGTTTCAGGTCGAGAGTTACCTGCGCTATCAGGGCGAAGAGTTCTCCGGGCGTTTCGACGCGAACACCTATCTGCTAATGACCAAGGCGCTCGACTACTTCGACCCTGCCGCTGCTCACGACGGCGATCTGGCCAAGACGCTGGCAGTGGCCAAAGCCGACTTCGCGGTGTTCTCGTTCACCACCGACTGGCGTTTCTCGCCAGCGCGCTCGCGCGAAATTGTTGATGCGCTAACCGCCTCACGCAAAAACGTGTGCTATCTGGAAGTTGACGCGCCGCAAGGCCACGATGCCTTCCTGATGCCAATTCCGCGTTATTTGCAAGCATTTAGCAGCTATATGAATCGAATTGCCGTATGAGGTCGAAATGAGAGCTGATCTGGACATCATCCAGGACTGGATTCCCGCGGGCAGTCGCGTGCTCGACCTTGGCTGCGGCAACGGCGAACTGCTGGCGTGGCTCACGGCCAACAAGCAAGTATTCGGCTACGGTCTGGAAATCGACGCGGACAACATTGCCGAGTGCGTAAGCAAGGGCGTCAACGTCATCGAACAAGACCTCGACAAGGGGCTGGGCAACTTTGCCGATCACAGCTTCGATGTGGTGGTCATGACTCAGGCGCTGCAAGCAGTGCATTACCCGGACCGGATTCTCAGCGAGATGCTGCGCGTCGGTAAGACCTGCATCATCACCTTCCCCAACTTCGGTCATTGGCGCTGCCGCTGGTATCTGGCCAGCAAAGGCCGCATGCCGGTGTCCGATTTCCTGCCGTACACCTGGTACAACACCCCGAACATTCACTTCTGCACCTTCGAAGATTTCGAGCGCCTGTGCCGTGGCCAGCAAGCCACCGTACTCGACCGTCTGGCGGTTGATCGCGACCACATCAATGGCTGGGCCAGCCGGATGTGGCCTAATCTGTTTGGTGAGATTGGTATCTATCGGGTCAGTGGTCATACCGCCATGAATGCCGGACAAAACCGCTGATCCACACCGTTTCAAGGAGAGCCCCATGCGCCGCCTCGCTGTTCTACTCATTGCTCTGTGCCTGAGCCTGCCCGCGTTTGCCGAACAAAAGAAAACCTTCGGTGATCTCGATGTTCACTACAGCGCCTTCACCTCGGGTTATTTGCAGCCCGACATTGCGGCGGCCAATGGCCTGACCCGCAGCAAGAAACTTGGCGTGATGAACATTGCCGTGCTCAAGGCCGGCAAAGCCACCACGGCCAACGTCAGCGGCACCATGAAGAATCTGCTGGGTAAAGATTACCCGCTGAGCTTCAAGGCCGTTAACGAGGGTGAGGCGATTTATTACCTCGCCCAGTTCCCGCTGGAAAGTCAGGAAATGCTGCGTTTCACCATTAATGTCAGTGTCAGCGGTGGTGCGACCAACAGCTTCGAATTCAACCAGGAACTGTATCCAGGCGAATGATCAAACTCACTCAACTCGTGCTTGCCAGCCATAACGCCGGCAAGCTCAAAGAACTCCAGGCCATGCTCGGCGAATCCGTGCAGGTGCGTTCGGTCGGTGAATTCAGCAGCGTCGAGCCTGAAGAAACCGGCTTGTCGTTCATCGAGAACGCCATTCTCAAGGCGCGCAACGCCTCCCGCGTCTCGGGCTTGCCGGCACTGGCCGACGACTCGGGGCTGGCAGTGGACTTTCTCGGCGGCGCGCCCGGTATTTATTCGGCGCGCTATGCCGACGGCCAGGGTGATGCGGCGAACAACGCCAAACTGCTTGAGGTGATGCGTGAAGTGCCCGACGCCGAGCGCGGCGCCCAGTTCGTCTGCTGCCTGGCGCTGGTACGCCATGCCGATGACCCGCTGCCAATTATCTGCGAAGGCCTGTGGCACGGCAGTATTCTGCACCAGCCGCAAGGTGCCAACGGTTTTGGCTACGACCCGTTGTTCTGGGTGGCCGAGCGTCACTGCTCAAGCGCAGAACTCAGCCCTGCCGACAAGAACCAGCTGAGCCATCGCGCCCGCGCAATGGCCTTGTTCAAACAGCGGCTGGGGCTATGAGCGCAAGCAACACGATCATCACTGATCGGGTGCGCCACACGACTGCCGGCTTCGAGCTGCCGCCTCTGGCGATGTACATCCACATTCCGTGGTGTGTAAAGAAGTGCCCGTACTGCGACTTCAACTCGCACGCGGCGGCGCCAACGCTGCCGGAAGAGGAATACGTCGACGCCCTGCTCGCCGACCTCGATGCGGATTTGGCGCATGTGCATGGCCGCCCGCTCAGCTCGATATTTTTCGGCGGCGGCACGCCCAGCCTGTTTTCGGCCAAGGCCCTGGGCCGCTTGCTCGAAGGTGTCGAGCGGCGCATCCGCTTTGCGCCGGACATCGAAATCACCCTTGAAGCCAACCCCGGAACGTTCGAGCAGGCCAAGTTTTCGGCTTATCGGCAACTCGGGATCAATCGCCTGTCGATTGGCGTGCAAAGCTTTCAGTCAGCCAAACTGGCAGCACTGGGCCGTATCCATGACGGTAATGAGGCCATCCGCGCCGCCGATATGGCGCGCGCTGCTGGCTTCGATAACTTCAACCTCGACCTAATGCACGGCCTGCCGGATCAGTCGATCGATGACGCCCTGAGCGACCTGCGTACAGCTATCGCGCAAAAGCCTACGCATTTGTCCTGGTACCAACTGACGCTGGAGCCGAACACCGTATTCTGGAACCAGCCGCCCACTCTGCCGGAAGACGACACCCTGTGGGACATTCAGGAGGCCGGGCAAACCCTGCTCGCCGAACATGGCTATGCGCAGTATGAGGTTTCGGCCTATGCGCAGCCCGGCAAAGCGGCCCGCCACAATCTCAATTACTGGACCTTCGGTGACTTTATCGGGATTGGCGCTGGCGCCCACGCCAAGACCAGCAGCCCGGACGGAATTATTTCGCGCAGTTGGAAAACCCGCCTGCCAAAAGACTATCTAAACCCGGGCAAGCAGTTCACTGCCGGCCACCGCGTGCTTGAGCCAGACGAGTTACCGTTCGAGTTTCTGATGAACGTGCTGCGCCTGACCGAAGGCGCTGCCAGCGAAATGTTCACCCGCCGCACCGGCTTACCCCTGAGTTTGCTCGCCAGTGCACGGCAAGAAGCGGAAAAACGCGGTCTACTAAAAGCAGAGCCGAATCGACTGGTCGCCACCCGCGAAGGCCAGTTGTTTCTCAACGATTTGCTGCAACAATTTTTGCCTTAATGGGCCGCTCACGAGCCACTTGGCTCTAAGGATCTTCCATGGATTTGCTACTTGATCTGATCGCCACACTTTCGCGCTGGAGCCGTGGCCACTTGTACGACATTTCGCTGGCAATCATGGCGACCCTGTTCGTGCTGTTCGGCCCCAGCCTCAATGCGTGGGTGCAGCGCACCATCGGCGGCCTCAACTTCATCTTCCGCACACTGATCTTCGTTTTGGTCTGCGCGCTGGTATACGGCATGGCCATCGTTTACCTCACGCCTTATCTGTCGGCGGGGCTTGGCCAGTTCAACAACTACACGTTGGCGCCGGTGCTGCTGTTGGTGTTCTTCTTGATCGGTGTAATTGCGGACCGCAGCTAAGCAACAAACCAGCGTGTTCCGTTTGGGAATTGCGCCACTCAGTTGCTCGATCAAGAATCAGAGACGCTAAAACCAAAAAGCCCTGAATGCATGCAT
>NZ_VBTO01000028.1:0-8754 GCF_013277615.1 Pseudomonas sp. MS19 | reverse complement strand
GTGGGATTTATGGAGCGCTTACAGTGCTTCATTAAGAACGCCGACAAGTGCCGGCGTTCTTGAGTTTAGCGATGCGCGGCTTTACTCGAGCACGACTCTAACTTGTTCAATCTTGCCGTTGAACGCAAAAGGCCGTTGTTCGGCATAATCCAGCGACACAGTTGACCCGAGATCCATGCCGACATCGAAGGTCTCACTTGCGGTAAATGCCAGTGGCACTGTTTGCTTAAGCTCTGCATTGGCAACTTCTTTATCGTCCACCATAATTACCGCCGTACCAGCTTGGCCAGGGCCTGCGATACGTGTCTGCACGACAATCCGATGCTTACCAGGGCTAAGTGGTTCGGCGCTACGGACCTCATACTGTTCGACGACCAGCATGTTGTAGAGATAGACCAAGTGGCCCTTGTCCATATAGAGGGCTACACCGCCACCCGACCCGCCCAGCGCATAAAGCACACCGTTGGCATCTTTACCGACCTCAAGATCCACCTCTACCGTGTTGCTCTCGCGGCCGATACCCGGTGCAGTAAATTCAGGCATGCGCTGAGTATTAGAATTGAACTTCCAGCTGTCATAAGGCGTAGATACCCGATCCTTCGGATACATCCGCAGCCAAAGACCAGCACCCAGTGGGAAGTCTTTGTTGTCTTCGGCGAGTTTGAGGAAGTCCTGCTTCAGCGCGGCTAATTTATCCGGCATTTTCGTAGCCAGATCGTCCGCTTGAGAAAAATCTTCCTTGAGGTTGTACAACTCCCAACCATCGGTCGCAGAGTCCCAGTTGGCAATGCGTGACTTTGACGCGGGCGTATTCCATGGATAGAGCGGCCCCATTGCCCCAGCAAACCAACCATCTTTATAGATGCCACGGCTTCCGTTGTTATCAAAGAATTGAACATTCTTCTGGGTATCTGCCTTGGAATCACTGAAGGTGCTTGCCATGCTTGTACCGTCGATAGGGATCTGTTCGTAACCGTTGACCGTTTTCGGAGGGGTTATATGCAGCAGGTCATACAGAGTCGGCGCAATGTCGGTGACATGGCTGAACTGGCTGCGAAATGTCTTGTCCGCCTTGATGCCCTTAGGCCAGGAAACCACCAGCGGGTTGCGCGTGCCACCAAAATAGGAGCCGAGCAATTTAGTGCCCTTGAACGGAGTAGAACCAGCCCATGCCCAGCCTGCATGATACATATTGTCTGTCTTAGAGGTGCCCAGCGCATCAAGGCCGCCTATACGGTTGAGGGCCGTAATCTGCTGTTCAACTGTCGTTGGGATGCCGTTTTGTGCCAACAGTTCGCTGATAGAGCCTTGCTGACCTTCTGCACTTGAGCCGTTGTCACCAAAAATGTAGAAGATCAGCGTATTTTCACGCAGCCCGCGCTGCTCCAACCCATCGACCAAACGACCAACTTGCGTGTCCGTGTGCTCAACATAACCCGCGAAAACTTCCATAAGACGCTGCTGAAACGCGCGTTGATCCTCTGGAATATCTGCCCATGCTTGTAGTGTGTCCTCTCGCTTGGTTAGCTCAGTACCGGGCGGTATGACGCCCAACTCCAACTGACGCTTAAACACTCGCTCGCGGTAAGCATCCCAGCCGTCGTTGAATTTACCTTTGTATTTTTCACTCCACTCTGGAAAAACATGATGAGGGCCATGCACCCCACCCGGAGCCCAATACATGAAAAACGGCTTATCTGGACTGTACGACTCATGCTTGTCGAGCCACACCAGAGCCTTATCAACCATGTCCTCAGTCAGGTGATATTTCGGGTCATTGGGCGGCTCAACGAAATTATAGTTTTCGACCAAACGCGGCTCGTATTGTGAAGTTTCACCGGCAAGAAAACCGTAGAAATACTCGAACCCATAGCCGTTGGGCCAGCGATCTTTAGGGCCCATTGCGGTTGTTTCAGTGGCCGGCGTGTTGTGCCACTTACCAAATGCCGATGTTTTGTAGCCGTACTCCTTGAGGACTTCAGCCATGGTCGCGGCTGTCTTGGGGATGACTCCGGTATAGCCATCAAATGCAACGGCCCGCTCGGCGATGGTGCCGGAGCTAACACGAGTATGATTACGCCCAGTAAGCAAGGCTGCGCGCGTCGGCGAACAGATGGACGTGGTATGAAAAGTGTTGTAGCGAATTCCCTCATCAGCCAGCCGACTGAGGGTGGGGGTATGAACCTCACCACCGAAAGTATCCGAGACGCCAAATCCAACATCATCGAGCATCACGATCAATATGTTGGGGACATCTTTAGGTAAATGTTCTGCTGGTGCCGGCCACTTCATAGTGGAGTCCTGCAAACGTGGTTTTGCCACGCTTTGCATTGGCTCCGGGGGAAATGGCAGTACCGAGCCATCAGTTGGTGTACTCGCAAACGCAGGCAATCCAAAGCTCGCGAAAACGGCAGTCAACAAACCACGTTTCATACTGAGCATCGCCAACTCTCCTTGTAATTAAATTAGATGAACAGACCTGTCGAGCTATGAGCGCACCATGTAGTCACAGAGGCCGTTCTTATTTATGTATTATTAAGTATCATAACCGATCAGTAATTTACTGCTTAAAAGCCAACTTAAACAAAAGAACATCACCCTCAAGGCGATTAGTAGTGTTGAATTCGTGCAGCCATTTTAATTCAGACAACATTTCCCCGTCGCCTAAATTGCGTACATATGAAATAACCGGACCAGCACCAACGCTCTTGGCTTTGAAGTCACCGAATGTAGCGCCATCACCGCTATCACCGGTTACCTGCTTGTAGTAATAACCGGACAAACCGGCACCGGCTACACCGCCAGCGAAAGGGAAGTGCTGGGCAAACGTTGAGTCGATATGGAACTGGTTTCCCGATTTGTAATCGGTTTTATCGTTCTTGGTATTGAAATCCAATCCCACATAGACGCTTGCTTCGCGGCCATTTTTTTGGCCCATGTAGGCCACGCCAGCAGTCGGCTCAAAAGTCCAAAAGTTTTTACCCGTATTGGCTAGACGCCCTGTTTCGTAATCTCCCGTGGGCGCATAAAACGTCGTACGTAAGTTGACATTAAGATCGGGGTTCACTGTGTAATTGAGCATCAACGGCATAAGAATGATGTCACCCATGCGCGTTAGGCTATCACTACGATCCCGAGTACCAAAGTCACTCGACTCAACGCTGGCATCAACCTTGGCATCGAGTAATGGCACCGTCGTACTCATGGCGTAGTTCCAGTCACCCAACTTCCAGCCCGGTGCCCAGAGCATTGTCAGTCCGTGTGCCCAAATATCTGCACTCGCACCTGTTGTGCTAGAGCCTGCTATAGGCAAGCTAACAGAGGGGCTGACCGAACCTTTATAACGAACTAAGTTGTAGCGCACTAAAAAGGCTTTTTCCGGCGGTACAGCATCAATAAACGAAGCAATTGAGCCTGGTTGGTAGTGGCCGCTGCCACCTTCTTCAGCGTATACCGAGCCATAGGGCGCTAGCCCTAATACCAAGACTGTAATCCAATAGAATCTAAAAGACTTATTAGATTTTTTTTGTTCGACCTGCATGCCAAACCTCATTTTAACGATCAGTGTCTATAGGCCGCGCAACGCATTGAATAAATAGGTCGCTCGATCCGTGCCGAGCCAACCAGAGTCATTGGTGATGGCTCTGGTTGCGAGTACGGAAACCTCACTAAATAATAATGGATGTTTACTCGATGCTATAAGTATCAACAAAATAGCCGTTAACCGCCGCACTGTATCTGCGACGGTTTGCAATTAATCCTTCACTCGAGGCCAATTTTTTTGGGCGGATACTTTTTGAATGTCGCCGCATGTGCCTTAGCTTCAGAGACTAAAGATGCAAGCCAAGGATTAAGTCGATGGCCTAAAGGCATGGATTCTTTAGAATCGATAAACAAGTTAAACAACCACGGTGAAAGGCCTGTTTGAACTGTCGTGCTGTAGTCGATACCCATATGCGTGGCTTGCTCTTCCGTCGCCCGAAGGTGCATCTTATATTCACGTATGCGGATTGCAGCTAGGCTCGCACCTGTCCAGATATATTCAACCTCACGCTTGCTCTCACCGTTGTCGGTTAGCAGGAAAGATGCCTGATCAATGCCATCGTAATAACGATCATCCAGCAACTTGTCGCTAGCGCCAGCGAGATTCAGGCTCGTATTGAACAAGTCCATGAGGTCAAATATGCCAGCACTCTCACGCGGTTTGATCATGCCCTTCCAGTAGGCAATGCCCGGTACCCGCACACCACCTTCCCACGAGGAACCTTTTCCACCACGGAATGGAGTCGTGCCCGAGTCAGGCCAACTGTCCATCTGCGGGCCATTATCTGAGGTAATAAATATGAATGTATTTTCCAGCACCCCAGCTTTATCAAGCGAGTCGACAATGCGACCTACGAGCGTATCGACTTCGACAACGTTGTCTTTGAAAGGGTATTTGCTCGCGCTGCTGCCGCGAAACTTCTTGCTGGCGTGATTATCCGCATGAACGCGCATAAAATTATGCGCGATAAAGAAGGGCTGATCCGTTTTTGCCAGTGCCTGAATGCGCTCGATGGTGAAGTTGGCTAGCGTCTGGTCAGCCTCAGAGAACTGCTCGACACTGGTAGTTTTCTCAACCACCTTCTCACCTTTACCTTTGGCACCGTAATACATATCAATTTTGCCGCCGAGCTTCTTGAAGCGGCCTAGTTTCTCAGAGTCATAGACCAGATCTGGATAACGCCCACCGTCAAACTGCTGAGTCAGTTCTTTTTGCGAAGCGTAATAGCCTTGGAACTCATCGAATCCAACTTCCCAAGGCCGCATTCCTTCAAGTTCACCTGTGTGCCATTTACCGGTCAATACCGTGTGATAACCGGAATCTGAGAGCAACTCAGCAACACTATGCTCATCGGCCCATGGGTTTTTAGTGACTTTATCGCCAGCAAGAATTGGACGAATTAAACCGGTACGCACCGGCAGGCGACCGATCATCATTGCTGAACGGGTTGGCGTACAGGTAGGCTGCGAATAAGTGGACGTCAGTGCCAAACCGTTGGCCGCAATACGGTCCATTTGAGGCGTGGCTGCACCGATCTGCGCACCTCCACCCCAAGGCCCGCCAACATCGCCGAAGCCCAAGTCATCAACTACCAACCAGAGGATATTTGGCCGCTTCCCAGATTTTTTATACAAGGCGTCAAGCTTCTCGTCAGCCACCTTATCTTGCTCAGGGCGCGGGATAGCAGGCTGCATGTTGTCCTTCTGGACTACTGCCCGACTGAGTTCCGAGGCAGGGAAAGCCATATTTGCAGAGGATGGAGAGGTCTCATCGGCCAAGGCCTGTGATGTGAGAACTATCGCTGAGCACAGGACTATGCCGCGCAGGGCGAATGTGGATCGATTGATCATACGTTTATCCTTGTATTTTTTATCCATTTTTACGCCTAGCAGAATATCCGTAGAACGACAAAGGGCGCTGATCTATCGCTTGCAGGATTGTGGGTACTCAGAACAGTCAGCCTAGGCTAAAGCTGCGAAAAATAAAGATAGGCCCACCTAGGGATGCTCTGAAATAGTCATGTATTTCTGGCGAACTTCAGACCCAGCCGATTTTGAAAGCGGAAAAACGATCAGTTCACCTGCTCATTTCTGTGTTCTTAGCCTCGCCGCGGCCATTTCCACATTACAGACGCACCTCTCCTGCATTCGTCAGTAAATGTCGGCGCGCCATCCACAGGTTCGACAGAGCAAACAGCGTCACCAACTGCGCCGTGTTCTTCGCCAGGCCACGGAAGCGCGTCTTCACATAACCGAACTGGCGCTTGATCACCCATTGCGGCCCTTGACGAGCGGCACAATTCGCCCAAAAGAAGCCATTCGATGCGTTTAGAAAGTCAGGAGTGATTCACTATCATTTCGCCGGATGCTGAGACTATTCAATCTGGGAAGCTATGGTGCGTTTCTGGATATGACAATAAATTGGACTATGCTGCGCTAAGCATGAATCGTCCTGAGCTTCTTAACTTGAGCCATATATCAGATCGCATCATGGTTGTGCTAATACAGGACTTAAATTGCATATTGCGTCAGGACTTCACCATTACCAAAGGAGCCGGGAATGCATTACATAAAGAACATTAAACCCACCACGATTAGTAGACTTTCAGTGGCCTTTGGGCTTTGCACCTTAGCTATGCTGGGTACTTCAACCAGTGTAAGTGCTGAGGAGTGGCCAGATCGACGTCACATCCCTATTGAGCCATATCAGAAGGTTGGCAAACTGGCACCATCTGTCGGTGCGTCGGACAAGATTGATTGGCCCGTCGAAATTGCAGCACCCGAGGGCGCGCCCAACGTACTGCTCGTGCTGATGGATGATGTTGGCTATGGCGCGACTGAGTCGTTTGGCGGTGCGATTCCCACTCCGACCTTGGACCGAGTGGCCAAAGCCGGCCTGCGCTTCAATAGCTTTCACACCACCGCAGTGTGCTCATCGTCCCGCGCTTCGTTGATTACTGGCCGTAACCACCATGTGGCGTCGACTGGCATCATCATGGAGTTCTCCACGCCGTACCCTGGCTACAACAGTCTGGTTTCGCGCAGTGTGGGCACCATCGGCGAAATTCTTACGGATAACGGCTACGGCACATCATGGTTTGGCAAAAACCATAACGTGCCCGACTGGCAAACCTCGCCTGCTGGCCCCTACAACCTCTGGCCGACTGGGTTGGGTTTTGAATATTTCTATGGCTTCCTCGGTGCTGATGCTCACCAGTTCCGCCCGGCGGTCTACGAAAACATCACTCCTGTAGACCCCTATATTGGCCGCGAAGATACCTACCACTTTGATGCGGATATGGCCGACCATGCCATCAAATGGATGCATACGCAGAAGTCGGTATCGCCGAATAAACCCTTCTTTGCGTATTACGCGCCGGGCACCGCGCATGCGCCACACCATGCTCCGAAGGAGTGGGTAGACAAGTTCAAGGGCAAGTTCGACATGGGCTGGGACAAGTTGCGTGAAGCTACCTTCGCGCGGCAGAAAGAGATGGGCATCATCCCTAAGGATGCCGTACTCAATCCGACCCCCAAAGATTACAAGCGCTGGGATGACCTGACTCCGGACATGAAGCGCGTCACCGCTCGCCAGATGGAAGCCTATGCGGCGGCGCTAGCCCACGCTGACTACCAGGTGGGCCGCGTGCTCGATGCCATCGAGGCGATGGGTGAGACGGACAATACGCTGGTCATTTACATCATGGGCGACAACGGTTCCAGCGCTGAAGACCCGACTGGTCACGGCATGACCAGTGAGCTGGCAACACTCGGCAATGGCATCGTAGATCGCCCAGAGTTTATGGTGGAGAACATAGATAAGTTCGGCACCATGTGGTTCCAGAACCACTACTCGCATGGCTGGGCGCATGCCATGAATACGCCATTCCAGTGGGACAAGAAAATTGCCTCGCACCTAGGTGGCAGTCGCACCGGCATGGCCATGTCCTGGCCGGGTCATATCAAGGAGCCAGGTGGCATCCGTGATCAGTTCACCCACATCACTGACATCGTGCCGACTATTCTTGAAGCTTCAAAAATTCCGGCCCCGGAAACGGTTAACGGCTTCAAGCAAGTGCCTATGAACGGTGAGAGCTTGCTCTATACCCTCAACGACGCCGATGCCAAGGAGCGCCACACCACTCAGTACTTTGAAATTATCGCGAACCAGGCTATCTACCATGACGGCTGGATGGCCAATACCACGCCTATGCGTCTGCCTTGGCAGGGTCGTGGGCCGACCAATCCTGACCCGTTCAATGATTACAAGTGGGAGCTGTACAACCTTAAGGATGACTTCACCCAGTCGAAGAACCTTGCTGCCGAGAACCCAGAGAAGCTGGCAGAGATGCGTAAGATTTTTGAGTCGGAAGCGAATAAAAACCAGGTTTTCCCGCTGGATGATCGCTACATCGAGCGGGTAGACCCACAGAACCGCCCGCAGCCTAACAAGGGTCGCACTCAATTCGTTTACTTCGACCACACCACGCGCATCACCGAAGCGATGGCTGCAGATATGAAGAACAAGTCGTTCTCCATTACCGCAGACGTCACCGTACCGGAGGGTGGTGGCAAAGGCATCATCATGACTCAGGGCGGCTGGTTTGGCGGCAATGTGCTGATGCTGTTGGATGGCAAGCCAACCTACGCCTACGCCTTGTCCCACTACCCAGAACACAAGTTCCGCGTGCAATCGCCAAGCAAGTTGGCGCCAGGCAAGCACCAGATCGTTCTCGACTTCGCTTACGACGGTGGCGGTGCAGGCAAGGGCGGCCTAGCGACGATGACGATAGACGGCAAAGAAGTTGCCAAAGGCCGGATTGATCGCACCGTTCCTGCACGCGTGTCACTGGATGAGACGCTTGATATCGGTGAAGACACGGGCAC
This sequence comes from Pseudomonas sp. MS19, assembly GCF_013277615.1. NCBI lineage: Bacteria > Pseudomonadati > Pseudomonadota > Gammaproteobacteria > Pseudomonadales > Pseudomonadaceae > Pseudomonas > Pseudomonas sp. MS19. The sequence goes on along the minus strand of NZ_VBTO01000028.1, from coordinate 324 downwards.
GCCGATCGTGCAGGACTATAAAGTGCCATTCCGCTTTAACGGTGAAATCGGCAAAGTGGTCATAGACATTAAACCAGTGGTCGATACAGTTGCCAGCGTGCAAGTGGGGCCAGCAGGAACACGTATAGACTGATCCGCCTGATTGCTCTCCGGCACCTCAGGAGAGCAATTTCTTAATCTGATACACGTGTGAAGTGTCAAGCTGCAAGCCATTGCAGTCGGTATGCAAAGTTCAAACGGAAAGGGTATCAACCTAACCTCTAAAGCCATATGCAGAACTCTGAATGACCTTGCGTTGTATAAACACATCGAATGTCTGCAATT
>NZ_VBTO01000027.1:0-37773 GCF_013277615.1 Pseudomonas sp. MS19 | reverse complement strand
GAAGTTGAAAAGATCGCCGAGCTCGAGCAATTGCTGCTGAATGGGCATAAAAAATCCGATACCAGAAAACTGGTATCGGATTTTCTTTAAACCCCGACCTAGATACAAATGCTTAAGTGAACAGCATTACCCGTTTAGGGAGCTTTTTTTTGCGTAGCCTGTTTAAATCAGGCAACGCTTGAAGATGTACACATTCACTCAGTAAAGAGGTTATTTCCATGGCTCAAGTAACTCTGCGTGGCAACCCGGTAACAGTTGATGGCCAGCTGCCACAAGTCGGTCAGCAAGCGCCTGCGTTCCAGCTGGTCGGCACTGACTTGTCTGACATCAGCCTGAGCAGCATGGCTGGCAAGCGTAAAGTACTGAACATTTTCCCAAGTGTTGATACCCCGACCTGCGCGACTTCGGTACGTAAATTCAACACCGAAGCAAGCGGCCTGGATAATACGGTGGTGCTGTGCATCTCGGCTGACCTGCCATTCGCCCAAGCCCGTTTCTGCGGCGCTGAAGGTCTGGAAAACGTGGTGAGCCTGTCGACCATGCGCGGCACCGAGTTCCTCAAGAACTACGGCGTTGCTCTGGTAGACGGCCCATTGGCGGGCGTTGCAGCTCGCGCCGTTGTCGTACTCGATGAAAACGATAAAGTCCTGCACAGCGAACTGGTAGCTGAAATCGGCACCGAGCCGGACTACAGCGCCGCCCTCGCAGCCCTGTAATAGCGCTTTCCTGCTCAACGCATAACGGCCTCTTAATGAGGCCGTTATGCGTTACGCCGCCAGATTGTAGGCAGCCGCATCGAGCCGTACGTTATCCCGGAAATCGCGATGACGGATTAACCTGCGGTTTATCCATCCTCCGTGTGGGTTATGTTTATCCGGTGTCCGCCGAACCCAACCGGAGGATGGATAGCCCCGGCGGGGCAATCCGTCATAACGCAATCACGCCGAACAAATTACCGCCGGATTCCAAACTCAACACCACCACCGAGCCGTGGGTTATCTTGTGAACCGCAATGACGGATTAACCTGCGGTTTATCCATCCTCCGTGTGGGTTTTGTTTATCCGGTGCACGCCAAACCCAACTGGAGGATGGATAGCCCCGACGGGGCAATCCGTCATGACGTAATCACGCCGAACGAATCACCGCTGGATCACAAACTCACCATCGCCATCGACTCGGCGCTGTATCGATCTCCGGCCACGGCGTCGGCGGAGAAGATGGCGTTTATCGCCGCCAGCTCATCCGCGCTCAGGGAAATATCCAGCGCCGCACAATTGGCTTGCAGATAACGCCGGCGCTTGGCTCCGGGGATCGGCACGATGTCATCACCTTGAGCAAGCACCCAGGCCAATGCCAGTTGGGAAGGTTGCACGCCTTTATCCGCCGCCATTTTCTCGATTTGCGCCACTAATTGCAGATTTCGCTGGAAGTTCTCGCCTTGAAACCGCGGTGTAAAACGCCGGTAATCGTCTTCGGCAAAGTCTTCCGGTGATTTAAGTGCGCCGGTTAAAAAGCCACGCCCCAGCGGGCTGTAGGGAACAAAGCCAACGCCCAATTCCCGGCATTTTGCCAAAACCCCATTACTCTCAGGATCACGCGTCCACAATGAATATTCACTCTGCACGGCGGTAATCGGGTGCACCTTGTGCGCCCGTGCAAGCGTTGCAGGATCAACCTCACTCAAGCCGATATAACGCACCTTGCCTTCACTGACGAGCTGCGCCATTGCGCCGACGGATTCTTCAATCGGCACTTCGGGATCAATCCGGTGCTGGTAATACAGATCTACATAGTCAGTGTCGAGGCGCTGCAGGCTGCCTTCAATCGCCTGGCGAATATATTCTGGACGACCACTTACGCCGCGCTTATGCGGATTTTCAGCATCGCGCAGCAAGCCGAACTTGGTGGCGATAAAGGCTTGCTCACGCTTACCTTTGAGGGCTTTGCCCAGCAGCAGCTCATTAGTATGTGGGCCATACGCATCGGCGGTGTCGAGCAGGTTGATGCCCATTTCAAGCGCCAGATGCAACGTGGCGATAGACTCCTGTTCATGCAGGCCTGTGACATAGAAATCGCTCATGCCCATGCAACCCAAACCCAGCGCCGAGACCAGCGGGCCGTTGCTACCCAGTTGTCGTTGTTTCATCAGAGGCTCCAGTGGTTGGATGCGATGGAGTCAGTTTCAGTGTTTTCATGAGCAGGATAAACCCGCAAAAATTACATACACTGTTTGCCATTATTGAATAATAGGTAGGCTGCTGTGGACCGCTTTCAAGCCATGCAAGTGTTTACCCGAATCGTTCAGGTCGGAGGATTCGGCAAAGCGGCTGACAGCCTTGGGTTGCCTCGCGCCACAGTCACTCAGTTGATCAAACAGCTGGAGCGACACCTGGGCGTTCAGTTGCTGCAACGCACCACTCGACAGGTCAGTACCACGGCCGATGGGCAGGCGTATTACGAACACTGCATCCGGCTGCTGGCCGATCTGGAAGACACCGAAAACTGTTTCGCCCACGCCCGCAGTCATCCGCAGGGCAAGTTGCGGGTGGATCTTCCCGCGTCGATTGGCCACCGGATTGTGATTCCACGGCTGAGTGATTTTTGTCAGCGCTATCCGCAGATCGAGCTGGAAATCGGCACTGGCGACCGCCCGGTCGATCTGGTCCGCGAGGGCATCGATTGCGTGGTGCGCGCCGGTAACGTGCACGACATCAATCTGGTCTCGCGCCCCTTGGCGCAGTTACCGCAAATCACCTGCGCCAGTGCCGAGTATATTGAGCGCTACGGTGAACCGCTGGACCTCGCACAACTGGCCGGTCATCAGGCTGTAAATTTCTACTCGGCATTGAATGGCAAAACCTTTGCTTTCGAATTCACTGAAGCAGGGGAGATCAACGAGCGGTATCTGCCGGGTGCAGTGAGTGTGAACAATGCTGAAGCTTATGTGGCCGCCTGTGTTGCAGGGCTGGGGATTATTCAGGCGCCTTACTATCACCTGCACCAACATGTGCAAGCCGGCAAGTTGCGTGAAATTCTGCCTGAGTACAGGCCGCGAGCCATGCCACTGACTGCGCTTTACCCTGCGCAACGCCAGTTATCGCGACGGGTTCGGGTCTGGGTAGACTGGCTGGTTGAAGTCTTTACCGATGCCGAGCTGTATCAACCGAAAATCTAGAAACCTGTTTACCCCGTTCTGCGACATGATCTGTAACCTTGTCAGAAACGGCCTGCGGGCTTTTTTTCGCGCTGTCTCATAGGCTTAGCGAATGATGGCAAAGGTAAATCTCCGGTAAAGAGACTTTCCAATATTAGTGATAGTGCTTATCGTTCAGCATCTTCATAGAAGCGACCTGACTTATGTCCGATACAAATTTGACCACCCGTTCTTCTAATCAACGCAGGCAATGGCTGATTGGTGTTGTTTTACTGGTGGCAATCATTGCCCTTATCTGGTGGTTCTGGCCGGCTAAACCGGCTGCCAAAGGCGGCGGCGGTCGCTTTGGCGATATGGGCCCGGTGCCGGTTCGCGTGGCGACAGTCGAGCAGGGCGACTACCCGGTGGAACTCAAAGCGCTGGGCACGGTGACGGCTTACAACACGGTCAACGTCAAAAGCCAGGTTGACGGGCAACTGGTCAAACTGCTGTTCAGCGATGGGCAAAAGGTCAAGCAGGGCGATGTGCTCGCGGTGATCGATCCGCGCAGCTACGAAGTGGCGCTTCAACAAGCTCAGGGCGCCCAGCAGGAGAATCAGGCGCTACTGAAGAATGCGCAGATCGATCTGTCCCGCTACACCGGCCTTTATGCAGAAGACTCGATTGCCAAGCAAACCCTCGACACCCAGCAAGCGCTGGTCAATCAGTATCGTGGCACGCTAAAGACCAATCAGGCCGCTGTCGCTCAGGCCAAGCTGGACCTGAGTTTCACTCAGGTGCGTGCGCCGATTTCCGGTCGTTTGGGCTTGCGTCAGGTCGACGTCGGTAACTTGATTACCTCGGGCGACAGCACGCCGATTGTGGTGATTACCGAAACCACGCCGATAGCGGTGGTGTTCACTTTGCCCGAAGGCGATCTGCCAGCCGTGCTCAAACCTTATCGTGCCGGTCAGGAGCTTATGGTCGAGGCCTGGGACAGAAGCGAGAAGACCTTGCTGGCCGAAGGCAAGCTCGAAAGCCTGGATAACCTGATTGATACCACCACGGGCACGGTGAAACTCAAGGCGCGCTTTACCAATGCTGACGAGATGCTGTTCCCCAATCAGTTCGTCAACGTGCGTTTGCGCGTTGATACCCGCAAGCAGGCCACGCTGATTCCAGCAGCCGCGTTGCAGTTTGGCTCAAAAGGCCCGTTTGTTTACGTGGTCGATGGCGATGACAAGATTCAGATTCGTCCGGTTCAGGAAGGCCCGAGCAATGGCGAAATCACCCTGATCGAGAGCGGTGTCAAAGCCGGTGAGCGTTTGGTGGTAGAAGGCACCGATCGCTTGCGCGAAGGCAATGTGGTTGAGGTGATCAGCGATGATCCTCAAGCCGCTGCAGCCCAACCCAAGGCCGATGTGCCACGCAATAAAGCGCGGCGTGACGGCGAAGAACGTGGCAATCGGCAGAAGAAAGACGCATGAATACCTCGCGCCTGTTTATCCTCAGGCCGGTCGCCACTACGCTGATCATGCTGGCGATTTTCCTCAGCGGCCTGATCGCCTATCGCTTGCTGCCGGTGTCCGCACTGCCGGAAGTGGATTACCCGACTATTCGGGTAATCACCCTGTATCCGGGCGCCAGCCCCGATGTGATGACCAGCGCCGTGACCGCGCCGCTTGAACGCCAGTTCGGACAAATGGCCGGGCTCAAGCAGATGTCTTCGACCAGCTCCGGCGGCGCCTCGGTGATTGCCTTGCGCTTTAACCTTGAGATCAAGCTCGATGTTGCCGAGCAAGAAGTGCAGGCCGCGATCAATGCGGCCACCAACTTGCTGCCGAATGATCTGCCGGCACCGCCGGTGTACAACAAGGTGAACCCGGCCGATACGCCGGTGATGACGCTGGCAATCAGCTCGAAAACCATGCCGCTGACCGAGGTCAACGACCTGGTCGATACGCGCCTCGCGCAAAAGCTCGCACAAACCACAGGGGTTGGCCTGGTCTCGATGGCAGGCGGCCAGCGCCCGGCGGTACGGATTCGGGTGAACCCCGAAGCGCTGGCGTCTTATGGTCTGAACTTATCGGATATCCGTTCGCTGATTACCGCCAGTAACGTCAATCAGCCCAAGGGCAACTTCGACGGTCCTACCCGCGTTTCGCAGCTTGATGCCAACGATCAACTGATCTCGGTAGACCAGTACCGTAACCTGATTCTGACCTACGCCGACGGTGCAACGCTGCGCCTCAAGGATGTCGCCACGATTGTCGACGGTGCCGAGAACCAGCGTTTGGCGGCGTGGGCCAACCTGAACAAGACCATTCTGCTCAACGTGCAACGCCAGCCCGGCGCCAACGTGATTGATGTGGTCGACCGCATTCAGAAGCTGCTGCCCAACCTCACAGAAGGGTTGCCGGCCAGTGTCGATGTGCAGGTGCTGACTGACCGAACGCAAACCATCCGCGCAGCTGTTACCGACGTCCAGCACGAGATGTTCCTGGCCATCATGTTGGTGGTACTGGTTACATTCCTGTTCCTGCGCAAATTGTCGGCCACTATTATTCCGTCGATAGTCGTGCCGCTGTCGTTGATCGGCAGTTTTGGCGTGATGTACCTGGCCGGTTTCACCATCAACAACCTGACGCTGATGGCGCTGACCATTGCCACGGGTTTCGTGGTCGATGACGCCATCGTCATGCTCGAAAACATTGCCCGTCACCTGGAGGCGGGTGAGACGCCGCTGAATGCCGCGCTGAAAGGGGCCAAGCAAATTGGTTTTACCCTGATATCGCTGACCATCTCGCTGATTGCAGTGCTGATCCCGCTGCTGTTCATGGCCGATGTGGTCGGGCGTTTGTTCCGTGAGTTTGCCATCACCCTGGCTGTGGCCATTCTGATCTCGCTGGTGATCTCGCTGACGCTGACGCCGATGATGTGCGCGCGCCTGCTCAAACATGAGCCAGAGGAGAAGCAGGGGCGTTTCTACAAGGCCAGCGGCCAGTTCATCGACACGCTGATTGCGCATTACGGGCGTGGTTTGCAATGGGTGCTCAAGCATCAGGCGCTGACGTTGCTGGTGGCGATTGGCACGCTGGTGTTGACCGTGCTGTTGTATCTGGCAGTGCCTAAAGGTTTCTTCCCAGTGCAGGACACGGGCGTTATCCAGGGAATTTCCGAGGCGCCGCAAGCGGTTTCATTCAGCGCCATGAGTGAACGTCAGCAGCGTCTGGCAGCGGTGATTCTGGAAGATCCGGCGGTCAGCAGCTTGTCTTCTTACATTGGTGTGGACGGTGACAACCCGACGCTGAACAGCGGTCGCATGTTGATCAATCTGAAACCACACGGCGAGCGCGATCTCACGGCCAGCCAGGTCATCAACCGCCTGCGTCCCGAGCTTGCGAAAGTGCCGGGCATTGAGCTGTATCTGCAGCCGGTGCAGGATCTGACTATCGAGGATCGCATCAGCCGTACGCAGTATCAGTTCAGCATGGAGTCTCCGGATCTGGCCCTGCTTGAAGAGTGGGTGCCGAAACTGGTGAGCGCGCTGCGCGAACAGCCTGAGTTGGCAGACGTTGCCAGTGACCTGCAAAACCGTGGTCTGCAAGTCTACGTAGACATCGACCGCGATATAGCCGGACGCCTCGGCGTCAGCGTGGCCGACATCGACGATGCTCTCTACGACGCCTTCGGCCAGCGCCAGATCTCGACCATCTATACCCAGGCCAGCCAATACCGCGTGGTGCTCGAAAGTGCCAACGCCGGCAGTATCGGCCCAGCCGCGTTACGCGAGATTCATGTGGCGACGAGCGATGGCCAGCAGATTCCGCTGTCATCACTGGCACACATCGAGCAGCGCGCCACCAGCTTGCTGATCAACCACATAGGCCAATTCCCGGCGGCTACTCTGTCGTTCAACCTTGCTGAAGGCGTTGCCCTTGGCGATGCGGTGAAAGTGATCGAGCAGGTCAAAGCCGATATTGGTGTCCCGGCTGGCGTGCAGATCGAGTTTCAGGGCGCGGCGCAGGCATTCCAGGCGTCGCTTTCGAGCACCTTGCTGCTGATTCTGGCGGCAGTGGTAACCATGTACATCGTGCTTGGCGTGCTCTACGAGAGTTACATCCACCCGATCACGATTCTCTCGACATTGCCATCGGCGGGCGTGGGCGCTTTGTTGGCGCTGCTTTTAACCGGCAATGACCTGGGCCTTATTGCGATTATCGGCATCATTTTGCTGATCGGTATCGTCAAGAAGAACGCGATCATGATGATCGACTTCGCCCTCGATGCTGAGCGCAATCAGGGCATGGGGCCGGAGGAGGCGATCTATCAAGCCGCCTTGCTGCGTTTCCGGCCGATTCTGATGACAACCCTGGCGGCGCTGTTCGGTGCTGTACCGCTGATGCTGGCCACAGGTTCCGGTGCAGAACTGCGTCAGCCACTCGGGCTGGTGATGGTCGGCGGCTTGCTGCTGAGCCAGATACTGACGCTGTTCACCACGCCGGTTATTTACCTCTACTTCGACCGTATGGCCCGACGCTTTACCGGTCGTAGCGCTGCCGGAGCGCCGGCTGCACTATGAATCTATCGGCCCCGTTCATTCGCCGTCCCGTGGCGACCATGTTGCTCAGCCTGGCAATCATCCTGCTCGGTGGCGTCTGCTATGGCCTGTTGGCTGTAGCGCCACTGCCGGACATGGATTTCCCGGTGATTACCGTCGATGCCACATTGCCAGGCGCCAGCCCGCAGATCATGGCATCAACCGTGGCCACACCGCTTGAGCGTTCGCTGGGCACGATTGCCGGCATCAGTCAGATGAACAGCCGCAGCAGCCAGGGCAGCACGCGGATCATGATTCAGTTCGATCTGGGCCGCGACATCAACGCCGCGGCGCGTGAAGTGCAGGCGGCAATCAATGCTGCGCGAGACCTCTTGCCAAGCGGGATGCGCAGCATGCCGACGTACCGCAAGATCAATCCGTCGCAAGCACCGATCATGGTTTTGGCGTTATCGTCGGATGTGCTCAGCAAAGGCCAGTTGTATGACGTAGCGTCCACCGTGATCGCGCAAAAACTCGCGCAGGTTATCGGCGTGGGTGAAGTGCAGATTGGCGGCAGCTCACTGCCGGCAGTGCGAGTATCACTGGAGCCACGCCTGCTCGATCAGTACGGCCTGGCACTGGATGATGTGCGCACTGCAATCACCAGCGCCAACGCCAAACGGCCCAAAGGCTCTGTTGAAGATGCAGACAAGCACTGGCAGATCAAGGCCAGCGATCAGCTCGAAAAGGCTGCTGATTACGTGCCAACCATTATCCGTTATCAAGACGGTGCGGCAGTGCGTTTGGGTGACGTTGCGACCATCAAGGATGACGTCGAAGATCGCTACAACAGCGGCTTTTACAATGATCAAAGCGCGGTGTTGCTGGTGGTCAATCGCCAGACGGGCGCCAACATCATCGAAACCATCGAAGGCATTCGCAGTGAATTACCCGGCTTGCGCGCGATCATACCGGCCAGCGTTGATCTGCAGGTCGCGATGGATCGCTCGCCAGTCATTCGCGCCACCTTGCACGAAGCTGAACGCACGCTGCTGATCGCCGTAGCGCTGGTGATCATGGTGGTTTACTGCTTCCTCGGGCGGTGGCGCGCGTCGCTGATTCCAGCGCTGGCAGTACCGGTTTCACTGGTCGGCACATTTGCCGCGATGTACCTGCTTGGCTTCTCGTTGAACAACCTGTCGTTGATGGCGCTGATTCTGGCCACGGGGCTGGTGGTGGATGATGCCATCGTGGTGCTGGAGAATATTTCCCGGCATATCGAAGCGGGCGAAAAGCCTATGGCCGCTGCGTTCAAGGGCGCGCGTGAAGTCGGCTTCACCTTGCTGTCGATGAACCTGTCGCTGGTGGCGGTGTTCATTTCGATCCTGTTCATGGGCGGCCTGGTCGAGAGCCTGTTCCGCGAGTTCTCGATCACGCTGGCGGTGGCGATTGTCATCTCCCTGATCGTCTCGCTGACACTGACGCCAATGCTCTGTGCCCGTTGGCTGCGCGCCGAAGACACCGAGCCGAACAACGGCCCGTTACAGCGTATGTTCGAACGCTTCGGCGCGGGGATATTGGCCATCTATCAGCGCAGCCTCGACTGGGCTCTCCGCCATTCGCTGCTGATGCTGTTCAGTTTGTTTGCCACCATCGCCCTGAATATTTTCCTGTTTGTCAGCGTGCCGAAAACCTTTCTGCCTCAGCAGGATACCGGTCAGTTAATCGGCTTTATCCGCGGTGATGACGGCCTGTCGTTTCAGGTCATGCAGCCGAAGATGGAGGTTTATCGCCGGGCCATTCTCAAAGACCCGGCAGTCGACAGCGTTGCGGGTTTTATCGGTGGTTCGGGTGGCATCAACAACGCCTTTATCATCGTGCGCCTGAAACCGGTAAAAGAGCGCAAGATCTCCTCGCAAGCGGTGATTAACCGGCTGCGCAAGGATGTGCCGAAAATTGCCGGTGGCCGCCTGTTCCTGATGCCGGATCAGGATTTGCAGATTGGCGGGCGTCAGGGCCGTAGCTCGGATAACGAGTACATGCTGCTCTCTGGTGATCTGGAGCAACTGCGTACCTGGATGCCAAAAGTGCGTGACTCCTTGCGTGCCTTGCCAGAACTTACCGACATCGACGCCAAAGAGAATGAGGGTGCGCAGCAGATTCGTCTGGTGGTGGATCGCGACATGGCCAAACGCCTTGGCATCGACATGAGCCTGATTACCAGCGTTCTGAACAACTCGTTCAGCCAACGCCAGGTTTCGACCATCTACGACAGCCTCAACCAGTACAGCGTGGTGATGGAAGTCAAACCGCAATATGCCCAGCACCCCGAAGCGCTGGATCAGGTCAAGTTGATAACCAGTGACGGCCAGCGGGTTCCGCTTTCGGCGGTAGCCCGTTGGGAACGCAGCCTGGAGGAAGATCGGGTAAACCATCAAGGTCAGTTCGCCTCGGAGAACATCGGTTTCTCGCTCGCGGAAGGCGTGACGCTTGAGCAGGCAACAGTTGCGATAGACAGAGCCGTCTCGCGGCTGAACTTGCCGACAGAAGTACAGGGCATGCTTAGCGGGACGGGCGCAGCGTTTCAGGAGACGCAGAAGAATCAGCCGCTGATGATTCTGTTGGCGCTGGGCGTGGTCTATATCATTCTCGGCGTGCTCTACGAGAGCTATGTGCACCCATTGACCATCCTTTCGACGTTGCCGTCGGCGGGAGTCGGCGCGCTGTTGGCGCTGGAGTTGCTGAATACTGAATTCAGCCTGATCTCGCTGTTAGGCCTGTTCCTGCTGATTGGTGTGGTCAAGAAGAACGCGATTCTAATGATCGACATGGCGCTGCAACTGGAGCGCCAGAATAACCTGAGCCCTTACGAGTCGATCCGCCGCGCCTGTTTGCTGCGCTTTCGGCCAATCATGATGACCACGCTCGCGGCGATTCTCGGCGCTTTACCGCTGGTAATGAGCAGCGCCGAAGGTTCCGAATTGCGCAAGCCGCTCGGGATTACCATCGTCGGCGGCCTGATTCTCAGCCAACTGCTGACGCTGTACACCACGCCGGTCGTATACCTTTATTTTGATCGTCTGCGTCACCGGGTTAACCGCTGGCGGGGCGTGAAGACAGATGCTGCCTTGGAAACACCACTATGAGCCTGTTGCTGAACACTTGCCCCGCATTGCCGCGTGCCCTGAGCTTACTCACACTGAGCCTTGCATTAAGTGCGTGCGCCATTGGCCCGGACTATGAGCGCCCGGAAATCAACACGCCTGCTCAGTTCAAGCAAGCCGTTGGCTGGAAGGCCGCAACGCCGAGCGATGCCTACAGTCGTGGTGAGTGGTGGCAGATCTATGCTGATGCAGAGTTGAACCAGTTGGTGGGTCGGCTGAACGTGTCGAACCAGAATCTGGCGGCCTCAGAGGCTCAGTATCGTCAGGCCCAGGCTTTGGTGCGCGGCGCCCGTGCCTCGTTCTACCCAACCATTGGCGCCGGCGTTGGGCTTACGCGTGCGGGGCAGGGCGGCGGCGACAGCGCCCTGAGCACATCCGACGGCATCAGTGTCAGCGGCGGCAATGCCGCCACCATTTCGAAAACCCATAGCGCCACCTTGAATGCTGCCTGGGAGCTGGATATCTGGGGCAAGCTGCGCCGCCAACTGGAGTCGAGCAAGGCTGGTTTTGAAGCCAGCGCCGCCGATTTGGCCGCGCTGAAACTCAGCCTGCAAGCCGAGTTGGTGCAAACCTACCTGCAAATGCGGGTGCTGGATGAGCAGCAGCGTTTGCTTGATCAAACCGTGAGCGCCTATGCCCGCGCGCTCAAGCTCACGCAAAACCAGTACAACGCCGGGATTGTGCCGAAATCAGATGTCAGCCAGGCACTGACCCAGCTGAAAAGTACCGAGGCGCAAGCCATCGATCTGAAATGGCAACGTGCTCAGCTTGAGCATGCCATTGCGGTGTTGGTCGGCGTTACCCCGAGCGAGTTGAGCATCGCCAGCCGTGAGAATGCGGTGCCGCAATTGCCGATGGTGCCAACAGTGATGCCGTCACAGTTGCTCGAACGGCGCCCGGATGTCGCCGCTTCTGAACGCCGGGTCATGTCGGCCAATGCCGATATTGGCGTAGCTGAAGCGGCGTGGTTTCCTGATCTGACGATCTCAGGATCTGGCGGTTATCGCAGCAGCAGCTATGCCGACTGGTTCACCATGCCCAACCGCTTCTGGTCGATTGGGCCGCAACTGGCTGTGACCTTGTTTGATGCCGGCGCACGCAGCGCCGAGGTCGATCGCAGTGAGGCGGTGTATGACCAGACTGTGGCGCAATACCGGCAAACCGTACTCGACAGTTTCCGCGAGGTTGAAGACTATCTGGTGCAACTGCGGGTGATGGAACAAGAGTCGGTGGTGCAGCAGCAAGCGCTCGATGCGGCGCGCCATGCCCTGCGTTCGCTGGAAAACCAGTACAAGGCCGGCACCGTTGATTACAACAGCGTGGTTACCGTACAGGCCACGGCGTTGAACAATGAACGTAACAACTTGACCTTGCTGGGCAGCCGCCTGACTGCCAGCGTACAGTTGATCGCGGCGTTGGGCGGTGGCTGGCAGGTTGAGCAATTGCAAGCAGAGCAGAATGCTGAGGAGTAATCCTCAGTTTTATTATGAAGTAGCGCGCCCGCGTCTGATTAGCCATTTGGAAGTGTCGGTTGCCACTGGTTAGTTGCCGCCCGACTTAATGACGGCCCATTTCGACGATTTCTGGATAGCCGGTCGTAAGCGCTCTGTGGTTTCGGGCTATACCGATCACAGTGAGCACTTACATATTCTGAGTGTGCAGCGGCCGTGCTCACGCCAGGCTGCTGCGTTGGAGTTGTCATGAGCAGAGTCGCTATTGTCACCGGAGCATCGCGCGGCATCGGTGCGGCTATCGCCAAACGTCTTGCCGCCGATGGCCTGAGCGTAATCGTCAATTACGCCTCGAACCCTGAGGCAGCAGAATCTGTTGTCAGTGAAATTCGCAGCGCGGGTGGGCACGCTTATCCGGTGCTGGCTGATGTCAGTGACAGCGCCGCGGTGGAGGCGCTATTCGATCAGGCGCAAGAGGTTTACGGGGCGGTGGATGTACTGGTCAATAACGCCGGGATCATTCAACCCGGCAATGTACCCCTCGGCGAAACCGACGACGCCTTGTATCAGCGAATTTTCGCGATCAATACCAAAGGCACATTCAACACCCTGCGCCTGGCAGCCAAGCGTATGCGCGATGGTGGCCGTATCGTTAATTTCTCGACCAGCGTGGTCAGCTTGGCGCTGCCTGGCTACTCGGTGTATGCCGCTTCCAAGGCGGCAGTTGAGGCGTTCACCCAGATATTTGCCAAGGAGTTGCGCGGGCGCAACATATGCGTCAATGCAATCGCCCCGGGGCCGACCGCCACCGAGTTGTTCTTTAACGGCAAGAGTGATGAGCAGATTGCCGCACTAACGGCGCAATCCCCGCTTGAGCGGCTGGGCAGTCCTGATGACATCGCCAATGCGGTGGCATTTCTGGTGAGCGATGAAGGGCGCTGGATCAACGGCCAAACCGTGCGGGTAAATGGCGGGATCGTATAAGCGGCTCAAGCTGCTGCTTTGTCACGCAGATTACGGCGTCGATTGAAGCCCTTTTTGACCTGTAGCGCCAGCACGATACCGATACAAACGGAGGCGAGGGGCAGGGTGGTTGTCAGTGTCAGGGTTGGGAATACCAACAGTATCTGCGAATCATTGCCGCCGATCATCATCGAGGCACTCGCGCCCATGATGATTCCCGCGAGCAGGTACTGGCCGCCACGCCCCGGATTCAGCGCCTGATAGTCGAAGGTTTTACGGTAAAGGGTGAAGCTGAACATGCCCAGCAGCATGACGCCGAAAACGCCTATTCGCAGCATGCTGATCGGCCATGTGCCCTGGCTCCAGATGCCATGGGCAATGTCATAGAACAATAGACTAGGCGCCCATTGCGGCTCGAAGGTAAACAGGCTGCTGGTGAGTAAGCCAAGCAGGATGCTCAGGCCGACAAAGTGTTTTTCGCGCTGATAGCGAATCAAAATGCTCAAACTGGCCACGACTAACGCGAACGCCAAAAGGTAATTAGTCGCGGTCGGCGAAGGCATTTGCGCCATCTTTTCTGCGGGGAACTGGCTCAGCGTACGCCAAAGAACAATACCAATCACCCAGCCGATAATGGTCATGATCTTGCTGATATCGCCACGCGCCAACTTGGTCAATGTGCCGACGCTGCAACCGTCGTTGAGCACAGAACTGATACCAAACAGCAGTCCGCCGATAATCAGCAGATACAGCGGCGTGACCGGCTGGTAGTAAGGCTGCGACACATTGAGCAGATGGAACAACGGGGTCAGCAGCAAACCGAACAAACCACAGGTGATCAATGCGACGAACAGCGTGGGCCGGCGATACAGCAGCATGGTGATTGCTGCGACCAGGCATAAACCCATGCGTTGTGAGATCCAGCCGATAAGGAAGGCCAGGGTCAGGGGGATAAGCACAATAAACCTCGGCGTTCTGGCGGCTATCTGATTTAGGTGACTCATTGGACTAGGCCGCGGCTCGGCCGTTACAAAACCGGCCAAGCATGTGCAGTTTCAATCGATAACTGCCGAGGTAAAACCCAACTAAAGGTGGTAATTTTTCGCGCAAAACGCCAGTTTCAACCGGCGATTACCCCAAACAGTGCGCTTGCGAAGCTCAAGACGATAATCAGGAAGCGTCCTGCAGATCCGCGTCGCCACAGAACATTTGTATACGCGAACGTAACCAGCGCTCAGCCGGATCGTTGTCCTGCGCGCCCCGCCAAGCCATGTGCAATTCTATTGTGCGCGTTTTGAACGGCAGGTCTTCAGTGCGCAAACCACCTTGGGCCGTCAAGACATCTGCGGTGTAGTCGGGCACGGTGGCGACGATGTCTGTACCGCTGAGTAACGCGCCCAGTGCGTTGAACTGCGGCACGGCCAACACCACGCTACGTTTGCGATCGAGCGCTTCGAGATCCGGATCGATAAAGCCGATGGTGTCACCTGCATACGACACCATCGCCTGTGGGCGGGCGCAAAACTCATCCAGGCTCAAACGGCCAGGCGCTGAATCGGCGCGCAGCAATTTGGCCTTGGTAACCCGCAGCACTTTGCGTTTGGCATTGGCCGGTAATTCATCGGTGTAACTCACGCCAACCGAGATTTCGCCTGAACTGAGCAGGCCCGGCATCAACAAGTGATTGGTCCTGCGAATCACCAGCACCACGCCCGGCGCTTCGGCGCGCAAGCGTTTGATCAGCGGCGGCATCAGCGCGAATTCGACATCATCGGACAGGCCAATGCGAAACACTGCATTACTGGTGGCGGGGTCGAAGTCGGCGGCGCGGCTTACAGCAGTCGAGATTGAATCGAGGGCCGGCGAAAGCAGCGCAAAGATTTCCTGAGCACGCGCTGTGGGCTCCATGCTGCGGCCCGTACGCACAAATAACGGGTCATCGAACAGCCCACGCAACCGCCCAAGTGCCGCACTGATTGCGGGCTGGCCAAGAAAGAGTTTTTCAGCGGCCCGGGTTACGCTGCGTTCATGCATCAGCGTTTCGAAAACAATTAGCAGGTTGAGGTCGACACGGCGTAAGTCGTTGCGATTCATCCAAAATCCATTGGTCAGGGCTGCATGCCAATTATTATAACTGCAGGCTAATGCGCAGGGCGTTGTATCAACAAGCCTAGCAGGCCGATTGTGCAACAAGAGGTTTGCAAAGAACTGCGAGCAAGCCGGTTATTTCTATTGCCAGCAGAGCAGACGCAACTGCGCTTCATTGCACGAAAGTATTTCGTACCGTTGGCCTGTTGAGCGGAGAGTTGCCCCTCGATAGAGTGAATAAGCTTGAGTAATACGCTTGCAAGGATTTAGCGGCGACGTGGTTATAAGTTGTTTGATGCAACCAGTGCGCGCCCATCGGCTTCGCTACAGCTCCCGTCCTAGAGGCGTTACATGCAGAAAGCAGTAGGTTTTGGCAAGTAGTCTGCGCAGAAATATATCCGCTGTTTCAGGGCCTTAAGGCGTTGTAAGCAATCATCAGCCTGCTAGACTGGCACGGTATTTGTAATCTATCGAGGACCCTCATGATTAAAAAATGCTTGTTCCCAGCAGCCGGTTACGGCACTCGCTTTCTACCTGCAACCAAGGCTATGCCTAAAGAGATGTTGCCGATAGTGAACAAGCCTCTCATCCAGTACGGCGTCGAAGAAGCGCTGGATGCAGGTCTCTCGCAAATTTCGATGGTGACGGGTCGCGGCAAGCGCGCACTGGAAGATCACTTCGACATCAGTTACGAGTTGGAACAGCAAATTCGTGACACGGATAAAGAAAAATACCTGGTTGGCATTCGTCGCCTGATCGATGAGTGCACGTTCTCTTACACCCGTCAGGTTGAGATGAAAGGCCTCGGCCACGCCATTTTGTCTGGCCGTCCGCTGATTGGTGATGAGCCATTTGCCGTGGTGCTGGCCGATGACTTGTGCATCAACACCGAAGGCGACGGCGTATTGACCCAGATGGTCAAACTGTACAACCAGTTCCGCTGCTCCATCGTAGCGATTCAGGAAGTGCCGGAAGATGAAGTACACAAGTACGGCGTAATCTCTGGCGAGATGATTCGTGATGATATTTTCCGGGTTAACTCGATGGTCGAGAAACCCAAGAAGGAAGATGCACCGTCTAATCTGGCGATCATCGGCCGCTACATCCTGACTCCGGACATCTTCAAGTTGATTGAAGACACCGAGCCGGGCAAGGGCGGCGAAATCCAGATTACTGATGCCTTGATGAAGCAGGCGCAGGAAGGTTGTGTACTGGCGTACAAGTTCAAAGGTAAGCGCTTTGACTGCGGCGGCGCCGAAGGCTACATCGAAGCAACCAACTTCTGTTTCGAGAATCTGTACAAAGCTGGCAAGAGCGTTTGAAGACAGCAAAACAGCGTTAACTCAAAAGGCCATTTCACAAACGAAATGGCCTTTTTTGTATGGCCTGTTCCGTCTTAATGAGCGTGCTGGCTGTGATCTGCTTCGTCGTGGCTATCCATGCCATGCTCACTCATTGCTTTGATGCGTTCTTTCTGCACAGGGCTCAAAACGCGTTGCCACGTTTCATCAAATTGCTGCCAGGCGGACTCTCCCGCGCTATTCACTTGCGCTTTATCCTGACTGCGCAGGGCTGCTCGTACTTCTTCAGCAGAGCGGGCGCAGGCCTGTTTGATTGCATCTTCTTGCTCGCTTTCAACGTCTGCAATCCAGAGCGTACCGTTCACTGCATCGCAGCCACCTTCCGTTGCCAGGTTCAAGCCGCGCGCAGCTTCTACAGATGCGCCTTGCCAGTATGATTCGGGTAAGCCCAGCTTAATGTAGGCAAGGCTGCGGTTGACGCTGGCAAATACACCGTCTGGATTGGGCAGTGTTACCCAGGCGTGGACCATCGCCAGGCGCCCGCGATTATCGCCTTTGGATCGGTAATTCTTGTCGATCCAGCGGTCGGCCAGCCAGCCTATAAAAGGGCGCTCTTCGGTAGCGGCATCGATTGCGCGAATAAAGTCGTGCACGTGCCAGTGGTCCTGGTTTCCGGCGAACCCTTCGGGCAGCGGCTCACCATCTCCGATTCGCACAACAAATGCGACACCTGTCAGCACCTTCTTGCCGTTGATGTCTGTGTACATGAGGTTATTGGGTTGGCTGAAATCGAGTTGATCACCCGACACATAATCAGGAGCGGGGCCCGAGTAGTGGTAACCCATAAGTGGAGCATCATCACCAAAGACCTTCCAGCCTTCGCGCTCGGCGACAGAGAAGTCCCGGTACTTGTCTGCAGCCGCGCGGACCACGGCAAGCTGGCTCTCAACCGTTTGCGGCTGATTGGCGAACACCAAGGGTTCACGCGGGGTTTGCGGTGCTGAGGTGCAGCCCGTAAGAACTGCTGAGAGGGATAGAAAAAAGCAATGCACGCATATTAGGTTTACCTACTTAGAGCAATAAACGTTTAGCTCGCGCAGGCTACGATCTGACTGCCAGTCATTATAAGTTCAAAGCCATTGCGCTTGTTTACAGGTAGAACCGCTCATCTTTCTGTTAGTTCAATTGCTGAACAGCCAGTAACGTGTCTGGACCGCTGCACGCCGTTTAACGCGGCCTGTAAATGATTCGATCACTTAATATGTTGCTCAATACCCAGCATAGGTTAGCGCGTGTTAGCAGGGTGATCTGGGTTATGCTAACGCCTTTATCAGGGAGATAATCATGTCTTACGATTTTGACCTATTTGTGATCGGTGCAGGTTCCGGTGGCGTCCGTGCTGCCCGTTTTGCTGCAGGTTATGGTGCGCGCGTAGCGGTAGCTGAAAGCCGTTATCTGGGCGGTACTTGCGTGAATGTGGGCTGTGTGCCGAAAAAGCTGCTGGTGTACGGCGCCCATTTTTCCGAAGAATTCGAGCAGGCCGGTAACTTTGGCTGGACGCTTGAACCGGCCAAATTTGACTGGCCGACGCTCATCCGCAACAAAAATCGTGAGATCACGCGGCTCAACGGTATTTATCGCAACTTGCTGATCAACAGCGGCGTAACGCTGCTAGAAGGCCATGCAAAGATGCTCGATGACCATACCGTCGAGATCGATGGCACGCGTATTACTGCGGCCAATATTCTTATTGCCACCGGCGGCTGGCCGGTTATTCCGGATATTCCGGGGCGCGAGTACGCGATCGGCTCCAACGAGGTGTTCTTCCTCGAGCAACTGCCTAAGCGGGTAATTGTCGTGGGCGGCGGCTACATTGCGGTCGAGTTCGCCTCTATTTTCAATGGCCTCGGTGCACAGACAACCCAGTTGTATCGCAGTGAACTGTTCCTGCGTGGTTTTGACGGGGCAGTGCGTGAACACCTCAAAGATGAGTTGCTCAAGAGCGGTATCGACCTGCGCTTCAACAGCGACATCAGCCGCATCGACAAACAGTCTGATGGCAGTTTATTGGCCACCTTGAAAGACGGCAGCACGCTTGTAGCTGATTGCGTGTTCTACGCCACAGGGCGACGTCCGATGCTGGATAACCTGGGCTTGGAAAACACCTCGGTGACACTCGACTCACGGGGTCACATCAAGGTCGATGAACACTATCGTACCGAGGCCAAGTCGGTTTTCGCGATTGGCGATGTGATTGGTCGTGTTCAGCTCACGCCGGTTGCGCTGGCTGAAGGCATGGCGGTTGCGCGTCAGCTGTTCAAGGAGGACGAGTACCGCGAAGTCGATTATCAGATGATCCCGACTGCGGTATTCAGCTTGCCCAACATTGGCACCGTGGGCATGAGCGAAGAACAAGCGCGCGAAGCAGGGCACACACTCAAGGTTTTCGAGAGCCGTTTCCGGCCAATGAAACTAACTCTTGGCGAATCGCAAGAACGCACCCTGATGAAACTGGTGGTCGACGCAGAATCTGATCGTGTACTGGGTTGCCACATGGTTGGGCCAGATGCCGGTGAGATCATTCAGGGCCTGGCGGTTGCGATTAAAGCCGGCGCGACCAAAGCGATTTTCGATGACACCATTGGCGTGCATCCGACTGCCGCTGAAGAGTTCGTCACCATGCGTACCCCTGTCGATCGCTGAGGCGCGTATGGCGCAACTGTTCTACTTCGCCGACCTGTTCGGCGTAGCGGTATTCGCCATCACTGGCGCACTGATGGCAGGTCGCAAGTCCATGGATCTGTTTGGTGTGCTGGTGATTGCGATCATTACGGCATTGGGTGGCGGCACGCTGCGTGATGTGATTCTCGGCAACCATCCGGTCAGCTGGATTCGCGATGACACCTATATTCTGATCGCCAGTTTTGCCGCATTAGGCACCGTGGCCTGGGTGCGCATGACGCAGCCGATCCACGAAAAAGGCCTGTTGATTGCCGACGCCTTTGGCTTGGCGGTTTTCACTGTGTATGGCACGGAAGTGGCGTTGCAGCACAACGTGCCGATGAGCACCGCAGTGATTATGGGCGTAATGACCGGCGTGGCCGGTGGCGTGATGCGCGATGTGATCTGTAATGAAATCCCGCTGATTTTCAAAAAGGAAATCTACGCGACAGCGTGCATGGCCGGTGCCACGGTGTTTATCGTCATGCGTTTGCTGGCGACGCCGCCTTGGCTCGATACCAGCGTGGCGATGTTGACGGTGCTGGGTATTCGCCTGGCGGCTATTCGCTGGCACTTGTCGTTACCACAATTTCATTTGCTCGACCGCGACTGACAACTATAGGGTGGGAATAAGCATGATCGAGCGACTGGATCATCTGGTATTAACCGTAAAGGATGTCGAGGCAACGGTGGCCTTCTACTGCCGCGTGCTGAATATGCAGCATGAGGTTTTTGCTGAAGGACGCCATGCTTTGGTGTTTGGCCAGCAGAAATTCAACTTGCACCAAGCAGGTCGCGAGTTCGAGCCCAAGGCCCAAGTACCCACGCCAGGCTCCATCGACATGTGTCTGATCACCCGCTGGAGTAGCGCCGAGGTGGTTAGACATCTGGCAGAGCAGGGCGTGGAAATCGAACAGGGGCCTATTGCACGAACAGGTGCGATTGGGCCAATTGAATCGGTGTATATCCGCGATCCGGATAATAATCTGATCGAAATCAGCCATTACAGCTGATTTTGGCTCGCGCTTTTCCTCTGGCATGGTCTGAATGTACGGCAACGCTTGATCTGCAAGCAGGCATGAACCTACAGCAACAGATCAACTAAAAGTGCACCTCAGCAATATTGAGGCCCATCGCGGACAGCTCGGCGATAAGCAGATTGAGGTCTGCATATGACTCGACTTGCTCTTGGCCATCAACCAGGAAAAAACTTCGCCCGGCATTTTTCTTGAAGAAAACAATCCATTCCTTGGTATTACTTGGATTCGCACTGATGTGGGTTTCGAGAGAAACGCCTTCAGCCAGCCTTGCTTTTACATCCTGACGCCGCATGGGAGCCTTCCTGGTTGGTCAAGTGAGTTGGCAGTCTATCTCCGGTTGCAACTGTGCAGATTGCGCAGTTGCAGAGGGGATTTGACATGCAGGGCAGGTTCGATCAGTGACAGGCGTAAAGGTTCGATGCAGTTTAGGCCGAATCGCAACCTGATCGCGATGTAGCTATGGCCTGAGTGGAGAGTGCTTTATTTTTACTAAGCGTCTCGCCGTATGTCCATATACTAAATTGAACAAGTAGGCGATGTCATTTGTTCATGAGCGATCCTTACGTCATCACCACTGGGTTTTTCAACAATTTCGTGGAGCCTAATGTTCACGGATTTATGTACATGAGGAGCCTTTTACTTGCCTGTTGAAGACTCCCAGTTAAATTTCATATTAGAATTTCTTTCCCGCCAGGCGAGTATGTTCGTGTAACAAGAATGTGATGAAGCTTCGTGACAGGTCACAGAACAGACGAGCTTCACCCACGGTTAGCTCCTCATGCTCGCTAAGTGAGGCCCCATGGCGAATTCCGCCACCATCTGGGGCGGACAAGTAACCATAAATGTTGTCCAGCCATATGCTTACTCGATCTAAAGTTTTACCCTTATTGAGCCGACGTAAGTCACCAATAATTTTTGAGAAGTACTTTCCCGTGACGTTGCCATCCGGAAACTCGGTTCCGCGAAAAGCTGTTGAAATAGTTTCGAGCAACCAGAGTATTTCTTGCACTGCTGCCCGGTTTTTCCCCGACGCCAACATATGTTCTGAGTCGCTGAGTGAGTGCTGGATTTTCTCGTTGGCCCTAGCGTCAAGCGACGGGACATTATGCGGGACAGGAATTGACTTGAATTCAGCTGTCGTTATCAGGTTTGGAGGGGCAATGGCCAACCCGCAAGGGGCGAGGTACTTATTGACATAGAGCCACGGAGGAATAGCAGCGTTCACATCCATCGATTCGATGTCAGCAAGCCCGTCATAAAGAGCCTCTGCGAACAGCGCTGCATTCTGGCCTGCAGATTGAGCCATGAATGTTTCGAGATCTGACTCTGCCCAGCTTTCGGTCGAGCTGGTGCCCGTTGTAGTACCGATAGATTGAGCAAAGCGGCGTTTGAATGTTTCCAGTATGTGCTTTCTGCTGCACGTGCCAGCCACCCGATTTATCACATGCTGGAGGATGTCGTTGACGACATTTTCACTCACGGTGCCAGGGGATTCAAACCGCCAATTTGGATCGAACTGCAGCATGGCTTTTTCCTTGGGGAAAATGGACGTCAGCGGGTTGTGACATTCAAAGGCGCCGCTTCGGTAGTACTTGTGCAACGCCTTGATGGGCGATCAATCTATGCGGTGAAATCATACTCGAAACGAATCAGACCACTGGAACAGCAAGGGCAGGTATCGCGGATGAAATCCTCCGCTCATATAATCGATGACTTTCCGGGCTATGAATACTAGATGCCTGGGCACTCACTGACCGGCTTTCCGGACGCGCTTATCGTTTACGCGCTTTACATGTCGCGTTTAGCGTCATCGGATGCGATGAAGGCTTTCCAGTATTTATCCAGCCGTTGCAGGGCAGCGCGGGCGGCGGCACCGGCCTTTGGGTCGCTATCATTTCTCAGCAGAGTGCAGAGAATTAGCAGGCGCCACGCTAGATGGCGCTTATCCTCTTGCAATGCATACGTTACCAAGCGCTCGAGTTCATCAGGACGATAAGACGCACACAAATACATGGCCTGCATGATGGGTTCCACAATCCCGCTATTCACGCATAGTACCGATCCAACGCCGGGAATGTCATGGGTATGCAGGCCAAGCATGTCTCTGAGGTCGCGAGGCGCCGGTTCGAAAATCAGATCCTCAGAGTTGCCCAAAGTGGCGACAATGGAGAGGTTCACCGATGTACCGCCATCGCCCGTGTCCATGGGCGTCATTGCCAAGTGGCTCAGAATCAGCCAAGGCTGAATATCCCCAGGCAGCCGCTCGTTCATTCCTTCACCGAATTGAATGCGTACGCCTTTGACATCCTTCGTTAGTATTTCCACCATAGCCCCCTCAGTCAGGACGGTGGCCTCTGGCTTGGCGGCAATCAGTGTGTTGACGATTAGGAACAAGTGGTTACCGTCAGTAACTCGGGAGATGGCTGCTGCGACGCAGAGATCTCCCTCGGGCACGAAATGCGATTGCTGGAGTATGTGCTGCAGGGTTGTATGAAGGCTGTCCGCGTCCGTTTGCTTGTTGAGGTCTGCCGCCCACTCGGCAGAGATGTAATGAGCCAGCTGCTCTGGGAATCGAATGACCAGCCTTGGCCCGAACGTCCGGGTGTCGGTCCAGTGAATAACGCCATTTCTGCGCAGGCGTTCAATTCGCTGTTCGCCGATTGACCGCTCTAGGATATCGGGATCGATCGACGGTGCACCGTAGGTCTCGATGATTCGCTGCTGGTCTCGACCGTTTTCCGTCACATCGACCAGATAGGCAGCGGCAAGCTTTGATAGATCGTGCTTCAGCTGAGGGTCTGCACCAATGAGGTTGCTCGCCCTTTCCAGCATCCGAAAATCGGGAATCGGAGGGATTACCAGACGGGTTTCATATCTCGAACCATCAATTGCTGATTTTCGCTCCGGGACATGCCGGGGTAAAAGGGACGCGATAAGCCGCAGCTGACGCGGGCGACGCAGATCAGGAATCAACTCCGCGCCAGTCAAAAAATGCGCGTATTTGAGTTTCGCAAAAAGCTCGCGTGCGGCTCCGAACTCTTCGTTTGACAAAGCCTCAAGCTCAACCGGTGTTGCCAGGCGGCCAAGCATTGTTTCTTCAATGCGGCCAGCCAAGGTACGGCATGAGTCGAATGTACCGCTATCAGTCCCGAATACGAGCTGGAGGCGCTTCAGCTCTGCAAGATGCAGCAGCTCCTCTAGCTCACCAGTCGGTATTCCGTCCACCACGAGAATGAGTCCTGCCAGGGACTGACCAGTGATAAGCCACTGTCTGACGTCATCCCGGGAAACCCCAATGGAAAGCTCTCGGGTAAGTCGGGATGAAAGAAATTGTAGAATATCGCCCGAGCTTTTACGGTCGACGTAAAGGACAGGAGCCTTCTCAAGCTTCTCGACCAGTTGGATCAGTGTGCCAGTGATCCCTGATAGGGGAGCTCCATGCAGGACGGCTACTTTTGAGCCGTTTTCGAAGTTCTTGCAGATTTGACCTACAGCCTTGCGGGGTATTTGGAAGCCCTCAGCAATGGCCCGGTGCAGATCAGGTATGGCACCAGTTCGGCTGCTGATCTCCTCGGCATTCCATCTCTTGAGTATGGCTCCCCAGATTTGCGGGTCACGTCCCAGCAAACTGCGAATTGCGCCCTCGGTCGAGCAGCGTGCCAGACTTGACGCTGCTGACAGAATTTTCTCCAAACCTGCAGCATCCGCTTTATCGATTGAAACTGGGGTTCCATCGTAGGTCAGGACGAGTCGGGTCGACTCTTGATAGCCATTCGTTACCAGTACCAGTGGCACCATTGGTTGGTGGATTCGGGCATAGGAAAGCCCCTGGTCGACATCCTCATCAGTGATAGCCACAGACGGAGCTTTCAGCTCAGCGAGCAACAGCGGTTTATCGTCGAGAAACACAACGACGTCCGACCGCCCTTTGACGATATCTCTGGTTTTTCCACTCCCATCGACCGCAATGTGATGGTGGCCGAGCTTTAAGTTCAAATAGCGCTCGGCACGGATGTTCGCCGGGAGCAAGGGAAGGGCCTGGCGCAAGCGAGCGATGATCGCAGCCTGAAAATCTGCTTCGTTTACCGGTGGGGTCGCCCCAGAATGGGCAGCAGGCTGCGCCTTTGGCTTAGCGGCGGGTTTCTTTTTCGAGGCGGCCATATCGTCCTTGGAATGCAATCTGAGGTGCGCGTAGCGTACCTTTGGTAGCGGGATTGTTAACTGGCCGGAGTGCAACTTCCCCTAGCCGATTTAGCCAAGGCCGTGAAACCTTAGAGCAGATATGTTACCGCTGGCAGGCCTACAACATTACTCCGAGGACTCTGTGGGCAGACCTCCAACCTCCAACCTCCAGCCGGAGCGAATCTATTAGCTCGCGCAGCCCAAGAGGCATTTGCCGGCGCCCAGGGAAGTTATTTCCATAGTGAAAGCAACCATACTGAGAAAATGCCTGCTGCTGCGCTGATTCCAATCCATGTCTTGTCGATAAGGCCTGAGTGCCACACTTTGGCTGAGAGCACAGCGAAACTGACGCCCCCCATCACCCACTTGAAGCGCTGGAGCGTGGAAGCAAACTTGCGACCGGTAAGTACAAGCCCCAACAGCCAAAGCTGGAGGAATGCTGGGAGGCGGCGATAAACTCGGCCCACTTTCGTGGCCTTGCAAACGCTGACCCATACATGGGAGTCACCGCCAGGATCGTTGCTTGGAATGACGGTAGGGACATTGACTGAACGTATCAACAAAAGCGTACGGGCCAGGTCGAAAGCGATCCGCCGCCGCTCATTGAATGCTTGGGCAATCCGTTGCTCTGGATGTGTGACAGGGTTTTCCAAAACCTCGATTCCCATCACCTGGACGCAGTCGCCTTTGAGTCTTTCGAAGAAAGTGTGTTTCGTGAGGCGTTGCTCAGCCGCCTCATCGATGATTCTGTTCAAGAGGTACTGTTTGATCCTGAGCGTAAAGCGTTCCTTCATGGAACTGAATTCTCTGAACCTGATTTCATGGAATGGACACAGTCTGGATAACTCGTCTGACCCTATTGTCGCTTGCTGAAGTGATGGCTGCGAGGCGATCAAGCCAAACGAAAAATGTCACGTACGTACTGCCATGATTAGTTGAGCTCTATCGTTGGCGCATTTGAACCAAGGAGCGCTCCTGTCGAGTTAATATGAGTGATCAACTTTTCAGCGGCCACTCCTCGGGCACAAGCGCAGGGGGCTTAGACCATGGATCCTCAACCAGCGAATCCTGGAACCACTGATCTCGAAGATTTGCGTGCTCAGTGACTATTATTTGGAACCCAGGAACTTCTTCTTGGGTAAATTTCAGGAGCAGTTCGAACAGCTTCCGAACCGCTGTCATATCAGCGTCTGCCTCGGTTTTTTGCACCGAGCCGTCGGCCTCCTGATAAACCTTCTCGGATGGAAAATAGACTTGGGTAGGCTGGTCGATCATCAGGAATCGTGGAAGAGGGCGGTTGCTCTTGGCCGCGAACCAGTGCAATGCAAGTAGCGCGCTGAGGTGATAGGCCAGGTGGTTCTCACCGCCCCCCGTCCTTGCCATTGGCACCGGGCGTTCCGTTTTGTCGAACACAACGGTGAGTTGCTTCAAATCGAATCGAGCAGGGTAATCACTGAACTCTGCGCCAAAGCGTTTGATGTATCGGGACGTCTGCGCGGAAATGTTGTTCAGGATTGATAAGAGACGATCATCGCTGTCATCCAGACCAATAGCGTCTTCCAAATCCTTGACCCGCAGCTCCCTACGCCGATGCTCAGCGCGAAGGTTGCTTAGGTCAGACTCAGGGATCAGTTGCTCCAAGAACCAGCTGATCCTGCCTACCACGACGGCAGCTGCCGTGGTGCGGGCTTCGGCTGATGCATGCGCGGTACTAGAGGCGATTGCAGCGATCAGTTCTGCATCTTTCTCTGTGATTTGGTCGCAAATTTTTTGATGGCTCTCCTCCTCAGTGATCAAGTAGGCCTGCAGCTTTGGTCGTTGCCCTGCGACGACTGTCATCTCTTCTTCCAAGGTGGCTAGCTCCTGGAGCAGAGATGCTGCAATGGGGGTGTCCATCGCCAGATTGCTTTCACAGAATGGCCACTGCCATTCACCTGTGGCTACGTTTTTGGGGAGCGATTTGATCGAGGCCAGGCGATCAATATGTTGGCTAGCTTCATCAGAAAAGCCGCCGGCACGCTTCTCGAATTGCTTGCCGGCATCGATACGCCCCCTTATCTCGCGGCGCGTTTTGCGCAGACTTGCAAGCTCAGCTTCTAATGTTGCCACCCGGCCGCTGTCATCGTGCGCGCGTTTTTGAGGCACCCACTGAGCCGCCTTTCGCAGCGCCGTAATCAGTCCATTCTCACCGCTGGGCGTAGCGCCTGATTCGATGATGCCCACCGCTTTCGCTTCTGAATACAGCGAAATGGCTTTGAGTTGAAAGGTGTCGATTGTCTGCTGTGCTTCCGATAGCAGTTTGGCCTGGAGCTTGAGTTCTCGCTTCGCAATACGCAGTTTTGCATCGTGCTCAAATCGCTCATTTGTTGACACGCCCAACAGTATCGGAAGCGTGTCTCGAATCGCCTGGGGCTGAAACGGCTCGTTCTGTCGATAAAATAGCTGGTCTTTATTTGCAACTAGACCCTGCTTCTGGAACATGTAGTAGTACGTGTGCTTGATATTAGCGTCGAAGCTGACGCGGCTGTGCCCCGCATCGACGTCGGTACGGTTTTCAGGAATCCCGATCAAGCGCGAAAGCAAAGAGGTGACCGTGTCGTCATCAGCATTGGCGGCTAGGTCGCTGAAGGGGAGCGCTTCTACCTGGTCTCCATATCTCACCATCGCGAAGCTGCAGCTTACTCCTCCCTTTGGCGGGGTAGGCTTTGCAACCATCACCTTGACGCCAGGGAATTGATAGATCACCGAAAACCAAGACACTTTGTCGCGGATGATTCCTTCAGGGACGTTGAAGGTTGACCGCCCCATGCAGTATTCGATGATGTCGGACAGCGCGGATTTTCCGGTTGAGGATCGCCCTGTAATGACGTTCAGCCCTTCGACATTAAATTTGAGGTCTCGACGCTGACCGTCATGGCTATAGACATGGATGGAGCTGATCTTCATGGTCTGATTCCAAATGCTGTGTATATCGTCACTCGGTCGCCAACCCGGGCAAATTCGCGGCCTAGGAGCCGGGCCACTTTCTGGCAACTGATGGACTCCTCCGTTCCTGTCATCGCCTTCTTGGTTGTCCTTGGCTTACTGATGAATCGGCCTTCAGACGTGACCTCAAAGCAGCCCATTTGCATGGCCAGCCCAAATGCCTCAAACGTGAACGGGAGCATTTCTGTTACGCGCTCGGCCAACGAAATGAGAAGCGGGGGATTATCCTCAATGGTCTTGAGCAAGTAGCTTCGGCTGCTAAGTGCAAGGACGTCCCGGCTATTCTTGTGCAGTGACAACGGGAGTATCAACAGGGACAGCGAGAACGGAATTCCTCGCGGGTCCTCGGCTTCGAACGCCTCAAGCGAGCGCATCATCAGCAGCGCGCAAAATGCAGGATTGAAAAGATTTTTGGTTTCGAATGGCCTTAAGTCCCAACGCTTCATGGCTTCGCCCCCACCGCGTTTTGCAGTCTCGCTAGGAAAGATGGGTGCCAATAGACCCTAGGGGTAGGGCGATGGTTGGCTAGGATATGAAAGCCGCCGCGCAGGACATACGGTTCAGTGACGCGGGCTCGGATCTGCAACGAGGTCATGTTTCCGCTACCTAGTTCGGCCCATCTGTACACCTCTTTGCCGGCGTCAATCAGAACAGATTCAGCGCTGTCCTCGTTCAAGTCCTCAAATACTACCTCGCGGTACCGCTCCCATTCGTCAACCAGGCGATCCTCGTAAAGCTCTATTTCTTGAGATACGAGAAGATTCTCACGGGCCCACGCGGAACGTTGCTCGAACGCGCGGTAGTAGTCCAGGATTGCATTTCGGATTCGTGTTGAGCCGATACCCAGCGCTTTTAGTTGCTGAACGAACACTCGGGAATCAGACTCCACGTCGATCTCTTCAGCCGGCAATAGGTTTCTGAACGTGATCGGGAGGTTCTCCGGGGTGTACTCTTCACAAATCGAAGAAAGCTTGTCGGAGATCTCGTGGTTATGGATCGGGTCTTCCTGCTGGCCCGATAGAAGCCGCACGATCAAATCATTCCACCACCCCTCAAGCCGCTCATAGACCGCGTCCCTGATCTCGCGCCGGACGGTTCTCATTTTGCCTTTGATAATCGCTGGGATCTCGACGATGCGAGGGCTTTCATCAAAGATGGTGATCCTTGCAAAGAAGTCCTCTTTTTCAAGGTCGGAGAACTTGCTCAAGGCTTCCTGGATGGGGAGCAGAAGCTTGGATTGGCAGATTCCCAGAGCATCCACCGCCGTTACCCAAAGCTCTTGCTCTAAGTCTGTGCGCGAGGCGTCTGGCAAGAAGTGCCGAAGGAAGGAGTCAGATGACACAGTTGCGGTGCTGAACAGGAAGAACCTCAGATTGGACTGGTTCCTATCCTGGGCCGTGTACCGGTGGATCCAGATGTTCACCGACTTCCAGAAGTCGACCGATAGGTCGGTAATCCGATCCCCTACGGCCTTGTGTTTCAATGAAGCGAGCGTCTTGACGCCGCTTGCGTCGACGAAGTCCAGATCGTCGTCTTTTTCGATCAGCACTGAGGTGCTTTCGGACATTTCAAGCATCTTCAGCAGGGCAAATCTAGGCTGATAAATATAGCCAAGTCCTTGCTCGCTCGCGGAAAAGCGATCCATTGAGCCAGTCACAGCATACCTCCGATGTACACACTAGCTTGGTTTCTTGCGCAATGCCGCCAGTCCTAACAGCACGAGTTGCGGCAACGGCCTAGTATAGGCGACACCAATGGTGTTCAGCAAAAAACAGTATCAGGATGATATCACTGACAATAGACGGCGCGTGAGCCTTCGCACATAGCCATCACACGTGGGTTCACTAGCACGGCGCTTTGTGGGGAACGCACAAATCAATCACTGCTACGAGCGAACCTTTACTATAGGCCAAGGCTGTATTGGCAAAGGGGTTGGGCGGAGCCCCAACCGATTGAATACCATCGACGCGAAATTGGCGGGAGAGCGCCGATTGAGATAAGGAGTCCTCAAAGGCATATCGGTCTATTCTCGCGCAACGGGAAGTATAGAGGGGCGACGATGTTCTCCCGTTACCGTATCAACACCGCGTGTCGATAGCGTCACATAGCTAGAAGTTGTCCAGGGGAGTCTGGACTGCTGGGAAGCTACAGTCCAGTTGGTTAACTTGGGCTTTGGAGACATCCTTGCCATGAGCGTCTGGGCGTCCATGTTCGTTGATGTAATTGAGGTGGAACAGCACCACATCCTTCGTGAGCCCTTCGAAGATCCTTCCGAGGCTTTCCCATTCCTTACTCAACAGCTGGACAAGCTCCAGGAAAAATAGCGGTGATTTGGTTCGATCCAGCAGATCATTAAGAGCCGTACCTGCGAGCGTTGTTCTTCGACGCTCGGGGACCGACGCCAGTACCTTTTCAGTCGCCCTTGCGGTGCCATGCACCGATTTTAAAACGGTTTTGAACGTATCCCTGAGGTCTCTCTCCAGTTTGTTTCGCAAGCCAGAGATATGCGAGACCTGCTGATCGTTTGTCTTCAGAAGCGAGATTTTTCGCTCCTTCTTGAGGACGTAGTCCCGAAGGATTTCCAAATTGAACTCGTATCCCTGCTGGCCGCGTTGGATCAGTCCATAGCCCATCAGATGCCTGACCAGCTCTGGATACTCCGCTGAAATCTCATTGAAAGTGTCGTAGTCGCCGCTGGCCAGGTAGACCAGCATTTCGTACTCCTCGTAGAAGCTTTCGCGCAGTACCCCTATCATCATTTCCAGAAACTCCTCAGCAAAGAGTGCGTACTCCGTGCTGGATACTCGGTAGACCGATTTGTCGACTTCGACTGGCCGATCGCCTTTGATTTTCTGGTGAATGTGGCTGCACATCAATCGGATCAGAAACGGGTGCCCCCCAAATTCAGAGGTCAGCCGGGCACAGATGTCCGTCGAGAATCGAAGCCCCATGTAAGCTCCCAGGCCTCGAACCATCTCCGATACCTGGTCGACGTCGAAGCATGGGATATACCTCGGCGGTATAGAGGCGAAAATTGGGTTCTCATGGCCAACGAGACGAACCTCCTCGACGCTTTTCGGGTTGGTGCCAACCACCAAGTAGGTGAGCACCTCCGCATGCAATTGGTAGAACGCTCGAAGCGTTTGCCAGAAATAGATGAAATCTGGCTGGTCATTCCAGTGCGAGGAGGCCGCTGTCCCTGGGGTGATTCGCTCGATTTCGTCGAAAATCAGCAGTGTGCGAATACGTTTTTTCGAGTTGTAGATCGCCAGCATATCCTGCGGGAAGCTCTCCGCAGCATTGGACTCCGTATAGCGGCCTGTGAAATCAATTTTCACGGTCGACTCGCGGACATCTTTATATTTGGAGACGACACGCTGCAACAATTCATACCAACGAAGACCATGGGTCGCAGGAGTTTCGCAGTCGAAACCTACGCTAATGAAGCCCTGATAGCTCAGCGCCCGCTCTATCGCATAGACGATCGACGTCTTCCCGCTTTTACGCAGCCCGAATAGGCCGGAATGCTCGCCAGACTTGTGCCGATCGACAACGTCATTCACGAGCTCAGAGCGGCCGAAGAAAAATATTTCCTTCTTCAGTGGATTCCGGAAGTCGAACAGGTTTCTGGAGAAGTAGCTCGTCCGAAATTTGTTGGAGATGACGTTCTCGTTGTACTTCTCGTACAGCTCTGTGTACGTGAACGGTATGACGAAGGGGGTTTCGGGGTCTTCATCGACCACCTTGTCGACTTTTTCGGACACGTCTGGATCCTGGCTGACCAAGATATGGCAGACGTTTTCAAGCCGTGCGCCGCTGTGGATCGAATGGATGTGGTCAAAGACGTCGATCGTGCGCGGCTCGAACTGGGGGTATTCACTGAATACACACAAGATTTCCCTGTCGATGTTGAACATCTCGGAGAACTCTTTCAGAGGCTTCATCAGAAAATAGGAGTACCTAGCATTAGCTACCTTGATCTCGCCGCCGGAGCGGGTGAGATACCAGTGCTGCGCCAGCTTCCTGAGGATGCCCTGTTCCGATTTCCGGAATTTATCGATCTGGAACGACTTATGAAACCCCGCCTGCACTGCAATGACCATCGCTCAGCATCCGTTCTGTTCTAGGTAAAAAGCACGATTCTATTGCGCGTGTAATCAATTAGCCAGTATTGCGCACAGCATTTGCTAGGTGCGAAAGCCCGTAATAGGTTCGAGCGAAGCAGACCTTCTGGTCGCTGAACTGAAGCGGATACCTTGACCGGTGGGGTAGGTAATAAGGAGCTGAAACGCGGTCGCGGAAAGCTTCTTTCAGCTGCTGAGCGAGAACGCATCCGACGGAGATGAAACGCCCGAGATTCTTGATCCATTACGAGAAACCATAACAGGACTCCGCGATATTTTGAGTGCTATTGCAGCAGAGCCAGATCAGGCTGAAGTGGCTGCCAGGGCCGGGGAAGCCAACTAAAACAGTTCGAAATGGACGAGATACTGAAAACGCTCGTCCTTCGACCGATTATACGTCTGCATCTTATGAGTCATTCAACGACAAAACCAGCCGATCCACTCCTCCCAGCTCTGCACCCAGCCCCGGATCACAATCATTCGTATAGGTCTTGTCGCCAGCGACTTTGTACCTGTAGTGGCTGAGGCAATCGCCAATGGCCTCGACAAACGTTATTTCCAGTAATGGCTCCATAAGCCAGCTATCGCCTCCATTCATGTAGGCCGGCGAGACCAGAAGAATCGTCTCCAGTGTCTTGTCTAGGGCTCGGTCCAAATTGAGGCTTTCCAGAGTGCTCACGTCAGCGATCATAAGCATGTCACGGACGGTCACATCGTCTTGTCTCCGGGCTAGGGTTACATAGAACCAGGGAAGGTGGAGAACCTGCTCCACATAGCGCCATAACTGAAGGCCTGGCTCAAGCCTTGTGGCTACTGGAATCTCGGCATGCCGATAGGTTCTAAACATAAGCGCCTCCAAATGAACACTATAGATTGTAGCTCTATAGTGATCACAAGGGCTTCATCGTTCCTTTTGCGGACTGAGCAAAATGGAACTGAGAAAAGCCTTCGGCACAGCATTGAAAACGCTCAGGGCAAGCCGAAAATTGACGCAGGAGGATTTTTCGCAGGTTAGCAGCAGGACCTACTTGAGCACTCTGGAAAGGGGGCTCAAAAGCCCAACACTCGAAAAAGTCGATGAGCTGGCTTCAGTGATTGGCGTGCACCCGATGACATTACTGGCAAGCAGTTACCTGCGGGTGGACAGCAACCTTGATCAAGATGAGCTGTTTGCGATAGTTCGGCGGGAATTGCTTCAAGCTGATGCAGTTCCTAGCCACGAGTAGACGGTGAAGCTAAGACCGATTACGCGATTGCCAGAGATCGTAGGCGGATTGCTCGGCTAGGTATATGTGTGCAGCGCCTATGCCTGCCGCCTCCAGAAGAATTGCTAGGTCAGCGGTGATAGGTGCTCGGCAGCTCAGTACACTAGAAAGCTGTTCAAGTGAATATCCTAGGTGCTTTGCCAGCTCAGCCGCAGTCATATCCAGATCAGGCATAACATCTTCGCGAAGAGCCTCACCTGGGTGGGGTGGATTATTCATTGGCATTGGTTCTTAGCCTACGGCAATCGATGCGATGGTTTAAGCAAGGTCGATTAATTTAGCGCCTCCGCAGGGGTGCCAATACCTCTTCCAGATCCAGCCCTTTCATCAGGCAGTTATGCGCAATTATCGATAGAGCCTCGTAAAGGTTATCTCTTTGCCTGATCAGCTCCGCGTTCTCAGCTTGTAAACTGGCAATCCTTTCTTCGAAGCTTCTACGGCGACGCTTGCTATCTGGTTCACTGCCGCTTTCTTTCAATTGTGCGATGCGGGCGAGCTCTATTCTCCTGCCGCGATCCCCAACCAAGGTGGCTCGGCTGGTCAGGCCAAGGCGCTGCTGCACTTCAGTCCGTGATATTGGCGCATGGTTGAGTCCGAGGCTGATCATCTCGGCAAGAACCCTATCAATGGCTTCATCTAGGGCAGAACCTCTTAGTGGCTGTCTCTTAGCCATAGCAGCCTCTATTCCTCTGAAACCGAACTATGTCGTTTTCCTGCGTCCGGAATTGTTACCGGTAGCCCAGCTGGGAACACTTGCTGTACACCAGTTTGGATGCCTCGTGTGAGGGCAGCCTGCAAGTTGTTTAGCTTATGCTCTTGATCAGCTAACCACACGTCACTGCCAGCTTCACCTGTACCCGCTTCGCGCATGATGATGACTGCCTTGTTCAATCGCTCTGTTTGCTCCTGGAGGTTCTTCTGTTCGGATGGCGTCCCTGTGAGATGCAGGTGCGAACAACCATTCCAACATTGCAGATGCTTAGGGCAGGGGGCCTGCGAAAAATCGTGAACACAGCCGCCGAATGGAGTGACATGAAGAGCGGTGGCATGCACGGTGAGAAAGGCTTCTGCCGTGATCGGGCCTTTATCTTGTAGTAGTGAGTGATAGCTGTCGGTCAGCGCGCCCTGAATGTTCCCCAGCCTTATGCCCGCATGAAGAAAATCGATGCGCTCCTGATAGCTGTTGAACGCCAGAAATCCATGGTGGGCATCGGTATCTTCTTCAATACTGGTGTGCTGATAAAACTTGTTCTGTTCGAGCCTTTTTCGTCCCAAGGCCAAGGCTTGCTGAACATCGCTCATGCCTGTGAGATGGTAAATAGTATTACGCCAATGACGGGGCTGATGGCTCGTCAAGCGAATCGGACTTCCGTCCGCCTCGACCAATGATCGGCGTGCAAAGATCGAGGGGTTACGAGGGTCTGCACCAAGAGCCCGGTTGATGTCTAGTAGCGTTACCCGTCGTGGGATTGCACGAAATACGTTTTCCGTACGCTTCCCAAAACGGAACTGACCATCAAAGGCAATGGCCAGCACATCGCTGGTTTTGAGCACAACACGAATATCACCCTGGACATTTTCTGTAAGCGCCGCATGGCCGGCGAGCTTTGGGGCAAGCAAACGCTCAATTTCACCCGCAATATACTGTCGCCTTATTGTTTTCCCGTGCCGACGACCAGAATCATCGACGGGATTTACTCCGTTTCGAGACAAATAAAGGTAAAGGTGTCTGCCGTACTCTTGTTCGTTGCTAAAGCCTAGCCATTCCATTACTTGATCGTCTGATATGACTTCTTCTGGCAGATACATCCAGATACGTCCTGGGTGTCTTTCTTGCCACTCAGCAATCTTTCGTTGCTCTGCAGTCAATGCTTTCAATCGTTCAACCGCACGCCTAGCTAAATGGACATCGCTCTCAGCGAGCCAATGCACGCGGGATTGAAAGTGCTTCTCCGCAAAGTAACGAATCCCGCATTCAACTAGTGGTTTGTCACGGGCATCCACCACTACCTCACCCAATGCCCCTTTTATCGGCCGTTCGACCCAGCAGTCATAGGGAATTACCGCTACTTCGTTTCCACGTTGCCCAGTTGCGATCAAGAGATCAATCACTCTCAGCAATATCTCCTCACCATCACTTAAGGGATGATTGGTACACAGTGCATAGGCTTCCATCGCCTCGCGCGAAGGCAGCTTATCGTCAGACTTGCGCTGCTTTACAGCGCGATCAGGATCATGCAGTGAAATGTAATCGTGTCGGGCTTTCTCAGGCCGAACATCATGTTCAAAATGGATAGCTATCTTGGTTATTTGCAACTTATCAATTGTTTCGGCGATCACCTTGAGGTGCGAAATTGCGTCGTACAAATTTCTGTACCCACTTGCACGAAGAAAACCAACGACACGGTCAAAATCGCCACGCGTCAATTGAGTTGGGTCTGTCTCAGATCGCTCGAATAATGCGTTGTACAACCGTCGGACAGCGATGCTATAGGCCACCACCATCGAGAACTTTAATCCCCGAGTACGCTGGAGGTGTACAATTAATGCCTTGCAGAAGTCCTGAAAAAGCAAGGGGAGAGGAGCTTTCGGTGGCGCGGGGTAGCCGTTCTGTTCAAGCGACTGCCTGTGAGTTTCGAAAGTAAGGGTTGGTGGCGTAAGTCGATGTGGTAGCCATCTTTCGACGGCCCACCGAGTTGAGTCCCATGACGTATCAACAGGTAGGGTCTGGAAAACTGCTTGCTCCTGACTTATGAACGCCTGAAGGCTCTGTCTAGCTCTAAGTTCAGTCACTCTCGGCGCCCCCTGTGCTCTGCCGGCAGCGCTCAATAGTTGCCGTCACCGCTAGGATGGTGACCTGATGTTGAGCTAACGGTCGATTCTGGCTCAGCTCACCTGCTTGTTCCGCCACATCGATGAATCGTTGAGCCTCTTGTAGCAACGCATCTTTCACCAGTTCATGGCGGCCATCAGCAAATGGGTGAAATTTCTTGCAGGTGTAACAAGCGTAAACAGGGTTGTAGGGGCAGTGCGTATGGATGGGGAGGGCGCACGCACCGATGTCTCCGATGTATTGCATGTTAACAACGCCACGAACCTCCCTTTCGGTCGTCGTGTCGTGGCGCTGCACAATTTTTCCGGTCAAAAGGCTGCGCATGATGCGTTGATAGGCCGGACTTTTTCCGAGTGCTCTTTCTTTGATACGGGCGATGTTGGGAGTGGCCGTCACATAGGCGCGTGCTGCGACCGTGCTGTTGTGACCAAGCAACTCTGCGATCATATCCGCCGGAGTTCCTTGATCCGCCAAACTTTGCCCGAGGTGATGGCGCAGTAACATGGAAACTTGGCTAGGCCGAGCTATACCAGCTTCTCGCAACTCCTTTTTGAGGCGATCACCGATTCCGGGTACTGACAGTCGCTTTCCAGTAGAACTTACAAACAATGCCTCGCAGGCGTGGTCAAAGCGACGCTGGAGAATAGAAATATGTTGCTCAATTTTCTCGCCTAGCCGCGCGGTAATTTTACGAGGCCTCCGCTCCGGTCGACGCTGACCTACTTTCTTTGCCATAGGTAGCCAAAGTGTGTAGTACTTGTCGCGCTCAGCGGTTTCTATTACTTCAAAATCCGTGATATCTAATGAGTGAAATTGAATTGCGCGGGGGGCTAGCTCGAACCCCAGGTGAAGCATTATATTGACCTGAAAACTCTCCCAGTCATCCCCTATAATATCTCGATCAATCTGCTTAAGTAGGTGTATTTCTTCGTCCAATTCCAATCCGGATTGTGAAAGAAATATTCTGGAATAGGGGTCTACATGGTCAGACTTAATTTCTTTGATTGATAGGTAGGTTTCCCTATCAAATCCAGTAATTCCTCGATCTACCGCCCACCGATATAATGTTCGAAAGAATATTAAGCTCTCCCTAAACCTTTTCCAGGAATTGATGGTCGTTATTACTTCCTGCTTCGTCCAAGGGAACTTCAGCGCAATATCACTTTCTGCTAAACGATTGAAAACTCCTGTAGCCTTAAAAGCAGTAACTGGCGCATATTTCTCCAGTGCATATGCCATAAATGCCTTAGAAATCTCAATAAATTCCAGATGTAACTTCAGCGCAGACCAGTCGACTTTCATTGCAATCCCGCCGTCGTACCAGACCCAGACGCTTGAACTTGTATCCACATACCGTGGCTGGTCATCGGTTCGGGTCCGAATGGCGATCCGAGCCGGACCTTGAAACTTGTAGGTATCTGAAGAGGAGGGGGGAGCAAGATCCTTATCAGCTGATTGGTCCACAGCGAAACCCCTTAATCGTCTAGACGCTTCCAGGCTGCCGAAGTCCGTTGAGCGTTGTGGCGGCAGGCCGACTCGGCGAGATAGCGGCCGGCGTAACGACGCGGCATAGCCGATGTGGCGGACCAACCGCAAATCCGTCTGAGTTCATCCATAGCTCGTTCCAGTTCATAGCCACGTGTTTCAACCAAGTAGGCTAAAAACCGGTCGGCGAAGGTGTGACGGAAGTCATGAGCTGAAAGTGTAGGCAGTAGACCCGTGTGCGCCTGGTCGATGGCCTGAAAAAGTCGATCAAAAACGCTAGCTAAGGCTCTTATTGACAGCGGGCGACCTCTATCAGAGATAAACAGATAGCGGAATGGCATCTTCATCGGCTTACCTCCGCGTATAGGCCGCCGCTCATGCTGTATGTAGCGCTCATAGACCACATACAAATCAGAGGAAATCCCTATCGTACGGCTGTTTGTCTTCAGAGCCGGTTCTTCAGCACGTGGGTCGCCATGTAGTGGTCTAATGAAACC
>NZ_VBTO01000026.1:0-5464 GCF_013277615.1 Pseudomonas sp. MS19 | reverse complement strand
GTGTGGGTGCTTGTGAGGTAAGACTGATAGTCAACAGATTATCAGCATCACAAAGCAACACTCGTTAATTCGAGAGTTACCTTACATTAATTTGTAAGTTTTGCGATTGCTGAGCCAAGTTTATAAGGTTTTCTCAAAACCTAATTGCAGTATTGAACTGAAGAGTTTGATCATGGCTCAGATTGAACGCTGGCGGCAGGCCTAACACATGCAAGTCGAGCGGTAACAGAGAGTAGCTTGCTACTTTGCTGACGAGCGGCGGACGGGTGAGTAATGCCTAGGAATCTGCCTAGTAGTGGGGGATAACGTTCGGAAACGAACGCTAATACCGCATACGTCCTACGGGAGAAAGTGGGGGATCTTCGGACCTCACGCTATTAGATGAGCCTAGGTCGGATTAGCTAGTTGGTGAGGTAATGGCTCACCAAGGCTACGATCCGTAACTGGTCTGAGAGGATGATCAGTCACACTGGAACTGAGACACGGTCCAGACTCCTACGGGAGGCAGCAGTGGGGAATATTGGACAATGGGCGAAAGCCTGATCCAGCCATGCCGCGTGTGTGAAGAAGGTCTTCGGATTGTAAAGCACTTTAAGTTGGGAGGAAGGGCAGTAAATTAATACTTTGCTGTTTTGACGTTACCGACAGAATAAGCACCGGCTAACTCTGTGCCAGCAGCCGCGGTAATACAGAGGGTGCAAGCGTTAATCGGAATTACTGGGCGTAAAGCGCGCGTAGGCGGTTTGTTAAGTTGGATGTGAAAGCCCCGGGCTCAACCTGGGAACTGCATCCAAAACTGGCAAGCTAGAGTACAGTAGAGGGTGGTGGAATTTCCTGTGTAGCGGTGAAATGCGTAGATATAGGAAGGAACACCAGTGGCGAAGGCGACCACCTGGACTGATACTGACGCTGAGGTGCGAAAGCGTGGGGAGCAAACAGGATTAGATACCCTGGTAGTCCACGCCGTAAACGATGTCAACTAGCCGTTGGATTCCTTGAGAATTTAGTGGCGCAGCTAACGCATTAAGTTGACCGCCTGGGGAGTACGGCCGCAAGGTTAAAACTCAAATGAATTGACGGGGGCCCGCACAAGCGGTGGAGCATGTGGTTTAATTCGAAGCAACGCGAAGAACCTTACCTGGCCTTGACATGCTGAGAACTTTCCAGAGATGGATTGGTGCCTTCGGGAACTCAGACACAGGTGCTGCATGGCTGTCGTCAGCTCGTGTCGTGAGATGTTGGGTTAAGTCCCGTAACGAGCGCAACCCTTGTCCTTAGTTACCAGCACGTTATGGTGGGAACTCTAAGGAGACTGCCGGTGACAAACCGGAGGAAGGTGGGGATGACGTCAAGTCATCATGGCCCTTACGGCCAGGGCTACACACGTGCTACAATGGTCGGTACAAAGGGTTGCCAAGCCGCGAGGTGGAGCTAATCCCATAAAACCGATCGTAGTCCGGATCGCAGTCTGCAACTCGACTGCGTGAAGTCGGAATCGCTAGTAATCGTGAATCAGAATGTCACGGTGAATACGTTCCCGGGCCTTGTACACACCGCCCGTCACACCATGGGAGTGGGTTGCACCAGAAGTAGCTAGTCTAACCGCAAGGGGGACGGTTACCACGGTGTGATTCATGACTGGGGTGAAGTCGTAACAAGGTAGCCGTAGGGGAACCTGCGGCTGGATCACCTCCTTAATCGACGACATCAGCTTCCTTATAAGCTCCCACACGAATTGCTTGATTCATTGAAGAAGACGATTAGGTGAAAAGCCTCATGTCGATGAGTGCTCAGTTGGTTAGAGCGCGCCCCATGCTTTGTAGGTAAAGAGCAGGGTGAGGTCGGCTTGCAGCAACCCAGATTCTGGGTCTGTAGCTCAGTTGGTTAGAGCGCACCCCTGATAAGGGTGAGGTCGGCAGTTCGAATCTGCCCAGACCCACCAATTTCATCCAGCTCATCGTTACTAAGTGACTTGTGTAGTTGACTACACGGCGTAACTCAGTGCCTTGATCTGAATGAAATAGCAGCAGTCAAAACGGCGCCTTGTGTGCAGGTTTGATATCAGTGGGGCCATAGCTCAGCTGGGAGAGCGCCTGCCTTGCACGCAGGAGGTCAGCGGTTCGATCCCGCTTGGCTCCACCATTATGTAATTGCTTGATCCGCGTCTCGTTAGTGTTCAGAAATGAGCATTCCTACAGTAAGTAGCTGAATGTTGATTTCTGGTCTTTGACTAGAAAAAATCGTTCTTTAAAAATTTGGGTATGTGATAGAAGTGACTAATTGATTACTTTCACTGGTAATTAATTTGGTCAAGGTAAAATTTGTAGTTCTCAATTGCAAATTTTCGGCGAATGTCTACTTCACGTTAGAGACAATAACCAGATTGCTTGGGGTTATATGGTCAAGTGAAGAAGCGCATACGGTGGATGCCTTGGCAGTCAGAGGCGATGAAAGACGTGATAGCCTGCGAAAAGCTTCGGGGAGGTGGCAAATAACCTTTGATCCGGAGATGTCTGAATGGGGGAACCCACCTAACACAAGTTAGGTATCTTGCACTGAATACATAGGTGTAAGAGGCGAACCAGGGGAACTGAAACATCTAAGTACCCTGAGGAATAGAAATCAACCGAGATTCCCTTAGTAGTGGCGAGCGAACGGGGACTAGCCCTTAAGCTTCTTTGATTTTAGCGGAACGCTCTGGAAAGTGCGGCCATAGTGGGTGATAGCCCTGTACGCGAAAGGATCTTAGAAGTGAAATCGAGTAGGACGGAGCACGAGAAACTTTGTCTGAATATGGGGGGACCATCCTCCAAGGCTAAATACTACTGACTGACCGATAGTGAACTAGTACCGTGAGGGAAAGGCGAAAAGAACCCCGGAGAGGGGAGTGAAATAGATCCTGAAACCGTATGCGTACAAGCAGTGGGAGCAGACTTTGTTCTGTGACTGCGTACCTTTTGTATAATGGGTCAGCGACTTATTTTCAGTGGCAAGCTTAACCGAATAGGGGAGGCGTAGCGAAAGCGAGTCTTAATAGGGCGTTTAGTCGCTGGGAATAGACCCGAAACCGGGCGATCTATCCATGGGCAGGTTGAAGGTTAGGTAACACTGACTGGAGGACCGAACCGACTACCGTTGAAAAGTTAGCGGATGACCTGTGGATCGGAGTGAAAGGCTAATCAAGCTCGGAGATAGCTGGTTCTCCTCGAAAGCTATTTAGGTAGCGCCTCGTGTATCACTGCTGGGGGTAGAGCACTGTTTCGGCTAGGGGGTCATCCCGACTTACCAAACCGATGCAAACTCCGAATACCAGCAAGTGTCAGCACGGGAGACACACGGCGGGTGCTAACGTCCGTCGTGAAAAGGGAAACAACCCAGACCGTCAGCTAAGGTCCCAAAGTTATGGTTAAGTGGGAAACGATGTGGGAAGGCTTAGACAGCTAGGAGGTTGGCTTAGAAGCAGCCACCCTTTAAAGAAAGCGTAATAGCTCACTAGTCGAGTCGGCCTGCGCGGAAGATGTAACGGGGCTCAAACCATACACCGAAGCTACGGGTTCATCCTTTGGATGAGCGGTAGAGGAGCG
This sequence comes from Pseudomonas sp. MS19, assembly GCF_013277615.1. Lineage (NCBI taxonomy): Bacteria > Pseudomonadati > Pseudomonadota > Gammaproteobacteria > Pseudomonadales > Pseudomonadaceae > Pseudomonas > Pseudomonas sp. MS19. The sequence goes on along the minus strand of NZ_VBTO01000026.1, from coordinate 1,880 downwards.
TTCTGTAAGCCTGTGAAGGTGAGTTGAGAAGCTTGCTGGAGGTATCAGAAGTGCGAATGCTGACATGAGTAACGACAATGCGAGTGAAAAACTCGCACGCCGAAAGACCAAGGTTTCCTGCGCAACGTTAATCGACGCAGGGTGAGTCGGCCCCTAAGGTGAGGCAGAAATGCGTAATCGATGGGAAACGGGTTAATATTCCCGTACTTCTAATTACTGCGATGGAGGGACGGAGAAGGCTAGGCCAGCACGGCGTTGGTTGTCCGTGTTTAAGGTAGTAGGCTGAGATCTTAGGTAAATCCGGGATCTTAAGGCCGAGAACTGATGACGAGTTGTCTTTTAGACGACGAAGTGGTTGATGCCATGCTTCCAGGAAAAGCTTCTAAGCTTCAGGTAATTAGGAACCGTACCCCAAACCGACACAGGTGGTTAGGTAGAGAATACCAAGGCGCTTGAGAGAACTCGGGTGAAGGAACTAGGCAAAATGGCACCGTAACTTCGGGAGAAGGTGCGCCGGTGAGAGTGAAGGGTTTACCCCGTAAGCTCATGCCGGTCGAAGATACCAGGCCGCTGCGACTGTTTATTAAAAACACAGCACTCTGCAAACACGAAAGTGGACGTATAGGGTGTGACGCCTGCCCGGTGCCGGAAGGTTAATTGATGGGGTTAGCTAACGCGAAGCTCTTGATCGAAGCCCCGGTAAACGGCGGCCGTAACTATAACGGTCCTAAGGTAGCGAAATTCCTTGTCGGGTAAGTTCCGACCTGCACGAATGGCGTAACGATGGCGGCGCTGTCTCCACCCGAGACTCAGTGAAATTGAAATCGCTGTGAAGATGCAGTGTATCCGCGGCTAGACGGAAAGACCCCGTGAACCTTTACTATAGCTTTGCACTGGACTTTGAGTTTACTTGTGTAGGATAGGTGGGAGGCTTTGAAGCGTGGACGCCAGTTCGCGTGGAGCCATCCTTGAAATACCACCCTGGTAACCTTGAGGTTCTAACTCTGGTCCGTTATCCGGATCGAGGACAGTGTATGGTGGGTAGTTTGACTGGGGCGGTCTCCTCCTAAAGAGTAACGGAGGAGTACGAAGGTGCGCTCAGACCGGTCGGAAATCGGTCGTAGAGTATAAAGGCAAAAGCGCGCTTGACTGCGAGACAGACACGTCGAGCAGGTACGAAAGTAGGTCTTAGTGATCCGGTGGTTCTGTATGGAAGGGCCATCGCTCAACGGATAAAAGGTACTCCGGGGATAACAGGCTGATACCGCCCAAGAGTTCATATCGACGGCGGTGTTTGGCACCTCGATGTCGGCTCATCACATCCTGGGGCTGAAGCCGGTCCCAAGGGTATGGCTGTTCGCCATTTAAAGTGGTACGCGAGCTGGGTTTAGAACGTCGTGAGACAGTTCGGTCCCTATCTGCCGTGGACGTTTGAGATTTGAGAGGGGCTGCTCCTAGTACGAGAGGACCGGAGTGGACGAACCTCTGGTGTTCCGGTTGTCACGCCAGTGGCATTGCCGGGTAGCTATGTTCGGAAAAGATAACCGCTGAAAGCATCTAAGCGGGAAACTTGCCTTAAGATGAGATCTCACTGGAACCTTGAGTTCCCTAAAGGGCCGTCGAAGACTACGACGTTGATAGGTGGGGTGTGTAAGCGCTGTGAGGCGTTGAGCTAACCCATACTAATTGCCCGTGAGGCTTGACCATATAACACCCAAACAATTTGATGTTTGTGTGTCTCTGGAAGTAGAAACACCGAAAGTTTGCGAAACTACAAAGCATCACATACCCGATTCGAAGCAGCGTCCCTGACGAGGCTTCAACAAATTGCTTGACGACCATAGAGAATTGGAACCACCTGATCCCATCCCGAACTCAGA
>NZ_VBTO01000025.1:0-59692 GCF_013277615.1 Pseudomonas sp. MS19 | reverse complement strand
GTGGGGTTCATGGAGCGGATACTACACAAATACTTCCATAGTCAGCTCAATCAACGCTGCAGTAGGAGTACTCATAGCTATTCAGTTGGCCAGTTAGACTTTTCAGGGCGTGTGCTTTTAGGCAACGAGTCACGATAGGCCGCTTCTTTAGCAGCTTCTTCGGCGTGAATAATTTCAAGCTCGGCTTCACGCTGTTTTATCGCCAGATCCAGTTCTGGAGAACGCTTGGCCCATTGTTCTGGGGGCAATGGTTTTGACCATTCAATGATGGTGGGGTCGGTTAAATCAGGAGGAGGAAACAACTTCTTTCTCTGCAAGTACATTGAAAGCGGAGCATTAAATATGAATACCCCAAGAATACCTTCCCACATAATTGTCAAGAACCAACCCCGCTGGCTGGCCTTGCCTTTCATGTAATCAACGTAATACTTTAAATTCGATCCTGAGCCTAGGTCTGCGGCGTGCGGTACATCGGCTGGGTCAGCCTCCATATAACTACGCATGCACTCCCACAAACTCATAGCTGTACTGCCGCCACCACAATTAAAGCCCATGCTCCAATCAGTTTTTCCCTTCTTGGCATCAGGGTCTGGATTTTTAAAACCAACAACTAGCAAGCCTTGCGTGGTTTTTCCCGCCTGACTTACAAATGAGGTTTGAGTCGCGGCAGCGGTGACAGTTTCCCAAGGTACGATCCAGTAACTACCGTCTTTCTGTGGTACGCATACTTCGCGGCGTTGACGATTGAAACGGACAGGTAAAGGGACGGGACGTATTAGAGAAATAACTAAAATGATAATAGGAAAAGCAATAAAACAGAAAAAACCAAACCAGTATATAATATCAAGCTTCGCCAGATCTTCATAAACTGTTGACACGCCAAACAAAAGCATAAGCGGCCAAACCATCATTACAAACGAACCAACACTGTAATCACCGATATCAATAAAAACATCATTCTTGCGCCAAATCGTATTCAAAACATCCTTTGGTGACTGCCCTGTCGGTATGGCCAGTGGAGCTAGATAGTCATCTCGTGACATGAAGCCCTTTTTACTTGTTCCCGCTTGTAGGGTACTCATAGTTATTGAGTTGGCCAGTTAGACTTTTAAGGGCGCGTGCTTTTAGGCAACGAGTCACGATAGGCCGCTTCTTTAGCAACTTCTTCGGCGTGAATAATTTCAAGCTCGGCTTCACGCTGTTTTATCGCCAGATCCAGTTCTGGAGAACGCTTAGCCCATTGTTCTGGGGGCAATGGTCTTGACCATTCAATGATGGTGGGGTCGGTTAAACTTGGAGGTGGTGCCAGTTTAAGGTTTTGAAGCTTTTCTGCTACATACGCCCCGAAAGCAACGATAAAAAAAACTCCTTGAAGCACATCCCTGTAGTCTTTCTTGCGAAAACTAGTGACGATCGATCCAATTTGTGACTCTTCATAGATATTTCGATTTAATCTGCTGTCCGGCACTGCATCTGGGCCAATCTCCATATAACTTCGCATGCATTCCCATAAACACATCGCTGTTCTACCACCACCACAATTAAAGCCCATACTCCAATCGGTTTTACCCTTCTTAGCATCAGGATCGGGGTTTCTAAATCCAACGATTAACAATCCTTGAGTAGTTTTACCTGCCTGACTTACAGATGAGGATTGAGTCGCGGCAGCGGTGACAGTTTCCCAAGGTACGATCCAGTAGCTACCGTCTTTTTGTGGCACGCATACTTCACGGCGTTGACGATTAAAACGAACAGGAAGAGGGACAGAGCAAGATAAAATTATAACTAACAAAGCTAAAGGAAAACCAACAAAACATGCAAAAGCAATCCAAAACATCAAATCAAAATCACCCATAAGATCAAAATATGTTAATAAACCAAACGTAACTATGATAGGCCAAGTAACAAGTACAAATGAACCAACACTGTAATCACCGATATCAATAAACACATCATTCTTGCGCCAAATCGTATTCAACACATCCTTTGGTGACTGCCCTGTTGGTATTGCCAGTGGAGCTAGATAGTCATCTCGTGACATGAAGCCCTTTTTACTTGATCCCGCTTGTGGGGTACTCATGGATGACCTTTAGGTTGCAGATATATTGAACACTCAGCGTTACCAAGGGGGTGAATGGTTGCTTGGATTAATTCGCTTGGCAGTTCCGTTGAGCGTAATTCGATTATTTCGCCATCACTATCTACAGTGAACGCCAAGCCATGAATCCCTCCAACAATGGGTTCAACACCTGCTAAGGTGGCGATAGGGCTGTGATAACCCAAACGCATTGAGACTTTGCTTGGTTGGGAACCGAACAGATCATTAATCAAGAATGGTCCAGTTAAGCGTAACCCCTGACCTTCATCCGCAGGGATCCACGTGCATTCACTGGTACTTAGCCACTGAGCACCAATGTCAATCATCCGACCACCGCCAAACAATGATTGCCCATGAGAAGCGGGCATATACACTGGGTTGCCCGCTAGAGCGAAAGCCAAACGTGCGGTTGTGGGTACCGCGCTGGGTAGATCTATACTCAACTGGCTAATATAACTGGATGAACCCAGCAGGCTTCCGCTAGTTTCAATGCTGACACGCGGGGTGTAGAGCAGATTTAATAATTCCTCAAGTTCACTAACTTGTTCATTGGGTGTAATTATCTCATATTTGATAGTCCGGAGCCTCGACCAACAACAACCAGCCAAGAATCTTTGCACGGGTGTAGCTTGTTTCCACCAAGCATAAAAATAAGAAACGCCAAGCCCTAGCAACAATAAATTAATTGGCCCCATACCTAATCGATATCGAGAGATTGCGGTAACCACTGCGCTTTGGCTGCCGAGAATGCGCGGTCGGGGGTGGCGCAAAGGGGGCCGATGAATCACCGCCCAGGGCGTAGCAATAAAGACATTGCGATAGCCGTGGTCGAAGTCATCCTTGAGCTGGGTCGTATCGCTGCTCACTGACTCTTCGAGAACTTGCGGCTGTTTGCCTTCATGGCGCACCTCATTGATCAGCCACAAGTCATTCCACTCAGACTTTGGATGATTGCTCAGAGCAAGAAAGTGGCCACTTACCAGACTCGGCTGATCACTGCGCCCCTCAACCAATTCATAGTCACTACGCTGGCGTTCAAGAGCCCTACTGGTGAGTTGTTTGCCGTGCTCTTGCTGAGTAAAGCGCCCCGGATAATCGTAATCCTCAAGGTCGGGCATGAAGGTGGTTTCTGCAGCGCTTTCAAGCTTTGTGCTGGGCTTTTCAAAGTCATAGTCACGGCGGGTTACGCGTGTGGTGCGGGTTTGCGTACGCAGGTTAAAGCGTTTGATCACCGGCTCATCGGCGACCATAGCTGAGGAGGACAATGGGATCGAACAAGCCGCGCAAGCCCACAACGAAAACGCCCCGAGCTGAACTCAATCAGTCGGGGCGTTTCCTTGATACAGCTTAAGCCGCGCTGAACAGCCGCGCGGCCCGGCTATCAGAACTGCTCTGCATCGAGCAGGTACAGGCTTTCGCTACCGGCTTTGACCGAGGCGCTCAGCGAGTGAATACGCGGCAGCACGCGAGCGAAGTAGAAGCGTGCAGTGCCAAGCTTGCTGACGTAGAAATCATCTTCGCCTTGCTTGCTCAGCGCAGTGCGCGCCATCAGTGCCCACATGTAAGCGTAAGCGGTGTAGCCGAAGGCATGCAGGTATTCAACAGAAGCCGCACCGATTTCATTCGGGTTGCTCTTGGCGCGTTCCAGCAGGTCAGCAGTCATCTGCTCAAGGATGCTGATTGCGCCCTTCAGCGGCTCAACGAATTCGGCCAGCGATGCGTCGGCAGAATCAGTGAATGCCTTGATCTCGTCAGCGAAGTGCTTGTAGAACGCACCGCCGCTACCGATGACCTTACGGCCAACCAGATCAAGCGCCTGAATGCCGTTGGTGCCTTCGTAGATCTGAGTGATACGGCAATCGCGAACCAGCTGCTCCTGGCCCCACTCACGGATGAAACCGTGACCGCCAAAGATCTGCTGGCCGTGAATAGTGGTTTCCAGCCCTGCGTCGGTCAGGAAGGCCTTGGCCACTGGCGTGAGCAATGCAACCAGCTCTTCGGCACGCTTGCGGGTCGTTGGGTCTTCGCTGAACTTGGCGGTGTCGAGCTGCATGGCAACGTAGCTGGAGAAAGCGCGACCGCCTTCGTTCAGCGACTTCATGGTCAACAGCATACGACGAACATCGGGATGCACGATGATCGGGTCGGCAGCTTTATCAGTCGCCACAGGGCCAGTCGGCGCACGGCTCTGAATACGCTCACGGGCATATTCAATCGCGCTCTGGTAAGAACGCTCGCCAGTCGACAAGCCTTGGATGCCCACGCCCAGACGCTCGTAGTTCATCATGGTGAACATGGCTGCAAGGCCGCGATTAGGCGCGTCGATGATGTAGCCGGTAGCGCCGTCGAAGTTCATTACGCAGGTCGCAGAACCCTTGATGCCCATTTTGTGTTCGATGGAGCCGCACGACAGGCTGTTGGCTTCGCCCAGCGAGCCATCAGCGTTGACCATGAACTTCGGTACCAGAAACAGCGAGATACCTTTAGGGCCTGCTGGCGCGTCTGGCAGCTTGGCCAGAACCAGATGAATGATGTTCTCGGTCAGATCGTGCTCACCGCCGGTGATGAAGATCTTGGTGCCGCTGACCTTGTAGCTGCCGTCAGCCTGAGGCTCGGCCTTGGTGCGGATGATGCCAAGGTCGGTACCTGCGTGCGGTTCGGTCAGGCACATGGAACCCGCCCACGTACCGGCGTACATATTAGGCAGGTACTTTTCCTTGAGTTCTTCGCTGGCGTGAGCGTTGATCGACAAGCACGCACCGGCAGTCAGCATCGGGTACAGGCCGAACGACAGGTTGGCCGAGTTGACCATTTCTTCGACCTGCGCCGAGATTACTTTCGGCATGCCCATGCCGCCGAACACAGGGTCGCCACCCACACCAACCCAGCCGCCTTCAGCGTAGGTCTTGTAAGCCGCTGGGAAACCATCCGGGGTTTTCACCGCGCCGTTGGTCCAGGTGCAGCCTTCTTCGTCGCCGCTGCGATTAAGTGGCGCGATGATGCCGGCAGTAACTTTGCCCGCTTCTTCAAGAATTGCATTGGCGGTGTCTTCATCCACCACTTCGGCCAGAGCCGGTAATTCGGCCCACAGCTTAGATACTTCGAATACTTCGTTAAGCACAAAGCGCATATCGCGCAGGGGAGCTTTGTAATCCGCCATGGGTCATTCCTCAAACATGAAAAACAGATTTGCAACAGACTTTCGAGTGTACCCGAACAACATTACCGACACATAGGGTCGAGTTGTGACTGAATATCCACGAAATGTTCGCAGATTATTGAAATAAAAAGACCCGCCGAATGGCGGGTCTGTAAACGTTAAGCCGTTCGTCAGAGAGCGAGACTTTCAGCGCTCATGGCCATCATGCAATCACTGCCCGCCTGAGCGGCAGCCAGGTGCGAAGTGGTACGTGGCAACAGGCGCTTGAAGAAGAACTCGCAGGTCGCCAACTTGGCTTTGTAGAACTCGGCATCATCGGTTCCAGCGGCCAGTTTTTCCGAAGCAACCAGTGCCATACGCAGCCACAGGTACGCCTGAATCACGTAGCCCGAGAACATCAGATAATCGACCGATGCCGCGCCGACCTCGTCCGGATTCTTCATGGCGGCCATACCAATCTGCTGGGTCAGTTCGCCCCACTGCTTATTCAAGCCGGCGAGCTGCGCAACGTAAGGTTTGAACTCGGCGTTATCAGCCTGCGCCTCGCAGAACTTGTGCACAATCTTGGTGAACCCACGGAGCAATTTGCCCTGGCTGCCCAACACCTTACGACCCAACAAATCGAGCGCCTGAATGCCGTTGGTGCCTTCATAGATCAGCGAGATCCGGCAGTCACGCACCAGCTGCTCCATGCCCCACTCGCGAATGTAGCCGTGGCCGCCGAACACCTGCATGCCAGTGTTAGTCACTTCAAGGCCGGTTTCGGTCATGAAGGCTTTGCAGATTGGCGTCAACAGCGCCAGCAGGTTTTCAGCCTCCTCACGCGCCTCGTCACTGACACCGTGGTGAGCCTGATCAAGCAACTGCGCCGTGAAGTAGGCAAGCGCACGGTTGCCCTGGTTGAAGGCCTTCATGGTCAGCAACATGCGGCGCACATCGGGATGCACAATGATCGGATCAGCCGCTTTATCCGGCGCTTTTGGCCCGGTCAGCGAACGCATTTGCAGACGGTCGTTGGCGTATTTGATGGCGCCCTGGAAGCTGGCTTCGCCCAGACACAAGCCCTGCATGCCGGTGCCCAAACGCGCATGGTTCATCATGGTGAACATGCAGTTGAGACCCTTGTTGAGTTCGCCAATCAGATAACCGCGGGCACTGTCGAAGTTGATCACACAGGTAGCCGATGCCTTGATGCCCATCTTGTGCTCGATCGAGCCGCACGAAACGCCGTTGCGCTCTCCGGCGTTACCCGCCGAATCCGGCAGGAACTTGGGCACGATAAACAGCGAAATACCTTTGGTGCCAGCGGGTGCATCCGGCAGTTTGGCGAGGACCAGATGAACGATGTTCTCGCTCATGTCATGTTCGCCAGCCGAGATGAAAATCTTGCTGCCCGTCACCGCGTAGCTGCCGTCGGCTTGTGGCACGGCCTTGGTCTTGATGATGCCCAGGTCGGTACCGCAATGCGCTTCGGTCAGGCACATGGTGCCGGTCCACGTACCCTCGGTGAGCTTGGTCAGGTAGGTCTGCTTCTGCTCCTCGCTGCCGTGCGCATGAATCGCCGACATGGCGCCATGCGTAAGGCCCGGATACATGCCCCATGAGGTGTTACTGGCGCCGACCATTTCGCTGACCATCAGCCCCAGCGAGCTTGGCAGGCCCTGGCCGCCATAGGCTGGGTCCGCCGCCAGGCCGTTCCAGCCGCCTTCGACATACAGCGCGAAGGCTTCCTTGAACCCTTCAGGCGTAGTGACGACACCGTTGTTGAACTGGCACTCCTGCTCGTCACCGGTGCGGTTGATCGGTGCCAGCACTTGTTCGCAAAACTTGGCGCCTTCTTCAAGGATGGCGCTGACCATGTCTGGCGTGGCATCGGTTGCGCCCTGCGCGGCATAGCTTGAGTGAAAATCAAAAACTTCATCGACCAGAAAGCGCATGTCGCGCATCGGTGCTTTGTAGTCAGGCATATTCATTCTCCGTTAGCAGGCGCGTATGGCACCTAATTTAGGGGGCGCGCAATAATGTCCCTACGCTACTGCGTGTGAGCGACGGGAACAACAGAACTCGCCTTGCTGAATGCACCTGCATAAATGAGCGCGACAAACGGCAGGCGAAAAAAAACCGCTGCGTTTAACGGCAGCGGTTTTTGTACCTGCGATGAACCCGGAAACTAACGCATTACGGCGCAGTTTCCGGCGGGCTGATTAATAGCCCAGATCGAAGTTCTCTTCGCTCATGTCCATCAGGTTGTTGGCGCCCGACAGCATGGTTTCAACATGAGTGCGGGTACGCGGCAGGATGCGGGCGAAGTAGAAGCGCGCAGTCTGCAGCTTGGCCTTATAGAACGCTTCTTCGCTGGTACCGGCAGCCAATTTCTCAGCAGCCAGACGCGCGATGTCAGCCCAGAAGTAAGCCAGGCAGGCGTAACCGCTGTACATCAGGTAATCAACCGATGCAGCGCCCACTTCTTCACGATCTTTCATCGCAGCCATGCCGACCTTCATGGTCACATCAGCCCACTCTTTGTTCAGTTTGGCCAGCGGCGCAACGAACTCGCTAATCGCTTCGTTGCCTTCGTTAGCCTGGCAGAACTTGTGCACGATCTTGGTGAAGCCTTTGAGTGCTTCGCCCTGAGTCATCAGAACTTTACGACCCAGCAGGTCGAGTGCCTGAATACCGGTAGTGCCTTCGTACAGCATCGAGATACGGCTGTCGCGAACGTTCTGCTCCATGCCCCACTCGGCGATGAAACCGTGGCCGCCATAAATCTGCACGCCGTGGTTCGCCGCTTCAAAACCAACTTCGGTCATGAATGCTTTCGCGATTGGAGTCAGGAAGGCCAGCAGTGCGTCTGCCTGCTTCTTCTCTTCTTCGTTCTGGCTGTACTTGACAATGTCGACCTGCTTGGCAGTGAAGTAAACCATTGCGCGATTGCCTTCGGCGAACGCTTTCATGGTCAGCAACATGCGGCGCACGTCTGGGTGAACGATGATCGGGTCAGCGGCTTTTTCCGGCGCTTTCGGGCCAGTCAGAGCACGCATCTGCAAACGTTCACGCGCATACTTCAAGCCACCCTGGAAACCGGCTTCGGCGTGAGCCAGGCCCTGCAGAGCAGTACCCAGACGCGCAGTGTTCATGAAGGTGAACATGCAGTTCAGGCCTTTGTTGGCCGGGCCAATCAGGAAGCCAGTAGCGCCGTCGAAGTTCATCACACAGGTCGCGTTACCGTGGATACCCATCTTGTGCTCAAGCGAGCCACAGGTAACCGCGTTGCGCTCACCCGCGCCGCCTTCAGCGTTCGGCAGGAACTTAGGCACGATGAACAGCGAGATACCTTTGGTACCCGCAGGTGCATCTAGCAGACGTGCGAGCACGATGTGGACGATGTTGTCGGCCATGTCGTGTTCACCGGCCGAGATGAAGATCTTGGTGCCGGAAACTTTGTAGGAACCGTCAGCCTGTGGCTCTGCTTTAGTGCGCAGCATGCCCAGGTCAGTACCGCAATGAGGCTCGGTCAGGCACATGGTGCCAGTCCACTCGCCGCTTACCAGCTTGTCCAGGTAGGCGTGCTTCTGCTCGTCGGTACCGTGGGCAGCGATGGTGTTCATTGCACCGTGCGACAGGCCCGGGTACATGCCCCACGACCAGTTGGAAGTGCCAACCATTTCGCTGATAACCAGACCGAGCGACTCAGGCAGGCCCTGGCCGCCGTGATCGACGTCATGGGCCAGGCTCGGCCAGCCGCCTTCAACATACTGCTTGTAAGCTTCTTTGAAGCCAGTCGGGGTTTTTACGCCCTCTTCGCTCCAGGTACAGCCTTCGATGTCACCCACACGGTTCAGCGGAGACAGCACCTGCTCACAGAACTTGGCGCCTTCTTCAAGAATGGCGCTAACCATATCTGGCGTGGCGTCCTGGCAGCCGGGGAGGCTCTGGTAATGCGCTTCATAGCCGAGCAGCTCGTCACGTACGAAGCGAATATCACGCAAGGGGGCCTTGTAATCAGGCATAGCGAATAACCTCTGCGGTGGTCGGTATGGATGACCGAATAAAAGGGTTCGATTACGGGTGAATCCCGCATGTCTGACCGCGACGAAACGCCACAATCAAACAGGTGTTTGAAACATACGTTTACGCCCCCGCCTTGTCAAGCACCTCAATCAGCCAGATGCAAATATCCCTCGCCCGCGCATTATCGGCAGCGCGATGCTCAAAAATGGCGCATGCGGGTTCGCGAGATGCAGTGATGAAACAGCGACTGTTAACGTATGTGGGGCCCGTAAACCAGGGCATTCGCTGCGCGGCATAAAGCAGGAATTGCGGTTTGAAGGTTTACGGGCGTATCAGAAATGGCGCGATGGGCTGGATGAGTGGCGCAGCCGTCTATCGGATTCAGATGAGTGAACCCAGTAATTTCAGCTTTGGGACTAAAGCTGAAATTACATACGACAATGCTATCCGCCTGGTGATTGCGAGGCGCGCAGTCGCAGGATCAGGCGTCCAGCACGGTTCAACACGCTGAAACGCCCATTAGCTCAACCCGCGACGGACCAGCGCCTAGAGCGTTTCTTCGATCAGGCTGAACTCGAGATGCTGGGCAACGGCCGCTGGAGTCGGTTGTGCCAGACGCGGCACACGACCCAGACAAGGCGCAGGCAAGCGCTCGGCCAGCGTGGCGAGATTTTCTTCAAGGCGCGAAGTGTCTGGATCGACGATATTGGCGACCCAGCCTGCCAGCTCCAGGCCGTCACGGGCGATGGCTTCGGCGGTCAGCACCGCGTGATTGATGCAGCCCAGGCGCACGCCGACCACTAAAACCACCGGCAACTTGAGGCTGATCACCAGATCGGAAATCGAAGCCTGTCCCGCCAAGGGCACGCGCCAACCGCCCGCGCCTTCGACCAGTGTGAAGTCAGCCCCTTTATCTATCACTGCCTGCACCGGCCCGCGCAGGCTGGCAACACTCAATTCGACTCCAGCTTCACGGGCGGCCAGATGCGGGGCAATCGCCGGTTCGAAAGCCAGTGGATTAACTTCATCGTAAGTGAGTGCCAAGGTGCACTCGCCCAGCAGCGCCAGCGCATCTTCATTGCGCAGGCCTTCACGGGTTTTATGGCAGCCGGATGCAACCGGCTTGGCCGCGGCGGTTGAGTAACCAGCCAGGCGTGCGGCATGCAGCAAGCCGCAGGCAATGGTGGTTTTACCGATTTCGGTATCGGTGCCGGTGACAAAAAATACTGCGCTCATACAGGTACCTCGCTGGCGCTTGCTTTGCGCAAAACGCCGTAAACGACTTGATAGGTCGCTGGCAAACCTTGCGGCTGACGGAACTGCTCATAAGCCTTGAGCAAGGCCTGCACGCGCGCGCGGCCAGTCAGGCCACCGGGACGCCCCGGATTGAGGTTATGCGCCCCGAGCGCTTTGAGCTCATGGGTAAGGCTGCGCACATCCGGGAAATACAAGGTTTCAGGGCGGGTTTGCAGGCTCAAAAGCTGCAAGCCGCTGCTTGCCGCATACCGTTGATAATCGTCGAACTGACGGAAGGGATTGACGTGCACAAAGCCGTCTACCGCTTGCCAGCTGTCCCGCAGCTCACACAACGTGCCCACGCACAAGCTGCTGAATACCAGCACACCGTTGGGCCGCAATACGCGAGCGGCCTCACTGAGCACGCTGGAGAAATCCGCGCACCATTGCAGCGCCAGGCTGGAAAAAATCAGATCGACCGAGCCACTGCGCAACGGCAGCTTTTCGGCGTCACCGGCGATGAAATGCTCAGCCCCGCCCTGAGGCTGAGCGTGTGCCAACATGCCCTCGGCAATGTCCAGCGCCAAGCCGCTTGCCCCGGCGTATTGCGGCGCCAGCACGCGACTGAAATAACCGGTGCCGCAACCCAGATCGAGCCAGTGTTGTGGCTGCAAGTCGTCAGGCACTTGCTGCAACAACTGATGACCCACAGTACGCTGCAATTCAGCGACGCTGTCGTAACTGCCCGCCGCACGCGAGAACGAGGCGGCAACCTGGCGTTTGTCGGGCAAAGACGCCTGGATATATTCAGACATCGCTAACCTCGGTCAAAAATGCATCAATCGCTGCCGCCACTTCGTGCGGGCGCTCCAGCACAAAAGCATGACTGGCGTTGTCGATCAGTCCGATTTCGACATCCGCCAACAACTCGAGCAATTGCCCGGCAGCCGTCGCCGGCACCAGTGCATCGCTGCCTGCGAACAGATGCAGTTGCGGGCCGGCATAACCCTGCAGCGCCTCGCGGGTATCCAGTGACGCGAGTAAATCCAGGCTAGCCAACAAGGCTGCTGGCGGACAATGCGGAGCGCCACCGACCAGCAACCGCGAAAGCCCGCGAGCATCTTCCGCGCCCTGACTACAGAGCAGCGCAAAACGCTTGAGAATAGTTGCAGGCTCGGTCGCGCAGGCCTGACGGAAGGCATCGAAGGTTTCACCCGCCATCGCACACGGCCAGTCGTCCAGCGCAATGAAACTGCTGTTACTGGCCAATGTCACCAAGCCAGGACAACGTTCACCGCGATAGGCCGCCAGTTCGGCCGCAAGCATGCCGCCAAGCGACCAGCCACCCAGCCAGGCATTGTCGGCCAGTCGGTCATCCAGTTCTTCGAGCCAGGCTTGCGGGTCGCTGCCAAGCAATTCTGGCAACGGTTCAATTTCGACGTGCAAGCGCTCATCGAGTCCGCGCAAGGCATCTGCCAACGGCTGCAATGGCGCCGTGCCCAAGCCCCAACCGGCCAATAGAACCAGGCGATTACGCATGCTCGGCCTCCATTATTGCGTTGCAGTCCGCCAACGCCTCAAGCAACACATCGAGCTGTTCGACACTGTGCGCCGCCGACAAGGTTACCCGCAGCCGCGCACTGCCAGCCGGCACCGTTGGCGGGCGAATGGCCGTGACCAGAATGCCGCGATCGCGCAGTAGCTGCGAAAAGCGCATGGCGCGGTCACTGTCACCGATCACAATTGGCTGAATCGGCGTGGAGCTCTGCATTAACTCTAGGCCGATATTGCCGACCCCTGCACGAAAACGCTGAATCAGCGCATCCAGGTGTTCGCGCCGCCAATGCTCGCGGCGCAGCAACTCAAGGCTTTTCAGCGTGGCGCAGGCCAGCGCGGGTGGCTGACTGGTTGTATAAATGTAGGGCCGGGCAAATTGCACCAGGGTTTCGATCAATTCCTCGCTGCCGGCAACAAATGCACCAGCTGTGCCGAAGGCCTTGCCCAGCGTACCGACCAACACCTGCACGGCGTCAACGCCCAACCCGAAGTGTTCTGCAATGCCGCCACCGGTTGCGCCCACAGGCCCAAACCCGTGGGCATCATCAACCATCACCCAGGCATCACGTTTTTTGGCCTCGGCGCACAGCGCTGGCAGGTCAGCCGTATCGCCGTCCATGCTGAACACACCGTCGGTGACGACCAGCGTGTTGCCCGCGGCCTTCTCCAGGCGACTGGCAAGGCTGGCCGCATCGTTGTGCAAATAGCGCGAGAAACGGGCATTGCTGAGCAAGCCGGCATCGAGCAGGGAGGCATGATTGAGGCGGTCTTCCAGAACCGTGTCGCCCTGACCAATCAACGCGGTAACCGCGCCAAGATTGGCCATGTAGCCCGTGGAGAACAGCAGCGCGCGCGGACGCCCGGTGAAGTCGGCAAGCGCCTCCTCCAACTCGTGATGCGGCGTGCTGTGGCCAATTACCAAGTGCGAGGCGCCGCCGCCAACACCCCAGCGCGCAGCACCCGCGCGCCAGGCTTCGATCACCTGAGGATGATTGGCAAGGCCCAGATAGTCGTTGGAACAAAACGCCAGCAACTCGCGGCCATCAACCTGCACCACAGGGCCTTGCGGCGACTCCAGCAAGGGACGCTGACGGTACAGATACGCGGCGCGGCGCTCGGCTAGGCGTGTGGCGAGATCAAATGGCATGGCAGTCCCGAAGGTGCGCAATCACTAAAACCTGTAGCGGCTAAAGTGATTGCAGTAACAAGGCAGGCAAACGATTACGGGCGCCAGCAGGCTCAAGAGCATGAGCAACTTAACTGGCACCGTTCACAGCAACGGCTCAAACCGCGGCGTTGTAGAACTGCTCGCTGCTCTTTTGTTCGATCAGGGCTTGCTCGATAGCGGCCTGATGCACTTCATCGGCGTGCTCTTCGCGCTCTTCCGGCTTGATGCCCAAACGCGCGAACAGCTCCATGTCCTTGTTGGCTTGCGGGTTGACCGTGGTCAGCAGTTTCTCGCCATAGAAAATCGAGTTGGCGCCGGCGAAGAACGCCAATGCCTGCATCTGGTCATTCATCGCCTCACGGCCGGCAGAAAGGCGCACATGCGATTTCGGCATCATGATCCGCGCAACCGCCAACGTGCGGATGAAGTCGAATGGATCAACGTCCTTCTCTTCAGCCAACGGCGTGCCTTTGACCTTGACCAACATGTTGATCGGCACCGACTCCGGATGCTCAGGCAAGTTGGCCAGTTGGATGAGCAGGTTCGCCCGGTCATCCAGCGACTCGCCAAGACCGAGAATCCCGCCGGAGCAGATTTTCATGCCGGAATCACGCACATAGGCCAGTGTTTCCAGGCGATCCGCGTAGGTGCGCGTAGTAATGATGTTGCCGTAGAACTCCGGCGAGGTGTCGAGGTTGTGGTTGTAATAATCCAAACCGGCATCAGCCAGCGCAGCGGTTTGCTCTTTGTCCAGCTTACCCAGTGTCATGCAGGTTTCCAGGCCCAGCGCCTTGACGCCTTTGACCATCTCCAGCACGTAGGGCATGTCTTTAGCTGAAGGATGTTTCCAGGCCGCGCCCATGCAGAAACGAGTCGAGCCGATGGCTTTGGCGTCGGCAGCAGCTTGCAGGACTTTCTGTACTTCCAGCAGTTTTTGTTTTTCCAGGCCGGTGTTGTAGTGGCCGGACTGCGGGCAGTACTTGCAGTCTTCCGGGCAGGCGCCGGTTTTAATCGAAAGCAAGGTTGAGACCTGCACGCGGTTGGCATCGAAATGCTCGCGGTGCACGGTCTGCGCCTGAAACAACAGGTCGTTGAAAGGCTGCTCGAACAGTGCTTTGACTTCAGCTAGCGACCAGTCGTGACGCGTTGCGATAGATGCGGTTGCATTCATGAAAGAGTTCCTTCGACGCTTGGCGGCGTCTGTTGTCAGGGATAACGGCCAAAGCGCCGCAATTCAGGCTTAAGGCATCATAAGTTGTGTATTGACGCTGTCAACCCAGAACAAGACACAGGTTTACATCTGTTCAATTATTGATCTACCGCGAACGACCATCACTCCCATCAAGGCACAGCACACACACCCAACAAGGAGTCGCCATGAGCCCGCTGAAAACGCTATCCGAGCGGATGCTGCGCGCCTTGAGCTGGCGGGCGTCAGGCAGGTGCCTGCTTTGCGATGCCAACGCAGACAATCCGCCGTTAGCTATCTGCAGCGGTTGCGAAGCTGATCTGCCGTGGCTCGGTGCGCATTGCTTGGTATGCGCGTTACCGCTCACTCATCACGGCCTTACATGCGGTGAATGCCTGAAACGCCGGCCGTTTTTTGCACGGGTAGAAGCGCCCTGGCGCTATGAGTTTCCGGTGGCGAGCCTGATAAATCGTTTCAAACACCGGGCTGATATGCCGTTTGGGCGACTGTTGGCGGATTTGCTCACGCAGCATGTGCAGCACGCGCTGGATCAGGGCCTGCCGAGGCCGGACGGCCTGATTGCGGTACCTTTATCGCGAACAAGACAACGCCAGCGCGGCTTCAATCAGGCGCAGATGCTCAGCCAGTGGTTGAGCCGACAGCTGCATATCGACACATTAAAAGACGTACTGATCCGCACCGCCGACGCCCCCGCGCAGCAGCAACTTGATGCCAAGGCGCGTAAACGCAACCTGCGCCACGCCTTTAACCTGCACCCAGATGCCTCGGTCAACGGTTTGCATCTGGCCCTGGTTGATGATGTGCTCACCACCGGCGCCACAGCCGACACCCTTGCCCGCCTGCTGTTGCGTGCGGGCGCTACGCGGGTCGATGTTTACTGCTTGGCACGCACGCCGAAACCGGGTGATAGCACTTGAGCGTGCCTCGCTATGCGCAGCTTGACTTACGCCAGCCTAAACGCCACTTTGCCCGACAACCGCCTCAGTCAACAGAATACCCATGTCTTTACCCAGCCTGCTCGCCCAGTACATCGTGCGCCGCCCACAGCGCATCGCCCTGCTCCAGCACATTGCCGAGCAAGGCTCGATCACGCGGGCAGCAAAAAGCGCCGGCCTGAGTTACAAGGCCGCGTGGGATGCGATTGACGAGTTGAACAACCTGGCCAACCAACCGCTGGTCGTGCGCAGCGTGGGTGGCAAAGGCGGTGGCGGCGCCAGATTGTCTGCCGAAGGCGAACGCGTGCTGCGTTTGTATCAGCGCCTGCAATTGCTGCAAAGCCAGATTCTCGAAGCCGCAGAAGATGCAGACGACCTCGATCTGCTCAGTCGCCTGATGCTGCGCACCAGCGCTCGCAACCAGTTGCATGGGCGAATCCGGCAAATCGACAGCCTTGGCCACAATGACCTGATTACGCTGGAACTCGCAGGCGGGCTGACGTTAACCGCGCAAATTACCCGCGACAGCACGCACACCCTTGAACTGCAACTGGGCGCGCCGGTATTGGCGCTGATCAAGGCCGGCTGGCTTGAACTGCACCCCGTCGATGCACCGGCAATACCGGGCAACAACAGCCTGACCGGGGAGGTCAGCGAGATCCTTGATGCCGAAGATGGCCCCACCGAAGTACGCATCCGCCTGAGTAATCAGCAGACCCTCTGCGCGCTGGCCCAGCACGATCACTTGCAAGCGCTGGCACTCAGAACAGGAAGCGCTGTGCAGGTGCAGTGCGCGCCGAGCAATGTTTTGTTGGGCACCCCGATTTAAGCGCCAATTGCGTAACACAACTGCAACAATAACTTCACACAGGGTCTCTATGGTGGCTGCACCACCGGCAAGGAGCCTGCCATGAAGCTGTTAGACGACCTGCAATCCAGCGACTTTGAAAACCTGACCCGACTCAGCCGCCGCCGCTTTATCGGGGCCGGTGCAGCCTGCGGCGCCGCGCTGTTCCTCAGCGGCAATCTGCTCAGCCGCAGCGTGATGGCAGCAACCACAACTGCCGGTTCCAGTGCGTTGCTCGGTTTTACCAATATTGCCGCGAGTACCGCCGATACCATCAGCTTGCCCGCTGGCTACACCTCGTCGGTATTGATCAGTTGGGGCCAGCCGCTGCAGAAGGATGGCCCGGCCTTTGACCCGCACGGCAAAAACACGGCGAGCGATCAGGAAGTACAGTTCGGTGACAGCAACGATGGCATGAGCCTGTTTGCCATGCCCGACGACGAGAATCGGGCACTGCTGGCGATCAATAACGAGGCCACGGACTACCGCTTCCTGTTCGCCCACGGCAAAGCGCCGCAGTCCGCGGAAGATGTGCGCAAGGCGCTGGCCAGTGAAGGTGTTTCGATCATTGAGGTCGAGCGCCGCGGCCAATCCTGGCAGTTCGTGCAGGGCTCGTCCTTCAATCGTCGCATCCACGGTAATACCCCGATCCGCGTAAGCGGCCCGGCGGCGGGTCACGACTGGTTGAAAACCGCAGCCGACAGCAGCGGTATCGAGGTGCTCGGCACATTCCAGAACTGCGCTAACGGTCAAACGCCGTGGGGCACCTACCTGACGTGCGAAGAGAACTTTACCGATTGCTTTGGCAGCAGCGATGCCCGGCAGGCGTTCACCCCGGCCCAGCAGCGCTATGGCGTAAGTGTTGAAAGCGAAGACATCAACTGGCATCAGCACAATGAGCGCTTCGATCTGGCGAAGCATCCCAATGAACTGAATCGTCACGGCTGGATTGTCGAGATCGACCCATTCGACCCGCAGTCTGTTCCGGTCAAGCGCACAGCACTCGGACGCTTCAAGCACGAGAACGCAGCCTTTGCCGAAACCAAGGACGGCCGCGCCGTGATTTACATGGGCGACGATGAACGTGGCGAGTTTATTTACAAGTTCATCAGCCGGGACAAGATCAACCGCAAGAACCCCAAAGCCAACAAAGACCTGCTGGATAACGGCAGCCTGTATGTCGCGCAATTTGATGCCGGAGACAACGACAAGAATCACCCGAAAGGTCATGGTAGCTGGGTCGAACTGCGCCACGGCAAGAACGGCCTCATCGCCGCCAACGGTTTTAACAGCCAGGCCGAGGTGCTGATCAATGCGCGCCTCGCTGCCAGCATCGTTAATGCCACGCGCATGGATCGCCCGGAGTGGATCGTGGTCAGCCCGACTGATGGCAAGGTTTACTGCACGCTGACCAACAACGCCAAGCGCGGCAATGAAGGCCAGCCAGTGGGCGGTCCGAATCCGCGGGCCAATAATATCTACGGCCAAATCCTGCGCTGGCGCGAAGCCAACGACGACCACGCCTCCACCGCACTGGTCTGGGACTTGTTCCTGATTGCCGGCAACCCGCAACAGCATGCAGGTTCGCCGCAGGCGGGCTCCGGCAATATCACGGCGCAGAACATGTTCAACAGCCCGGACGGCATGAGTTTCGATGCGGCGGGACGTTTGTGGATTCTCACCGATGGCGACAGCAGCAACAGCGGCGACTTTGCCGGCATGGGCAATAACCAGATGCTCTGCGCCGATCCGGCCAGCGGTGAAATCCGCCGGTTTATGGTCGGCCCGGTCGGCTGCGAGGTCACCGGAATCAGCTTCACTCCAGACCAACGCACGCTATTTGTCGGTATCCAGCATCCAGGCGAAAAAGGCACCTCGACCTTTCCGGACTACCAACCCAACGGCACACCCCGCTCCTCGGTGATCGCCATACGCCGCGAAGATGGCGGGATCATCGGCAGTTGAAAGTAGCACTAGCGCCACTGAGAAAGGTCGCGATTGAGCGGCGCAAACAGCAAGGACCAGCCGCTGCAAGTGGGCGTCCAGAGCCTGTTTGCAGGGCGCCAATATGTGCCGCAATACTTCTTCAGCGCTTGCGTAATACGCGCCACCCGCGCCTGCGTTACCATGGCCGCCTAATCGCAGCAGCCAGCTGCGCGAAGGAGCGGTCATGTCTCACCCATTTGCTGCACTTACACCCGATCTGGTACTGGATGCAGTTGAAAGCATCGGCTTTCTGAGCGATGCGCGCATCCTTGCGCTCAACAGTTATGAGAACCGGGTTTATCAAGTGGGTATTGAGGATGAGACGCCGCTGATCGCCAAGTTCTACCGGCCAGATCGCTGGACAGACGCAGCCATTCGCGAAGAGCACAGCTTCACCTTCGAGTTGGCGGAATGCGATGTGCCGGTGGTTGCGCCGCTGGCGATAAACGGTGAGACCCTGTTCGAGCATGCCGGTTATCGCTTCACCCTGTTCCCGCGTAGGGGTGGCCGCGCGCCAGAGCCGGGTAATCTCGATCAGCTTTACCGGCTAGGGCAATTGCTTGGGCGCATGCACGCCGTGGGTTCGACCAAACCTTTTGAGCACCGCGACACCTTGGCTGTCAGCAACTACGGTCACGCCTCACTGGCCACCTTGCTGGAAGGCAACTTCATACCCAAAAGCCTGCTGCCGGCCTATGAGTCGGTCGCGCGCGATTTGCTCAAACGTCTGGATGAACTGTTCGCCAACAATCCAGTAAACGCCATTCGGGTACACGGCGACTGTCACCCGGGTAACCTGCTGTGCCGTGACGACACCTTCCATATGGTCGACCTCGACGACTGCCGCACCGCACCCGCCGTGCAAGACCTGTGGATGATGCTGGCCGGTGAGCGCCATGAACGCCTCGGGCAACTCTCGGAACTCATGGACGGCTATCAGGAATTCCACGATTTCAATCCGCGCGAACTGCCGCTGATCGAAGGCCTGCGCGCACTCCGCCTGATGCATTACAGCGCTTGGCTGGCGCGGCGCTGGGATGATCCAGCGTTCCCGCACAGCTTTCCCTGGTTTGGCAGCGAGCGCTATTGGGGCGAGCAAATCCTGATGCTGCGTGAGCAAATGGCCGCGCTCAATGAAGAACCGCTGAAACTATTCTGAGCACAGGCCGCGCTTGCAAGCCCGTACACAGCCCCAGCGATTAATGCTGAGCGACTGTGACGGGCTTTTTGCTGAACGAATAAAACAGGTTCGGTTCGCTGATCACGTATAGATTGCCCAAGGTGTCCATCGTCACACCTTCGGCCTGCGGCACGCTTTCTTTGACATCGCTGAGGCCGCTCAAGAATGTGCGGCTGCTGACCAGGTCCCCGTCGCTATTCAATTCGAACAGCGCCTTGCTCTCATCGCTGAGTAGCAGCAAATGCCCGGTCACGGGATCAACATGCACCGCCGACAAGTCGGTCGAAAAAACGCTGCGGTCGAGCCACTCGCTCAAATCGCGAACCTCCAGTTGCAGATTGCCGGCAAGGGACTCACGCACGCCGGTGATTGCAAACAGCTGGCGCGGATCACGCTCCTTAACCGCATACAGGCGATCCTCAACCGCGTCGTAGGCAATGCCTTCCAAGCCTTTGTTTTCGGTGTCCGACTGATTAAGGCCCAAGGTCACGTTGCGCGCATTGTTGCGGTTAATCGGTCCAGGCGTCGCGGGCATCGTCAAAAAGCTGATGCTGTGGCTGCGCTCCTCGACAACGGCCACCAAGCCATCGCCCATATAGGTAATGTCTTCGGTGTCTTTGAAACCAATCAGTGGATAACTCGCCAGCACGTTGGAGGACTTATCCATCGCGACGATCTGCATCGGCCCGGAGTTGGTAATGGCCAGCAAACGGTTCTGATCGTAATCATAGGTAATGCCCGACAAGTCATCCGGAACGCCCGCCACCGGCAACGCCTGCAGATCAACGCGGTAATCGGGCAGCCAGATTGCGTTATCTATGCGTGTGCTGGCTTGCGCCATGTCGACCCAGTTGAAGTAGATACGCTCCTTTACCCGTAATACTGAAGCAGCCGTGAGCACCAACGCCGCTGCGCACACACCAGCCAGAGCGGCTTTACGTGGATGCAGCACGCACCAGGATTTGAGCTGACTAAAAATCGAAGTACTGCTTTTCAAAAGACCCGTCCCAACTCATTTAAAGCACCGAAGTACTCGGTAAAAAATCTGAATGTCACCCGCAAAAAAGATAGGAATCGCGAGTGCCGGTGCATTTTGCATGCACTCATATGACAACAATGCGAATAGGCGTTCCCCGATGTAAAAAAAGGCTTACGTTTTTGTGTGGCCGCGGGCCGACAATAAAGCTGAACAACCAGACAAAAAGTGCAGCGCAGACTAGAATTGGCACTTTCGTTAGCACCCTAAGCAAGGACTCTCATGGCCACCGCCAATCCGCAGCGCGGATATATTCTCGGCCTCACGGCATACACGATCTGGGGTTTATTCCCGCTGTACTTCAAGGCCATCGCCGAAGTGCCTGCACTCGAAATCATTGTCCACCGCGCTGTGTGGTCGGCAATTTTTGGTGCCCTGCTCTTGCTGGTGTGGAAACACCCCGGCTGGCTGCGCGAACTGCGCGCCAACCCCAAGCAGTTTGCGGTTCTAGCGCTGAGCGGCGTACTGATAGCCAGTAACTGGCTGGTGTACGTGTGGGCGGTCAATCATGGGCGCATGCTTGAGGCCAGCCTTGGCTATTACATCAACCCATTAATCAACGTTCTGCTGGGCATGCTGATTCTCGGTGAGCGCCTGCGCCGCTTGCAGTGGATTGCAGTTGGCCTTGCCGCGCTCGGGGTACTCCAGCAGTTGTGGCAGGTCGGCAGTATTCCGTGGGTATCGCTGGTACTGGCCCTGACATTCGGTTTCTACGGCCTCATCCGCAAGCAGGCGCCGGTTAAAGCGTTGCCTGGTCTGGTTGTTGAAACCTGGATACTGTTGCCGCTGGCGATTGGCTGGATCGTACTCAACCCCAGCGCGATGAGCAGCAACCCTGAATTCTGGACAACTTCCGAGGCGTTCTGGCTGATCGCCGCCGGGCCAATTACCTTGGTGCCGCTGGTGTGCTTCAACGCAGCGGCGCGGCATCTGCCCTACACCACACTGGGTTTCCTGCAATACCTGGCACCGACGCTGGTATTGCTGCAGGCCGTATTCCTGTTCGGCGAGACATTCGATTCGAGCAAACTGCTGGCCTTCATTTGTATCTGGGCCGGGTTGCTGATTTACAGCGTCGATGCGTGGCTCACACTGCGTCGCCGCCCGCCCATCGAACCGCAAGCCTGACCAGGACCATCGCCGCAATGCTGTGGCGACGGCTTAAATTCTGATCAAAAAACACTCAGGTCAATGCAACCCATAGCGCTCATGGCCTGCATCGACTCATCCCAAACTTATCCACAGAGGCATCCCCAGCCGTTGTGCACAAGCTGAAAAGGCCTGAGTGTTTTTTGATCAATCCTGACAAAACCTTGCAGCACTAAGAGCGCAAGCGGGTCTCCCCAGTTTATCCACAGGCCTACGCACGCAGAACTTGGATAGTTGTATGTAGCGCCATATACGCCGCTACACAAACCTCAGCACTAGCTTTCGGCGCGGATATTCAGCTCGACCATCAGATCATCCGCCAGGGTCTCCAGCTGGATTTTCAGCGCATCAAGGGTCAGCGACACAGGCACTGCCAGCATGGCTTCGGCGTGGAACAGCGGCTCACTGCTCATCGGCGCCGGCATAACATCGGTGATCAGGCTTTCGACGTTGACCCCAAGCTCGGTCAACAGACGGGTGATGTCGCGCACAATGCCTGGCCGGTCATTGCCGACCAAATCCAGCAGCACCGGCTTGGCCACACACGACGGCTCATCACCGCTCGGCGCCAGCAGAATACGAATGCCGTTAATGCTCAGCCCCTGCAGCGCCTCGACCAACTCGGCATGCGACTCGGCAGGCACGGCCACGCGCAGAATCCCGGCAAACTGGCCGGCCATGCGTGACATCCGGCTCTCAAGCCAGTTACCGCCGTGATCAGCGATGCACTGCGCAACACGCTCGACCAACCCCGGCTGATCCTGAGCAATTACCGTGACGACTAAATGTTCCATTGTGAGCCTCGCGTTTGTGGAGATAGACATAGGACCGCAAGTGTCTGCGCCCATTCAAACTAACTGTTTGCTCGCGCAGGCAAGCCTAGCCAATAGGTGTAGAAGGCATTGTCGCGGCAATAACCCAGGCGCTCATAAAGTGCTTGGCCTGCCGTGTTGTCCTTGGCTGTTTCAAGCTGCAAACCGCAGACACCCGTGCTTTCGCCGTAGTTGCGGGCAGCATTCATCAACCCCTCCCCAACTCCCTGACGGCGCGCATGGGGCGCGACATATAAGTCGCTGAGCAACAACGCAGGCGCCAGATGCAAGGATGCGAAGAACTTATAGAGCTGGACGAAACCGAGGGTTTTAGTGCTTACGTCGCGGGCGATGAAGATGATCGACTGACCTTGTAGCAATCTGTCATGCAAAAAATCGCTGACCTGCTGCGCGCTTTTCTCGACCCCATAGAAGTGCAGATAGGCTGAAAAAAGTGGGTTTAAATCATCCAGATCGCTAAGCTTCGCCTGCTCTATATGCATCGAGGAGCTCCTGTTCAGTTCCATCTCAGTATAGGTGGGCAAAGCAAGATCGACGAACGTATAGAATCTAGAAGCAATTAATCGTGTACCGTTTCCGCACTTTTATGAAACAATATTGACCTTCTTTGCACACACAACATTCCTTGCGTGACTAGAAATCGACTTTCGGTCGGAGTACGACGCGCTTGCGACTGATTTTCCCAAGATCTTGATGTAGTATGCCGCGCCGTGGACTACAAGACTGTTTCCGGCAGTCCGTCGTGGCTATTGAGTAAAGCTGAACAGAGTGAGGCAAGTGATGACTGAACACGTTCAAGTAGGTGGCCTGAAGGTTGCCAAAGTGCTGTTCGACTTCGTAAACAACGAAGCCATCCCCGGTACCGGCATTGCTGCCGACAAGTTCTGGGCAGGCGCTGAGGCTGTGATCAACGATCTGGCCCCAAAAAACCGCGCTCTGCTCGCCAAGCGCGACGCTATTCAAGCGCAAATCGACGGCTGGCATCAGGCTCGCGCCGGCCAGGCTCACGATGCAGTGGCCTACAAGGCTTTCCTGCAGGAAATCGGTTACTTGCTGCCTGAACCGGCCGAGTTCGCCGCGACCACCCAGAACGTCGACGAAGAAGTCGCGCGTCTGGCGGGTCCGCAACTTGTAGTGCCGGTCATGAACGCACGCTTCGCCCTGAACGCCTCGAACGCGCGCTGGGGTTCGCTCTACGATGCGCTGTACGGCACCGACGCGATCAGCGAAGAGAATGGCGCCGAAAAGGGCAAGGGCTACAACAAGGTTCGTGGCGACAAGGTTATTGCCTTCGCTCGCGCGTTTCTTGATCAGGCAGCGCCTTTGGCTGCAGGCTCGCACGTTGACTCGACCGGCTACCGCATTGAAGGCGGCAAGCTGATTGTCAGCCTCAAAGGCGGCAGCAACACCGGCCTGCAAGACGACGCACAGCTGATCGGTTTCCAGGGCGACGCAAGCGCTCCGGTAGCCGTGCTGCTCAAGCACAACGGCCTGCACTTCGAAATTCAGATCGACGCCAACACTCCGGTCGGCAGCACTGACGCCGCCGGCGTTAAAGACGTGCTGATGGAATCGGCGTTGACCACCATCATGGACTGCGAAGATTCGGTAGCCGCCGTAGATGCCGACGACAAAGTCGTGATCTATCGCAACTGGCTCGGCCTGATGAAGGGCGACCTGGCTGAAGAAGTCTCCAAAGGTGGCACCACCTTCACCCGCACCATGAACCCGGATCGCGTTTACACCCAGGTTGATGGCGGCGAACTGAGCCTGCATGGCCGTTCACTGCTGTTCGTGCGTAACGTTGGCCACTTGATGACCATCGACGCGATCATCGACAAAGACGGCTTTGAAGTGCCGGAAGGCATCATGGACGGTCTGCTGACCAGCCTGATCGCCATCCACAACCTCAACGGCAACACCAGCCGCCGTAACACCCGCACCGGTTCGATCTACATCGTTAAGCCGAAGATGCACGGCCCGGAAGAAGTCGCCTTCACCACCGAACTGTTCGGCCGTGTAGAGCAGGTGCTGAGCCTGCCGGTTAACACGCTGAAAGTCGGCATCATGGACGAAGAGCGCCGCACCACCGTCAACCTCAAGGCGTGCATCAAAGCGGCCAGCGAGCGCGTGGTGTTCATCAACACCGGCTTCCTCGACCGTACCGGTGACGAAATCCACACTTCGATGGAAGCTGGCGCCGTTGTGCGTAAAGCGGCCATGAAAGCCGAGAAGTGGATTGGCGCTTACGAAAACAACAACGTCGATGCCGGTTTGGCAACGGGCCTGCAAGGCCGTGCGCAAATCGGTAAAGGCATGTGGGCCATGCCTGACCTGATGGCCGCGATGCTTGAGCAGAAAATCGGCCACCCGATGTCCGGCGCCAACACCGCCTGGGTTCCATCGCCGACTGCTGCCACCTTGCACGCGCTGCACTACCACAAGGTTGACGTATTCGCCCGTCAGGAAGAACTCAAGAGCCGCACGCCTGCGTCGGTTGATGACATTCTGACCATCCCACTGGCCGCTGATACCAACTGGTCTGCCGAGGAAATCCAGAACGAACTGGACAACAACTCGCAGGGCATTCTGGGTTATGTAGTGCGCTGGATCGACGCGGGCGTCGGTTGCTCGAAAGTGCCGGACATCAGCGATGTCGGCCTGATGGAAGACCGCGCCACACTGCGTATTTCGAGCCAGTTGCTGGCTAACTGGCTGCGCCACGGCATTGCCACCGAAGAGCAGATTGTCGCCAGCCTCAAGCGCATGGCGCCGGTGGTTGACCGTCAGAACGCTAACGATCCGACCTACCGCCCACTGGCACCGGACTTCGACAGCAACATCGCCTTCCAGGCTGCGCTGGAATTGGTCGTCGAAGGTGCCAAGCAGCCAAACGGCTACACCGAGCCGGTTCTGCACCGTCGTCGTCGTGAGTTCAAGGCTGCCAACGGCCTGTAACTCGCCTTTGACGTGAACCGCTGAAGAAAACGGCCGCCCTCCGGGGCGGTCTTTTTTGCCTGCGATTCAGCCCGGCCGCCTAGACTTACGTCCAATGGGCGCTAGTCGCCTGCCAACGCACACTGGCTAAAAAATACAGGTTAATAACCAGGGCCCGGCTATGGCTGACAACACCTTTACTGAAACCGGCAAGAGCGCGGTGCTGCAAAACATTCAAGGCACTATGGCCTTCCTGCAGCAATTCCCGCCATTCAACCAGATGGACATGGCGCATCTGGCCTATCTGGTTGAGCACTGTCAGCTGCGCTTTTATGCACAGGGCGAAACCATCCTCAATCCGGAAGATGGCCCGGTCGAGTTCTTCTATATCGTCAAACAGGGTCGTGTAGTGGGCGAACGCCCGCACGCAGGCAAGCAACCTGAACAGAGCACCTTCGAGATATCCACAGGCGAATGCTTCCCGCTGGCCGCATTGATCGGTGAACGCGCCACGCGCACGCGGCACTTGGCAGGCGAAGACAGCTTCTGCCTGTTGCTGGATAAGCCGGCATTCCGCAAGTTGTTCAGCGTTTCTGAGCAATTGCGCAATTTTGCCCTGCGCGGGGTCAGCAGCCTGCTCGATCAGGTTAATCAGCAGGTGCAGTTACGCGCGGCAGAAAGCCTTGGCGAGCAATATTCGCTGAATACCCCGCTCAGCGAACTGGCCATGCGCACAGCCGTAACCTGCACAGCTGAGTGCAGCCTGCGCGATGCGGTCCGGCAGATGCACGAGCAGCACGTCGGCAGCATTGTGGTAGTCGACAGCGCACAGCATCCACTGGGCATTTTTACCCTGCGCGATCTGCGCCGGGTAATCGCCGACAACGAATCCCTCGATCAGTCGATCGAACTGCTGATGACGCCCAATCCCTTTGCACTGCCGCCCTCAGCCAGCGCGTTTGACGCCGCCATTGCCATGGCCGAACGGCACATCGCCCACGTTTGCCTGATCACGGACCAGCAACTCTGTGGCGTGGTTTCGGAGCGCGATCTGTTTTCATTACAGCGGGTCGATCTGGTGCATCTGGCGCGCACACTGCGCACGGCCAGCAAGCTTGAAACCCTGATTGCCCTGCGCAGCGACATCAATCTGCTGGTCGACCGCATGTTGGCGCATGGCGCCAGTTCGACGCAAATTACCCACATCATTACCCTGCTCAACGACCAGACCGTATGCCGGGTGATTGAACTGACCATTGCCGATCTCGGCGATCCGGGTGTGCAATTCACATGGCTGTGCTTTGGCAGTGAAGGTCGCCGCGAACAAACCCTGCTCACCGATCAGGACAACGGCATCGTATTCACCGCCGACTCTGATGCCGCCGCCGAAAGCATCCGCCAAAAACTCCTGCCGCTGGCACAGGAAATCAATCAACGCCTGGCCCGCTGTGGCTTCACCCTGTGTACCGGCAACATCATGGCCGGCAACCCTGAGCTGTGCCTGTCGCAACAACAGTGGAGTCAGCGCTTTGATAGTTTCATCGCCACCACCACGCCCGAGCACCTGCTGCGCTCAAGCATCTATTTTGATTTGCGCGCGGTCTGGGGCCCTGCAAAAGGCGTCAAGCAACTGCGCGAAGAGTTACTCGCCAAGATTGCCCAGAACACCCTGTTTCAACGCATGATGGCCGAAAACGCTTTGCGTCACCGACCACCGCTGGGGCTGATCCGTGATTTCGTCGTGGCGCGCAAAGGCGTCGAAAAGGACACCCTCGACCTCAAGATCCAGGGCCTTACGCCGTTTGTCGATGGCGCCCGGCTACTGGCGCTGGCCAATGGCGTAAGCGCCTGTAACACCCTTGAGCGCCTGCGCGCGCTGACTCGCAAAGGCGTTATTGATGAGCTAGACGGCGCGGCGTATGAAGAGGCCTATCACTTCATCCAGCAAACCCGCATGCAGCAACACCAACTGCAAGCCAAACAAAACCTGCCCTACTCCAACCGCCTTGATCCAGACACCCTCAACCATCTGGACCGGCGCATCCTGCGTGAATCATTCCGCCAGGCTCAGCGCCTGCAAAGCAGCCTCGCACAACGCTACCAACTATGAATGCTTTAACCTGGCTTACTGGCGCAAAACCCTCACTCGACGCTGAGCAACAGGCGCGCGTGGACGCGCTTGGCAAACCCGCCGCGCTCGATAAAACACCACTGGCCGAGCAACGCATTGTGGTGCTCGATCTGGAAACCTCGGGGCTTGATACCCGCCGCGATCAGGTCTTGTCGATCGGCGCGGTGGTGATCAATCAGGGCGCAATTGTGCTCGGCGAGCAATTCGAATGCGTGGTCCAGCGCCATGACCTGAAGATCAACGCGAGCATTCTCATCCACGGCCTGCGACCATTCGATATCGCCGCCGGAATTGATCCGAGTGAAGCGCTGTTGAGTTTTATGGAGTTCCTTGGCGACAGCCCGCTGCTGGCCTTTCATGCAAACTTCGATAAGCGCATGCTCGGCCGCGCCCTCAAGCAAACGCTGGGGATCAAGTTACGCCACCCATTTCTTGATGTCGCCGAAATGGCGCCACTGCTGTGTCCAGACAATGCGCCCCGCCGGGGCAGTCTTGAGGCGTGGGCCGAGCAATTCGGCTTGCAGGTGCATCAGCGTCATCACGCCAGTGCCGACGCAATGGTGACGGCCGAGCTGGCGCTGATCATGTTCAGCAAGGCGCGCCAGAACGGGCTGGACAGCCTGCACCAGTTGACTGGGGCGCTTGAGGGTTATCGTCGACGTAAGCAGTTTCATCCGTGAAGCCGACACACAATTCGGCCTGAGGTGGAGGCACAGGCTTAGTTGCAGGGGTGAGGTGTAGATCGCTTTGACGGATTGCCCCGCAGGGGCTATCCATCCTCCGGGTTAAATGGGGTGAATGAGTGAAGGTGACGGACGATTTATTCACGGCCTTCGCCCACAAAAAAACGCCTGAGCGATTAAGCATCAGGCGTTATTTATTCATTGCAGGTCAGCGGATCATTGCGACTCTTCTGGCGTCGGGCTGACCAGTTCGCTGACTTTGCTGCGTGACAGCCAGCCAACAAACTCACCGTTTTCACCGGTTACGGCTAACGGCTGCTGTTCGCGGAGCATGTGCCCGAGCACCTCATCGAGCCCGGTATCGGCGGGCACCGAGGTAACGTCATCAAGGTAGTTGGCAATGTCTCGCGCGCCATCCGCCTGAGCCTTCTGCACCGAGGCGACAGTGATCACTCCGCGCAGCGCCTTGCCATCCAGAACCGGCGCATAATCACGCGCTTTTTCTTGGAGCAGTTGCAGCGCCTTGGCCGGCTGAGTGCGCGTGGTCAGGGTCAGTGAACCCCGGCTGAGCGCGTGCGATGCTGTCAGCACCTTGCCGCGATTAACGTCTTGCAGGAATGACTGCACGTAATCGTTGGCCGGGTGCAGCAGAATGTCTTCCGGCGTGCCTTCCTGAACCAGCTCGCCATCCTTAAGAATCGCGATCCGGTTGCCCAGACGTAACGCCTCATCCAGGTCGTGCGTAATAAACACGATGGTCTTGTTGAGCTTGGCTTGCAGCGCCAGTAACTGATCCTGCATTTCGCGGCGAATCAGTGGATCGAGCGCCGAGAAGGCCTCGTCCATCAGCAGAATTTCAGCATCTGTAGCCAACGCACGCGCCAAGCCGACACGCTGCTGCATGCCGCCCGACAACTGATGCGGGAACTGCTGCTCAAAACCTGCGAGACCGACTTGTTCAAGCCAGTGCGTGGCTTTCTCTTCGCGCTCCTTGCGGCCCATGCCCTGAATCTTCAGGCCATATGCGGCGTTGTCGAGCACGCTGTGGTGCGGCAACAATCCGAAGCGCTGGAACACCATGCTCATGGTTTGCTGGCGGAACGTCTCCAGGTCACGCGTACCCAGCTCCATGACATTCTGGCCATCGACCAGAATCTCGCCGGCAGTCGGTTCGATCAGGCGATTGAAGTGGCGAATCAGCGTTGACTTGCCCGAACCGGACAAGCCCATGATCACGAAGATGCTGCCAGCTTCAATGCTCAGACTGATGTCGCGCAAGCCAATGGTATGGCCGTTATCGGCAAGCATCTGCTCTTTGCTCATGCCAGCCTTGGCTTGTTCGAGGTACTTCTCGGGGTCATCACCAAACAATTTGTAGATGCCACGAATTTCAATCTTGCTCATGAGTTCCCCCCCGCCGTCTGGCGCTTGCCGTAGGCCTGGGTGATGCGGTCAAAAATAATTGCCAACACCACAATCGCAGTACCCGCCAGCAGGCCGCGTCCGACTTCAAGCCGGTTAATCCCGAGCAGAACTTCCTGACCCAGACCACGCGCACCAATCATCGAGGCAATCACCACCATCGACAACGCCATCATGGTTGTCTGGTTAATGCCAGCCATGATGTTGGGCAGCGCCAGCGGCAGCTGCACACCAAACAGTTGCTGGCGAGGGTTGGCACCAAAGGCACGCGATGCCTCAAGTACGTCCTGATCGACCAGTCGAATGCCCAGATCCGTGAGGCGGATCAGTGGCGGTACTGCATAAATAACCGTGGCGATAATCGCCGGGATCTTGCCCAGACCAAAGAGCATGACCACTGGAATCAAATAAACAAAGCCGGGCATGGTCTGCATCACATCCAGTACCGGCAGCATAATCCGCCGTAACCAACTGAAGCGCGACATCATGATGCCCACAGGAATACCAATAATTACAGAAATGGCCGTCGACATGATCATCAACGCCAGGGTTTGCATGCCCTGATCCCACAGACCGAGCAGGCCCACCACACACAACATCAGCGCCATACCCAGCGCCATCAAAATCCGCCGGCTTGCGAGCCAGGCAATAACTCCAACCGCGATAACCACGCTCCACCAGGGAGCGGTACGCAGCAGTTGTTCAATCCATACCAGCATGTGCAGGAACGGCGCCGAGATGGTTTCCAGCACATCGGCATAGTTAGTCACCAGACCTTCGACAAACTGGTCGATGGAGTGACGCATGCCGCGGGCATCAAACACTTGAGGAAAATTATCAGACATAAGCACGTTCTCTAGTTCAATCCAACTGCTGCGGCCTAAGCCGCAGCAGTGCTCAACCTACTTGCACCAGCGCTTAGAGCGCTGCTTTGACACTGGCAGCTACGTCTTCCGGCAGCCACTTGCTCCAGGCATCCGGGTGCTGTTTCATGTAATGCATAGCGGCTTCATCGCTTTCGGCGCCGTTCTCATTCGCCCAAGCCATAACGGCGTTGAGGTCATCCGGCTTGACCGAAACCTTGGACAGAAACTCGACCAGCTTCGGCGCCTTGGCCTTGAACTCGTTGTTCACGGCGGTCAGCACTTCGGTCTGCGGGTAGTCGCTGGCGACAGGCTTCACGCAGTCAGGATCGGTGATGCACAGGTAGTTGGTTTCGTTGTACTCAGG
This sequence comes from Pseudomonas sp. MS19, assembly GCF_013277615.1. Lineage (NCBI taxonomy): Bacteria > Pseudomonadati > Pseudomonadota > Gammaproteobacteria > Pseudomonadales > Pseudomonadaceae > Pseudomonas > Pseudomonas sp. MS19. Next base: position 28,883 of record NZ_VBTO01000025.1, on the reverse strand, counting down.
CATCTCAAGACGCACTAGGTCCATCTCGCCGACCATTGGCGTTGGCACCCAGTAATAAAACACGATGTCACGCTTACGCTTCACTGCCGAAGTAATTGCAGCGCGCTGTGCAGCCGCGGTGCCTGGCGAGTAGTAGCTGTAGGTTTCACCCATGTTCAGTGCTTTGAAAATGTTGTGCGAGCTGACATCACAGCCCCAGCCTGCCGGGCAACCATAGAAGCGGCCTTTGCCCGGCTCTTCCGGATCAGCAAACTTGTCGCTGTACTTCGGCAGGTCGGTTACCGACTTCAGCTCAGGATATTTGGCGGCGGTGTAGGCCGGGATATACCAGGACTCCTGACCGACAAATGCCGTACCAATCGAGGAAACCTTGCCGCTCTTCTCGGCCTTTTTCCATGCATCGGCGATGCTGTTTTTCCAGGTTTCAGAGATAACGTCGACATCACCGCGCTGAAGACCTGCAAGGATCGACAATGAACCACCCGGTTGGACTTGGCTTTTGCAGCCATAGCCGTGCTCGAGAATGAAGCGTTCTACCTCGACCATGAGCATGTTGGATTCCCAGGCCATGCCACCAAAATTAACAGGACGGTCGATTTCACATTGTGGGGCAGCAAAGCTTTGCATCGAAGCAGCAGATACGCCCAGGGCCAGACAGCCGGCCAACTTAATTGACAGTTTCATTGTTATCTCCAGTCATTTTTTGCTTGCTAAAAACTAAGCAAGAGAGCCGCCGAGGCGGAACGAAGGTTGCGGCGCAGGCCACAACGCAAAAGCAGGTGACCAAGAGGTGGACACCCAAAAAGGAAGGAAAAAGCGTAAATCCATTGAAAAGCATCAGCGCATCCTAACGCAAATATACTTTCAGCTCAAACTAATCAAAAATCATCAAATCAATCTTTCACATTGAAATAAGCATAAATATGCAATTTATCAAGCAGCATTCAAAAAATATGGTTTCAACTGATAGCATAAACCCAGCACCGCACAAACTCCTCACGCGCCTGCCTGCAAAGCCCTGAGACACTGACAAGCGAATACCGCCGCGCTTGAGCCGCGGACGATGATTGATCCATGGGTGTGGGTTTGCAGCAGAAGGGAAATAGCAGAGCAGCAGAATATGTGTCGGTCTCGCGCCGTGGTTTAAATCCACAAGCGCGACCGACTCATTGGGCGGCTGCGATAACGCGTACAGCGTTGATCAGAGATCGCGCATCAGCAGCGCGTATTCCAGCTCAATTGCTTCGGGTACCGGCAGATACATGACGTGGCCATCACCCGGCGCAACCTCAACGGGTTCGCCGCGCTTGTTGTGCAGCAACTCCAGAATAAAATGCATGTTGCCCCTGGGCGTCATCAGCTCCAGCGAGTCGCCCACGGCAAAACGGTTCTTGACCAACACCTCAGCCAAACCGTTAACCCGCTTGCCGGTGAGTTCACCGACAAACTGCTGGCGCTCCGACACCGAGGAGCCGCGTTCATAGTTCTGGTATTCGTCATGCACATGGCGGCGCAGGAAGCCCTCGGTATAGCCGCGGTGCGCGAGTGATTCCAGGGTGTCCATCAACGACTTGTCGAATGGCCGGCCCGCTTGCGCATCGTCTATCGCCTTGCGGTAAACCTGCGCAGTACGGGCGCAATAGTAGTGCGACTTGGTGCGACCCTCGATTTTCAGCGAATGCACACCCATCTGCACCAACTGTTCGACATGCTGCACGGCGCGCAGATCACGCGAGTTCATGATGTAAGTGCCGTGCTCATCCTCGAATGCGGTCATCTGTTCTTGCGGTCGGCTGCTCTCGTTAAGCACGAATACCTGATCAGTAGGCGCGCCGTCACCAAGCGTTGGCTCAACCACTTTGACTATATTGCCCAGCTCATCTTCCTTGCCCGGCTCAGCCTGATACTTCCAGCGGCAGGCATTGGTGCAGGCGCCCTGATTGGGATCGCGCTTGTTCATGTAACCAGAGAGCAGGCAGCGTCCGGAATAGGCCATGCACAAGGCCCCGTGGACAAACACCTCAAGCTCCATGTCGGGTACTTGCTGGCGAATTTCGCGGATTTCTTCCAGCGACAGCTCTCGCGAAAGAATCACCCGCGCCAAGCCCATCTGCTGCCAGAACTTCACACTCGCCCAGTTCACGGCGTTGGCCTGCACCGACAAATGAATCGGCATTTGAGGAAAATGCTCACGCACCAGCATGATCAAACCCGGATCAGACATGATCAGTGCATCCGGCCCCATCTCGATTACCGGCTGCAGATCCTTGAGAAAGGTTTTCAGCTTGGCGTTATGCGGGGCGATATTGACCACTACATAGAACTGCTTGCCTTGGGCGTGTGCCTCATTGATGCCAAGGGCCAGATTGGCGTGATCAAACTCGTTATTACGCACCCGCAAGCTATAGCGCGGCTGGCCTGCATACACAGCATCGGCGCCATAGGCAAAGGCGTAACGCATGTTTTTCAGGCTGCCAGCGGGCGCCAGCAATTCGGTGATTTGAGCAACAGTCATGGCAAGGCACACATAAAAAAATCAGCCGCAAAGCTTATGTACTAAACAACTCAGGCGTATTGATCTGCATCTATGAATGCATGCGCGAAATAAGCCTGAAGCACTGCCTGCGGCGTATAACCGGGCACAAATGACGCCAATATGTCGGCAACACACGCGAAAGTTACCGCTCATCACAGCGCAGCGTGCCAGCGATTGCACAGACAAGCACCGCTCTGCGATCATATGCGAATAATTCTCGATACACCTACCAGAGCCCCTTGCGTGACAACACCCCGACCACCCCATCATCATTTGGTAGGCACGCTCTACCTTGACCACCGAGATTGGTTGTTCGGCTGGCTGCGCAAGAGCCTGAAATGCCCGCAGCATGCCGAAGACATCAGTCAGGACACCTTTGTCCGACTCTTGGCAAAGCCCGACCTTGAGTTGCCCAAGGAGCCCCGCGCCCTGCTCACCACCATCGCCAAAGGCCTGGTGATTGATCAGCATCGGCGCAAGCGCCTGGAACAAGCCTACCTTTGTGAGCTGGCGCAGCTGCCATTGCCGCTGCAACCCAGCCCGGAAGAGCAGCAAATGGCGCTGGAAGCGCTCTTGCGAATCGACCAGCTACTCGGCAAACTCTCCGCCAAAGCGCGTGCCGCCTTCCTCTACAGTCAGGTAGACGGCCTCAAGCATCAGCAAATCGCCGATCTGCTCGGCGTGTCGGTATCACGTGTTCGCCAATACCTGGCGCAGGGATTACGCCAATGTTATGTCGCCCGCTATGGAATGCCTGAATGACGAGGGTTAGCCGCACTGCACTTGAGCAGGCCATTGACTGGCATCTTGAGTTCTCTTCTGGCGAGCTGGATATTGCCCAGCGCAGCGCCTTCGAAGTCTGGCGCCAGGCCGATCCCGAGCACGAAGAAGCGTGGGTGCGTTTGCATCAGATTGAGCAAGACATCAACCGCGACAGCACGCCACTGGTACGCGCAACCTTGCTAGAAGGGCATGTGAAGGCCCAGACAAAGTCCAAAACGATCACCGTTTCAGCGCTTGGTTTAACCCTTGCCGTGACGCTTGGCCTGAGCGTGCTCAACCAGCAGCGCCCGTTAACCGACTATATGGCAGACGAAATCACCCAAAGCGGTGAGCATCGCCAGCTGCAATTGGCTGATCAGTCGACCCTGACTCTCAACAGCCGCACCGCAGTCGACATCAAGTTCACGGCAAAGGAACGGCGCCTGGTGTTACTGAACGGTGAAATTCTGATCGAAACGGCTCACGGCGATCAGCGACCGTTTATTGTCGAAACAGCGCAAGGCCGCCTGCATGCGCTGGGCACCCGGTTTTTGGTCAGCGAGCACGCCAATACCACCCGCCTGACGGTACTCAAGTCCGCCGTCGAAGTTACCCCGACCGCAGTGCCCGACAACACCATCATTGAAGAGGGCCAACAGGTCGTCATTAACGCCAAGGGCATCAGTTCGTCTACACCAGCTCCCTTGGCTGCGGATGCGTGGAGTCACGGCATGCTGCTGGCAGACAACCTGCGTCTGAGCGATTTGCTCGACACGCTTGGCGAATACCGTTCGGGCTTTCTCAGCGTCGACCCGAGCATTGCCAACTTGCGTATTAGCGGCAGTTTTCCGCTGTTCAATACCGATCTGGCACTGGCCGCCTTGCCTCCAAGCCTGCCGGTGCAGATTGAACAGCACAGCAAATGGTGGGTAAAAGTCGTTCCTGCAGCCCCGCTGCCGGCCACGCAAACCCGCCCCTAAAAAAATTTGAAAAAAATGCGCAGCAGCCCTGTCACTTTTTGATTTTGCTTCGGTAACAAAGGTAATGATTATGATTATCCTTTGGGAGTAATTCACAATGCTGCGCCCTCCTCTGCAAAAGCGTCACCTGTTGGCGGCTGCTTTCGCCCTCAATGGTTTCAGTTCTCTGGCCATAGCCGAAAACTATCAATTGCCTGCCGCGCCTCTGGGCAGCACGCTGAACAGCATTGCTGCACAAGCGGGCATTGCCTTGAGTGTTGATCCGGCGCTCACCGCCAACAAGATGTCGCGCCCGGTACAGGGCGAGTTCAGTGCTACCGCCGCGTTGGACGCCGCCCTGCAAGGCAGCGGCCTGCAATTGCAGCGCAGCAGTGCGGGCAGCTACAGCGTAATTCCGGCAGCAACCGATGCCGCTGCACTGCCTGATGTCACCGTGACCGGCAGCCAACTCACCGCCGGCAGCGAAGCCGATGGTTATCGCAATGACGCCGTGCAGAACGTCGGCGCGCTGGGCGGCCTGCCGCTCAAGGACACGCCTTACTCGGTCAATGTGATCAGCAATGATCTGCTGGAGAATATCCAGGCCACCTCACTTGATGATGTGTTCAAGATCAACCCATCAACGCAATTGCGCTCGCCAACCACGGCAGGCTATGCCAGTTCGGTGAGCATGCGCGGCTTCAGCGACGCCGGTAACCTGAGCATCGCTAACGATGGCCTGCGTTTCAGCAATGGCTACGACGGCGGCAATTACATCGAAGAAATGCAGCAGGTAGAGATTCTCAGCGGTCTCAGCGGCTTTCTTTATGGCCCGGCCAACCCCGGCGGTCTGGTCAACTATGTGCTGAAGCGCCCGACATATCAGCGCTATAACAGCGTGACGCTGGGCAACGCTGGCGGCGAAAACTACTACGTGCACGGCGACTTCGGCGGCACGATCGATGAAGCCGGCGTGTTCGCCTACCGCCTGAACGTGCTTGGACAGGACGGTGAAACCGCCATCGAGATGCAGAAAGACCGTCGCGAGATGATTTCCCTCGCGCTGGACTGGAATGTCAGTGACGACCTGCTGGTCCAGTTCGATGCGTCGCACAAGAAAAGTGAAACACGCGGCCTGACCAGCTACTGGTATTTTGCCGATCAAGGCCTGCGTCCGGATGCCGACAAACTGGATAACGACGAGTTGTATAGCCAGCGTTGGGCGTTCTCCGACAGCGAGCACGACCGCGTAGGCAGCCGTTTCAACTGGCGTCTGGATGACACCTTCACCCTGCGCGGCGCATTGGGTTACAGCCAGTACGAAAACGAATACACCTACACCGGACCGGAAATTAACAGTGCCGGTGTCTACACGCAGCCGCTGTATGCATTCGCCCCGGTCGAAACCGAGGAAACCTCAGGCTTCCTGTTCCTCGACTCGGTGTTCAACACTGCCACCACCGGCCACAAGCTGACTGTCGGTTATCAGGGCAACGTCGCGCGCGTGCGCAACTACGAAGATCACGTTCCGTTTCCGGGGCCGCAATATCAATCAGTCACGCCTGAGCTGCCGCTGACTGAACACCCGCAGGTAGACAAACCCAACTACAGCATTGGCAACGGCGACCAGCGCCTCGCCAGCCGTAGCAAAAGCGACAACTTCCTGATCGGCGACATCATTACCTTCAACGATCAGTGGTCGACCATTGTCGGCCTGACCCGCACCACCATCGAGACTTACAGCAACGACTTCGTCTGGGCCAACGCATTTGGTTACGGCGAAACCGCGACCACTTATAAAGAAAGCGAAACCTCGCCGAACTTCTCGCTGGTCTACAAGCCGTTGCCCTGGCTGACCACCTACGCCAGCTATATCGAAGGCCTTCAGGAAGGCGGTATTGCTCCAAGCACTGCGCTCAATGCTGGCCAGGCACTCGGTCCGGAAGTCAGTGAGCAGTATGAGCTGGGGGTTAAAGCCACCGTTGGCGAAGTCTTGCTCACCGCTGCGCTGTTTAATATCGAGAAGCCCAACAGCTACACCAACTCGGCGCGCATCTTCAGCCAGGACGGCCGTCAGGAGAACACCGGTCTGGAGCTGAGCGTTACCGGCAAACCACTGCCGCAGTGGACAGTTGTCGGTGGTCTTACCGTGCTCGACGCCGAAGTTAAAGAGTCGAACAATGCCGTCAACGAAGGCCAGACTCCGGTCAACGTCGCCAGCCAATTCGCCAAGATGTACAACGAATATGAGCTGAGTGCATTGCCAGGCGTCGCACTCACTGGTGGGATTTACTACACCGGCAAAATGTACACCGACGAGGCCAACAACCACAGCCTGCCATCGGTCACTACATTTGATGCCGGCATGCGCTACCGCACTGCCTTCTCAAGCGACAACGACCTGACCCTGCGCGCCAATGTCAGCAACCTGGCCAACAAGGAATACTGGCTCAACAGCTCGTACCTGGGCGCCCCTCGCACCGTGACCTTCTCGGCTCAGCTCGAATTCTGAGTTGAGTGGCGACCTGCTGCCAGCGGGTCGCCTCCTCCAATGGACTCCCCGTTATGCGCAGTCGCACTATTAAACGCTGGTCACAGGTTCACACCTGGACCAGCCTGATCTGCACCGTATTTTTACTGCTGCTGGCCCTGACCGGCTTGCCGCTGATCTTCCATCACGAACTTGAACACGTGCTCGGCGAAGCACCCGAGTTGCGCGAAATGCCGGCGGATACGCCGCATCTGAGCCTGCAACAGCTGGTGGAAGCAGCCGAACGCGAACGCCCTCACGAAGTCGTGCAATACATCGGTTACGACGACGAAGACAGCAATGGCGTGGTGTTCATCATGGCCGCCACGGCGGGCACCGAACCCAACTCTTCACACACCTTTATGCTCGACGCACGCACAGGCGAAGCCATAGAAATGCCGGCCGCCAACGGTGGCGTGCTGATGTTTATTCTGCGTTTGCATGTGGATATGTTTGCCGGTTTGCCGGGTAAATTGCTGCTGGCCTTTATGGGCCTGCTGTTTGTGATCGCCTGCGTATCCGGTGCGGTGCTCTACTCACCCTTTATGCGCCGGCTCGATTTTGCCACCGTACGCCGCGATAAATCCTCGCGCACGCGCTGGCTCGACCTGCACAACCTGATCGGCATCGTCACGCTAACTTGGGCAATTGTGGTCGGAACCACAGGAGTCATCAGTGCCTGCGCCGATATTCTGATCAGCGCATGGCGTAATGATGCCCTGAGCGCGCTGGTTGAGCCCTATCGCAATGCGCCGCCGCTGACCGAACGCGCTTCCGCCAATAACTTGCTGGCCATCGCCAAACAAGCCACGCCTGGCATGCAGCCCGACTTCATTGCATTTCCCGGCACGCGCTTTTCCAGCGAGCACCATTACGGCGTGTTTATGAAAGGCTCCACGCACCTCACGTCGCACCTGTTGACCACGATTCTGATCGACGCCCGCACGCTCGAAGTCACCGCTGTCGCCCAGCGTCCCTGGTACATGGATGCGCTGTCCTTGTCGTCACCGTTGCATTTCGGCGACTACGGCGGCCGCCCCATGCAAATCCTCTGGGCTGTGCTCGACGTGCTGACCATTATTGTCCTGCTCAGCGGGCTGTATCTGTGGTGGGTAAAACGCTATGGCTCAGCAGCGCGAGCCAACGCCGTCGAGGTGCGCGCATGAACTGGCGTCAATCTACATTTGCCTTGCCACTTATTATCGGCCTGCTCAGTGCGGTAGGTTTGATCAGCGCATTACTGGGTGACGGCCTGTGGGATACCGTCGCCTGGGTCGGTCTGGGAATCCCGGCGTTACTGGGCTGCTGGCCGCTGTTGAAGCGTTAAAGCACTACGCCCGCGACTAACCGCCAGAAACGACAACGCCCCGATTATCGGGGCGTTGTGCTTACTGCATTACAACTTAGTGATCGATTGCAGCACCGGCACCACGAGGAACACGGATGTCTTCGATCAGGTGCTGGATACGCTCTGGTGGAGCGCTGGTGACGGAGGCCACCGCAACCGCTACAACGAAGTTGAAGATCATGCCCAGGGTACCAATGCCTTCTGGCGAGATACCGAACCACCAGTCAGCAGGACCGGCAGTTGGGTTGATGAACTTGTAGTAAACGATGTAGCTGAAGGTGAACGCGAGACCGACAACCATACCGGCGATAGCGCCTTCCTTGTTCATCTTCTTGGAGAAAATCCCCATGACGATGGCCGGGAAGAACGATGCCGCAGCAAGGCCGAAGGCGAATGCCACCACTTGCGCCACGAACGCTGGCGGGTAAATCCCGAACAGACCAGCAACCACAACCGCCACACCTGCAGCGATACGCGCGGCCAGCAGTTCCTTCTTCTCGCTGATGTTCGGCATCAGATTGCTCTTCAGCAAGTCGTGCGAGATAGAGGTCGAGATAACCAGCAACAAACCAGCAGCGGTAGACAGCGCAGCTGCCAGACCACCCGCCGCAATCAGAGCAATTACCCAGCCCGGCAGATCAGCAATTTCCGGGTTGGCCAATACCATGATGTCGCGGTCTACGTAGAGCTCAGTCGCAGCATCGGTCGGCGCGTTGGTGACTTGACGCTCACCATGAGCACCGGCTTCAGCCGAGAAGGTTGGAGCACCCGCGAATGGAGCGCCAGGGCCGTACTGGATCTTGCCGTCGCCGTTCTTGTCGAGCCAGGCAATCAGACCGGATTTCTCCCAGTTTTTCACCCACTGCGGCGCATTGACGTATTCAACACCTGGAATGCTGGTCAGCAGGTTGGTACGCGCAAACGCAGCAACAGCCGGAGCGGTGGTGTACAGAATCGCGATGAACAGCAGTGCATAACCGGCAGACAGACGCGCTGCACGCACGGTTGGGGTGGTGAAGAAGCGCACAATTACGTGTGGCAGACCGGCAGTACCAACCATCAGCGCCATGGTGATGAAGAACACGTCGATAGTCGACTTGCTGCCATCGGTGTAAACGCCAAAGCCCAGCTCAGTGCCCAGACCATTCAGGCGCTCAAGCACCGATTGGCCAGTGCCGATAACTTCGCTACCAAAGCCCAGCTGCGGAATCGGGTTACCGGTGATCAGCATCGAGATGTAGATCGCAGGCACCATGTAGGCGAAGATCATCACGCAATATTGCGCAACCTGAGTGTAGGTAATGCCCTTCATACCGCCGAGTACGGAGTAGAAGAACACGATGCACATGCCGATGATTACACCGGTGTTGATGTCGACTTCAAGGTAACGCGAGAAGACGATACCAACGCCGCGCATCTGGCCGGCAACGTAGGTGAACGAGATGAAGATCACGCAGATAACCGCCACCACGCGAGCTGTCTGCGAGTAGTAACGCTCGCCGATGAACTCCGGTACGGTGAATTTACCGAACTTGCGCAGGTACGGGGCCAGGCACATGGCCAACAGTACATAGCCGCCGGTCCAGCCCATCAGGTACACGCTACCGTCGAAGCCGGTGAACGAGATAATCCCCGCCATCGAGATGAACGAGGCAGCCGACATCCAGTCTGCACCGGTGGCCATACCATTGAGGATTGGGTGAACGCCTTTACTGGCAACGTAGTATTCGCTGGTAGACCCGGCACGGGTCCAGATCGCGATGCCGATGTACAGCGCAAAAGTTGCGCCGACAAACAGATAGATCAGAGTTTGGGTATCCATTCTCGGCGCCTTATTCTTCGTGGACGTCGTGCTTGCGGTCGTACTGATTCATCTTCCAGACATAGAAGAAAATCATCGCCACAAATACGTAGATAGACCCTTGCTGGGCAAACCAGAATCCCAGAGGGAAGCCGAAGAACTGGATGGCGTTGAGTTCATGCACGAACAGAACACCACAGCCGAATGACACCACGAACCAGACCACCAGCAGCCACAACATCAGCCGCAGGTTATCTTTCCAATAGGCTTTGGCAGCCTCTTCCTTAGACCCAGACATGTGAGGTTCTCCTCAATTGTTTTTGTTGTTTTGACAGTCAAAACTTAGCAGTACCCACAGCGAGCGCTAGTGAGACTTTGGTCGAGTGCCGCCCCGGCGCAGCGCAGGCCTCACGGTTTATGGGGCATGCAGAGGCACAAGCAGCCAAGGTAGGCGTAGACTCTCGACCAAGGTCGTATACGGCGCCGCTCGATTTATCTTCAAGAAACGTGATGCAACGCTCAAAAAATATGGAGTTGAACAAATGCCCAGCAACAACATGACTCTGTTTTACTCGCCCGCATCGCCCTTCGTGCGCAAGATCATGGTGCTGTTGCACGAAACAGGGCAGCTGCAGAAAGTGGATTTACACAACGTGCAGCTGAGCCCGGTCGCCCCGAACAGCGACGTTGTCGCGCGCAATCCCTCAGGCAAAATTCCGGCGCTGCAACTCGCTAACGGCGACACCCTGCATGACAGCCGGGTGATTCTCGACTACCTCGATCACCAGCACATCGGCGAGCCGGTTATTCCACGCAACGGCCCGCAGCGCTGGCAACGACTGACGCTGGCATCGCTGGCAGACGCCATACTTGATGCGGCGGTTTTGATCCGGTACGAGACTGCCCTGCGCCCGGAAGAACTGCTCTGGCCGCAATGGCTCGAAGGCCAGCAAGCAAAAATTGAACGCGCGCTGGGCGAGTTCGAAGCACAAGCCGATACAGGCGCACTGAACACATTTGATATCGCCACGATCAGCCTTGCCTGCGCGCTCGGCTATTTGGATTTCCGCCAACCGCAACTGGCATGGCGTGAGCGTTTCCCCAAACTCGCAAGCTGGTACAGCGAGGTCAGCCAGCGTGACTCCCTAAGCAAGTCCCAGCCGCCAGCGTAAGCAGAGGCCAAGCTATCGAATACTGAGCGCCTCGCGCGGATTGGAGGCGCAGGCCAGTAGCCCACAAATGAGCCGGCACGGTAACCAACGCCGTGCCGGCTTAAAGCTTGCTCAAACAATCTGCTCAAACCAAGGTTGGCAAGTTCGCTGGCGGGTTAGCCGAGGCGGAAGCGGCCGGTATTTTGCGACAAGCCCTGACTGCCCAAGCGCAATTGCTCCGAGGCCTGATTGACCGCCTGCGCGCCGTCGAGCAAGGCACTGGCCGCCTGATCGACCTGCTGGATGTTGCCGCTGACTTCATCGGCGGTTGCGGCCTGCTCCTCAGCTGCCGTGGCAATTTGCGCCAGGCGATCGCTGACCCGCTGAACCGACTCGACGATCCCATTGAGGTCATCACTCATGGCCAGCACACTGCTGACATCGCCCTCGGCCTGAGCCACGGCCTGATCCATCATGTCCACCGACTCGCCAACCACTTTGTGTAAATCCGCAACCGTCTGAGCGATCTCTTGCGTGGAGTTCTGAGTGCGCTGCGACAGGTTGCGCACCTCATCAGCGACCACCGCAAAGCCGCGACCCTGATCGCCAGCCCGCGCCGCTTCAATTGCAGCGTTGAGGGCGAGCAAATTGGTTTGCTCGGCAATGCCGCGAATCACATCCACCACGCGGGTGATCTGCTCGGTTTGCTGCTGCAATTGCTTCAGGGTCGCCGAGCTTTCACCCAGGCGCGAGCTGAGTTGGCGCATGCTTGCACTGGTTCGCTCGCTGCGCTGATTACTCTGGTTGGCCACTTCGCGGGTTTGCTCTGCTTCAACTGCGGCCTCCTCGCAGCTTTGCGCAACACTCTGCGCGGTAGCCGCCATCTGGGTTGCCGCAGCGGCAATCTGGCTCATTTGACCTTGCTGTTGCTCAACCGCCTGCAAGGCCGTTTGAGACTCCTGATTAAGCAGTTTTACGGTTCCCCCAATGCCCTGGGTTTCATCATTAACCCCTTGCAGCGAGCCGCGCAATTGTCCGATTGCGGTGTTCAGCGCAGATGAAATTTGCGCCAGCTCGTCCTCGCCATAAGTTTGCATGTGCACGCGCATATCGCCGTCGCGCAGGCCTTGCGCCGCCTCAATAATCTCGCGCGCACCACGACGAATCGACCAATTCAGGCACGCCAGCACATAAAGCGCGGCCAGTGTGAGCAGGGCAAAAATCAGCGCCACGTTGAACATCCTGATTTGCGCGGCGCTGCGATAGGCTCCCTGACTCTGCTCGGACTGTTCAAACTGCGCCTGCTGCAGGTCTTGCAGCAGTTGTTCCAGCGCATCGATACGCTGAATGAATTGCGCAGGCGTCAATGTCATCGGATTGGCATCGAACATGTCGCGGTCAATTTCCTTGAGGAACACCTGCAAACCCTGCTCGACATTACTGAACGGCGTTTGCAATGTATTCATCGACTCCGGGGCAATTTGCGCGAGCGAATTTCGCGCCTTGAGCAGTTGCGCGTTCGACTCATCGAGGCTGCTGCGCAAATCGCGAATGCCTACCCGACTTTGCAACGTGAAGTGCTCGGACACCACAGCGCCATAACCACGGCTGGCAAAACTGGAGAGATTTTCCAACAGCCGCGGCAGGGTAAACGTCAGCTGTTCCATCATCAGATAGGTGTCCAGATGCGGATCGAGAATCAGCCCGCTGTCGGTAGCAATCTGCTCACGCAAAGCGGTTAATTGCTGCAAGGTTTTCTGATATTGCACCAACGCATCGGGCAGCGAGATACCTGACAACGTAGCCACAGAAATCCCCTTTCGGTCCGCCTGCAAACTGCTCAGCAACTCGCGCGCCTGCTTCGACAGCGCAGCACTGTTCAGTTGCTCACTGGCATTCTTGAGGCTTTCATCGAGCTGAGCCTCGCGGCTGCTCAATAAGGCCTGCGCCGGGGTGTCCGTACCTTTCCAGCGTGCTAAAAGCGTGCGCTGAGCCAGCACTTCACGCTGCACCTTGGCCAGCGCATTGATGTCATGCAGGCCATTGATCTGCCGGTCCATCAGTTGCTGCCCTGCCCGGTACTCGTCCCAGAGCGTCCATGAGGCGTAGGCCAGCGGCAGAATGAACAGCACGGCTAATAATTGAAACTTCCGGGCAAAGCTAAATCGTTCGAGCAGGTTCACACCCGGCTTGAGTACTGCGGTCATGGGGATACCTCAAAACACTTTAATGCATGTTTTAACGCATGCGCGGCATAGGTTAGGTTCTAACAAAAGCTACGCGGCCACCTGCTGACCCGCACTGATCAGCGCGGATAAAGCCCGCTAGGATTTATATCGGCAGGAAAGCCATGCGCAATATGCTGTGCGTCGCATAATTTATTCCGCGCTGGGTACGCTCGGAGGTGATGATTGCCATCATGTCCTGATAAGCGATGATCTTGCCGAAAAGACGCTCATAACTGAGGTTATAAGGTGGTTTGTCAAAACCGTTGGTGAACAGAAGGCGAGCACCCTTGGCATCCAGCCGGTGCTTGAGCCGCCACACCAGAATTTCGACATTACGCGCGCTGTTGTAAAGCGCCTGTTGGTCGAGCGTGTCGAAAAGGTAGAAGTCGTCTTTATAGTCGTAGGAACGGCTGAGCATGCCGCGCAGCCCGGCCATCACCGCATACACGCGGTCGCCTGGGAAATTGGGATCAAGCGCCAGATCCATCGCCCTGAGTTCATCGACACCGAGGTAGGAGGTCTGACGATTTAGCGGCGTGCTCCAGAGCAGTTTTTGCCGTGAAAGAATCGTCGCGTTCGGGGTTTTATGCAGCTCATCCGGATTACGCTCATAGAGCTTACCCATTAATACTGTGAGCCGCTGATCGACAGTCTTCCAATGCAGGTCATGCACCATGTCGATGTCGGTCTTGGCGACTTTATGCAGTGAGACTTCCTGATTGGTGCATGCGAGCAAGCCACCTGCCACAGCACTCAAAATAGCCAGTCGGAGCCAGCAGATGATTCGCAGGCAATCTGCCTGCCCGGACTCAACCCCCATTAGTCCAGCCGTGAATACGCCACCCCAATTGCATGCACAGCATCCTTGTATGCCAAAACATCAATCTGAGCCTAGCAATAATCCGGCACCCGTGCAGGCGAGCAGTTCACTCACGGCGTGCATAAATGCCGTGGATACAATCGGGGCGCGGTCATCAGACAGCGCCCCGAATAGATCAAGCCAATCGAATGCTCCGCTCAACTCAGCACTCTGGGCGCTCGGCGGTATAGCGCTGCGCAGGATTCACCGCGGCGCCGAGCTTGCGCATAGCGGCCGCACCAATCAGCAGCGGATAATCGAAGTGACTGCGATCCGCCAGATTGACCTCAATGGTGCGCGACTCGTTGCCCACGCAAATTTCCATATCAATCACCGGCCGCTCAGCCATGGTCGGGCTGCTGTTGGGTTCATCACCTTCTTCTGCACGGTTCTTGATCAGCGCGACGCGCGTCAGCGGTTGCTCGAAAAGGGTTGGATCAGCATCTTTTGTTGCCAGACGAAAACGCACCCAATCATCGCCATCGCGCTTGAAGCGCTCGATGTCCTTGGCCGAGAGCGATGATGTCATCGCGCCGGTATCCATTTTGGCTTTAAAGGTCTGGCCAACCTGAGGCACAGCAACATACTCGTAACGGCCGTACAAAGTTGGGTCACTGGCTGGCTCGTTCGCCATCACTGGCAGTGCAACTAACGCGATCAATGCAATTAAACTTCTCAAACCAAGTACTCCTCCTTAAATTCACGGTTTCGGACTCGTCTCGATTCGATTGGTTCAGCTTTTTTGCCTCAGACAGGAGTGGCAGGAAGATCCAACCAGAGTGCTTCAAGGTTGCGAAAGCCCCATTTCTCGGGGGCTTCACGGCTAATAATTTTATCGCGCGCCGGGGTCTCAGCCAGATCAATGGTTTGCTGGATAATCGGCATCCGGGTTTCCGCTGAGTAGAAAACCTTGACCTTGGGCGCCAGCAGCGAACCCTCGCCCTGCTCCAGCACCACGCCAAGACGACCACTCTGCAAACGCACCAGCGAGCCGATCGGATAAATCCCCACCGCTTTGACGAAGGCGTGGAACATCATCTCGTCGAAGTGACCTTTCCAGCTGGCCATGCGGCTGATTGAGGTAGCCGGGTCCCATGCCTTTTTGTAGGCACGATTAGAGGTGACGGCGTCATACACATCGCAGATTGCGCCCATCCGCGCCATTACACTGATCTGCTCACCTTGTAACCCGTGTGGATAACCCGTGCCGTCGTATTTCTCGTGGTGATGCATGCAAACATCCAGCGCCAGCGCACTGATCTGCTTGTTCTCCAACAGTATCTGGCCGCCCAGAATCGGGTGCGCTTTAACGGCCTCAAACTCTTCTTCGGAAAGTTTTCCCGGTTTGTTGAGGACGTTTTGCGCGACCGCCATTTTGCCGATGTCGTGAAGCAATCCGGCAAGCCCGGCTTCGCGAATCTGATCCAGCTCAAAATTCAGCTGACGCGCCAACGCGACCATCAGCGCACACACGGCAACGGAGTGCATGTAGGTGTATTCGTCAGCATTTTTCAGCCGCGCCAAACTGATAATGGCGCCGGGATGGCGAATAACCGAGGCGGTAATTTCCTTGACCAGGTTATCGGCCTGCTCCGCTTGCAGGGCGCGGCCCATCCGCACATCGGCGAACATGTCGATAACCGCCTGCTTGGAACGCTCACAGATCAGGGCGGCACGCCTGATCTCGTCGGAGAACGGCGCCGGGCTGTAGTCTTCGTTGTCTTGCGTAGCCGGTGCTGCTTCTGCCTCGGTCTTGGCTACAGGCGCCAGTGCAACTGGTTCGGGTTGTTGCAGCGGCGTTTCGACAGGTGCAGCGGCACAGTCGAGTCCCTTGCTGATATCAATCAGCAATTCCTCAACTTTACTGGCGTAGATACGTTGCAGATCCTTGTCGGATTCCAGTAAGAAACTTTTCTTCCAGAACGGATGGTCAACCCAACTGCCACAGAAGGCCTGGATGTACATACCGACACGCACGTCCGCTACCGATATGCGCTTCAACATAATTGCCTGTTCTCGAAACAGCGTTTTTTGTAGACCACTTTATACAGACTGAAGCGGAGCAATGCCCAACGGCTCGTCCGACAATTAACCGATAGTTCAGCATAACTTGGACGAAGCCAATCGTCTGCTTAATATGCACAGGTCCCGCACTTGAGGAGCCATCATGCGCCGACTACTGACCGGCCTGACCGTCACCCTGCTGTTACTGCTGAACACCTTGATTCTGATTGGCCCGTTGCTGTTGATCGCCATGGGCAAGTTTCTCCTGCCCGGCACAGCGCTGAAAGCTGCATGCTCGCGCGGTGTGATGTGGGTTGCAGAAACATGGGCGGAGATCAACAAAATCATATTCGCCTGCATTCTGCCGACCCAATGGGATATCCGTTGCCCGGTTGAGCTGCGCAAAACCACCTCGTATCTGGTCATCAGTAACCATCAGTCGTGGGTCGACATTCCGGCGTTGATTCAGGCGTTCAACCGCAAGACGCCCTACTTCAAGTTCTTCCTCAAGCAGCAACTCATCTGGATTCCCTTTCTCGGGCTGGCCTTCTGGGCGCTCGACTATCCGTTCATGCGGCGTTACTCCAAGGCTTATCTGGAAAAACACCCGGAGCGCAAAGGCGAAGACCTGGCCATTACCCGCCGTGCCTGCGAGAAGTTCAAAGACCTGCCGGTGACCATCGTCAATTATCTGGAAGGCACGCGCTGCACCCGCGCCAAACAGATTCAGCAGCAGTCGCCCTATAAATACCTGCTCAAGCCCAAAGCCGGCGGCATGGCCTTTGTACTCGCCGCACTGGGTGAGCAACTGGATGCGGTGCTGGATGTGACCGTGGTTTACCCGGGCGATAAAGTGCCGGGCTTCTGGGCGTTGATCAGCGGCCAGGTGCCACGGGTGATTGTCGATATTCAGACTTATCCACTGGATCCGGCCTTGTGGCAGGGCGACTACCAGAACGACGAGCAATTTCGCCAATGGATGCAGGAGTGGGTGTCACAACTGTGGCGCGATAAGGATGCGCGGATTCACGTGATTCGTGATGGGCTGCAACCGCGCTAAAAAAAGCAAAGCTCACACGCAGTGTGCACGGGTGAGCTTTGCAAAAGCTACGTTCGCTTACGGGTTGAATCAGCCAGCGCTGAACATGCGATGCGGATCAATCACGAATTTCTTCGGCACACCGGCATCGAATTCGCCATAACCCTGTGGCGCCTGATCGAGGCTGATTACTTGCACGCCCACCACTTCGGCGATGTTAATGCGGTCCCACATAATTGCCTGCATCAGTTGGCGGTTGTACTTCATCACCGGCGTTTGCCCGGTGTGGAAACTGTGCGACTTGGCCCAGCCCAGACCGAAGCGAATGCTCAAGCTGCCAATTTTGGCCGCGGCGTCCACCGCACCCGGATCTTCGGTGACATACAGGCCGGGAATACCAATTTTACCGGCAACCCGAACAACCCCCATCAGCGAGTTGAGTACCGTTGCCGGTGCCTCCTGCTGCGCGCCGGCATGGCCGTGACCACGCGCTTCGAAGCCAACCGCATCGACTGCGCAATCCACTTCCGGCTCACCGAGCAGGTCGGCAATTTGCTCGTGCAACGGGGTGTCTTTGGACAAGTCGGCAATCTCGAAACCCTGCGCCTTGGCGTGAGCCAACCGCACCGGATTCACATCACCAACAATCACCACCGCAGCACCCAGCAAACGCGCAGACGCCGCAGCCGCCAGGCCCACAGGCCCCGCACCGGCAACATAGACCGTACTGCCGGGGCCAACGCCTGCGGTAACAGCACCGTGATAGCCCGTCGGCAGAATGTCTGAAAGACAGGTCAGATCGCGGATTTTCTCCATCGCCTTGTCGCGATCCGGAAGTTTCAGCAGGTTGAAGTCGGCGTAAGGCACCAGCACGTAATTCGCCTGACCACCGGTCCAGTCGCCCATGTCGACATAGCCGTATGCGCCACCCGCACGCGCCGGATTCACCGTTAAACAAACACCGGTGTGTTGCTCTTTACAGCTGCGGCAACGGCCACACGCGACGTTGAACGGCACAGACACCAGATCGCCAATTTTCAAATGCTCAACATCGCGCCCTTTCTCGATCACCTCACCGGTAATCTCGTGGCCCAACACCAGACCGACCTGCGCCGTAGTGCGGCCGCGCACCATGTGCTGGTCGGAGCCGCAAATGTTGGTGGATACCACTTTGAGGATGACCCCGTGCTCGATCTTCTTGCCGCGCGGGTCCTGCATTTTCGGGTAATCGATATTCTGCACCTCGACCTTGCCAGCACCGAGATACACCACACCACGATTATCAGACATCGCTTGCTCTCCTTGTTGTTGTCGGAACAAAGGCGCAGCCGGCGGCCACGCAGCCTTGCACTGGAGCATTTACGGAACGTCTAAAAAACTACCGGCCAGAGATTGCGCATCTAAGGGCTTGGCGCCTGTCGCTGGCTTTTCAGAGGCTCCTTTAAGGTGATGAAGCATTCACAAAGAGGTCAGGTAACGACGCAGCGTGCCATCACATGAACCTCTGGGCAGTGTGAAACCTGCTTATGCAGGGCCATACAGTGCCAGCCGCGTTAAAGCACGACTGTGCGGTTTTGATTAAGAAAAACACGGCGCTCAAGGTGATAACCAATCGCCTTGGCCAACGTCAGGCATTCAATATCACGGCCTTTGGCAACCAAATCTTCGGGATAATGCGCGTGATCAACGGTCTCAACGCCTTGCGCAATGATCGGGCCTTCGTCGAGGTCGTTGTTGATGTAATGCGCGGTCGCACCGACCAACTTCACCCCCTTCTGATACGCCTGATGATAAGGCTTGGCGCCCTTGAAGCCGGGCAGCAGCGAGTGATGAATATTGATCGCCCAGCCATCGAGCTTGCGGCATAACTCCGGCGACAGCACCTGCATATAGCGCGCAAGCACCACCAACTCAGCACCGGTTTGCTCGATAACCTCCAGCACTTTGCGCTCTTGCGCAGGTTTATCGTTGGGGTCCAGCGGGAAGTGGTAATACGGAATCTCATGCCAGCGTGCCAGCGGTTCCAAATCTGGGTGATTGGAAATCACCGCCACCACATCCATCGACAAATGGCCAATGCGCTGACGATAGAGCAAGTCATTCAGGCAGTGATCCGATTTGGACACCATCAGCACAACCTTGGCCCGATACGCGGGCGGAGTCAGCTCGGTTTGCATCTCGAAGGCGGCACTGCGTTGCGCCAAATCAGCACGAAACGCCTGCTCGTCAAAACCATCGGGCTGGCGAAACTCGATGCGAATAAAAAACCGCGACGACAACCGGTCATCGAACGAATGGTGTTCGGTGACATAACAACCTTGCTCAAACAAGAACCGTGTCAGCGCGTCCACCGTGCCGAGCACACTCGGGCACTGCGCTGTCAAAATCCATGTATCCGGGGTTCGGCTCATTACACTCTCCCTGCGCTAAACAGCACTCCCTGCAAGGCACACACCCGGTTAGGGCGGCCCTGCAAGGGCGTATTACTCACAGCATCAATACAACTGATTATTCGACGATACTCAGACCGTACTCAGCGCTGGCATCTTGCAGCCAAAGCCAGAAGTAGTCAGAGAAGCTGCGGCGAATGACCAACTCCCAGGTATCTTCAGCGCTGTGACGAATCACCAACTGCGCTTTGGCGAAGTGTGTAGCCACGGCTTTACCCACGGGGAAGTTGCCCGGATGGACGTCGTACGAAGTCGACTTCATCAACACTTCGCGCACGTTCTTGCCGCGAAGCTCCAGCAAGGTTTGGCCGCCGCTGACATTGATGATCGAGATGTGTTGCCCCGCCAACGCCTCACGCAGTTTCTGCTCGGCGGCGAACTCTTCACCGCTCGGCACAATCAGCAGCCACTCATCCGGAGACAGCCATTGCAAGGACGCCCCGCCGTGGCTGACCACGCTCAGCGCACCCGGCAACTCTATACCCAGAGCACTGTGCACGGCCTCGGCAAAAGCCGGATCTTTGCCATCGCCACGCAGGGTGAGATGGCCCAGCAGTTTTTTCTCAGTCAGCGTTACACCGGCATCGGTCGGCCCTTTGCCGACCAACTCATGCAGGCTGGCGTGAAACAGCGGCGACTCGGCCTTGGCATCTGCCGGGCGCTGTTGGTAGACATTGACGTTAGACATTCTGGCGTTCCCCTTTCGGGTCATAAAATACGGAGCTGACAATTTCGGCTTCAATCACGCTGCCATCGACCAGGGGCGCAAACACCCGCTCGCCAATGCGTTGCAAACCGCCTTTAACCATCGCCATTGCAAACGAGTAGCCCAACGCAGCACTCATGTAGCTGGAGGTGACGTGGCCGACCATGGTCATCGGTATCGCCTGCTTCGGGTCAAAGACCAGCTGCGCACCTTCCGGCAATACCTGCTGAGGATTAACCGGCTTTAACCCCACCAGTTGTTTACGCTGCTCGCGCACGCAATCCTGGCGATTCATACCGCGCAAACCGATCCATGAAAACGGCTTGTTGCGGCCCACACACCAGCTCATGTTGAGGTCGTCCGGCGTAACCGAACCATCGGTATCCTGGCCAACAATGATGAAGCCTTTCTCGGCCCGCAAAACGTGCATGGTTTCAGTGCCGTAAGGCGTCAGACCGTGCTTTTTGCCTGCTTCGATAATCTTCTGCCAAACGCCCATGGCGTAATCCGCCTGCACGTTGACCTCGTAGCTCAACTCGCCAGTGAAGGAGATCCGGAAAACCCGCGCCGGTACACCACCGGCTTCGCCTTCTTTCCACGCCATGAAAGGGAACGCGTCTTTATCGAGGTCGATATCCGTGACTTCCGCCAGCAGCTTGCGGCTGTTCGGGCCGGACAGCGTCATGGTCGCCCAGTGATCGGTCACTGAGGTGAAATACACTTTCAGATCCGGCCATTCGGTCTGGTGATAAAGCTCCAGCCAGTCGAGAACCCGCGCCGCGCCACCGGTGGTGGTGGTCATCAGGAAGTGGTTGTCTGCCAGACACGCCGTTACACCGTCGTCGAAGACCATGCCGTCTTCTTTGCACATCAAACCGTAACGGGCTTTGCCGACATCCAGTTTGGTCCACGCGTTGGTGTACACACGATTGAGAAACTCACGGGCATCAGGGCCCTGAATATCGATCTTGCCCAGCGTCGAGGCGTCCAGAATGCCCACTGCATTGCGCACCGCCAGGCATTCACGTGCGACAGCCGCGTGCAGGTCTTCGCCATTTTTCGGGAAATACCACGGCCGCTTCCACTGGCCGACATCTTCAAACTCAGCGCCGTTTGCAACGTGCCACGCATGCATCGCGGTGTAACGCTTTGGCTCAAACAACGCACCGCAATGGCGGCCAGCAACCGCGCCGAATGTAACCGGCGTGTAGTTGGGCCGGAACATGGTGGTGCCCATTTGCTCGATGCTGATGCCCAGTGAGCGTGCAGCAATCGCCAGGCCATTGATATTGCCGAGCTTGCCTTGATCGGTACCAAAGCCGAGCGCGGTGTAGCGCTTAACGTGTTCAACCGACTCAAAGCCTTCACGGGTTGCCAGCTCGATACCGGCGGCGGTGACGTCGTTCTGGAAGTCGACAAACTGCTTGGGTGCACGCGCGGTCGATTTATCGTGCGGCACTTGGAACAGCGCAAGCGTCGCTTCCTCGTTGAGTTGCTCAACGCTTGGCAGCGTGCCAACAGCGGCGTCAAAGCCGACTTCGGCAGCAGCCATCACACCCGCTTCAAAACCATCTGCCAGCGTGTCGCCCAATGCAAAAACGCCTTTTACCGCCCCGGCGCACACACGCTTTTGCAAGCCTTCGCCCGGCACAAATGCCAGCAAGTCGGCCTGCCATGTTGGTCGCCCACCCAGATGCGATGCCAGATGAACCACTGGGCTGTAGCCCCCGGAGCTGACGATCAAATCGCAATCAAGAACTTCACCCGGGCTGGTGACTTTATGCTTGGCCACATCGATCGCACAGATCCGCGCCGCATCAACACGCTTGCTGCCGCGCGCTTCAACCACGGCGCTGCCGGTTAAAATCCGCACACCGCGTGCGCGCGCCTGCTCAACCCAAGTGCCACGCGGGTTAGACCGCGCATCTGCCACGGCAACCACTTGCTGGCCAGCATCGAGCCAGTCCAGCACCACGCGGTAGGCGTAATCGTTGTTGGTTGAAAGCGCCAGCTTGCGACCGGGCAGCACCGCGTAACGGCGCACATAGGTCGACACAGCGCCCGCTAGCATATTGCCAGGCACATCGTTGTTGGCGTACACCAGCGGGCGCTCATGCGCACCGGTTGCCAGCACCACACGCTTGGCACGTACCCGGTGCATGCGCTGACGCACCATGCCCATCGGCGCGACTTCACCAATGTGATCGGTCATGCGCTGATGAATCGTCAAGAAGTTATGGTCGTGATAGCCATTTACTGTCGCGCGCAGCAACAAGGTGACTTCTGGCATGCCTTGCAGCTCAGCCAGCGCCTCGGCTGCCCACTCGGCTGCAGGCTTGCCGTCGAGCAGTTCACGCGTGTCGAGCAAGCTGCCGCCAAATTCTTCCTGCTCGTCCGCCAGAATCACCCGCGCGCCACTGCGCCCCGCCGCCAGTGCAGCAGCCAAACCCGCAGGCCCCGCGCCTACCACCAACACATCACAATGCTGATTGAGGTAGTCGTAACTGTCGGGGTCAACTTCTGTCGGCGCGCGGCCCAGCCCTGCAGCTTTACGAATGTACTTCTCGTAGGTCAGCCACAGGTTCTGCGGATACATGAAGGTTTTGTAGTAAAAACCGGGGGGCATCATCTTGCCGCCGACCTTACCGAGAATTCCCATCATGTCGGTATTAACGCTTGGCCAGCCGTTGGTGCTGGTCGCCACCAAACCGGAGTAAAGCGCTTGCTGAGTCGCTCGCACGTTAGGGATTTGCGCCTCTTCGGTCGAACCGATTTGCAGGATGGCGTTTGGCTCTTCGCTGCCCGCCGCAACAATTCCGCGAGGCCGGGAATACTTGAAACTACGCCCGACAATATCCACGCCATTGGCCAGTAACGCAGCGGCCAGTGAGTCACCGGCGAAGCCTTGATACGACTGGCCATTGAAGCTGAAATTCAAAGGCTGGCTGCGGTCAATCCGGCCGCCATTGGTTAGACGATTAACTTGGCTCATGCCGTGACTCCTTGAGCGCTCGCTTTAGCGGCAGCAACGCTGGTCTCGGTAACGCTGGGCTTCTCACCGATCTTGTAAGTTTCATAAATCTCGTACGTCACGGTGTGTCGCGTGGCGTTGAAAAACTTACGGCAACCGCCTGAGTGCACCCACAATTCGTGATGAATGCCGCGCGGGTTATCGCGGAAGAAGATGTAGTCGCCCCACTCTTCATCACTGCACTCGGCTGGATTTTCCGGCCGCACAATGTGCGCCTGGCCGTGTGCGTGAAACTCTTCTTCAGAGCGCGTTTCACCGCAGTGAGGGCAATAAATATTAAGCATGGTCTGAGCCCTCTTAGTGAGCCACGGCAGCAGCGCCGTGCTCGTCGATCAGTGCGCCGGTATGGAAACGATCCATCGCAAACGGTTTTGCCAGTGGGTGCATTTCACCTTTGGCCAAACTAGCGGCAAACACGTGGCCCGAGCCCGGCGTGGCCTTGAAACCACCCGTGCCCCAACCACAGTTGAAGAACAGATTTGGGACTGGGGTTTTCGAGATAATCGGGCAGGCGTCCGGGCTGGTATCCACAATACCGCCCCACTGACGGTTCATGCGTACGCGTGACAACACCGGGAACATCTCGACGATGGCTTGCAGCGTGTGCTCGATTGTCGGATACGAGCCACGCTGACCGTAGCCGTTCCAACCGTCGATACCGGCGCCAATTACCAGGTCGCCTTTGTCCGACTGGCTGATGTAACCGTGCACGGCGTTGGACATGATGACGCTGTCGATCACCGGTTTGATCGGCTCAGACACCAACGCTTGCAGCGGGTGTGACTCCAGCGGCAAACGGAAGCCCGCCAACTTGGCCATGTGCCCGGAGTTACCCGCAGTAACCACGCCGACACGCTTGCCACCGATAAAGCCGCGATTGGTTTCAACGCCAATCACCACGCCGTTTTCCTTACGGAAACCAGTCACTTCGGTCTGCTGCAACAAATCCACGCCCAAGGCATCCGCCGCGCGCGCATAGCCCCAGGCCACGGCGTCGTGACGCGCCACACCACCACGGCGCTGCACAGTCGAGCCCATGATCGGATAGCGGGTGTTTTTGCTGCAATCCAGATACGGAATCTCTTCAGCGACCTGACGCGCATCGAGCAATTCGCCATCCACGCCATTGAGGCGGTTGGCACTGACGCGACGCTCAGAGTCACGCATGTCTTGCAGCGTATGGCACAGGTTATAAACGCCGCGCTGCGAAAACATCACGTTGTAGTTGAGGTCTTGCGAGAGCCCTTCCCACAGTTTCATCGCATGCTCATAGAGCTGCGCCGACTCGTCCCACAGGTAGTTGGAACGCACAATCGTGGTATTACGCGCCGTATTACCGCCGCCTAACCAGCCCTTCTCAACCACTGCGACGTTCTTCACGCCAAACACTTTGGCGAGGTAGTAAGCGGTTGCCAAGCCATGACCGCCGCCGCCGACGATGATCACGTCGTAGACCGGCTTAGGGGTCGGGTTGCGCCACATGCGCTGCCAGTTCTCATGATGACTGAAGGCATGTTTGAACAGGCCAAAGCCAGAATATCGTTGCATGTGATGCTCCTAAATTTGCAGCCGAGACGATTCAGGCGGCCGACTCAGCGGCCGCCTCCAACCATCAGCGGTAAACGGGGTAATCCGCGCACAGCCCAGCAGCCAGTCCCGCGATTTGCGCTTCAACATCGGCATCGCCGAGGTTCTGTAACAACTCACAAATCCAGCCCGCCAACTCAATGCACTGAGGTTCTTTGAAGCCGCGCGTGGTCACCGCTGGCGTACCAATGCGCAGGCCAGAGGTCACAAACGGCGATTGCGGATCGTTCGGCACCGCATTCTTGTTAACCGTGATACCCGCACGGCCCAGCGCCGCATCAGCGTCTTTGCCGGTAATGCCTTGCTTGATCAGGCTGAGCAAAAACAGGTGGTTGTCGGTGCCGCCGGACACCACATCAAAACCGTTATCAATAAACACCTTGGCCATCGCCTGAGCGTTTTTGATCACCTGCTGCTGATACTCAACAAAGCTCGGCTCCAGCGCCTCTTTAAAGCACACCGCCTTACCGGCAATTACGTGCATCAGTGGCCCGCCCTGAGCGCCAGGGAAGACTGCCGAGTTGAGCTTTTTCTCAATCTCTTCGTTGGCCTTGGCCAGAATCAAACCGCCGCGAGGGCCGCGCAGGGTTTTGTGAGTCGTGGTGGTGACCACATCGGCGTATGGCAACGGATTCGGGTACAGACCCGCCGCCACCAGACCCGCCACGTGCGCCATGTCGACAAACAGGTAAGCACCAACCTTGTCGGCAATTTCACGGAAACGCGGGAAGTCGAGGGTTTTCGAGTAAGCCGAGAAGCCCGCCACAATCATCTTTGGCTTGTGCTCCAGCGCCAACCGCTCGACTTCGTCGTAATCAATCAGGCCGGTGCTGGTATCAATGCCGTATTGCACCGCGTTGTACAGCTTGCCGGATGAGCTGACTTTAGCGCCATGGGTCAGGTGGCCACCGTGCGCCAGGCTCATGCCCAGAATGGTGTCGCCCGCTTGCAGCAGCGCCAGATACACCGCCGAGTTGGCAGACGAGCCCGAGTGTGGCTGCACGTTGGCGTAGTCGGCGCCGAACAGCTGCTTGGCGCGATCAATCGCCAATTGTTCAACCTTGTCGACGTGCTCACAACCGCCGTAATAGCGCTTGCCCGGATAGCCTTCCGCGTACTTGTTAGTAAGCCCGCTGCCTTGAGCTTCCATCACCCGCTTGCTGGTGTAGTTCTCCGAGGCGATCAGCTCGATATGATGCTCCTGACGCTGCTCTTCTTGATTCATTGCACTGAGCAACTCGTCGTCGTAACCCTGTATTTGGTCATTTTTGCTGAACATCACTGATCTCCTGCGGTGCAGCCTATTGTTAGATGCGGCGAGTTGCCGTTTGCAGCGATGGTATGACTCGGCTCTGCCCGCGAGATGCCTATGTACGTCATGGGTAACTTCGTTTACGACATGCTCATGTCGTAAATCAGCCTAAGTGGCGCGTCTGCTGAGGTGGCGGCTGCGCCGCATGTCTGAAAACACCAACGCACTGCGCAGGCGACGTTGTTTTGCAAAGCCACTCAGCAAAATCCTGCTCGGCTATCAGCACTGCAAAAGCCATCAACCCATTGCGATATCTGGCGGTAACGCAGGTATTCAGGGAATCCATTAAAATCTGACTTAACAGTCATTCATCGCCAACAGGGCAATCAAACATGTTCTGCAGGCGCCAACCTCGCGTAAAATCAGCGCACCCGCCGGCCCTCACGAGGGGCGCATAGGCAACGGCTTGAAGGACCCCCGCATGACCGATAAAACGCAACAGTTCGCCAGCGACAACTATTCCGGCATCTGCCCTGAAGCATGGGCAGCAATGGCCGAGGCCAACCACGGCCACGAGCGCGCTTACGGCGACGACCACTGGACGGCACTCGCCTCCGACCACTTCCGCAAATTGTTCGAAACCGACTGCGAAGTGTTTTTTGCCTTTAACGGCACCGCCGCCAACTCATTAGCACTGGCCGCGCTTTGCCAGAGTTACCACAGCGTGATCTGCTCGGAGACGGCCCACGTTGAGACCGACGAGTGTGGCGCGCCGGAGTTTTTCTCCAACGGCTCGAAACTGCTGGTGGCCAGCAGCGAAAACGGCAAGATGACGCCCGAGTCGATCCGCGAAGTGGCGCTCAAGCGTCAGGATATTCACTACCCCAAGCCGCGCGTTGTTACGCTGACTCAAGCCACCGAAGTCGGCACCGTGTACACCCCGGATGAAGTGCGCGCCATCAGCGAAACCTGCCGCGATCTGGGGCTGAACTTGCACATGGACGGCGCGCGCTTCTCCAATGCCTGCGCGTTTCTTGGCTGCACACCGGCTGAGCTGACGTGGAAAGCCGGCGTCGATGTGCTGTGCTTTGGCGGCACCAAAAACGGCATGGCCGTGGGTGAAGCCATCCTGTTCTTCAACAAAGACCTGGCCGAAGATTTCGACTACCGCTGCAAACAAGCCGGCCAATTGGCGTCGAAGATGCGCTACTTATCGGCGCCCTGGGTCGGCATCCTGCAAGACGGCGCGTGGCTGCACTACGCTCAACACGCCAACCGCTGCGCACGCCTGCTGGCCGAACTGGTCAGCGATGTGCCGGGCGTCAGCCTGATGTTTCCCGTGCAAGCCAACGGCGTGTTCTTGCAGATGCCCGAGCCGGCACTGCAAACCTTGCGCGACAAAGGCTGGCGCTTCTACACCTTTATTGGTGCGGGCGGCGCACGCTTCATGTGTTCATGGGACATCGAAGAACAGCGCGTACGCGAACTGGCCAGCGATATTCGCGCGGTCGTTGCGAGCGCTTAAACCCTCGTCTGTTTGCCAACCCACTCAGGCCGCTGCTGCCCAGGCTAGCGGCCTCTCGCGCCAATAAAGCAGGAGGCACACCGTGCAATTATCCGGCAAAGTTGCTTTTATCACCGGCGCCGCCAGCGGCATCGGCAAACAAATCGCTGAACTGTTTGCCGCCGAAGGCGCCAGCGTGGTCATCGCCGACCTTAATCTGCACGCCGCCCAACAAGCCGCCGCGCAAATCACAGCCAGCGGCGCGCAGGCGTTGGCGATTGAAGTCGACGTGACCGACGAAGACCAGGTAAACGCTGGCGTTGAGGAGGCGGTTAAAGCCTTCGGCGGCATTGATATTCTGGTCAGCAATGCGGGGATACAGATCATTCAGCCGGTACAAGACCTGAGTTACGCCGACTGGAAAAAGATGCTCGCCATCCACCTGGACGGTGCCTTCTTAACCACCAAAGCGTGCCTCAAACACATGTACGCACAGGGCCGTGGCGGCAGCATTATCTACATGGGCTCGGTGCACTCCAAAGAAGCCTCAAAACTCAAAGCGCCTTACGTAACCGCCAAACATGGCTTACTCGGCCTTGCCAAAACAGTCGCCAAAGAAGGCGGCTCCGCTGGTATTCACGCCAACGTGATCTGCCCCGGCTTCGTCCGCACGCCACTGGTCGATAAACAGATTCCCGAGCAAGCCAAGGAGCTGGGCATTAGCGAAGAAGACGTCATCCAAAAGGTCATGCTCAAAGACACCGTAGACGGCGAATTCACCAGCACCGAAGACGTAGCCCGCGTCGCGCTAATGTTTGCCGCCTTCCCGAGTAATGCACTCACCGGGCAATCGTTGATGGTGAGTCATGGTTGGGGGATGGAGTGAAGGGGGGGGCTGTTATCGGCCCAGAGTGTGTAAAAACGTCCCGGTAAACCCTTGCTATGATTTCCGAGAATCTCATCGCAAGGGACGCCCATGAAACGGTTTATCCAGGGTGAACACCGAGGTCAAAGCACCTTACTTCCCGAAAGCCTCGACGACTATGTCAGCGATACCAATCCGGTTCGGGTGGTTGACGTTTTCGTCGATGAACTTGACTTGGCCAAGCTAGGTTTTGATGGCGTCATTCCAGCCG
>NZ_VBTO01000024.1:0-26728 GCF_013277615.1 Pseudomonas sp. MS19 | reverse complement strand
GGATCACCGTCCAAGGCCAGGTAGACCAAGGACGGTGAAGATTTCCAAAACCCGGTATCCAGTTGACCGTAAGGCTGCTCCGCTTAAGTGAACAGCATTACCGCCTCGTGCGGGGTTTTTTTTATGCCTGAAACAAACCCAAAACCAGGCGTAACTGCTCAGTGGCACATGGCTTGCTTATATCGAGGCATGCGCTGCAAAGGTGGAGCGCATGATCTGACAATGGCGTCGTTTCTGTTCTGCTTGAAGCAGTCACGGATACGACGCTTTTTTGTGTTGCGAAAGGAACGGGCAATGAGCGATAGCACTCGTCGCAGTGATGTACTTGATTGGGTTAACGGCTCAGACGCACCCGAAAAAAGCGTACTCAACCTGGGGTTTATGGCCCTCACGGATTCAGCATCACTGATAGTGGCAGCAACACAAGGCTTTGCTCAGCCCTACGGGTTGACCTTGAACCTGCAGCGTCAGGCGTCCTGGGCCACGCTGCGCGACAAGTTGCTCAGCACCAAACTCGATGCGGCTCAAGTGCTGTACGGACAAATCTATGGCACGCATCTGGGTATTGGCGGCCCTGCCACAGACATGGCCATTCTCATGGGCCTCAATCAGAACGGTCAGGCCATCAACCTGTCGGCGCAACTGATGCAGGCCGGCGTGACCAATGGCGAGGCACTGCACCAGCACGTGCATCATGACGGTGCAAAACTGACTTTCGCCCAGACCTTCCCAACTGGCACGCACGCCATGTGGCTCTACTACTGGCTGGCCAGCAATGGCATCCATCCACTTGAAGATGTACGCACCGTAGTAGTGCCGCCAGCGCAAATGGTCGAGCATCTGCAGGCGCAGCGCATTGATGGTTTTTGCGCTGGCGGGCCATGGGGCGCAATGGCGGTCGATCAGAATCAGGGTTTTACGGTGGCCACCAGCCAAAGCATCTGGGCCGATCATCCGGAAAAAGTTTTGGGGGTTACCCGCGAATTCGTTGAGCTGTACCCCAATACGGCACGCGCACTGACCATGAGCGTGCTCGAAGCCAGTCGTTTCATTGATGAAAACCCGGAAAACAAACGCAGCACCGCCAAGCTGATCAGCAGCAGCGAATACCTCAATGCGCCGCTGTCGAGTGTCGAGCCGCGCTTTCTCGGGCATTATCAAGACGGCCTCGGCAACGCTTGGGCTGATCCGCATCCGCTGCATTTTCACGCGGGCGGCGCGGTCAACATGCCGTACTTATCAGATGGCATGTGGTTCATGAGCCAGTTTCGCCGCTGGGGCTTGTTGCGTGAAGCCCCCGACTACCTGGCAGTTGCGCAGCAGATACATCAGCTGGATCTGTATCGTCAGGCCGCCACGGCGCTGGACATCAAGATTCCAGCGCCTATGCGCAGCAGCACCCTGATGGACGGCAAGTGCTGGGACGGCCTCGACCCCGAGCGCTACGCCACAAGTTTCGATCTGCATGCCTTGAGCACTCGCTCAGGCATTGCCAACTAACTGGCAGGAGACCGAAGCATGATGCGCGTTCTACTGATAGACGACACCCCGAAAAAAGTCGGACGCCTCAAAGCCGCGCTGATCGAAGCCGGTTTCGAGGTAATCGAAGAGTCCGGTCTGACCATCGACCTGCCCACCCGCGTCGAGGCGGTCAGGCCTGACGTGGTGCTTATAGACAGCGACTCACCGGGCCGGGATGTCATGGAGCAAGTGGTACTGGTCAGCCGCGACCAGCCACGACCGATTGTGATGTTCACCGATGAACACAACCCGGCGGTTATGCGTCAGGCGATTCAGTCTGGCGTGAGTGCTTATATTGTCGAGGGTATTCACGCCCAGCGCCTGCAACCGATTCTTGATGTGGCAATGGCGCGCTTCGAGAGTGATCAGGCGCTGCGTGCGCAGTTGCACGCCCGCGACGCTCAACTGGCCGAACGCAAGCGAATCGAACTGGCCAAAGGCCTGCTCATGAAGATGAAGAGTTGCGATGAGGAAGCGGCCTATACCCTGATGCGCCGCCAGGCCATGAGCCGCCAGCAAAAACTGATTCAGGTGGCTGAGCAGATCATCGCGATGAACGACCTGCTCGGCAGTTAGCGGCTGTTATCGATCATAAACTGTACCGGCAAAATAGTGACTGCTGCGTTGCGATACACAGTCACGCGGCGCTGTCAGCGTTCGGGCAACCTTTTGCGCGGCAGCGCAAGCGTACGGTCATCTCTGGGTCGGCCCGACTGTGTGGCAAGGCCAGCCGGCGTTTCGCCTTAGGAGCAACACTGGCCTGTAGCTAATGCCTCTGCATGCCCCGCGCTAGACAAGCCGCTCAGGCTCGCATATCTTTGCATCCAGGCCGCCGCACCGGCCAGCGTCGCTCGGACGGTTCCGGGCGCTTACGTACTTCGAGGTTTCAATGGCTGAGCAAGCTAAGCGCCGCTTTGCGCGCATCGATCGTCTCCCCCCTTACGTTTTCAACATTACTGCCGAACTGAAAATGGCTGCTCGTCGCCGTGGCGAAGACATCATTGATTTCAGCATGGGCAATCCCGACGGCCCGACGCCGCCGCACATTGTTGAAAAACTCTGCACAGTTGCTCAACGCGAAGACACCCACGGGTACTCCACTTCACGCGGTATTCCGCGCCTGCGCCGGGCTATTTCGCGCTGGTACGCGGATCGCTATCAAGTGGATATCGACCCGGAAGATGAGGCCATCGTCACCATCGGCTCCAAAGAAGGCCTGGCGCATTTGATGCTCGCCACCCTGGACCATGGCGACACGGTACTGGTGCCAAATCCCAGCTACCCAATCCATATCTACGGCGCGGTATTGGCAGGTGCGCAGGTACGTTCAGTACCGCTGGTGCCAGGCGTGGATTTTTTTGCCGAGCTTGAACGCGCCATTCGCGAATCGATCCCGAAGCCGAAGATGATGATTCTGGGCTTCCCGTCAAACCCCACGGCGCAGTGCGTAGAACTGGATTTCTTTGAGCGCGTAGTTGCGCTGGCCAAGCAGTACGATGTGCTGGTGGTGCATGATCTGGCGTATGCCGATATCGTTTATGGCGGCTGGAAAGCGCCATCGATCATGCAAGTGCCTGGCGCCAAGGATGTTGCGGTTGAGTTCTTCACCCTGTCGAAAAGCTACAACATGGCAGGCTGGCGCATCGGCTTCATGGTCGGCAACAAAGAGCTGGTGAATGCCCTGGCGCGCATCAAGAGTTATCACGACTACGGCACCTTCACCCCGCTGCAAGTTGCTGCGATTGCAGCCCTTGAGGGTGATCAACAATGTGTGCGTGATATCGCCGAACAATATCGCCAGCGCCGCAACCTTATGGTCAAAGGCCTGCACGAAATGGGCTGGATGGTCGAGAACCCTAAAGCCTCGATGTACGTCTGGGCCAAGATACCGCAGCCGTATGCAGCCCTGGGATCGCTGGAATTTGCCAAGAAACTGCTGGCCGAAGCCAAGGTGTGCGTATCGCCCGGGATCGGCTTTGGCGACTATGGCGATGACCATGTGCGCTTTGCCCTGATCGAAAATCAGGACCGAATCCGTCAGGCCCTGCGCGGCATCAAGAACATGTTCCGCGCCGATGGATTAATCCAGCCCCCCGCCACCAAGCCGCGTAAAGCTTCGGACGACTGAAGCACCAGCGCAATGCATCCTGCTGGCACCACCCGCCAGCAGGGTTTCAGCTTGAGTAATCCAGCACGGTCCATACCCGACTCAAGCCCTCACCAATCACACACGACGAATCAGCCAACTGCTTGTTGTAGTGCAACGACATCAGGCTGGTTGCACCGTCTGCTGCATCTTCGCGTTCCGTCAGCCACTGCACACGCCCGCAATTGGGGGTGTCGATCACATAGCTGGCCGCCACCGCCGTTACCGGACTGTCGAGATGTATGGCGCCGATAACCGTACCGTGCTCCTCAACTCGCACACCGTCGGCGACCAGTACGGCCCACGCCTCGTCGTTATCGATCACTAGGTAATTACCGTTGGCCTTCGGGCCTTCAACCTGCGGCTGCGCGCAGCCCATCAGTAAGGCCGACAGCAAAATTGTCATAAGTATTTGTTGCATTGCTCGTGTACCTCCACCTTGTTCCGAACATCTGGATGGGGCGACATTGCTGCTTGAGTGAGAGCATTTGCCGCCAGCGTGGAGATACTAAAGCTCAATACTGTTTATTTGTACAGTACTTTTGCATTATCCTTTGATCCTCGAACTGACACACCCGCAGCCAGGCAGGTGGTTCTTCTTTCAGCGCCGACCGGAGCAAAATCATGCAG
Organism: Pseudomonas sp. MS19; assembly: GCF_013277615.1. Taxonomy (NCBI): domain Bacteria; kingdom Pseudomonadati; phylum Pseudomonadota; class Gammaproteobacteria; order Pseudomonadales; family Pseudomonadaceae; genus Pseudomonas; species Pseudomonas sp. MS19. The sequence continues at coordinate 22,431 of NZ_VBTO01000024.1, read as the reverse complement.
GATGTAATGCAACTCAAGTCCTTAGTAAACCGGATGAGCCTCGATAAAATCCGTGCGACAGTCGATGAATTGCACCTTGAGGGGATCGTCACCGAAGGCAAAACCCCATTCAACCGGGTTCACTTCAACACCTGCTTTGCAGAAATAGAGGCGCTGCTGCAACGCGGGGGGTATCACAAGCCGTTGGATGTGGTGGGTTATCAAGGGCTGGCCTATGCCATGTTCGACCCCACCCGCTGGGATGCGGTAGAAGTACTGCGTTGGCTCAAGGACTTCGTCGAAGAGCCGCGCATGTGCCCGGCAAATTGAGTCGCCGATAAGGGGCTCAAACTCTATACTCGCGCGCTGGAGCGCGATTGCATGGCACCAATGCGCTGCCGTGCAATCGCCAGAGCGGGTCCTTTTCACCTCACAAATAAGATTAGATAACTTTCCTATCAATTTGATATTTAAGTAACTTACATCCAACTCTAAGCATTCACTTTAAATGCTCAATATCCCTCAATCAGTCTAACTGCGGCGTAATGCACTGCCGACATTCCCTCAAAGCCACGTACAATATCGCGCATTGCGTTATGCCTAACCGCCGCCCTTGCGAGAATCATCATGGCCCGACTGACCCTGCAATTTCCTGAACACCAATACTGCTACAGCACCCAGCTGACCGTACGGGTGACCGATATCAACGCGGCCAACCACCTTGGCAACGATTCGATGATTTCCATGATCTCCGAGGCGCGAGCGCGTTTTCTGTTCGAGTTCGGCATTGGCGAACCTGGCACTGAGGGTGCCGGTATTATCGTGACGGACCTTGCGACCACTTACCGCAATGAAGCCCATGCCCGCGATCAGTTGCTGTTTGAGGTCGGCGTTATGGACTTCAACAAATACGGCGGCGATATCACCTTCCGTATCACCCGCCCTGCCGACAACGCGCTGATTGCGATGGCTAAATCGGGCTTTGTGTTTTTTGACTACGTGGCCTCATCCGTCGTGCGCATGCCGGCAGACTTCAAAGCCAAATTCCCTCAAGTGAATTGGGTTGACTGACTGAAATTATTTTTCAGTCCCGCCGTGACAAAGCGTGATTGCTCTGCTACGCCTAACACAATAATCATAAATGTACGGGGGAATCACAATGTCAGCTATGCGCAGCCACCTTCGCCAAGCCGGATTCATGTCCAACGTTCTGGCTATCGTCTTACTCACCGCTCCGCTCCCCACCCATGCACAAAACACTACAGGTAGTGCAACGAGTAGCAGTGAGACAGTAACTGTGGCCACTCACAGCCGACAGGCGGAGCGCCAATCCATCGCCCGCTAAGCCACTTGGCATCACCCCGCGCGCAGCGTTTGTCGGAACATTACGCCATACGCTGCAGCGCACCCCTCACGCACTTTTTCGTGCGCTGCTCACGCTTCTTGCACCGCTTTAAATCACCGCACTTCACAGGCAAGCCATACAAACCGCTCTAGCGCGGCACTTGGCAATATTGGCTCATGTTTTGCTTTGGCTAACTGCAGGTAGCCAAAGGCGGTTGCCACCCTACGACAAAGACGTCGCCTCAGCTTTACGCAATTTGCGTTTGGTTGATGCGGCGTTTTTTGCGTTTTACCCCAGCGATCGGGGCTTGCACAACCGGCCAGCACGGCGCGTTGTGCCCGTTACTCAATAACCCTGTTGTGGCTTTAAGCCACGGTGACGCACTTGTGCGACGCACCGTCAGGGCGCAACCGCCATTTTGACGTTGTTGGTCGGATTCGCCCACGGTCATTAATTGCTGATGAGGTGTTCGATGAATACAAGCTTCTGGAAAGCGGGCCACACACCCACGCTGTTCTCTGCATTTCTGTATTTTGACCTGAGTTTCATGGTCTGGTATCTGCTCGGGCCACTGGCGGTACAGATTGCTACCGATCTCGAACTGACCACCCAACAACGCGGGTTGATGGTCGCCACGCCGATTCTCGCCGGCGCAGTTTTGCGCATCGTCATGGGCCTGTTGGCGGATCGCTTATCGCCCAAAACCGCTGGCTTGATTGGCCAGGTGATTGTTATCACCTCGCTGTTTGCTGCATGGCAAATCGGCATCGAAACGTATGAGCACGCCATCCTGCTGGGGCTGTGTCTGGGCGTTGCGGGTGCCTCCTTCGCTGTCGCCCTGCCGCTGGCCTCGCAATGGTATCCGCCAGAGCATCAGGGCAAAGCCATGGGTATTGCCGGCGCCGGGAACTCTGGCACCGTGCTGGCCGCCATCTTCGCGCCGGCATTGGCCGCCATGTTTGGCTGGCAGAATGTGTTTGGCTGGGCGCTGATTCCACTGGTTATCACGCTGGTGGTGTTTGCCCTGCTTGCCAAGAACTCACCGAACCGGCCTAAGCCGAAAGCGCTGGCCGATTACATGAAGGCGCTGGGTGACCGTGACAGCTGGTGGTTCATGTTCTTCTACAGCGTCACATTCGGCGGCTTTATCGGCCTTGCCAGCGCCCTGCCGGGCTACTTCAGCGACCAGTACGGCCTCAATCCGGTGACGGCTGGCTACTACACGGCCGCCTGCGTGTTTGCCGGCAGCCTGCTACGCCCTCTTGGCGGCGCGTTGGCTGATCGTATTGGTGGCATACGCGCACTGTTGATGATGTACACGGTCGCCGCGGTCTGCATCGCAGCCGTGGGTTTCAACTTGCCAAGTTCGGCGGCCGCACTGGCCCTGTTTGTCTGCGCCATGCTTGGGCTGGGCGCGGGTAACGGCGCTGTCTTCCAATTGGTACCGCAGCGCTTCAGCAAGGAGATCGGGGTAATGACCGGCCTCATCGGCATGGCAGGTGGCGTCGGTGGATTCCTGCTTGCAGCAGGCCTTGGCGCCATCAAGCAACACACCGGCGACTATCAGCTGGGCCTCTGGTTATTTGCCAGCCTCGGCATTCTGGCCTGGTTCGGTCTCTACGGGGTCAAGCAACGCTGGCGCACCACTTGGGGCTCTGCTGCATTCACCGCAGCACGGGTCTGATGAGTTGCTGCCCCGCACGCTAGCCCGTTTGATGGTGCCGCGTGCGGGGCAGCGCTCGTTTCGTTATCAAAAATTGCCGAGGTAACTGTGGCATTGCAATTATCGTTTGGTGAAGCCAGTGCAACCGGGCCACGTGCGGAGAATCAGGATGCCATGCGCATCGTCACGCCCGCGCCTGCCTTGGCTGAAAGCAAAGGCCACCTGTTCGCATTGGCAGACGGTGTAAGCCAGTGCGCAGACGGCCAGCTTGCTGCGCAGGCGACCCTGCAAGCGCTGGCACTTGATTACTACGCGACGCCTGAAACCTGGTCGGTTAACCAAAGCCTCGACCGCGTGCTGATTGCCCACAATCGCTGGCTACAGGCCAACGGTGGCGGCCAACCCCTGCTCACCACTCTGAGCGCGCTGGTGGTGCGCGGTCGGCGCTTCACGCTTGCGCACATCGGTGACTGCCGTGTTTACCGCTGGTTCGCCGGCAAGCTTGAGGTGATCAGCCAGGATCATGTCTGGCAGCAGTCGGGCATGCAGCATGTGCTCAAGCGGGCGATGGGCCTGGATCAGCATGTGATCATCGACTATCTGGACGGTGAGCTGCGCCAAGGAGAGAGCTTTCTGCTGCTCACAGACGGCGTGTGGGCAACGCTAAGCGACAACACCATTGCAAGCATACTGCATGATGCCAGCGAGCCTGAGGCGGCCGTGCAGGCGCTCATACACGCAGCTCACCTTGCGGGCAGCCAGGACAATGCCAGCGCAATGATGGTCAACATCGAAACACTGCCCGAGACTCACCTCGCCGACACACTGGCGCAGTTGCATCAGTGGCCCGCCCCTCCCGTTTTACAGCCCGGTAAAGAGTTCGAAGGCTGGCACGTAGAAGACCTGCTACATCAGTCGCGCCAATCACTGATGTACCGCGTGCGCGACAAACAGGGCCAGCACTGGCTGTTGAAAACCCTGCCCGCCAACCGTGCGGATGAACCGCAGGCAGCCCCCGCATTGTTGCTCGAAGAGTGGTTTTTGCGCCGTGTAGCGGGCAGCCATTTTGCCGAAGTGCACCCGTTACCTCAGCGCCAGCATCTGTATTATCTGCAACGCCAATACACCGGGCATACCCTTGCCGAAATGCTCAAAGCCGATGGTCCCCTGAGCCTGGCCGATTGGCTGCGTATTGCGCCAAGGCTGATCAAGGCACTGGGCATGCTGCACCGGCGTAATATCATTCACCGCGACATCAAGCCGGAAAACATTCTTTGCTGCGATGACGGTGAGGTGCGCATTATCGACTTTGGCTTGGCCTTCTGCCCCGGCTTGTCGCCGGTCGAGACGACAACCGTGGCGGGCACACCGAGCTATATCGCCCCCGAGGCCTTCAACGGTGCTGCCCCAAGCGCCAGCCAGGACATTTTCGCAGCCGGCGTTACGCTGTATCAGGCGCTCACCGGCCATTACCCGTATGGCGAGATTGAAGCCTTCCAACGCCCGCACTTCAAACAACCGACGGCGGCCAGCCGTTATCGCCCGGACCTGCCGGCCTGGGTCGATCAGCAGTTGCTGCATGCCATTTGTGCAGACCCGGATGAGCGTTTCGAGACGGCTGAGCAGTGGTTGCTTGAGCTTGAGCATGGCGAGCGCCAGTCACTGGCTATTCGCCCCCGGCCATTACTGGAGCGCGAGCCGCTGGCTGTATGGCGGACAGTAGCGCTAATCGCACTGGCGCTTAACGTGGTGCTGTTCATTGCTGTACTGCGCTGATTCACGCACCAAAAGCAGCCATACCGCATTAAAGCAGTGCAAAAAGCCCGTAAAAATCAAACCGTCTGACCTTCAGCGCCCTTAAAAACAGCGGCTTGGGGAATTGGCACGGTAACTGCTTTAAGGAATTCACAATTTAAATAAAGCGCGATCTTCAACGAAGAAGACTGCACTTCCCGACAGAACGGGACTTGGACAAAGGCGTCCTCGCTAGGCAACTAGCGGGACGCCTTTTTTGTTTTCCGTGATTTTTATGCAGGAGATCGTCCGCATGAAAAAGCTAAAACTGGTTCTCATCGGTAACGGCATGGCCGGGATACGCACGCTGGAAGAGCTGCTGAAGCTCGCACCGGACATGTACGAAATAACTGTATTTGGTGCCGAGCCGCACCCCAACTACAACCGCATTCTGTTGTCGCCGGTGTTGGCCGGCGAGCAAACATTTGATGAGATCGTCCTCAACGACCTCAACTGGTACAGCGACAACGGCATCAATCTGCTGCTGGGCCGCAAAGTGGTCGAGATCAATCGCAAGCAGCGCCATGTCATCGCCAGCGATGGCACCGTGGCCGAATATGATCGTTTGCTGATTGCCACCGGCTCAACGCCGTTCATCCTGCCGGTGCCCGGCAGCAAACTCGAAGGCGTGATCGGCTACCGCGATATCGCCGACACCCAAGTGATGATGGAAACCGCCAAGACCCACAGCCATGCCGTTGTAATCGGTGGCGGCCTGCTGGGGTTGGAAGCTGCCAACGGACTCAAGCTGCGCGGAATGGATGTAACCGTGGTGCATATCGGCGAATGGCTGATGGAACGCCAGCTCGACCGCAATGCCGGTGAGTTGCTGCAGCAATCGCTGAGCGAACGCGGCCTGAAATTCCTGCTGCCCAAGCACACCGCCGAATTGCTCGACAACGGTGACGGCCGCGTCTGCGCGGTGAAATTTACCGATGGCGATGTGATCGCCGCGGATCTGGTGGTGATGGCGGCCGGGATTCGGCCGAACACCGAACTGGCGGAAAAATCCGGGATTGCCTGCAACCGCGGAATTTTGGTCAACGACACGCTGCAAACGTTCGATCCGCGGGTTTACGCCATCGGCGAATGCGCCAGCCATCGTGGGATTGCCTATGGTCTGGTAGCGCCGCTGTTTGATCAGGCAAAAGTCTGCGCCAACCATTTAGCGCAACTCGGCTTCGCCCGATATCAAGGCTCCGTCACCTCGACCAAACTCAAGGTAACCGGCATCGACTTGTTCTCGGCTGGCGAGTTCATGGGCGGCGAAGGCACCGAGACCATCACCCTGTCAGACCCGATCGGTGGCGTTTACAAGAAGCTGGTGATCAAGAACGATCAACTGATTGGTGCGTGCCTGTACGGCGACACGGCAGACGGCGGCTGGTACTTCCGCCAGATCCGCGAGCTGCAGAATATCAGCCAGACCCGTGATCACCTGATGTTTGGCGAAAACGCGATTGGCGATGTCGGTCACCAAGGTCAGGACAAAACCGCCAACATGCCCGATACCGCCGAGGTCTGCGGCTGCAACGGTGTATGCAAGGGCACCATCGTCAAGGCTATTCAGGAGAACGGCCTGTTCAGTGTTGATGACGTAAAGAAGCACACCAAGGCTGCCAGTTCGTGCGGCTCATGCGCCGGGCTGGTCGAACAGATCCTTATCAGCACCGTTGGCGGCGCGGCGGACGTAAAGCCCAAGAGCGAGAAAGCTATTTGCGGCTGCAGCGACAGCACCCATGGTCAGATCCGTCAGGCCATCCGTGAGCACCACCTCACCAGCATCGTGGCCGTACAACAGCACCTGAACTGGAGCACGCCCAATGGCTGTGCAACCTGCCGCCCCGCGCTCAACTACTACCTGATCTCAACCTGGCCGGGCGAGGCAATCGACGATGCACAGTCGCGCCTGATCAACGAGCGCGCTCACGCCAACATCCAGAAAGACGGCACCTATTCCGTTGTTCCGCGCATGTGGGGCGGTGTAACCAGCGCAGCGGAATTACGCCGCATCGCCGATGTGGCCGACAAATACCAGGTGCCAATGGTCAAGGTTACCGGCGGTCAACGCATCGACCTGCTGGGCATCAAGAAAGATGACCTGCCAAACGTCTGGAAAGAGTTGGATATGCCGTCCGGCCACGCTTACGGCAAATCCATCCGCACCGTGAAAACCTGTGTCGGCAGCGAGTTCTGTCGATTCGGCACGCAAAACTCCACGCAAATGGGCATCGATCTTGAGCATGACCTTTTCAACATGTGGTCACCGCACAAGGTCAAACTTGCTGTTTCGGGTTGTCCGCGCAACTGCGCCGAGGCCGGCATCAAGGATGTCGGGATTATCGGCGTCGACTCCGGCTGGGAGATGTATATCGGTGGTAACGGCGGGATCAAGACTGAAGTAGCCGAGTTCTTCGTCAAACTTAAAACAGCCGAGGAAGTGCGTGAATACAACGGCGCCTTTCTACAGCTTTACCGCGAAGAAGCGTTTTATCTGGAGCGCACCGTGCACTACCTGCAACGGGTCGGCATGGACTACATCAAACAAGCCGTTATTGAAGATGCCGAAAACCGCAAAGCGCTGAACGAGCGACTGCAGTACTCGCTGTCGTTTGAACAAGACCCGTGGAAACAGCGAATAGAAACACCGCAGTTGAAAAAAGAATTCCAACGTATTCCTGTAACCGTCGTTGAAGAGGTGCCGGTATGAGCTGGCTGGATATATGCGCCCTCGAAGAGATCAATCCACTGGGCTCGCGCATCGTGCTCGGCCCGAGCGGTGATATCGCCGTGTTCAGGACCGCTGATGATGAAGTCTTTGCCCTGGACGATCGCTGCCCGCATAAAGGCGGCCCACTCTCTCAGGGCCTGATTTATGGCAAGCGCGTCTCATGCCCGCTGCATAACTGGCAGATCGAACTGGAGTCTGGCGAGGCATTAGCGCCAGACCAAGGCTGCGCGCATCGGCATGAGGCCAAAGTTGAAAACGGTCGCGTGCTATTGGCACTGCGCAACTGAGCCGCAACGTTAAGCTTTTGGGAGATACGGCCATGGCCACGACAACTACCGCGTCTACCTGCTGTTATTGCGGTGTTGGCTGTGGCGTTCTGATCGAGCACGACGGCGACAAAATAGTCGACGTTAGAGGCGATCCGGAACACCCTGCCAACTTTGGAAAGCTCTGCAGCAAAGGCTCGACTTTGCACCTTACTGGCGACCTCGACGCACGCGGTTTGTATCCGGAGCTGCGCTTGGGCAAACAACTTGCGCGGGCGCGTACTTCATGGGATGAAGCGCTGGACCACGCCGCCAGTGTATTCGCCGAGACTATTCGCGAGCATGGCCCCGACAGTGTCGCCTTCTATGTATCGGGGCAACTACTAACCGAAGACTATTACGCGTTTAACAAGTTGGCGCGCGGTCTTATTGGCACTAACAACATCGACAGTAACTCTCGCCTGTGCATGTCTTCGGCAGTTGTCGGTTACAAGCGCAGCCTGGGAGCGGATGCACCGCCGTGCAACTATCAGGACATTGAACTGAGCGACTGCATCGTGATTGCAGGCAGCAACATGGCCTATGCGCATCCGGTGCTGTTCCGGCGACTGGAAGAAGCCAAAGCGGCCAAACCTGACATGCGCGTTATTGTCATCGACCCACGGCGTACCGACACCTGTGATCTGGCCGATATGCATGTGGCCATTCTTCCAGGCACTGACGTAGCACTGTTTCATGGCATCTTGCATATCCTGATGTGGGAAGGCTGGATTGATCGAAACTACATCGAACAACACACCGACGGTTTCGACGCATTAAAACAGTTAGTCCGCAACTACACGCCGGGCGTGGTTGCCGAGATCTGCGGCATCTCGCTGGAGCAGTTACAGCAGTGCGCGCAGCTGATTGGCAAAGCCGAAAACTTCTTGTCGTTGTGGTGCATGGGCCTTAATCAATCGAGTTCCGGCACTGCCAAGAACAGCGCCTTGATTAACCTGCACTTGGCGACTGGGCAAATTGGCAAAGCTGGCGCGGGGCCTTTCTCGCTGACCGGCCAACCCAATGCCATGGGCGGGCGTGAAACCGGCAGCCTGAGCAACCTTCTGCCCGGCCACCGCGAAGCGGCCAATGCAGATGATCGCCAAGCTGTTGCTGATTACTGGGGCGTCGAAAGCCTGCCCAGCTCGCCGGGCCTGAGCGCTATTGAGCTGTTTGAGCAAGTTAACGCCGGCAAGATCAAAGCCCTGTGGGTCGCCTGCACCAATCCCGCACAATCGTTACCAGACCAGCACAACGTGCAAAAAGCCTTGGCAAGTTGCCCGTTCGTGGTGGTGCAAGAGGCGTTCTTCACTACCGAAACCTGCGCCTTCGCTGACTTGCTGCTACCGGCAGCAAGCTGGGGCGAAAAGGCCGGCACAGTGACCAACTCGGAACGCCGCATCAGCCATGTGCGCCGCGCGGTATCTGCCCCAGGCGCTGCCCGCCCGGACTGGGCAATTACCACCGACTTCGCTCGGCGGCTGGAACAGCGCTTACGCCCCGGCATGCCCGGACTGTTTGAATTTGAAAGTGAAGAACAACTGTTCGAGCAATACAAACAGCTAACCGCTGGTCGTGATCTGGACATCAGCGGACTCACTTACAGCCTGCTTGATGAAATTGGCCCGCAGCAGTGGCCCTTCCCTGCTGGCGCACAGCACGGAACCGCTCGGCTGTATAGCGACGGGAAGTTCGCCACGGCCAACGGTCGGGCACAATTTGTCAGCGAAGCTTACGCGGCGCCGAAAGAGAAGCGCGATGCACGCCATTCACTCACGCTCAATACCGGACGCCTGCGCGATCACTGGCACGGTATGAGCCGAACCGGCAACGCGGCCCGGCTGTTCGGCCATGTGCAAACAGCTGCATTGTCTGTACATCCGGATGAATTACGCCGTCGCCGCCTGCAAGACGGTGACTTGGTAAGAGTAAGCAGTCGCCGCGGAAAACTGGTGGTTGCCGTGCAAGGCGACGACTCGGTCCGCAGCGGCCAGGCCTATTTGCCGATGCATTGGGGCGATCGGTTTCTCAAAGGGCTCGGCACCAATGCACTGACATTACCAGCCGTGGACCCGCTTTCCCGCCAGCCCGAACTGAAGCATTGCGCCATCAATATAGAAAAAGCTGATTTGCCCTGGCAGTTATTTGCCTTGATCGAAGGCAACGTCCAACAGCGCTTTAGCCAGTTACGGCCGCTGTTCGAATCATTCAGCTATGCCAACTTCGCCCTCACCGGCCGCGACCGCCCAGCTCTGATGATTTCCGCCGCGAACGAGCAAGCGCCGAACAGCGTGCTCCTGGCCAAGATCGACCAACTGCTGGCCGTTGATAATGGGCCGGTACTTGCCTACGACGATCCGGTGCGGGCGGTCGGCAAACGGGTGCGCATCGAACAGGGTCGCATCACCTCTATTCGCCTCGCCGGTGAAACGGCTGCACGCCATTGGCTTAAGGATTTATGGAACAAGGGCCAGGCCGACGAATCATTGCGGCGCTGGCTACTGGCCCCGCTATCGGCAGCGCCTGGCACGGTATCAATCGAATCCTCCAAAACCCTGTGCAACTGCATGAATGTCAGCCTGCAGCAGGTCAATTCGGCCATCGCTGGCGGCGCCGATCTTGCGCAGCTGAAAACCCAGCTGGGTTGCGGCACAAGTTGTGGTTCGTGCATCCCGGAGATTAATCAGCTGCTGCGCAACCATCACTGCGCACTCAGCGCTTAAGCACTTTTTAGCGACTTTGGAGTAGAGCCCATGAAAGGCAAAGTCTGGTTAGTTGGCGCAGGTCCGGGTGATCCGGAGCTGCTGACCCTCAAGGCAGTGCGCGCACTGTCGATGGCAGATGTGGTACTGATTGATGATCTGGTCAATCCTGCCGTGCTTGAGCACTGCACAAATGCACGCGTGTTGCCGGTTGGTAAACGCGGCGGTTGTCGTTCAACACCGCAGGCATTCATCCAACGGTTGATGCTGCGCTACGCGCGTCAAGGCAAATGCGTTGTCCGGCTCAAGGGTGGAGATCCGTGCATTTTTGGTCGGGGCAGCGAAGAGGCAGAGTGGCTTAAGGACCGCGCTATCGACGCCGAGATCGTCAACGGCATTACCGCCGGGCTCGCAGGCGCGACCAACTGTTCAATTCCACTGACACTGAGAGGTGTTGCACGTGGCGTCACGCTGGTAACCGCCCACACTCAGGATGACAGCAGCCTGAACTGGCAAGCATTGGCGCAGTCGGGCACAACGCTGGTGGTATACATGGGTGTGGCCAAACTTGATGAGGTTGCCAGCAGCTTGATCGCCGCCGGTATGCGCAGCGACATGCCGGTCGCCATGATTGAAAGCGCCTCATTGCCCGAACAACGGGAATGCCGTTCAAATCTGGCGCAGATGAGCCAGAGCGCCAAGGCATTCGAGTTGAAAAGCCCCGCGATCCTGGTAATTGGCGAAGTGGCGCAAACAGCCATGGCGTCAATTGCAGCGCAGGCCTGATGCACTAAACAGCAAATTATGCGCATAAAAAAACCCGGCCGAAGCCGGGTTTTTTTACAAGCTTACAACCAATTACTTGGCTTCAGCTTCTACAGCAGCTTCTACGCGACGGTTTACAGCGCGGCCGTCAGCAGTAGAGTTGTCAGCAACTGGGCGGGACTCGCCGTAGCCAACAGCGTCAACACGCTCGCCACCTACACCGTACTGGTTAACCAGAACGTCACGAACAGCGGTAGCACGCTTCTCGGACAGGCTCTGGTTGTAAGCGTCAGTACCGACGGAGTCAGTGTGACCTTCAACAGTGGTGGTAGTTTGTGGGTACTGATTCATGAAATCAGCCAGGTTTTTGATGTCTGTGTAGCTTTCTTCTTTAACCTGAGACTTGTCGAAATCGAATTTAACGTCGAGTTCAACACGAACGATTTCAGCAGGCTCTTCAACAACTGGAGCTGGCTCTGGCTCAACAACTGCTGCTGCAACTACTGGAGCTGCGCCGCCGAAGTTCAGACCGACACCAACACCGGCTTGCCATTCAGTGTCACCCTGGTCGATGTTGTACAGAGCATCAACGCCTGCACGTGCATAGAACATTTCGGTGAAGTAGTACTTGGCGCCAGCGCCAATGGTAGCCAGAGTGGAGCTGTTACGGCCACCAGCAACAGTGTTGCTGATGCTCTGGTGGGCGAAGCCGCCAGATACGTATGGACGCAGACCGGCGCCAGGCTCACCAAAGTGGTACAGGGCTTTAAGGTCAGTCTGGTTGCCTTTGATGTCCTTGTTACCCAGAGCGGAGTCGCCGTTCAGGCTGTGGTATTCGCCGTAAGCCAATGCCAACTCGACGTCCTTGGTCAGGAAGTAACCAATGGAACCGCCGTACTCACTGCCTTCGTCGTGTGCATAGTTGCGTGACGAGTCGGTGAAGTATTCGTTAACAAAGCCTTCCACCTCGACTGCGCCTTGGCCTTGAGCCAGCACGCCCATGGAAGAAGCAGCGACAAGTGAGCCAACAGCTATGCCTAAGGTGTTTTTCAGTTTCATCCGTAAATCCCCATCTTGGTGATTGATTGAAATGCGTGAATCTATTCCACACAAATCTGCGACGAGCTTATCAGAACTCGTCATTACGCAAAAGAAAATTTGCACTCGCACTAACTTTCGGTAATACCTGCAAACTTCTCTCGTAATTTATCCAGCGCCCGCTTGTATCGCATTTTAGTAGCGCTCAAGCCCATGTGCATTATATCTGCGATCTCCTGAAACTCGAGCTCTGCGACAAAGCGTAGCACTAAAATTTCTCTGTCAATTGGATTTACATGCACTAACCATCGATCCAATCCAACAGGGTCTTCAACTTTCGGCGCCTTTTCATCTGACGCCTCTTCCAGCGGGTCCAAACTTAGAGCATCCATCAACCGACGTTTACGGCGCTCTTTGCGGTACTGGGTAATACATTCGTTGTAAGTGATGCTATAAAGCCATGTTTTGAATTTAGACTTCCCTTCGAAACTCTTCAAACCATATAAGACTTTTAGCATTACCTCCTGACAGACATCATCCGCATCACGTTCGTTCCCTAAATATCGCGAACACACGTTAAAAAGTGTTCGCTGATAACGACGCATCAGCTCTTCGTAGGCACGCGTTATGTGAAACAACTCACCGTGTGCACGCACAACCAGCTCTTCATCGGTGAGCTCGCGAGGATCGTAACGCTGTGACGTTTGTTGAGTATTATTCAAAGCGAGTTTAGCCAACTTCAGGGCAAAATCGAAAACAGCCAGACCTGACCAGGACCGGCTGATGGCTCAGGTTAGCAGGGATCTGCAGATTTAACGACTGCTTACCCGCTGATCTAGGAGTGTACGGTTGGCTATCGACACCAATTCACCTTCGTCTGTCAGCAACAGGGTCTTCACCGTACCGATTTCCTCGATCACACCTTCAATGTCAGCGACCTGAACGCTCTGCCCCACTTGGTACAACTCACGCACATAAATACCCGCAAGGATCTGGCCGGCAATTTCACGGCTACCCAAGCCCAGGGCAAGCGCGACTGCCAGCCCCACCGAAATCAGTACAATTGCAATGACGTTATTGAGCAAGTCGGTTTTGACTTCGAGCTGACCAATAGCCACGGAGATGCTGATGATAATGACCAGACCCTGAGCGATACGGCCCAGACCACCGGCATAATCAAGCCCGACTCCATCGGCTGCGCCACGCACGATGCCACTGACCAGATGAGCAAGCAGCACACCAACCACCAGCACCAATGCGGCGCCAAATACTTTGGGCAGGTACAAGGCCAACACATCAAGGGTCGCGGAGACGCGCTCAAGCCCAAGCGACTCGGCCGCCGAAACCAGGAAAATCAACAACACGAACCAGTAGACAATGCGCCCGATAAGCGTTGAAACGGGCGCATGAATACCGGCCCGCGCAAGAATCTTGGTCAGGCCAGTGCCGGCCATGAGCCGATCGAGACCGAGTTTGCCGAGTAATTTTGACAATAAGGTGTCGAGCAACTTGGCAACCACAAAACCCAGCAGCACCAGAATAAGGGCAACAAACAGGTTGGGAATAAAGCCGGCAACCTTGGTCCAGAGTGCTGTCATTGCAGCCACCAGGCTTTGAGTCCAGGGATCGAGTTCCATTTCAGTCAGCCTTATTTGTCGTACGAGCGGTAGCCGAGCGCCGCGAAACCGGGGCGACGTGAGCTGAACCGTTATTCAGGGCCATCATTACCGCGCCGACCCAATTGCCCATCAATGCGAAAAGATCTCCCGCACCGACCTGCCGGTTGGCTGTCTTGAGCACGCGATGAAGGCACGCGTCATCGTCACGACTCGACGAGGGCGTGTTCAACAAATCGCGGAGTGAATCTTCAAATGGGTCGCGCATCAATTACCTCATCAGGTGTGCATATCTAGATGCACGAAAATCGTCACAAGTCACATCAGACCCATTTCAACCGGCGGAATAACCACCATTGGCCGACCGCCAGCACCGCCATAATCGAGCAGGCGATGGCAAATCCGTAGTGATTATCGGCCCACGGAATTCCGCCGACATTGATGCCGAGCAAGCCGGTGAGAAAACTCATCGGCAGAAAGACCCCGGTGATAATCCCGAACCGGTACATGATCCGGTTCATGCGAATGTCCATTTGCCGACTTTCGGCTTCGAGCAATAAGCTCAGGCGCTCACGGTTGAGGTCGAGCTCTTCCAGATAACGGGTCAGGCGGTTGTGCAATTCATTCCAGTAATCACTGTCATCCTCAACGAACCAGGGCTGCTGATTACGTGCAAGTTGCGCAAATATTTCGCGTTGCGGGGCCAGAAAGCGGCGCAGGTTGGCAGCACGGCGACGCGCCTGCAGCAACAAGCCATGGTCCGGAGTGAAGGCCGGGTCGTTATCGAGCAGGTCTTCCTGCTCATCAACCTCTTCAGACAACTCGGTAACCAGCAGCTCAACCTTGTCGGTCAGATAATCCGCCATTGCCAGCAGCAACTCGGACGAGGTTTTCGGCCCCTTCCCGGCATGCAGGTCTGCAATCACGCTTTCAGTGGCACGCAACGGCCGCAAGCGCAAAGAAATGGCCCGGCGCGCATCCGCAAAAATACGCAGCGACACCATGTCCTCAGGCTCAGCGCCGGGATTGAGATTCAATCCCCGCAGGAACAGCAGAAGCTCATTGTCCGGCAATGTCAGCAGGCGCGGCCGGGTATTTTCCTCAAGCAGCAGGTCGCACGAAAACTGGCTGAGCCCGCTTTCATAGCGCAACCACTGCTGAGTATCCGGATGGCTTCGATCCCAGTGCAACCAGAGGCTTTCTTTCTCCTCCAATTGCAAACTGACCACCTGCTCCCATTCAAGCGGGCGACCGCCGCCCAAGCCATCGAGCAAATAGGCGTGAACAAGCCCCACGGTTGAGGCCTTATCCGCATTCATCCCTGAGCTCCCCCATCTGCTGGCAATGTTGTCTTAATTTTTATCTTACTCAGGCATCTGCAATGCGACAGGCGATACGATGATGCCGTTGTTGTCTGCATAGACAAACTCACCCGGGCGGAACGTAACGCCGCCGAATGTCACTGTGACGTTGAGATCGCCGATGCCGCGCTTATCCGTTTTCATCGGATGGCTTGCCAGCGCCTGAATACCCAGATCGGTTTGTGCCAGTACATCAACATCCCGCACACAGCCGTAAATAACGATGCCTTCCCAACCATTTTTGGCAGCCTTTTCGGCCAGCATGTCGCCCAGCAACGCGCGGCGCAGGGAACCGCCACCGTCGACGACCATGACCTTGCCTTTGCCCGGCTGATCGACCTGCTCTTTGACAATGGAGTTGTCTTCAAAGCACTTGATAGTGACAATTTCACCGCCGAAGGAATCATGACCACCGAAGTTGCTGAACATCGGCTCTACGACCTGAACCTGTTCAGGGTAGGCGTCACACAAATCTGGAGTGATGTAATGCATAAGAATGCTCCTCTGGAAGATGGTTTGGAAAACGTGGCAGGCGCAATCAAGTCGCCCGCATAACGTCCGATTAACAGCACAATGTAAAGTCAGGACACCCGGTAACGCAATCCGCCAGCGCCACCGGACAACTTCAGGCCTGGCATTGCGTGATCCAGTTCAGCAGCAATGGCCAGACTTCCTGCTGCGCAGTCTTACTCACCAGCATCTCTATGTGCCCGTAATCCGTCGCGTAGCCATCAGCCTTGCTCAGCTGAATGAATTCACGAGCAGACGAGCCGAACTGCTCAAGCAACTTGCGGCACGCCCAGGGCGGATCCTGTTTGTCCCCTGCCCCCGCGACAGCTATCACCGGCAAACTGACGCTGCTCAGGCCCTGCCACCAATTGCGCTCGGCATCACCAAAGCGACCGAACAGGCCATGCCAGCGCAACGCTTCAATCGCTAAACCAATCGGCTCGTCTTCCGGGCCGCGCTTTAGACGTGAGCCCGACAACACTTCAAAACGCTTAAGCACAAAGCGCCCAACCCACTGCACCGGTGGCACCTTGAGCAGCCAATAATTGCGACTGACTTGACTGCCGCACAAAGCAACCGATGCGATTTGAGAAGGCTCCATGTAAGACCCACCCAATGCTGCCGCCAGTGTCGTACCGCCCAACGAGTGACCGATCCAGTGTGCTGGACGGGCATTTTGCTCATAAATGAAGTCACTGATAGCAGGCAAATCGTAACGCGCATAATCGCCAACGCAGTTGCTTTGATAACTCTGATTGCGAGGCGACAGGCCGTGACCACGCATCTCGGCAATCCACACATCAAACCCTGCTCGCGCCAGATACGGCCCCAAGCCAATACATTTTGGGGAATACCAGAAGCGTCGGTTAGAAAAGCTGCCATGCAGCAGGACCACAGGTATACCGCTGGTGTTGGCAAATCCTGCATTACCCAAACGCGTCAGGGCAATCTCGACACTGCGATCCGGGCTGTTGCCAGGTTTTAACCGATAAACATCCTCACTAAGATCACCGCGATTTTCGGCGCTTACCAAGGCGACAGGGAACAGCTTGCTGCTACTTTGCATTTTCAACCTGACACAAAAAAGGGCGGAAGAACCCGCCCTTAATCAATTGTATTGAAGGGTTATCAGCCTTGCTGGCCTTCGGCAAGGAAGAACCATGTATCCAATACAGAGTCCGGGTTGAGCGAGACACTTTCGATGCCCTGCTCCATCAGCCAGCGTGCCAGATCAGGGTGATCGGATGGGCCCTGACCACAGATACCGATGTATTTGCCGGCCTTGTTACAGGCTTCAATCGCATTAGCCAGAAGCTTCTTGACCGCAGGATTACGCTCGTCAAACAGATGGGCGATGATCCCGGAGTCACGGTCGAGGCCCAGCGTCAGCTGAGTCAAGTCGTTCGAACCAATGGAGAAGCCATCGAAGAACTCGAGGAACTCTTCAGCCAGAATGGCGTTGGATGGCAATTCGCACATCATGATGATCTTCAGACCATCCTGACCACGGGCCAGACCGTTCTGCGCCAACAGATCAATAACCTGACTGGCTTCGCCCAGGGTACGTACGAACGGCACCATGATTTCGACGTTGGTCAAACCCATCTCGTTGCGTACTTTCTTCAGCGCACGGCATTCGAGTTCGAAGCAGTCGCGGAAGGCTTCGCTGATGTAACGCGAGGCGCCACGGAAACCCAGCATCGGGTTTTCTTCTTCCGGCTCGTACAGCTTGCCACCGATCAGGTTGGCGTATTCGTTGGACTTGAAGTCGGACAGGCGCACGATGACCTTTTTCGGCCAGAACGCTGCTGCCAGGGTACTGATACCTTCAACCAGCTTCTCGACGTAGAAGTTGACCGGATCGTCGTAACCGGCGATGCGCTTCTCTACGCTTTCCTTGATATCCGCTGGCAAGCCGGCGAAATTCAACAAAGCCTTGGGGTGCACGCCAATCATGCGGTTGATGATGAACTCAAGACGCGCCAGACCTACACCTGCGTTTGGCAGCTGAGCGAAGTCGAAAGCACGATCCGGGTTACCGACGTTCATCATGATCTTGAACGGCAGATCTGGCATCGCCTCAACCGAGTTCTTGCGGATGTCGAAGCCCAGCTCACCTTCAAAGATAAAGCCGGTGTCGCCCTCAGCGCACGAAACGGTGACGCCCTGGCCATCCTTGAGCAGTTGAGTCGCGTTGCCACAACCCACTACAGCAGGAATACCCAGCTCACGTGCGATAATCGCGGCGTGACAGGTACGGCCACCACGGTTGGTAACGATCGCGCTTGCGCGCTTCATGATCGGCTCCCAATCCGGATCGGTCATGTCCGAAACAAGCACATCACCCGGCTGAACCTTGTCCATTTCAGCGATATCGTTGATGACACGCACCTTACCAGCGCCGATCTTCTGGCCAATTGCGCGGCCTTCAACCAGAACAGTACCGGTTTCTTTCAGCAGGTAGCGCTCCATCACGGTGGCGCTGGCACGGCTCTTAACGGTTTCAGGGCGAGCCTGAACGATGTACAGCTTGCCGTCATCACCATCTTTGGCCCACTCGATGTCCATCGGACGCTCGTAGTGCTTTTCAATGATCATGGCCTGCTTGGCCAGTTCGCTGACTTCTGCATCACTGAGGCAGAAACGCGCACGATCAGCGCGGTCCACATCAACAACCTTGACCGACTTGCCGGCTTTGGCTTCGTCACCGTAGATCATTTTGATGGCTTTGCTGCCGAGGTTACGGCGCAGGATCGCAGGGCGACCAGCCTCAAGGGTATTTTTGTGAACGTAGAATTCGTCAGGGTTTACAGCGCCCTGCACCACAGTCTCGCCGAGGCCGTAGGCGCCGGTAATAAACACGACGTCACGGAAACCGGATTCGGTATCAAGGGTAAACATCACGCCAGCGGTGCCAGTTTCCGAACGGACCATGCGCTGAACGCCGGCAGACAAGGCGACCAATTTGTGGTCAAAGCCCTGGTGCACGCGGTAAGCAATAGCGCGGTCGTTAAACAGCGATGCAAACACTTCCTTGGCCGCACGGATGACGTTATCGACGCCACGGATATTGAGGAAGGTCTCTTGCTGACCGGCGAATGAGGCGTCCGGCAGGTCTTCTGCGGTTGCCGATGAGCGTACGGCAACAGCCATATTGCTGTTATCGCCAGCCATTTCAGCAAACGCTTTGCGGATTTCGCTGTCCAAACGCTCAGGGAACGGAGCTTCCATGACCCACTGACGAATCATGGCGCCGGTTTTAACCAGCTCGTTAACGTCATCAACGTCGAGCGCGTCGAGTGCCTCGTGAATTTTTGCGTTGAGGCCGCTCTGCTCAAGGAAGTCACGATACGCTTGCGCAGTAGTGGCGAAACCGCCAGGAACCGAAACACCGGCGCCGGCAAGATTGCTGATCATCTCGCCCAGGGAGGCGTTCTTGCCCCCTACGTGCTCAACATCGTGGACGCCGAGCTTATCGAGGGAAACTACGTACTCTACCAAGGTGATCTCTCCACTAAAGGTATTGGAAAAGCTCAGGAGCTGGGCAATCGCAGCAAAGGGAATATGCCTGATTGTGGCCGGGCCCTGGAAAATAAGTAACAATGCAGGCTGTTGGGCCTGCTTGAGCGAGGCCTATCATAGCCAAGAAATGTACTCAGCTTAAGGCCCATTGCGCAAATGAAACGAACCGCCTTCTTCATCTCCGATGGTACCGGCATTACAGCCGAAACGCTTGGCCAGAGTCTGTTGGCACAATTCGAGAACATCAGCTTCACTAAACTCACGCGCCCATACATCGACAGCGTGGAAAAGGCGCGCGCCATGGTACAACAAATCAACACGGCTGCCGAGCGGGATGGCACTCGGCCAATTATTTTCGACACCATTGTCAATCAGGATATTCGCGAAATCCTCGCTGAATCCGAAGGTTTCATGATTGATATCTTCTCATCGTTCCTGTCACCGCTCGAACAGGAATTGTCTTCGCACTCCTCCTACTCGGTTGGTAAATCGCACTCCATTGGACACAATTCCAACTACATGGAGCGCATCGAGGCGGTCAACTTCGCCCTCGACAACGATGACGGTGCGCGCACGCATTACTATGACAAAGCGGACCTGATCCTGGTGGGTGTGTCACGCTGCGGCAAAACGCCTACGTGTCTGTACATGGCAATGCAGTATGGCATTCGCGCCGCCAACTATCCGTTGACCGAAGAAGACATGGAACGCCTGCAACTGCCAGCCTCGCTGAAAAAGTATAAAGAGAAGCTGTTTGGCCTGACCATCGACCCAGAGCGCCTGACCGCGATTCGCAACGAGCGTAAGCCCAATAGCCGCTATGCCAGTTACGCCCAGTGCGAGTTCGAGGTGCGTGAGGTCGAGAACCTGTTCCGCCGCGAAAACATCAACTCCATCAACTCAACGCACTTCTCGGTTGAGGAAATCTCGGCAAAAATTCTTGTCGAGAAAGGCGTAGAACGTCGCTTTAAATAACGCGCCAGCGCCAGGCATAAAAAAACCACGACAGCCAAAGCTCGATCGTGGTTTTTTTGCGCATTAATAAATTCAGCTTATCTAGAGCCCTAAAGCTTCAGGTCGCGGTTTGAAGCCTTGATGAACTCACGCTTAAGGTCTTCATAAGTGTGCACGGCTGGAAATTGCGGGAATTCAGCAATTACATTTTGCGGTGCATGGAACAGAATACCGGCATCCGCCTCGCCCAGCATGGTGGTGTCGTTATACGAGTCACCTGCCGCAATCACCCGATAATAGAGACTCTTGAACGCCAGCACCGACTGGCGCTTCGGGTCCTTTTGACGCAACTGATAGCTGACGACCTGATCCTGCTCATTGGTGATCAACTTGTGGCAAAGCAGCGTCGGAAAACCGAGCTGACGCATCAAGGGTTGGGAGAACTCGTAGAAAGTGTCGGACAGAATGACTACCTGGAAACGTTCGCGCAGCCAATCAACAAACTCAACTGCACCCTCGAGTGGCTTGAGGGTGGCGATCACTTCCTGAATATCAGAAAGCTTCAGCCCGTGCTCGTCCAGAATACGCAGGCGCTGCTGCATCAACACGTCGTAATCGGGAATATCCCGAGTGGTCGCTTTAAGCGATTCGATACCAGTTTTCTCGGCGAACGCGATCCAGATTTCAGGAACGAGGACACCTTCGAGGTCGAGACAAGCGATTTCCACAGGATGCTCCAGGATTGTTTTTAGTCGAGGCGGCACTCTAGCGATTTGGTAAACGCCATGCAACGCGTGCTTATACGCAAATATGGCAATAGACATGGCTGAAGGTTATTTAGACGCATAACAGGATTTTGTTACCATCCCCCGCACAAGGTGCCAGACACCACGATAACTAAGGATACAGCCTGATGAACCACCCCTTCGATGTCGCCGAAGCGGCTGCCTCATACGCCAGCAAATCTGCACAAGACATCCTCAAACTGGCCTTCGAGCATTTTGGCGATGATCTCTGGGTTTCGTTCAGCGGCGCAGAAGATGTCGTCCTCGTCGACATGGCCTGGAAACTTAATAAGAACGTCAAAGTATTCAGCCTGGACACTGGGCGCCTGCACCCTGAAACCTACCGGTTTATCGATCAGGTACGTAACCATTACGGGATACAGATCGAGATACTTTCACCGGATGCAGAAACACTGCAGGCCATGGTCAAGGAAAAGGGTCTGTTCAGTTTTTATCAGGACGGCCATTCACAATGCTGCGGCATCCGCAAAACAGCCCCGCTGCGCAAAAAACTTTCGCAAGTACGCGCCTGGGCAACAGGCCAGCGTCGTGATCAGAGCCCTGGCACCCGTAGCCAGGTAGCCGCTGTCGAGATTGATGGCGCGTTTGGCACCGAAGAGAAGCCGCTCTACAAGTTCAATCCGCTGGCACAAATGACCAGCGAAGAGATTTGGGCGTATATCCGCATGCTCGAACTGCCTTACAATGCGCTGCATGAACGTGGCTTTATCAGCATTGGTTGTGAGCCATGCACCCGCCCAGTTCTGCCCAACCAGCACGAGCGCGAAGGTCGCTGGTGGTGGGAAGAAGCAACCCAAAAAGAATGCGGCCTGCATGCTGGCAACTTGATCGCCAAGAACTGACAGCTCACACGCCTGATTCAAAAGCGCTTATGCATGACTGCATAGGCGCTTTTTTATGACCGGCTTTTTATAGATGCAACCTGTACTGGATAGCAACGCCGTGGACTGCGCTGTTTAGCACCGCGCAACGGGGCTAAACAACCTGCGATAGTAGTGGCGCCGCTTTGCTGCCTGCTGCCCGCCGCTTCCGAACACCCGAGCATTTTCCAGCGCACAAAGTAAAACCCCAGACCGTTTACACGATCTGGGGTTTTGGTATAGGCGCTTGACGATGACCTACTCTCACATGGGGAAACCCCACACTACCATCGGCGATGAATCGTTTCACTTCTGAGTTCGGGATGGGATCAGGTGGTTCCAATTCTCTATGGTCGTCAAGCAATTTGTTGAAGCCTCGTCAGGGACGCTGCTTCGAATCGGGTATGTGATGCTTTGTAGTTTCGCAAACTTTCGGTGTTTCTACTTCCAGAGACACACAAACATCAAATTGTTTGGGTG
>NZ_VBTO01000023.1:0-17352 GCF_013277615.1 Pseudomonas sp. MS19 | reverse complement strand
GTTAGGGCGCAGCAAACCTGCAACACCGGCACCGCGCCGATAGGGCGCAACAAACCTACAACCCCAGCCCCGCGCAGTTAGGGCGCAGCAAACCTACAACACCGGCATCGCGCCGATTGGGCGCAGCAAACCTACAACACCGGCGCCAGGCCGATAGGGCGCAACAAACCTACAACCCCAGCCCCGCACCGGTTGGGCGCAACAAACCTGCAACACCGGCACCGCGCCGATAGGGCGCAACAAACCTACAACCCCAGCCCCGCGCAGTTAGGGCGCAACAAACCTACATCGCCGTCACCGCGCCGATAGGGCGCAACTGTGGGAAGAAAATAACGTTTCATCCTAAACCGTACAGATTTGCTGGGCTCGCGGAGAGTCACAGGCCTCGAACCGCCGTTAAAGTTTCATCCTAATGCGCATTAAGCAGGGGCCAAGCGGGTCGCATGCGTAAAAGATATGAAAATAAAGCTTCATCCAATCAGGAGGCCAGAAATCGCCACTGTGATGTCCGCCAGACCAGCGCCGCCGCCTTTTGCTCGGGCTGGGACAGGGTATGGCCGGGTAGCCTCACCGAGTCAGGGGCCCCTTTTAAGGATGAAACTTTATTTTCATTCCACAGCTCTCGCACAGTGTTTGGCAAGGTTAATTCGTAGATTGGGCGCAGCAAACCCACCACCCTACACAGTGGTTGCAGACAAGCTGAGACTCCAAGTAGTGCTGGCTAGGCGTAGCTGTGTCCTGATGCGTTGATGAGTCCTTTCTCTTGATAAAGCTGGACGTGGCAACAGGCTATTAGTCCCGCATGCGGGATATCTATTGGTATTTTTCCCTGAAGCTCACAATAAAAATTAAAAATCAGCGTTTTTTGGGGGGGTGGTTTGCACTGTTGATAGGAAAACTATCGACGGAGAAAGTAATGCTAGACACACCTAACCCCGGCAAGAAGGCTTTTGAGCTACTGACTGACATTAGCACAGCAACCCCGCGTGAAAAGTTACATGCACTAGCATCTGACGTAGGGCGGGATACAGATGTCCTTGAGGAAGTTTTAAATTTTTTAGATCCTCCGCCGTTGTTGATAGATCTACCTAGGGTCATGCAAGGGCTATTAAATACGCTTGATGCCATGGACATACCGCCAGTGCTCAACCTAGGCGCGTGCGATCTCAGAGCCTGGCGGGACGAGTGCTGTTGGGTTGTTTCAATCCGAAACAATCCTGATTTTATTGTTAGTTTAGGCCCCATGTTTTACCTAGGGGATATGCGGCGTAAACGTAATCCAGTTATCCATAAGGGTGTAAAGAAATACCCGCTCCCATACGCAACGCTTTGGCATGAACCTGCTGATTCAGAATGCGAGCAAGATTACTACCGCCTTATTGGGCAACTGCTCGTGGCCTATCAGCAAAGGGCTGATGGCTTGGACCTTAAAGATCAGAGATACACCGCGTATCTGAAACTCCGAGCGCTTTGCAGACAGCAGATACTGTCTATACCAAGTGAACTAAATATATGGTCCAGTTCTGCTGTGTTTGCTCAGGGCTGCCGTCAATTCGACGCCGGCAATTCAACTAATTATCTCGCAGAGTACTTCAGATCGATCGTTCGTCTCGCCCGCTATTTCGGTGGTGAGAAGCCGCCTGAACGTCACGGCGGTGGCGGTCATCATCACAATGGCGGTTCAAAAAGCGCAGGCCTAGGTGTACTAATTAGCCAAGGTGCTAGCGAGTTCCCGCTTGATGATCCAGACGACCCAGATTTGCTCCCTGGATATATAAGTTTCGTGGCGTCCCAACCGCTAGACGATGATTTAGATGAAGCACTGCCGCCGGGCGAAATAACCGCGGCGCGTGAAATATGTTTGATCGATACAAGAGGCGAGATCAGGCCATATGTAGCTGAATTGCTCAGCCATGAGGGCATGCTTGCTCATATTGCTCGCAGTAGGCAGTTTTTGCCTTTTGGCTACAACCTGCTCACGCAGTATGAACTAGCAAACCTACTGTTTGGTGTCACTGATGAATTTCTATTCTGTCGAGAACGAATTCGTAATTCTCCTGGCCAGGAGCAGACACAGATACGGAGGCGCTTGGAGGCACTGCTGGTACTTCATCTCATGCTCTGGTTCGGTCGCTCACTCGAGGACTGCAAAAAACTACGGATAGCCGAGCGCAATGCTCGCCCGAACTCGGTGCTGGAGTTGGTTCTGGCTGATGAGGCAGGGCCGGCGGAGTTCAGATTTTTTGCACCGACACCGGACTATGCAGCAGAAGAGCTCCTGCCTCGAGATGCCGTTCGAGCGTCTCAGCCAACAATCTCGGTACCGGACATGGTTGGGGCGGCAGCGCTTGTTATGTCAATCCGGGACTTGTCGCCGGTGAATGGCTCTCCCGTCATCACCTGGAAGATCAAAGACGTCGAGCGTGAAATCCGAAACTTATTGGGCGAGCTTGGAGGCGAAGATCCTCGCTACACGATGCACAAAGTGCGCTCCTATCTTCATCGCCAAATCATCGCAGACTCTCACGATGTGGTTGCAGCCACCATGCTATCTGGGATGCCCTGTCTTTCGGCAAACACACCGCTGTATTACAGCCAGTACAGCATTAACTATCTGCGACGCCTGTATTGCCAATCAGTACAGCGAGTGTTGGCTGCGGTTTATGCCTCAGTGGGATTGGAGGCCCCTAGTGTATCGATTCCCCCTGTTCCTGAGGTGGCTGTTGGTGCCCGAAACTGCCTTAGGCTGGATACAGTTAAAGCTAATCTTGATGCGTTGCTGGCAGTGCTGCGTAAACGCCCTCGAAAAAGTCGCCAGCAGCTTGTTCATTGGCATAACAGCTTTTCGCTGTGGACGGTTCAAATGTTCTTTATGGCGACAGGATGTCGAGCTATTCGCGACCCGTTGAAGCATGAAGACGAATTTATATCGCTTTGGGGGCACGGCACGCTGGGGGACAAAGGCTCAGATGATGGGCATATGAGTCGCCTGGTAGCGTTGACTGACCAACTAAAACGACAGTTAAAAGCCTATAAGGCTCACTGCAGGGCAATTACCGCACAATTCGACTTACATGCCCCGACTCCTACTCACGGATTTTTCCTGCGTCAAACCGATGATGGTTGTCTTTGCTACGAGGAAATCCGGCCGCTCCATATCAAAGCTGTAATGCGCCAGGTTGAGGGTTTCAAACCTCATCCAGTGAATGGATTCCGTAAATTCTTGAGAACTGAGCTCGCCGAGCGCGGATGTCCGCCTGAGACACTGTCGGCTCTGATGGGCCATTGGCTAAGTGGCGAAGAACCACAAGATATCTACTCGAGTTTTTGCCCGCGTACCTATGTCCAAGGCCTTCATACCCACTTGTTGCCACTCATGCGGGAGCTAGGCTGGACGGTTCGCAACAGCCACCTGGTTGCGGAGGCTGATGCATGAATAGGTCACGACTTTCGGATGAAATGCTGTCTGTTATCTGGAGCCCGGATAAGCATGATCCAGAGTGGAAAAGCGGATATCTTGTGACACTCCAGGAGCGCTGCAAAGACTCCGGTAACAGTATCGGCGAATGGCTCTGCGGACTACGTTCTCTGTGTAGCTTTCCCATCAAGGAAATGCAGAATCTCGGTAGTCAGCTCGAAGACTCAACATTACGCAACACGCTGGTAGAAGTGACGCGTCGGGCGCAGAGTTTTAATCTGAGCTTACCTCTGGCTCCGATAGCAATCGAAACGCAGCGCCGCCCAAATCCGATTAATCCAGACCTATACAACTCAGAGAATTTGTCGGCTAGTCAGGACATGGTTGATTCGATGGCGCGCGCCATTAGGCGTGATCTAGAACAACTCACACCCCATACGCGGATTGGGCTGCTTCTTCTTAGTGCTGCCTATTACGGCGCTCTGATGGACATTCCCCAGCTGACCGCGCTGACTCAGCTTGACCTAGGGCAGGTCATTTGGATATCCGGAATACCAGAGTTTCGGCTACGGCTCTCAATCCGAGGTCAACCTGAGGCTGAGAACCGGCAGTGGTTTCCAGACCCGATAACGCTGTCGCTTCTGTCGCGCTGTACTGCAGATCTAGCCGATAACCAGTCTTACCTGACTCGAAAGGACGGAAAATTAAAATGTATTCAAGCGGCCTTGGTCGCAGGAGAAATTTGTCCTGACAACCAGCCAGCCTCTCTAGAGCGTGCGTTCGAGTTACTGCGTATCGAGCGTCAAACACGGTTACCACAGCTGCTAATAAATTACGCTACAAGATCCAACTTTGTGTCGCATTCTGTCTTGTCGGACTCATGGCAGCATTTGAGCGGGAATGCGCCAGCACCAAGAAGCGAAGAGAAACAGAAACAGAAACGGAAAAAGCACCGATTTCGCAGAGCCCAGCAAAATGTCCCCGAGTGGTTGACGGTGTTGTGCCGAAGGATCCGCAAACAGCAAGTTTCAGCAGTAGAGAATGTACCTCGACCTCAGACGCTTGAAGCCTTGATCAGTGGCTGGGCGGCGATCCTGCTTCACGGCCGCTCGTTTTACGGCAACACGTTACAGCCCAAAACAGTTGCTAACTATGTTCGGGATGTCGGTGTTGGCTTGGACAATCTGCTCTCTGCTGATTCGGTCTTGGATGTTTCGCCAGATGCGCTCGAGGAGCTCTATGAGCTGATGCTGGAAGCGCAGCCCACCTCGTCTATGAGGAGGAATCTCGCCAAGGGATTGTTGGAGTTTCACGGCCACCTGCAGAAAACTTTTTCGTATCCTCCAATCAGCCCCTATAGCTTGCTGGGCATTGGGAAAACACCTCAGTTCGTCGATGCCCAGATAGTCAGTGAAGAGCAATATCGCCTAGCGCTGCGAGATTTGGCTACAGGGCCATTGAGCCAGCGCTCACCACGTCTCGCTATCGTGGCCCAAGCCATGATGATCTTCGGGTTTCGACTGGGATTGCGCCGCAATGAGGCGCTGAAATTGCTGCGTCGAGACCTGCAATTGTGTTCGCTGCCTGATGCGCGAGCCGCTGCAGTAAAGCGTCGACATCAGAACCTCAAGCGGCTGTCGCCTGACCAACTAACTGCCCTTGAGCTACCGATCAACCTGCATATCCGACCACACGCTCAGCGCTCGTTAAAATCACGTAACTCGACACGGACCCTGCCAGTTCACGTATTGCTTGAGCCAGATGAGTTGCAGCTAATTGAGCGTCTGGCCAAGCTACGCGATGACGAAGAGCTAAAGAGTCCATATTCGGAATTCCTGTTCTGTATCCCCGAGTTCCAGACTCGATGGGTTTCTGAGTCAGCATTGATGCCGGCTATTCATGATGCCCTACGCCAAGTGACTGGTTGCAGCGATATGCACTATCACCACTTGAGACATTCCGCTGCGACGTGGCTGACGTTCAAGTTAGCTGCGTCAGTATTTGGTGTTAGTCAGGAGGCTGGATTGCTGTTCGGTGAGCATACGAAAACCATGAAATGGCTGCTGGACACAGAACGGCTAAACCGCGAATTTCTTCACTCTCAGGAGGCCGCCACCCGACGGGTGATCCATATAACCAGCGCGGTGCTCGGGCATGCGAGCCCCAAAACTTCGTTGCTGCACTATGTTCATTGCATGCCATGGTTATCAGCATTGTGCTGGCAGTGGAATCCAGAATTTTGGCCGTCTGCTCATGTCATCGCGAAAATTGCACAGGTTAGCCTGCCAAATAAGCCGGACGACCCACCTGCGCCAGGCATGCATGCAGAAATTAGGCACATGCAGCGAATCATCGGCCGCCTGAAGTTCTACAGGCGCAATAACAAAGTTAAAGCTAGGCGGCCACTTATTTCCCCTCAGAAGAATGAGAGTGGGTGGGCGCTGACGAGATTAAATGAAATCTCATCCATGCTCGCCTACGAGGCTTACTCGGAGTCATCGGGGCAGTCGGTCAACATGGATTGGGTTGCGTTTACCGAGGCTGATCGATCGGCCATGCTGGAGCGGGCAAGATACATCAGCCACCTCGGGACGCATCGCTTGCAGCGCCCTGTGACCTCTGACTCAAATTATAGAATTGGGCTTGTTCCAAGACCGCCCAAACACGGGGGCTGGCTGGGATAGCGGTCTATTCGAATCGGCTTTATGGCTTGCTAAGCAGTCGGTATAAAGCTAAAGCTGGCCGAGTGCTAGATGATTTTGTGGAGCGTTGCTGGTCAAGCGAGACGACGCTGCGCTTTTACACCGGCAGGGATGATAAGAGTGCCCGTGAGTATCTATGGCTTCTATCTGAGCTGGGCATCCCTTCAGTTGACACTGAGTTCATCATTTACGACACGCGCACGCCCAGGCAAACCAAAAGCCGTTGGCGAACGGTTCTGGGGAAACCTCGTCTGAAGTTCATTGAGCAAGTTCCAGAGAATCGAAGCACCCAGAACAGCCACTTGGGCATTCGAGTGACACTGCGTTTACCAGGCATAGAGCTCACAGCGCAGGAGCAGAACCATCACTCCGGCGCAGCTCTGCGCTACCTGATGCTAATGACTTCCATCGACTGGCATTTTCGGGCCTGATTGCATGGTGCAACGCTGGGGCCTTTCTACTCATGACTCGGCTCCAGCTTGGAATATGTATATGTATCGTATTTGATCGCCCAATCAAACCATTGCGAGTTAGCCATTTGCTTTTGCAATGATCTGCGATAGCGTCCTAGTTGGCGAGCCCGCAACGGTTACATGGAGGGCAACAATTGTCCAGTGACGACGGGCAAGAGTCGGCCAAAAGCAGCCGGTGGTGTTAAGTATAAAATCAGGATCGCTCCCGTACTCTATTCCGAGCAAGCAGTCGGCGGTTACTCTTAACGTGAGCAAACACCCATCATCCAGCCCATGCGCCCCGACTGGCTGCGTAGTGCCTAGAGACTTCCAAGATGAAAAAAAGCTTGCCTCCGCTCAATTGGTTGCGGGCATTCGAGTGTGCAGCCCGGCACCTTAACTTTACCCATGCGGCGCAGGAGTTGAACTTGACTCAAGCGGCCGTGAGTCAGCAGGTCAAGGGGCTCGAAACCAAGCTTGGGGCAGTGCTGTTCAAGAGGCTGCCTAGAGGCCTTGAACTCAGTGAGGCCGGTCAGGCTTTTCTGCCGGCGGTGCATGAGGCGGTCGAACGACTGGCGGCCGCCACTGATGAAATCTTCGGTCAGGGGCACCACAAAGTACTGACTGTGCGAGTCAACCTAGTGTTCTTCATGCACTGGTTGGCGGTTCGCCTGCCGGACTTTCGCAAGCTGCATCCGGGGATCAACTTACACATCACCAGTAATATCTGGGTGGAAGATGTGGACGTTGAAGCGGATATGGAAATCCGTCACGGCCAGGGCAAATGGCCCGGACTGAAAGCCGATCGCTTGACGTGGGATACGCTGGTCCCGGTGTGCTCACCGACACTGGGGACTGAGCAACAACCGCTGAATGCCCCCAAAGATCTTGCCCGCCACGAGCTTCTACATGTTCTGGGCTATGAGGAAGGCTGGGGATACTGGCTGAAAAAAGCCGGTGCAGAACAGGTGGACTCATCCCAAGGGTTGCAGTTCGACACGCTAATTTCGGCACTCAGGATGGCTGAACTTGGGCAGGGCGTTGCGCTCGCTCGCTCGTCTTTGGTTGGGCAGATGCTTAAGGACGGCACGTTGATTGCGCCTTTCGAACAGCGCTTCAAGACCTTGGAGGCCTTTTACTTGGTGTACTCCCCCCACAGCCTGGCAAACCCGCAGGCCGCCGCATTCATCGCCTGGCTAACGGCAGAAGCACAGGCTGCAAACCTCGATACCTGATACTCCAGCAGATGTTATAGCAAGCCATTACAGTTCCTGCCCAGCCGCCCTTCGTCCTATTCACGAGCCTTTCTGACAGCCCAGTAGGCGGGGTAGCGCAAGGCGGCGCGGCCTCCGAAAAGCGCTCGTCACATATAAGCGATTCTTTTCAGCCATAAATAAAACAGCCCCTTAGGGCTTTTTTTTATTGCTTTTCCCCTTCCAGTAATTTCCCGAAAGTAGCCCCCAGATCGTCACCCAAGCTTTGCTGAAAAACAGCGGCGAGGCATGTCGGCGACTAATCACAACAACAACAAAAGCTCGCGTTGCAGCGAGCCTTACAGAGTGATGGTGAATCATGGGACATCTCAAGCAACTGCCCCTGCATGGCGTCAAGGTTATCGACTTCGGCCAATACATCGCCGGGCCTGCCGTGGCCATGATCCTCGCGGACCTCGGTGCCACAGTCATTCATATCGATCCCCCTAGCGGGCCGCTGTGGGACAGCCCGGCTAACGCCGTACTGAACCGGAATAAGCTCTGCCTGCAACTCGACCTCAAGTCTGCCAAGGGTCTGCAAGACGCCAAGGCACTGATCGCCAGCGCAGATATCGTGATCGAAAATTTCCGCCCCGCTGTCATGCAGCGTCTCGGCCTGGACTTTGCCGAACTGCGCCAGCAGCGCCCCGAGCTGATCACCCTGTCGATTCCAGGCTTCGCCACCAACGACGAGCTGCGCCGTGATTGGCGGGCCTTCGAGTCGATTATCGCCTCGGCCTCCGGGGTGTTTACCGACATGGGACAGAACCGCGTCTTGATGGGCATAAACCCAAGTTTCTCGCCGCTGCCCCTGGCATCCTCCTACGGCACCATGCTGGCTGTATCCGCAGTAGTACTTGCCTTGCAAGCACGGCAAAGCAGTGGGCTGGGCGATCAAATTGAAGTGCCTCTGGCGGCCGCTGTTATGGAAGGGCTGTCCTATAACTCGATCAAGATCGATGGCTATCCGCTGCGCTACAAGACCTTGCGTGAGAAAGAAATCGAGCGCCGGCGTGCCGAGAACTTGCCGATGAACCTCAGCTACGAGGACCTGCAGGAATATCTCGATCCGTTCTACCGCACCTATGAATGTGCCGATGGCCGCAAGTTCTATGCGGTTTGCCCGTCACATCGCTCGCATGCCAAGCGCTGCCTGCAGGCCATGGGGCTGTATGAAGAGATGTTGGCTGCCGGCCTACCCAAGGTCGAAGATCCCTATCTGCCATTGGCGCAGTGGGAAGGTGATGCGTCCCTTGGCGTTTACCCGTTACCTGCAGACTGGGCCAAGCGTATCTCGGTGCGGATGAAAGAAGTTTTTCTCACCAAGACAGCTGCCGAATGGGAAAAAATATTCGGCGAAGGTCAGTTCCCTGGCACCCCTCATCGCTCCACGCAGGAGTGGCTGTATGATGAGCACGCCAACACGGCTGGCCTAGTCGTGGACGTCAACGACCCGCACTACGGGGTGATGAAACAGCCAGGGCCAATCGCGTGGCTGGAAGACAGTGCCGATTTGATGCTGGCACCCCAAGCGCGCCGTACCGTCACTATCCAGGAAGCCCTGGCCACGCTGGCTGAATGTGAAACACCGGCTTTGCCTGCCCCCACAGGTAAAGTCGCTGGCTGGCTGGAAGGGGTACGCATCCTTGACCTGACTAACGTGATCGCCGGCCCGCACTCCACTTCATTCCTCGGCCGCTTTGGTGCCGAGGTGATCAAGCTCGACCCAGCCACACCCAACTACGACCCCTGGAATACGGTGGTATTTGGAATGTCGTCGGCGCGCGGCAAGCAGAGCATCTTGGTCGACTTGAACCAAGCAGATGGCCGTGAGGTGTTCAACACCCTGGTGCGTTCGGTGGACATCATCGTGATGAACGCCCCCGATCGGCAGCTGGCTCCGCTGGGCCTTGATGAAGCAAGCCTGCAGGCGGTGAACCCAGGGGTAATATTCTGCCAGCTGGATTGCTTCGGCGGCCCCCGCCATGGCCCGCGTACGGATTACCTGGGTTACGACGACCTGATCCAGGCGACTACCGGCATCATGTTGCGCTTCGGCGGCAGTATGCAGACGCCTGAAGAGCATGCTCATGTCGGCACCATTGATGTCATGTGCGGTTTCGCTGCGGCCCTGGGCATTGCTACCGCGCTCTATCAAAAAGCCGTAACAGGCCAGGTCAGTCGTGCGCGCACCTCATTGGCCTCGCTAGGCAACCTGGTGCAGATCCCTTTCTGCTTCGATTATGCCGGCCGTGCACCTTTTGATGAGCCATCCGGCCGCGATGCTGTCGGCTATAGCGACTTGTCGCGCTTCTACCGTACCGCAGAGGACTGGCTCTACCTGGACAGCAACGTGGCTGAACTGGCGCGGCTGGACGGCGTAGAAGGCCTGGCCGGTCTCGCCGAGGCGAATGACCGCGCCGCCTTCCTTACCCATGCACTGCTGACTGCACCAGCCGCTACCTGGCAGAGCCGCCTGCACGCCGCTGGTATAGCCGCGGCGGTGCCAGACAACTTAGACAACCTGCGTCAACGTTACAGCCGCCCTGCAGATGGTCGACCGGGCACGGAGAACGGCAGCTATTCGTTCAGCGTGTATGCCGATCACCCGAGCGGTCGATGCGTCACCCAGCTTGATCCATTTGCCATCCGCCCACGCAGTGCGCCCATCCGCGCGTTGCCACCGGCGGAAAAATTCGGCGCTTCGACGCGCACGGTGCTGCGCGATTTTGGCTACAGCGAAGCGCAAGTCGACACCCTTATTGCCCGCAAGAGCATCAGCGAAAGCTGGAGTGAGGAGTACCTGCCGAGCTAAGCACGAGACCCAACTCGCGCTCTGGAATGCCACTGCCCGGTGTGCCGGAGCGTTATCTCACTAGTAGTGACCTAAACGAGAACTGCCATGAACAATAAATATAAAAAAGTTATGCCCAACGACCACCGCTCCCTCTTTGGCCCCATGTGCTCCTGCATCGAGTGCAACCACGGTTAAGCCGTAATTCGCATACGCGTACTACGGGCCCGGCGACCGCTCAGCGGAAGTCACCGTAGCCAGCCTACAAGAGGAGAGTTATCGCGATGAGTAACATACACAACGGCTCAGCCCTCGATGGACGGGTTTTTTGGCCATCGATTGCAGTCATTCTTGGCATCACCATTCCACTGGTCATGTATCCCGAATCTGGGAACCTGATCATCAAACAGTTATTTGGCTTCGCCACCGGTAATTTCGGCTGGCTGTATTTGCTTAGCGGCCTCGGTGCTGTGCTTTTCCTGCTATGGCTCGCCTTGGGTCGCTACGGCAACGTACGCCTAGGCCGCGCTGAAGATGTTCCCGAGTTCTCCTACTTCAGCTGGATTGCCATGATTTTCTGTGGCGGCATCGGTATTGCCATCGCCAACTGGGCGTGGGTTGAGCCGATCTACTACTTTGATGGACCGCCGCTGGGCATCGCCGCCAAAAGCAAGGAAGCCGCCGAGTGGGCACTGGCCTATGGGCAGTTCCACTGGGGGCTAACGCCTTGGGCCTTCTACTGCCTGCCGGCGATTCCGATTGCCTACTCCATGTATGTCCGTCGTCAGCCAGGCGTGCGCCTATCGGTAGCGGCACGCGGGGTCTTGGGTGACAAGGCTGATGGCTGGCTAGGAACCCTGCTCGACACCGTGGTGGTGTTCGGCATCGTCGGCGGTGTTGGCACCTCGCTGGGCTTGGCTGTGCCGTTGGTATCTACCCTGGCCTCCGATGTGTTCGGTCTGCAGCCGTCGTTTGGCTTCGACATGCTGATTCTCGGCCTGTGGACGGCAATGTTCGGTGCCAGTGTGTGGTTCGGTCTAAGTAAAGGCATCAAGCTGCTCAGTGACATCAACGTCTATTTAGCCGTGCTGCTTCTGGTCTTTGTGCTGGCGGTCGGCCCGACTCTGTTTATCGTCAATGGCTGGTCCAACAGTGTGGGCCTGATGATCAATAACTTTATTCACATGAGCCTGTGGACCGATCCAATAGCCAAGGGCAGTTTTCCTCAGGACTGGACTGTTTTCTACTGGGCGTGGTGGATCGCCTATGCACCGATGATGGGGCTGTTTGTTGCGCGTATTTCTCGGGGCCGAACAATCCGTGAGTTGGTGTTCGCCGAACTGGTCTGGGGCAGCCTGGGTTGCTGGGTGTTCTTCGCTGTATGGGGTGGTTATGCCCTGGACTTGCAGCTGACCGGAGCGCTGGATGTCAGCACTATTCTCAACCAGCAAGGTATTCCGGCGACCGTTTTGGCGATCATGAAAACCATGCCGATGGCCGAGGTAATCATCGCCGGCTTTGTGCTGCTGTGTTTTGTGTTCCTGGCGACGACCCTGGACTCGGCGGCCTATGTACTGGCTTCAGTCACGTCGTACAAGTTGTCCGGTTATGAGGAACCACGTCGCTGGATCCGCATTACCTGGGCATTGCTACTGGCATTGGTCGGCATTGGCCTGATCAAGGTCGGCGGACTCAAGGCGGTGCAAACCTCGACCATTATTGTTGCCCTGCCGCTGATTCCCGTCCTGGCGATTCTGGCGTGGTCGCTGCTACGCATGCTCAAGCAGGACTTCGGCACCCGCCTGGACTCACCCGTATTGATTGTCGATGCCCCCGCACCGACCGCGTCGGGCGGTGCTGCTCAAGGCCCCGTCATGCAGCCATTCGGAGCCACGCCTAACCCCGCTGCACCACTGGATCCACAGCGCTAATAACCTAACGGGTACCCGCAAGGCCTGCACGGTACCCGCCTTTTAAAGATGACGCATGGGACGGCCCAACGGATCCCAACGGCTTTCTCATGCCTAGAAATCGTGGAGTACATATGTCCAATCAAGTGCTTTTGCCCCGGATCATGCAACTTGGCGCTAACGCCAGCGACGCCATACCCAGCGTACTCGCCAGCCTTGGCTGCTCTCGTCCATTGCTGATCACCGACAAGATGATGGTGCAACTGGGTTATGCCGCACGCATCGAGCAGACCCTGGCGGCCAGCGGAATGACGGTGGAAGTCTTCGCTGATACCGTTCCAGAACCCACGGTCGACTCGATCCAGGCCGGTGTGGCAAAGGCCCGTGCCGGCAACTACGACAGCATCATCGCCCTAGGCGGCGGTAGCCCGATCGACAGTGCCAAGGCCATCGGCATCCTGGCCAAGTTGGGCGGCGAAATGCGTGATTACAAGTTTCCGCGCAACGTCACCGAGGCGGGTTTACCGATCATTGCGGTTCCAACCACGGCTGGCACCGGTTCTGAGGTCACGCGTTTCACCATCATCACTGACGAGAAAAATGACGAGAAAATGCTCTGCGTCGGTATCGGCTTTATGCCGGTGGCTGCATTGGTCGACTACACCCTGACCCTCAGCCTGCCAGCGCGTGTTACCGCCGACACCGGTATTGATGCACTGACCCACGCCATCGAAGCCTACGTCAGCCAGAAAGCCAATCTCTACAGCGATAGCCAGGCCTTGGCGGCCATGCGCTTGATCGGGCCAAACCTGCGACGCGTCTTTCACTCCGGGCAAGACACAGTTGCGCGCGAAGCACTGATGCTCGGCTCGACCCTCGCCGGCGTGGCCTTTTCCAGCGCTTCGGTAGCTCTCGTGCATGGCATGAGTCGCCCTATCGGTGCGTTCTTCCATGTGCCCCACGGGCTGTCCAACGCAATGTTGCTACCCAGCGTGACGGCGTTCTCGATTCCTTCCGCCGCCGAGCGTTACGCCGACTGCGCGCGCGCCATGGGCATCGCCACTACGCAAGACAGCACCGATGCCGCCAACGCCAAGTTGCTGGCCGAATTGCAGGCACTCAATGACGAGCTACAAGTGCCGACGCCAGAACAATTCGGCATCGACCGTGCGCGTTTCTTCGAGCTAATGCCAACCATGGCGCAGCAAGCACTGGCGTCCGGCTCACCGGGCAACAATCCACGCGTTCCCACGGTGGAGCAGATGGTCGAAATCTACCGCAACCTCTGGTAACCGATTTTCCCCTAAGCCTTTCGCGGCCCATCGCCGTGCTATCAACACATCAGGAGTAAGTATATGAATATCGTAGGTCACCTCATTAACGGTCAGCTCATTACCGATGCCGAGCGCCTTCAGGACGTATTCAACCCATCCACCGGCGAAGCCGATAAACAAGTCGCCCTCGCATCCAAGGCCACCGTCGAGCAGGCGATTGCAGCCGCCGAGGCTGCGTTCCCGGCGTGGAGCAAAACGCCGCCGATCAAACGTGCGCGAGTGATGTTCCGTTTCAAGGAATTGCTCGAACAGAACGCCGATCGCATCGCACAAATGATCGGTGAGGAGCACGGTAAGATTTCCCACGATGCTCTGGGTGAGCTGCAGCGCGGCATCGAGAACGTCGAATATGCGTGCGGTGCGCCTGAGTTGCTCAAAGGCGAACACAGTAAAAACGTCGGCCCCAATATCGATTCGTGGAGCGAGTTTCAGCCCTTGGGTGTGGTGGCGGGTATCACCCCGTTCAACTTCCCGGCGATGGTGCCGCTGTGGATGTTCCCGATGGCCATCGTCTGCGGCAACTGCTTCATCCTCAAGCCGTCCGAGCGTGACCCTAGCTCGACTCTGTTCATTGCCCAACTGTTGCAGGAGGCGGGTCTGCCTAATGGCGTGATGAACGTGGTTAACGGCGACAAAGTAGCGGTGGACACCTTGCTCAACGATGAGCGCGTCATGGCGGTCAGCTTTGTCGGTTCGACCCCTATTGCTGAGTACATCTACAAAACCGCCAATGCCAATGGCAAGCGTTGCCAGGCCTTGGGTGGTGCGAAGAACCACGCCATCGTGATGCCCGACGCCGATATGGATAACGCCGTGAACCAACTGCTCGGCGCGGCGTTCGGCTCCTCCGGTGAGCGCTGCATGGCCCTCTCGGTCGCCGTCGCAGTAGGCGATGCGGCTGCCGATGCGCTGGTCGAGAAGATGCAGGCCGCGATGCAATCCCTCAAGGTCGGTGCCTATTCAGAGAAGAGCAACGACTTCGGCCCAGTGATCACCAAGGCACACCAGCAGAAGGTTGTGGGCTATATCAACAGCGCCGAAGAGCAGGGTGCCACGATCGTGGTCGACGGCCGCAACCCCAAGGTGGCTGGTTTTGAGAACGGCTTCTTCGTCGGCGGCACGCTGATCGATAACGTCAGCCCGGAGATGGTCAGCTACAAGGAAGAGATTTTCGGCCCTGTGCTGCAAGTCGTGCGGGTCAACAGCATGCAAGAGGCCATGGACCTGATCGATGCCCACGAATATGGCAACGGCACCTGCATCTTCACTCGCGATGGTGAGGCGGCACGTTACTTCTCTGACAACATCAAGGTCGGCATGGTCGGTATTAACGTGCCACTGCCGGTGCCCGTGGCCTACCACAGCTTCGGCGGTTGGAAGCGTTCGCTGTTCGGTGACCTGCATGCCTACGGCCCTGACGCCGTGCGCTTTTACACCAAGCGTAAGACTGTCACCCAGCGCTGGCCATCAGCGGGTGTGCGTGAAGGTGTTGAGTTCTCCATGCCGACCATGAAGTGAAGAGGCACTGCTGACGTTTAACGAATACTCTGCCGTACCTCCTGTGTCTGGAGGTACGGCAGACTGGAAATCGCTTAACTACTGCACCGTCTTCTTTACGCTCACTTGTGACACATGCCAAACCGATAACGTTAAGACCGGGCTGGAAATGGTCTTGATCGTTTTTTTGTTGTAATTAAATACGATCGGTCTAATATGTCGGCATGACTATTTCTAAGCCACAGGTCCGTCGCGGCCGCCCGCCAAAAGTTGCCCGTGAGCACACTGAAACACTCGATGTGTTGCTTCGTTGTGGCATGGAAGTACTGACCGAGCAAGGTTTTGCTGCCACCGGCATCGACACTGTCCTCAAGCGGGTCAGTGTGCCCAAAGGCTCGTTCTATCACTACTTTGACAGTAAGGAAGCCTTCGGACAGGCGGTGTTGCGTCGTTATGCCGATTACTTTGCCCGCAAACTGGATCGCTGGTTGCTGAATGAAGCAGAGCTTCCTCTCCAACGGCTGCGAAATTTTGTCGAGGACGCCAAGTCAGGCATGACTAAACACCAGTTCCGTCGCGGCTGTCTGGTTGGCAATCTTGGTCAGGAAGTCGTCGTACTACCGGAGAGTTTTCGCAATGAACTGGAAGGCGTACTGCTCGACTGGCAGGCGCGCCTAACTGCCTGCCTGCAGGATGCGGTCAAGCAGGGTCAGATAGGCGTAGAGAGTGACTGCGACGCACTCTCCGCGTTTTTCTGGATCGGCTGGGAGGGCGCCGTGTTGCGTGCCAGGCTGGTGCAAAACGTGCGGCCACTGGATGTATTCACGGATGGTTTTATTGCAGGTGTTACACGGTGATCCCCTGCTTTTTTTCGGTTTTTTTATAGACGATCGGTCTAAATTGGAGATAGCAATGTTTAAGGCAATTCTTGTTGATAAAGACGCAGATGTTTACCAAGCAAATGTGGCTGAGCTGGATGATGCGCAGCTACCGGAAGGCGATGTCACCGTCCGTGTGGCCTATAGCACGCTGAACTATAAGGATGGGCTGGCTATCACCGGCAGTAGCCCGGTGGTGCGTCGTTTTCCAATGGTTCCCGGCATTGATTTTGCCGGCACCGTTGAGTCCAGCAACCACTCGGCATACAAAGCCGGTGATCGGGTGCTACTCAACGGCTGGGGCGTCGGAGAAGGGCATTGGGGTGGTCTGGCGCAGAAAGCTAGATTGAATGGTGACTGGTTGATTCCCTTGCCTGAAGGTTTGAGCGAGCGTCAGGCGATGGCAATCGGCACTGCCGGTTATACCGCGATGCTCTGCCTGATCGCGCTGGAGCGTCATGGCCTTACGCCGCAGAGCGGCGAAGTGCTGGTGACAGGTGCCAATGGCGGCGTTGGCAGTTTCGCGATCGCCTTGCTGGCACGCAAAGGCTACACCGTTGTTGCAGCGACCGGACGTTTGGCGGAAGCGGACTACCTCAAGCGGCTGGGCGCGAGTACCATCATCGATCGTGCTGAGCTGTCCAACCCCGGGCGTGCCCTGGCCAAAGAGCGCTGGGCAGCAGCGATTGACTCCGTCGGTAGTCATACACTGGCCAACGTGTGTGCCGGTATTCGCGCAGATGGTTTAGTTGCTGCGTGCGGCTTGGCTCAAGGCATGGACTTCCCTGCGACGGTAGCGCCATTCATCCTTCGCGGCATCAGCCTACTTGGAATCAATAGCGTCACCCGCTCTTGTAAAGAACGGGTCGAAGCCTGGGATCGTCTTTGCAGCGGTCTAGATATGGCACAGCTGGATGAAATTACCCAGGAGGTCGGTCTGAGTGAGGCCATATTGGTTGCCCAAGAATTGCTCAACGGTAAGATCCGGGGCCGTGTGGTCGTGGACGTGAATAAGTAAGCACCGGAAATTCACCAGTAGGCTGACGCGGAGTGAATCGGCTTAATTATGTAGACACACATGAGGGGCTGCTTTTGGCCCAGAGTGTGTAAAAAC
>NZ_VBTO01000022.1:0-16775 GCF_013277615.1 Pseudomonas sp. MS19 | reverse complement strand
GATATACGTTTCAAACCCGCCTGCCAGTACATCGCAGTGCAGTTGATCGTCATGGCGGCGGCCAATCCGGTATCAGCAACGGGCAGACGATTAGCAGAGTTACGAGGAGGTGTCGCGGGGTTGTTTTTGGATCACCGTCCAAGGCCAGGTAGACCAAGGACGGTGAAGATTTCCAAAACCCGGTATCCAGTTGACCGTAAGGCTGCTCCGCTTAAGTGAACAGCATTACCCTAAACGGGAGCTTTTTTAACCATCGACTATTTGCCGGTTACTTGGCGAAATGGTCTTTGGTCAGCTTGATCACTACCGGGCTAAGCAGCAGCAGCGACAGCAGGTTTGGAATCGCCATCAGGCCGTTAAGCGTATCAGCGACCAGCCATGCGAAGTCCAGGTGGGCCATTGCACCAAACGGTACAGCCAATACCCAGACGATCCGGAACGGCATGTTCGACTTGGTGCCAACCATGTATTCCCAGCACTTCTCGCCGTAGTAGCTCCAACCCAGAATGGTGGTGAAGGCGAATACCACCAGCGCGATAGTCAGAATCGGGCCACCAATGCCAGGCATCGCCGAGTCGAACGCAGCAGCAGACAACGCCGCGCCACTGGTGCCACTGGTCCATACACCGGAGCAGATAATCACCAGACCCGTCATGGTGCAGATAACCAGCGTATCGATGAACGTCCCGAGCATACCGATCATGCCAGAGCGAATTGGGCTATCAGTGGTGCCAGCCGCCTGTGCGATACCCGCAGTACCCAGACCGGCTTCGTTAGAGAAAATACCACGAGCAACACCGAAACGAATCGCAGCAATGACTGCCGCGCCGGCGAAACCGCCAGTGGCTGCAATCGGGCTGAACGCGTGGGTGAAGATCAGGTTGAATGCCGCTGGAATCTGCGCAGCGTTTACCACCAGAACCACGATGGCTGCGATGATGTAGGCCACACACATGAAAGGAACCAGCGAGGCGGCAACCTTACCAATGCGGCGGATACCACCGAGAATTACCATGCCCACCAGCACCATGCTGACGACACCGGTGATCAGCGGGGTCACGCCGAAGGTTTCTTCCAGAGCGCCAGCCATGCTGTTGACCTGGACCATGTTGCCGATACCGAAACCAGCCAAGCCGCCGAAGATAGCGAATGCTGTACCCAGCCAAGCCCACTTCTTGCCCAGACCATTTTTGATCGCGTACATCGGGCCGCCAACGTGTTCGCCATTGGCGTCTTTTTCACGGTAGTGAACAGCCAGAACCACTTCGCAGTATTTGGTGGCCATGCCGACGAGTGCCGTGCACCACATCCAGAACAACGCGCCCGGGCCGCCGAGGAAGATGGCGGTGGCAACACCGGCAATGTTACCGGTACCGACGGTGGCCGCCAGTGTGGTCATCAGTGCCTGGAACGGTGTGATCTCGCCGCTTTCGTTGTCGCCCTTGACGCGGCCTTGCCACATCAAACGGAAACCTGCAGCAATATGGGTCAGCGGCATGAACTTCAGCCGCAGCATCAGGAACAGGCCCGTACCCAGAATCAGCACCAACATGGGCGGTCCCCAGACGAGCCCGTTTATCTGGTTAACCAGCGTGTTGATGAATTCCATCTGTAGCTCCTTATTATTTTTACAGCCGGATCGTGACCGGGCCGTTGATTAGGGTCGAACTGCGATAACAGTTCTGTATTGCGGACTTTTGATCTGTGTGTCGGGTAGCGCCATACAGATTTCCAGAAGCATCTGGCAACAAAGTCGCCAGCGGCGGTGGATGCTACCACGGTCTTTTTTCAACTGGCAGCGTCATTTACAGCCATAACGATGGGTATTTGCGCGACTAGAACTCACGGGTGTAAAAAATATCCAGAGAACTGGCCAGTCCGCTGGCCGCCTCAAGGTAGATGCGTTTGGTCAAAATATAGCGCAAGGCAACAGTATTGACTGGCTCGAACACCCCCACGCCGTAGCGCAGGCTCAGGCGATCGGTGAGTTTGCCACTCGCCACCAGGCTGGTGTTACTGCCGCTGCCTTCGCTGTCGAGTTGGAAATCACTGATGCCGAGTTTGCTGGCAACGTTGCTCGCCATCGGGGAGCCACCGGCCAGACCAAGGGCCAGAACTGCCTGACCGACCAGATTACTGTCGCCCTCCTCACCCAATGGCCGGCCCAACAGCAGATAGGACAGCGCCTGGCTCTGGCTCATGGCCGGCTCAGAGAAAACCTCAGTCGTCGGCTGCTCGGCATGCCCGGACAAGCGGATACCGGCGGTAACGTCGTCCACTTCGCGTATGGCCTCGACATCAATGTACGGCTGGTCGATCGGCCCGGCAAACAGCACGCGCGCGCGGCGGATGGTCAGCTTCTGACCGAACTTGCTGAATTTACCGTCCTTGAGATCAAGCACGCCGCGCGTATCGAGGTCGTTGCCGATATGTACCTTGCCGGCAATGTTGGCCCGCAGCCCGAAGCCTTTGAAAGTGAGTTTGTCTTCGCCAACAACCACATCAATATCCATGGCGATGGCCACAGGCTGCTTGGCCTCTTCCTTGGCACCGACAATGCGCGCATCTTCGGATACCCGCACGGTTGACGGCGGAATTTCGCGAATCTCGATCTTGCCGCGCGGCACGGCCACGCGGCCTTTGATCGACATAGCTTCGTTGCCGACTACCAACGTCAGGTCCGGCTCAACTTCGATCTCGGCAAAGGGTTCTACTGCAATGGGCAGGCGCGTACCTTGCAGTTTGAC
The DNA here is from genome assembly GCF_013277615.1 of Pseudomonas sp. MS19. NCBI lineage: Bacteria > Pseudomonadati > Pseudomonadota > Gammaproteobacteria > Pseudomonadales > Pseudomonadaceae > Pseudomonas > Pseudomonas sp. MS19. The sequence continues at coordinate 14,028 of NZ_VBTO01000022.1, read as the reverse complement.
TTGCCCGGCCAGCGGGCCGCCCCAGGCCAGATTGCCATTAATCTTACCGCTGCCGGTTTCGCCGCTGCGCCAGTCACCGCTGAGTGTCATGCTTTCGCCGTTGATCAGGGCCTGTAGCTGCAACGCTTCAATATTGGTCGGCAATTGCCCGCCGGCGATGTGGCCATCCTTAAGCTGTACCTGGCCGTTAACCAGTGGTTTGAGCAAGGTGCCGCTGATGCTGCCGCTGCCATTAAGCTGGCCCTGCAACTGGTCGACCATTGGCACAAATGGCCGTGCGGCCGAAAGGTCAACGCCCGCGAGCCTGAACGTGCCGGACAATGGCCGACTGCCCGGCCTTGGATCAAATGCCGCCTGCACGTCGAGCTGGCCGATTTTCGGGCCTTGCAGGTCCAGTCTCGTACTGATTTGTTTGGCACCAATATCCGTATCTAGGCGCAGGCGCTGGTAGTTGAAATCAACCCACTGCTGATTATCCCTGACCTTCCAGACGCCCTGCCCCGCATCAATGCTGATTTTGCCTTTCGGGCCGCTGGCAGGCAGATCAAGGTTTATGTCCGCGCTGAGTTCGCCTTGCCACTCAAAGTCGTCAGGCAGCCAGGGCTTGAGGCTGTCCATCGGGAAGTTGCGCAGCTTGTAGCGCAACTGCGTATCGGGGATCAGCCGTTGTTTGTCGCCGCACAGGCTTGCTCCCTGCGATACCAGGCAATGCTCACCCAGAGTGATCTTGCCATCGGCAAGGCGCTCTACGCTCGCCGGTGCGCGTAACTTCCAATCCTGCCCGCCCGCTTGAATACCCAACTTGGCCAAGCGTCCGCGCCATGCACCTTGGTTGAGCGTGCCATCCGCGGCAATCTGGGTATTGAGTTGCGGGCCTTTGAGGTCGATGGTCGCTTGCTGACGCTTTATATCGCCGCTGCCCGCGACCGCCAGATCACCAATGACGTTGCCACCGCTCATAATCTTATTCAGCAAGAGATCAATTTTGGCCTGCTGATTAGCATCCAGTCGGGCATTTGCCTGCAAGCTTTGTACGCGATTGTCCTGAAAAGCCAGCGCCTTGCCGTCGAGCTTGAGTGTGCCTTGCGGCGCTTTGAGGGTGCCGGAAACAGCAACGTTGCCCTGAACTTGACCCTGCAGGCCCGGCCACAGCTGACCAAGTTTGGGCAGATTCAAATTGAGCTGCCCGGCCAGCGTTTTGTTCAGGCTGCCGTTGCCTTTGATGCGGTTATCGCCCAGCCCCAACTCGATATCATTGACGCGCCACTGCTCGCCCTCACCTTGGGCCTTGGCGCTGATGAGCGCAAGTTGCCCGCGTAGTCGACCGGTTATCCGGATGTCACTGTCCAGCTTGAGCTTGTCATTGATAAAGCTGCCGGTGGTACGCACGGGCCCGCCAAGTGAACCCGGCAGCTCGGCGACCCAAAACGCCGGATCAAACTGCTTCAGCTCAAGCTGGGCATCCCACGTCACACCGCTGGCAAAACCGACTTTAACTCCGCCAGAGACACTGCCCTGACCGGCATCGACCTGCAACTGCGGCAGAAACACTTGCTGCAAGTCGCCACTGAATGGCGTGACCACCGTAAAAGCGCCTGCCGGACCATCGAGTGCCGCGTCGAGCGAGCCCAGATAATGCTCCTTGCTGTAGCTGACCTCAGCGGAGAGTTTGTTGAGCTTGACCGGTGGCTCATCGACCGCAGGATACAGCGAGTGCCACGGGAAGTTGTCCCACTCGATCTTGCTGTCGGCGCTGAACTCATCGCTCCAGTCCAGATCCGCACTCAGTAGCAGATGCTGCTTTTTTTCATCTTCAAGGCGCAAGGTGCTGATCTGCGCACCACTGGCGTCTATCAACGCATTGAGCAACAGTGCCACTGGGCCCTCTTCACCCGGCAGCTGAGCATTACCGGTAATGGTGTAGCCCGACTTGAGGTCGCCTTTGGCGTCGAGCACTAACTGGTTAAGCGTCAGCGTGTTTGGCAGATCCGCAATGGCTTTAAAGCCATCGGCCTTGATTTGTGCCTGCAGCGGCAAGTCTTCGGCCAATGCCTGTACCGCGCCGGTCAGTTGCGCATTGAGATAACCGATGCTGGCGATGTCCAGGTTGAGGCTGTTAAGCAGTTCACCACCAACCTTTATCTGCACAGCCCAAGGCTGTTTATCTGGCGCAGGCAAGGTTGCATCACCGCTAAGCGTTAACGGCCAATTGCCACTGGGTTGCAAATGACCGGTGAGATTGAGGCTTAAATCTTCGCGCAGCACCTCCAGGCTATCAATCTGCAACCCCTGATTGGCCCAGTGAGCATTGAGATTGAGGCTTTTCAGTTGCTGCGCGCCATTGAGTTCGAGCGCGCCGATGCGCACGTCTTCAACTTGCAGGTCTATCGGCAGTTGCACATCGGGCAAGCTGAACGGCTCGCTGCTGGTCTCGGTGGATGGCGGCAATTCCAGAACAATGTTGTCGACATGCAGTTGTTTGATGCACAGGGTCATCTTTAGCAAACAGCCGGGAGACCAGTTGAAGGCCGGGCGCGTTACCACCGCCTTGGTGGCGTCCTGCTGCCAGACTATTTCATCTGCCTGCCACTGACCGCCCAGCCGACCGCTGTAGTTGCTGACAATCAGGCCGGGCACTTGCTGCAATATCCAGCGGCTGCCCCCTTGAGTCTCCAGCAGTCCAAGAACGGCCAGCGCAATGAGCAGGAGCAACACAACAATCACGCCCAGAGCCCAGCGTAATACCCGCTTCATAGTTCTGGCCCCATCGAGAAATGGAAGTGCACGCCAGAATCGTCATCGTTCAACGGGAAAGCCAAATCAAAGCGCAACGGCCCGACGGGTGATACCCAGCGCAGGCCAAAACCGACAGAGCTTTTCAGGCTCGGCAGGTCGAGATTGTTAAACGCATTACCGGCGTCATAGAAGCCGGCAACGCGCCATTTATCGGCGACGCTGTATTGGTATTCAGCGGTGCCGCTGACCATGTACTTGCCGCCGATCTTGTCGCCGTCGGAGTTCTCCGGTGACAACGTCTGATAATCGTAGCCCCTGACACTCTGGTCACCACCGGCAAAGAAACGCAGCGATGGCGGCACATTGCCGAAACCGTTCGACTCGGTCGCGCCAAGCTGTATGCGACCCAGAAAACGGTGACGTTGAGCCAGTGTGTACAAGCCCTTGGCCAGGGCATTAACGTGCACCACGTCGGAGTCGGAGAGCAGCCCTTCCTTGGCAGCGGACAAATCCAACTGCAGACGATAACCCTGATTGGGGTCGATCTTGCTGTCGCTTTTCAGGTAGGCAAAACTGATCCCGGGCATGAGCAGCGTGCTCAGGCCTTCATCATCACCCAGGCGATATTCCTCGTGCTGGTACTTCAGGGAAATCACCCGCTGCCAGCCACTGTCGAGTTGGCGGTGCCATTCTGGACCCACCGTGAGCAGCTTACTGAGGGTGTCGGTATCGGCCAGTTCTTCGTACTGGTAACCACCGGCAAAGCGGAACTTGTCAGTCAGTGGCGGATCAAGCGGCACGTCATAGAACAGACCGACGTTCTGACGCGGTGCCGACAATTCCATCTCGGTGCCATAGCTGTGGCCTTTGGAGTTGGCCCAATGCCGTGTCCAGTTGGCCTTGCCGCGTGGCCCGACGTCTGTTGAGAAGCCAAGACCAAACCCCACGCTGCGCGGTTTACGCATATCCAGCCCGACATTGACCGGAATGGTCAGATCATTGGCTTGCGCGGGATTGGCATCAACCTGCACGTTTTCGAAGTAACCGCTGGAGCGCAATGCCTGATACAGCTGGGCGATCTTGTCTGAGTCGTACTCAGAATCTGCCTCGAACGGGATCATCCGGCGCAGCAGTTCTTCATCGAGAATGGTTTCACCGCTGAAGGTCACTGCGCCCAACTGATAGCGCTCGCCACTGCTGTAAATCAGCCTGATATCAGCCGTGCCGGTTTCGGGGTTTATCTCAAGGGTTTGTTCGGTGAACTTGCCGGAGAAGAAACCGTAACGCGATGCCTGGTTCTCGATGTGTCGTTTAGCCGCCTCGTAGGTGCCGTGATTGAGCACGTCGCCGGTTTGCAGGCGCGCACTCTTTGGCGGGCGAAACGCTGTCATCGCGGCGGCCGGGCCTTTAACCCGCACCAGCACATTGCGCAAGTGCACCGGTTCACCGGCCTCAATATTGATGATCAGCTTGGCCGGCGTGTCGTCAGTGACCTCGGTGTTGATCGTGCTTTGGTAGTAGCCGAGGGCCTGCAGCGCTTTCTCGGCCTGACCGGAAGCAATGTGACTAAAGCGCAACAGGGCTTTTTCATCGCGCTCGCCAAGATCGCCGACGTAGCCTTCCACGTTGGCTTTGAGCGCTTTGTTGGCCGGTTCTATCTTTACCACCAAGCGCTCTTCCGCCAGCAGAACCGAGCTGAAGAGCGCGAGCAAAAAGGAGGTTAAATACTTAAAAACCACTGTCATAGAGCGGATGCTAGCACGAGCAGGTAGACGTTCAGCATTGACAGTGGATACAGCCGATGCATTTGGGTGAATGCAAATCCGTGCGTCAGGCAATAAACCTCAACTCCTTTGCAGACTCAGCGGGGTTTTCACAGCGCGAATCAAGCGCTGGCTTTGACACTGACCTGAGGATTGGGGTGAAAAAACACATGCTCGATAATCGGGCCTACCGCCACTTCACCGATTTCCTCATAACCTTTGCGCTTATAAAAGCTCAGGTAATGCGGGTTGCCGGTATCGAGCACAATGCCTTTCGAGTGCGGATCTTCGGCGCACCAGTCATGCAACGCTTCGAGCAGTTGCTCACCCAGATGCTGGCCTTGAAACTCGGGGTGTATGCCGATTAAAGGCAGCACGTGGTAGTTGTCTGAGGGCAGGCAAGCCATGACGGCGTCGTGGTATTCAAGGTAACGCCGGGTGCAGCGAAAACCGGTGGTGAGCAGCATGCGCATGCGCCAGGCCCAACTTTCTGTCAGGTCGAACCGACGTTGCGGCGGCGCGATCAGCACCATGCCAATGAGCCGATCCTCAATCAACAACCCGAGCGCTGGCAGCTCTTCATTAAAGTGCTGATGAATCAGCTCGCGAATAGTGGCGCGAACCCGCTGATCGAATCCGGGACGATCCGCCTCGAATATATGGGCGAATGTTGGATCATGCCGATAGGCTTGATACAACAAGGAGCGCGCTTCGCGCGAGTAGCCGTGATCTAGTAAACGAATTTCAGCAGGACTGTTCGGCATAATCGATGACCTTTAGTTATCTCATGGGTCGAAATTGCATGCGGGTCAATAAGGCGTCGGGCAGGCTTGCAGCTAATCGGTAACACCTGTCCTCACACTAGCACCGCTGCAGTGCAATCGCTAGATTGCTGGCCGTGAGCCCGACAGATCAGCTAGCATCTGCGCTTCATCTAGCCAAAAATCCAGGACAGCCTGTCATGAAGATTGTCTCCTTCAATATCAATGGCCTGCGCGCACGCCCTCATCAGCTGGCCGCATTGATCGAGAAACATCAGCCGGATGTTATCGGCCTGCAGGAAACCAAAGTAGCCGACGAACAATTTCCCGAAGCCGACATTCGCGCACTGGGTTATCACGTGCATTACCACGGCCAGAAAGGCCACTATGGCGTTGCCATGCTGTCGCGTCAGGAACCATTAGAAGTGCATAAAGGTTTCCCGGGCGATAGCGAAGAGTCGCAACGGCGCTTCATCTACGCCACCTTCGCCGATGCAAATGGCCAGCCAGTGACCGTCATGAACGGCTACTTCCCGCAAGGTGAAAGCCGCGACCATCCCACCAAGTTCCCGGCCAAGCAGCGCTTCTATGCGGACCTGCAACAGCTGTTGCTCGAGCGTTTTACCCCCGAGCAAGCGGTAGTTGTGATGGGTGATATCAATATCTCGCCAGAAGATCAGGATATCGGCATCGGCGAAGTCAATCGCAAGCGCTGGCTGAAAACCGGCAAGTGCAGCTTCCTGCCGGAAGAGCGCGAGTGGCTCGCGACCCTGAAAGGCTGGGGCCTTGTCGACAGCTTCCGTCATTTGCACCCTGAAATTGATGATCGTTTCAGCTGGTTCGACTACCGCAGCCGCGGCTTTGAGGACGAACCCAAGCGCGGCCTGCGCATTGACGTAATCCTGGCCTCGCAAGCCCTGCAGTCACGCATCGCTGATGCGGGTATCGACTATGAACTGCGCGCACTGGAAAAGCCCTCCGACCACGCGCCTATCTGGCTGAAACTGGACTAGGCCCACCGAACGGCCACAAGTCTTGCTACTCCGGGCTTATTGCTGATGCTATATGCGCACAGTGCTGAGCCCGGCGTGCGCTGCGCACGCTCGCGTGAACTGACGCACACGTTTTGCGTACACCCCAACCTTCCTACTGCTTGTCATATTGCAGTCATCTGATTGTCTTATCGTCGCGGCACCCAAACTGGTCTATTCAAGGTGTCTGCTGAATGTCTCGCTCCCTGTTCGATAGTGAACGCGAAGTCTGGAGTCGTACTACATCCCTGCTGGTATTGGGATTCATCTGTTATGCCCTGCCCTGGTCGGTATTCGCCGCCGATGCAAATAACCCCCAGTTGCGTATTCAGGGCTCCAACACCATCGGTGCTGCGCTCGGTCCTGCATTGGTTAAGGGCCTGCTTGCACAACAAGGCCTGAGCAATATCCGCAGCACGCCGGGTGCTATCGAAAACGAGCAACAAATCAGCGCCACCACGGCCAACGGCAAAACCGTGCACTTCGACATGGCCGCGCATGGCTCCAGCACCGGCTTTACAGCATTACTCGATGGCACGGCTGATCTTGCGGCGGCGTCACGTCCGATCAAGCCCAGTGAGGTCAGCGCGCTGGCCAGTCGCGGCGACATGAAAAGTCCGGCTGCCGAGCAGATCATCGCCATCGACGGCCTGGCCATTATCATCAATCCGCAAAACCCGATTTCCGCGCTGCGCACCGATCAACTGGCAGCAATCTACGCCGGGGAAATCCGCAACTGGGCCGATGTCGGCGGCAAGCCTGGCCCGATCAATCTGTATGCACGCGATGACAACTCGGGCACCTACGACACCTTCAAGGAATTGGTATTAGCTGCCAACGGTAAAAGCCTGAGTAGCGCTGCCAAGCGTTATGAAGACAGCAACAAGCTCTCGCAACTTGTCAGTGACGATGCGCAAGGCATCGGCTTCATTGGTTTGCCCTACATCCTCAAGGCCAAGGCATTAGCTATCGCCGCCGGTGATTCGCAACCGATGCTGCCAAGCCGCACGCTAATTGCCACCGAAGACTATCCGTTGTCGCGCCGGCTGTTCATCTACGCGCCGCCCACCCTCGAAAACAACTGGGCTAGGCAACTGCTGGCGTTTGCGCACAGCGAAGAAGGCCAGCAAGTTGTGGCGCAAAACGGTTTCATCGCGCAGACCGTGCAAGCGGTCAAGGTGACGCCTAACCCGAATATGCCCGAGTCGTATCAACAACTGGCCAAACAGGCGCAACGTTTATCGGTGAACTTTCGCTTCGAGCAAGGCAGCGCCACTCTCGACAACAAGGCTCAGCGCGATCTGCAACGGGTACTCGACTACCTGCAAACGCAGGACAAAATGAATCGCAAGGCTGTACTGGTAGGCTTTGGCGACCCCAAAGCAGACCCGGCACGTGCCGAGTTGCTCTCCAAGCTGCGGGCAATGGCCGTGCGCAGGGAGTTGGCCAGAGGCAAGGTTTCATTCGCCGATATCCTTGGCATGGGTGAACAACTGCCCATCGCGGCCAATGATATGGATGAGGGCCGAATCAAGAATCGGCGGGTTGAGGTCTGGGTTTATAACTGAGTGAAATGCTCAGTGATGCGCTCGCGGATATTCACGACGGAGGATGAATAGCGTAACCTTAGCGATAGTGGCACATTGCCAATATGTAGCAAGGAACTCCGTTTTGAAACCTGCTGTCATCCAGATCGAAACCATCGAGCGTAATCGTCAAACGCTCTGGCGCGTGCGTCTGGGCCGTCGTGCCCTGACCTTTCATGAAGAACTGGCGGCGCGCACCTTTGCCAATCAATTGCATATGCGCCGTGTCTGGCTGCAACAACAAGCCGCGCTGAACCCTGAATCAGAATAGTCACTTGATAACGCACAAGGCCCGCATTTAGCGGGCCTTGTGCGTTCTACAGGCTGATTAGCGTGAAGCCTTCATCTGCTCGCGCGAGATGTACTTGCCAATCTCGAACTTGCCGATTGCCGCGCGGTGCACTTCATCCGGGCCATCGGCCAGGCGCAGTGTACGCTGCATGGCGTACCAGTAAGCCAGCGGGAAGTCGTTGGAGACACCGCCGCCACCGTGCATCTGGATTGCACGATCGATAACCTTCAAGGCCACATTCGGCGCCACAACCTTGATCTGGGCGATTTCGCTGCGGGCTACCTTGTTGCCAACGGTGTCCATCATGTAGGCCGCGTTGAGTGTCAGCAATCGCGCCATATTGATTTCCATGCGCGAGTCGGCGATCAAGTCGACGTTACCGCCCAAGCGTGCCAGAGGTTTGCCGAATGCAGTGCGCTCGATGGAGCGTTCGCACATCAACTTCAGCGCGCGCTCTGCCATGCCGATAGAGCGCATGCAGTGGTGGATACGGCCTGGCCCGAGACGGCCCTGTGCAATCTCGAAACCGCGACCCTCACCCAGCAATACGTTCTCGTAAGGCACGCGAACATTTTCAAATACCATCTCGGCGTGGCCGTGCGGCGCATCGTCGTAACCGAATACCGGCAGCGGACGAATCACCTTGACCCCAGGCGTGTCCATCGGTACCAGAATCATCGAATGCTGCTGATGGCGCGGACCGTCAGGATTGGTCAGGCCCATGAACACGAGGATTTTGCAGCGCGGATCACAAGCGCCCGATGTCCACCATTTGCGGCCATTGATCACCCACTCATCACCCTCGCGTACCGCAGTTGCCTGCATATTGGTGGCATCGGAAGACGCGACTTGCGGCTCGGTCATGGCGAAGGCCGAACGGATTTCGCCACTCAGCAACGGCAGCAGCCACTGCTGCTTTTGTTCTTCGTTGGCATAACGCACCAGCACTTCCATGTTGCCGGTATCCGGCGCGGCGCAGTTGAATGGCTCCGGGCCAATCAGCGAGCTGCCCATGATTTCAGCCAGCGGCGCGTACTCGGTATTGGTCAGGCCAGCACCCAGCTCAGACTCCGGCAGGAACAGGTTCCACAAACCCTCGGCTTTGGCCTTTTGCTTCAGCTCTTCCATGATGGCGGTTGGCTGCCAACGATCGCCCTCATTCACTTGCTGCTCGAACACGGCTTCAGCGGGATAAACGTGTGCTTCCATGAACGCCGTTACACGTTCACGTAATTCCTGAACCTTTGGGGAGTAGGCGAAATCCATAGAGACTACCTTCTGACGAGTGTGTGCGGTGTGCCGGAAACCACTGTGCTTCCGAGATTTGAAAATAATGCTAGATCAGCGAGCTAAATTTACCTAACCTATTTTCAACGTCTATGAACATTCATCACTGATATATGATTCACTGATTAAGGCACATCTCGGAGCTAGCGCTGAATGAACCTCAACAAGGTCGATCTCAATCTGTTTATCGTGTTTGATGCCATCTATACCGAGGCGAATCTGACCCGCGCCGGGCAGATCATCGGCATCACCCAGCCGGCTGTATCCAACGCCCTCGCCCGCTTGCGTGAAACCTTCAACGATCCGTTATTTGTCCGCACCGCGCAGGGCATGGTGCCTACGCCAATGGCCCAGAACATCATCGGCCCGGTGCGCAATGCCTTGCAGCAACTGCGGATCTCGGTGCAAGAAAGTCGCATTTTCAACCCGCTGCAAGCCAGCAAGACTTATCGCATCAGCATGACCGACCTCAGCGAGGCGGTGATTCTGCCGCCGCTGTTCCAGCGCCTGCGCCGCCTTGCGCCCAAGGTGAGTATCGAAAGCATGCTCTCGCGCCGCCGTGATACCACCAAGGAGTTGGCCGCCGGCCGCCTCGACTTTGCCGTGGATGCGCCGCTGAACACCGATGCGCAAGTGCGTCACGTTAAGTTGATGGAAGACCGCTACGTGTGTGCCGTTCGCCGTGGCCACCCGATGGCGAAGGACAAAATCAGCCTCGACGAATACCTGGCGCTGAGCCATATCCATATTTCCAGCCGCCGCAGCGGGCTCGGTTACATCGATCTGGCGTTGGGTAAGATGGGCATTCAACGGACGATTTCACTGCGCTCGCAGCATTACCTGATGGCCAGCACCGTGTTGCAGAACACCGACATGGCGATGACTGTGCCGGAGCGGTTTGCGCGCAATAATGACCTGCATTACATCGAGTTGCCGGTCAAGGATGTTCCCAGCCTGGAAACCCATCTTTACTGGCACGAGAGCACCGATCAGGACCCCGCCAACCGCTGGATGCGCGAGCAATTGATCGAGATTTGCCAAAAGATCGACAAGCAGGAAAGAGTCGTCAAAGCCGAACTGCAAACGCAGTAAGGCAGTTGCTCAGATGCCTATCGGCAAGGCTGTAAAACCTTGCCGATAGCTGTGTGAAGTGTTCAGAGATTGAGTTCTTCGACCATCACTTCGCGCATGCGAAACTTCTGGATCTTGCCGGTGACGGTCATTGGGAACTCGTCAACGAACCTGATATAGCGCGGCACTTTGTAGTGGGCGATATGGGCCTTGCAGAACGCCCTGAGGGTTTCTTCGCAGCAGTCGCTGTCGACATGCAACTTGACCCACGCCGCCACTTCCTCGCCATAGTTTGAATCTGGCACGCCAACAATCTGCACGTCAGCCACGGCTGGATGGGTGAACAGAAATTCTTCGATTTCACGCGGATAGATGTTCTCGCCGCCGCGAATAATCATGTCCTTGCTGCGCCCGACTATCTGCACATAACCACGCTCATCCATGCTGGCCAGATCACCTGTGTGCATCCAGCGGCCGGCATCAATCGCCTCACTGGTTGCCTGCGGATTATTCCAGTAACCGAGCATCACGCTGTAGCCACGCGTGCACAATTCGCCGGTCACGCCGCGCGGCACAATGCGCCCATGCTCATCGATTATCTTGCTTTCGAGGTGAGGATGGGTGCGGCCAACGCGGGTCACGCGCATCTCAAGTTCATCATCCGCTGCCGTTTGCATAGACACCGGGCTGGTTTCGGTCATGCCGTAGGCAATCTGCACTTCGCTCATGTGCAATTGCTTGATCACCCGGCGCATAACCTCAATCGGGCATGTCGCCCCACCCATGATGCCCGTGCGTAAACTGCTCAGGTCATACTCGCCAAGACGCGGATGATCGAGTTCGGCGATGAACATGGTCGGCACCCCGTAGAGCGCCGTCGCACGTTCCTGCGCAACCGCTTTCAAACACGCTTCCGGATCAAAACCAGCAGCGGGGTAAATCATCGTCGCGCCGTGGGTGATACAGCCAAGATTACCCATCACCATGCCGAAGCAATGATACAGCGGCACCGGGATCACCACCCGATCGTGCTCGGTGAGGCCCAGACTGCACGCAGCCAGATAACCGTTATTGAGAATATTGTAGTGGCTCAGCGTCGCGCCTTTGGGCGCACCCGTGGTGCCGGAGGTGTACTGGATATTGATCGGCTCATCGAACTGCAACAACGCTTGGCATTCTTGCAGTTGCGCTGGCGTCACCTGCTCGCTGAACTCAGCTAATTGGCGCCACGGCAAAAAACCTGCTGGCGGGTTCTGTGCCAGGCTGATTACACCACGCAGTGCCGGCAGTTGTTCACTCTGCAACTCGCCGAGCTTGGCACTGCTCAGTTCGGGCAGAAGTTGCTGCAAGATCGCGTGATAATCACTGGTTTTGAACTGTTCGGCTGTTACCAACCAGCTGCAACCGGATTGGCGCAGCGCAAATTCGAGTTCGCTGCCGCGATACGCCGGATTGATATTGACCAAAATCGCGCCGATCTTCGCGGTGGCAAACTGGCAAATGGTCCACTGCGCACAGTTCGGTGCCCACACGCCAACCCGATCCCCGGTTTTAATACCAAGGCCCATCAGTGCGCGGGCGCAGTCTTCGACCTGCTGGTGCAATTGGGTCCAACTCAAACGTACATTCTGATGCAATACCACCAACGCATCGCGCTCAGTGAAGCGCGCAACCGTTTGATCGAACGCATCGCCAATAGTCATCGCCAGTAGGGGTTTGTCTTGCGGGCCGCGGGTATAGCTCATGCCTTGCATACTTCACCTCTTGCTCAACCGACGTCCTGTCGGCTCAGCGCTGTTGTTGTTTTTGTCGTGGTGTTCATGCTGCTGGCCCGCTATAAACCGCGGGCAATTACCAGTCGCTGGACATCGCTGGTGCCTTCATAAATCTGGCAGACGCGTACATCGCGATAAATCCGTTCCAGCGGGAAGTCCTTGAGATAACCGTAACCTCCAAGCGTTTGCAGAGCTGCCGAACAGACCTTCTCGGCCATCTCGGAGGCAAACAACTTGGCCATCGAGGCCTCAGCAAGGCAGGGCAAACCCGCCTCACGCAGGGTTGCTGCGTGCATAACCATTTGCCGGGCGACAGCAATCTGCGTGGCCATATCAGCCAGCCGGAATGCCACGGCCTGATGCTCGATAATCGGTTTGCCGAACGTCTCGCGCTCGTGGCTGTATTGCCGGGCAGCGTCGAAAGCGGCCCGCGCCATGCCGACGGCCTGCGAGGCGATGCCGATGCGTCCACCTTCAAGGTTACTCAACGCAATCTTGTAGCCTTCACCCTCCTCGCCCAGCCGCAAGCTGGCGGGAATACGCATATCATCGAACTGCAACTGGCAAGTATCAGACGCATGCTGACCGAGCTTTTCCTCGACCCGGGCGACGCTGAAGCCTGGCGTATCGGTGGGCACGATAAACGCCGAGATGCCCTTTTTGCCCAACGCTGCATCTGTCACCGCAAACACGATTACGATTCCGGCATGCTGGCCCGAGGTAATGAACTGCTTGCTGCCATTGAGCACGTAGTCATCGCCGTCGCGTCTGGCTTTGGTGCGCAAGTCACTAGCATCAGAGCCCGCGTGCGGTTCGGTCAGGGCAAATGCGCCGATCATTTTGCCCTTGGCCAGGGGCCGCAAGAACTGCTGCTTCTGCGCCTCGCTGCCGTATTTGAGAATCGGCATGCAACCGACCGAGTTGTGCACGCTCATGATGGTCGAACAAGCGCCGTCACCTGCGGCAATCTCTTCCAGCGCCATGGCGTAGGCAACGTGGCCAGTCTCGGCGCCTCCCCATTGTTCTGGCACCAACATGCCGAGAAATCCCAGTTCGGCCATCTCGCGTAATGCTTCCTTGGGAAAACGATGCTCGCGGTCCCATTCGGCGGCGAACGGCTTCAGGCGTTCTTCGGCGAATTGACGAGCAACGTCGCGGATTTGCAGTTCTTCTTCGGATGGAATCATCAGTAATCCCCTTAGCGCAGTCGTTCGATGGCAACTGCAGTAGCTTCACCGCCACCGATGCACAACGAAGCGACGCCGCGTTGCAGATCGTACTGCTGCAGCGCATTGAGCAGCGTCACCAGCACCCGCGCGCCCGATGCCCCGATCGGATGACCCAGCGCACAAGCGCCGCCGTGAACATTGACCACATCATGGCTAATGCCGAGGTCGCGCATGGCCGCCATTGGTACCACGGCAAAGGCTTCATTGATTTCAAACAGGTCAACCTGCGCCAAAGACCACCCAGTGCGGGCCATCAGGTTTTTGATCGCGCCAACGGGCGCGGTGGCGAACAGGCTGGGCGCGTGCGCAAACGATGCGTGGCCGACAATTTGCGCCAGCGGCGTGAGCCCGAGATCTTCGGCCGTGGAGCGGCGCATCAGCATCAACGCCGCTGCGCCATCGGAGATCGAACTGGCATTGGCGGCTGTTACGGTGCCGCCGCTGCGAAATGCCGGTTTCAGGGTCGGGATCTTGTCCAGAGTGTGTAAAAACGTCCC
>NZ_VBTO01000021.1:0-28772 GCF_013277615.1 Pseudomonas sp. MS19 | reverse complement strand
TTCAAACCCGCCTGCCAGTACATCGCAGTGCAGTTGATCGTCATGGCGGCGGCCAATCCGGTATCAGCAACGGGCAGACGATTAGCAGAGTTACGAGGAGGTGTCGCGGGGTTGTTTTTGGATCACCGTCCAAGGCCAGGTAGACCAAGGACGGTGAAGATTTCCAAAACCCGGTATCCAGTTGACCGTAAGGCTGCTCCGCTTAAGTGAACAGCATTACGCTCTCAAGCGGGGCTTTTTTTCATCTGCGCAAAAGGCCAGACTGCGGCCATGAAAACATCACAGCCTTGTTCCATCGACGATCTAGATCCGGGCCAGTGGGACGCACTGGTGCCAGCAGGTCAGCCATTTCTGCGCCATGCCTTTTTGCAGGCGCTGGAACTCAGCGGCAGTGTGGGAGGGCGCTCGGGCTGGAGCCCCGCGCATCAGCCGTGGTTTGATGCTCAGGGCACGCTCTGCGCGGCCATTCCCGGCTACCTGAAAAGCCATTCCTATGGCGAGTATGTGTTTGATCACGGCTGGGCTGATGCCTGCGCCCGGGCCGGTATTCAGTACTACCCCAAACTGCTCTGCGCGATTCCGTTTTCGCCCGTCTCCGGGGCACGTTTGCTCGGCACGCCCGAAGCATTGAGCAACATGCTTGATGCGCTGCCAGAAACCTTGGCTGAGCGTGGTTTATCCAGCGCGCATATCAACTTCACCGATCCCAAGGCTGATACGCTGCTGCAAGGGCGCGAAGGTTGGCTGGAGCGCCACGGTTGTCAGTTCCATTGGCACAATCGCAGTTATCGCGACTTTCAGGATTTCCTCGACACCCTCAGTTCACGCAAGCGCAAACAAATGCGTAAGGAGCGTGAGCAGGTGGCCGCACAGAACGTCGAGTTTGACTGGCGTACCGGCAGTCAGTTGTCTGAGCTGGAATGGGATTTCGTTTATACCTGCTACGCCAACACCTATCGGGTGCGCGGCCAGTTGCCGTATCTGACGCGGTCATTTTTCAGCCTGCTGGCGCAAAACATGCCAGAGAGTATTCGCGTGGTCATGGCTGTTCAGAACAACCAGCCGATTGCGATGGCATTCAGCCTGATCGATGGCGATAGCCTGTATGGCCGTTACTGGGGATGCCTTGGCGAGTTTGACCGGCTGCACTTCGAGACGTGCTTTTATCAGGGCATGGATTACGCCATCGCCCACGGCATCAAACGCTTCGATGCCGGTGCGCAAGGTGAGCACAAATTAATTCGCGGGTTTGAACCGGTGATCACTCGTTCCTGGCATTACCTGTGCCATCCGGGGCTGCGCAATGCGGTTGCGGATTTCTTGCAGGAAGAGCGGGAGGGTGTGAGCCAGTATGCGAAAGAGGCGTGTAGCCTGCTGCCTTATCGCCAGCAAACCAGCGACTGAGGTCGCGTTAGCCCTGACCTGTACCGGCGGCAGGTCAGGGCAAGGCGTTATACGTTGTGCGGGCCGTTGCCCCACTCCAGGAATTGAATTTTGTGGATTTCGCCTTTGCTGTCCTCATACACAACATTGACCGGTACAACGCCTACTTTCTTCGAGTTGTCCGTGCGGTACAGGACTTTGCTGATGTCTACTTGCATGCCGTATTGATATTTAACTGCCGGAATCCCTGAGCCGGGCTCGCGGTCTACTTCTGCCGCAAATGCAGCAGGTGCAAGGCTGGTGATGAACGCTGTAACGACTGACGCAATTTTCATAATGGCCTTTCCTTAATTCTGGAAGTAACACATCAACTGAAACTCGCAATTGTCATCGAGTGGGTCTGAAGGATTGATTCAGAAGCCTCAGATTCAAAAGCACGAGCAAAGTCCGAAGGCTCAAGCAAGAGGGGTTAAGCTGGTCGCGACCATTTGTCACACCCTGAGCCCGAGATTATGCAATGTTTGGTTACAAAGCAAGCTAGCTATTTGTCTAATCGTCGACTGGCATGCTCAGCGGCTTATTCAACGCCGACAAATCCGCCGGTTTGATGCTGCCAGAGTCGCGCGTACAGCCCACCTTTGGCGATCAACTCGGCATGAGTGCCGGTTTCGACAATGTGGCCCTGATCAATCACCACAAGGCGATCCATGCGGGCGATAGTCGACAGCCTGTGAGCAATGGCGATTACCGTTTTACCCTGCATTAACGTGTCGAGGCTTTCCTGAATGGCCACTTCAATTTCTGAGTCCAGCGCCGAAGTGGCTTCATCCAGCACCAGAATCGGCGCGTCCTTGAGCAGCACCCGGGCGATGGCAATACGCTGGCGCTGGCCGCCTGAAAGCTTGACCCCGCGCTCGCCAACCTGAGCATCGAGGCCTTTGCCGCCCTGATTGTCATCAAGTGCCTTGATGAACTCTTCGGCGTGGGCCTGTCGCATTGCTGCGTCCAGCTCGCTGTCGCTGGCCGCAGGACGGCCGTAGCGCAGGTTGTT
Source organism: Pseudomonas sp. MS19 (assembly GCF_013277615.1). Lineage (NCBI taxonomy): Bacteria > Pseudomonadati > Pseudomonadota > Gammaproteobacteria > Pseudomonadales > Pseudomonadaceae > Pseudomonas > Pseudomonas sp. MS19. The sequence goes on along the minus strand of NZ_VBTO01000021.1, from coordinate 26,338 downwards.
GCGAATAGAACGATGCAGCAGGGCGGTATCCTGGGTGACTACGCCAATCTGTGCGCGCAGGCTTTCCTGGGTCACATTGGCGATGTCCTGACCGTCGATCAGAATGCGTCCGGTTTGCAGGTCGTAGAGGCGCAACAGCAAGCTGACCAATGTTGACTTGCCTGCCCCAGAGGGGCCGATAAGGCCGATCTTTTCACCGGCCTCAATGTGCAAACTCAGGTCGCTGATGACGCCTGCGGTTTTGCCGTAGTGAAAGCCGATGCTGTCGAACTGCACGCTGCCGTGGCGCACGTTGAGTGGTTGAGCGTCTTCGCGATCCTGTACCTCGCGGGGCTGCACAATCGCTTTCATGCCGTCTTGCACGGTGCCGACGTTCTCGAAAATGCCATTGACCACCCACATGATCCACTCGGCCATGCTGTTGATGCGGATCACCAGTCCCAGCGCCAGAGCGATTGCGCCCGTGCTGATTAACTGATTGCTCCACAGCCACAAGGCGAGGGCGCCGGTCGCACCGATCAGCAGCCCATTAATGGCCGTAACACTGACATCCAACGCAGTCACCGTACGGGTTTGAATGCGCACCTTGTCGAGCAACTCTTGCATCGCTGAGCGCGCATAGTTTTGCTCTTCGCGGGTGTGGGCAAACAGCTTGAGGGTGCTGATATTGCTGTAACCATCGACCACACGGCCCATCAGTTTGGAGCGCGCAGCCGAGGCGGTGGCTGAGCGTTGCTTGATGCGCGGGACGAAATAAGTCAGCAATAAGCAGTAGGCCAAAATCCACACAAGCAACGGCACCATCAGCCGCCAGTCTGCTTCGGCAAACAGATAAAGCGCGCCGGCGGCGTAGATCACGACATGCCACAGCGCCTCGATCACCTGCATTGCCGAGTCGCGCAACGACGGCCCTGTTTGCATGATGCGTTGAGCGATACGCCCGGCAAAGTCGTTCTGAAAGAAACGCAGGCTTTGCTTGAGTACGTAGCGATGGCTTTGCCAGCGAACCAGGTTGGTCAGGTTGGGCGTAATCGCCTGATTGCCGAGTAGATCGTGCAGGCCAAATACCACGGGGCGGATGATCATCACCACGCAGAGCATCCACAGCAATTCGTTGCGATAGCGGCTGAAAAATTCGCTGCTTGGCGTGGCCTGGGCCATGTCGATTAGTTGCGCTACAAAGTTAAGCAGCGAAACTTCGATAAGCGCACCGAAGACACCGACGATGAGCAAGGCGAGGAAGAGTGGCCAGACCTGCTTCAAATAGTGCCAGTAGAAACCCGCAATGCTGCGCGGCGGCGCTTCATCAGCCGTGTTCTTGAAGACATCGACCCGCGACTCGAAAAAACGAAATAGCATCAGCGCCGTCCTGGCTGAAGGGAATGGGCTTTAGCCTATCAGGGAGTAGTCGGTTGTGGCGGGAATCTGGCCGGGCAATTGAATGTGCCCGGCCAGAAGGGTGCAACGAAGATTTACAGGCGCTTGATGTCGACGATCATTACTGGCGTTTGCGGCACGTTGGGCATGCCGGCACGGGTGCCAGTCGGGACTTGGGCGATCTTGTCCACCACTTCCATGCCTTTGGTCACCTTGCCGAACACGGCGTAGCCAAAGTCACGCGAGCCGTTGTCGAGGAAGGCGTTGTCCTTGTGGTTGATGAAGAACTGGCTGGTGGCCGAGTCGACAACCTGAGTACGGGCCATGGAGATGGTGCCGCGCACGTTGTGCAGACCGTTATTGGCCTCGTTCTTGATCGATGGCTGGGTTTGCTTCTGCTTCATGTTGGCATCGAAACCGCCACCCTGAATCATGAAGCCGGGGATGACCCGGTGAAATTGGGTGTTACGGTAGTATCCGGTATCCACGTAGTTGAGGAAGTTCTTCACGCTCAACGGCGCTTTTTCCTGATTCAGTTCAATCTCGATTTCACCCAGGCTGGTGGTCATCAGCACCTTGGGGTTTTCAGCGGCCAGCAGGCTAGTCGCCAGGAGCATGGAGCAGGCAGCAAGGACGAGTCTTTTCAACATTCGGGTAGATCCTTATGCGGGGTTTTTGTTGATTGTGTCGACTTCCGAAAGAAAGGCAAGCAGGCGGTTATTGAATTCCAGTGGCTGATCCATTGGCGTTGCATGGCGCGAGTCGCTGATGACTTCGAGGCGTGCATTAGGCATCTCGCTGACGTAGGCCTGTTTCAGTGCGACCGGCGTGTAGTCTTTATCAGCGCTGATCACCAGCGTAGGACAGGTAATTCGTGCAAGGTGTTCCCTGACGCCCCAGCCAATAATGGCGTTGAGGCTCGCCAGATAAGCGCGCTTGTCGTTTCGCGGCCAGCGTTCCTCGACCTTTCTGCGCAGGTCGGCTTGTTCCGGCTTGGGAAACAGCAGCTTGCCCAGCGCCTTGCCCAGGGTTTCCAGGCTCATGACCCGAGACAGCGTCCAGCGCTTGGCGATCTGAATGTAATCCGCCGGCTTCTTGGCTTTGACCTCGGGGCTGCTGTTGATAATGGTCAGGCTGCTGAGCAGTTCGACGTTCTGGCTGGCGATTTGAAAGCCGATCATGCCGCCCATGGAAATCCCAACCAGGTGCACGGGCGGCAAGTTCAGGTGTTCGATCAGCGCCACCACATCGGCTGCGAAGATTTCCATGCTGTAGGCTTCGCGGGGTTTGTCTGAGCGGCCATGGCCGCGCAGATCGATAGCGAAAGCATGATAGTGACGCGCCAACTCGCCTATCTGGTATTCCCAGTCCAGTGTGCTGGAGCCCAGCCCGTGCACCAGCAGCAGGGGTTTGCCTTCACCGTATTCTTCGTAGTGCAGCTGGCAACCATCATTATCGAAATAGGACATGGGGTCTGTTCCTTCAGACTGGGGAGGGTGGGGATGCAAATTCTGCGTTGAGCGGCGCCGCGTCGAATTTTTGAATCAGTTCGACAAGAATCTGCGTCGCCGGACCCAGCGGCTTCTCCTTGTCCGAATAGAGAAAGAATGTGGGGTTGCGGTTGCCGCCTTGATCCAGCGGTAATGGTTTCAACTGACCGTCGTTGAGTTCACGTGCAATAACGTGGCGCGGCAGCCAGGCAAACCCCAGCCCGCTGCTAACGAAGGCGGCGGCGGTGGCCAGGCTGCCGACCGTCCAGCGTTGTTCGGCGCCCAGCCAGCCAACGTCGCGTGGCTGCAGGCGGCCCGAGTCACGAATGACCACCTGCATTTGCGATTCGAGATCCTGAAAGGTCAGTTGCCGGCCGAGGCGATGCAATGAGTGATCCGGGTGGGCGACGGCGATGAATTCGACTGAGCCCAGTTCGGCGCCCAGATAACCTTGAATGTTAAAGCCGCAAATGGCCAGATCGGCAGTGCCTTCCTTGAGAATTTCCTCGACGCCGGAAAGCACTTCCTCGCGCAGACGAACCCGGCAGCCACGGCTTTGCGGCATGAAGGCGGTGAGGGCGCGAACCAGTTTGGCGTTAGGGTAGGCCGCATCTACAACCAGGCGGACTTCGGCTTCCCAGCCTTGCTCCATATGATGGGCCAGATCTTCCAGCTGGCTGGCTTGCTTTACCAGCTGCCGCGAGCGGCGCAGCAAGACATCGCCGGCCTCGGTCAGCACCGCTTTGCGGCCATCGATGCGCAGCAACGGTACGCCAAGCTGGTCCTGCATTCGCGCGACGGTGTAACTGACAGATGACTGCGAGCGATGGAGGATTTCCGCCGCTTGGGCAAATCCACCCTGATCGACTACCGCTTGTAATGTTCGCCATTGATCGAGGGTTACGCGCGGCGCTTTCATGGGTCGTGTGGTCCTTATTCAGCAGGCTAATTCGGGTTAATAGATCAGCTCGGGTGCACACCGGGAGCATCTCGCTCTACACTGGCGGCTACTTCCAGGAGCCAGAACATGAAAAAAATTTGTTGCGCACTGATTGCACTTTTACCGCTAACGGCCTTCGCCTACCCGATCGAAATTGATAAAAAACTCAACGGTGCCGAGGTTTCAGTGACCGGCCTTGAGATCGACGACAGCATGGGCGCGGTTGTTCTTTACAACTACGGCCAGGCCGACGCCAAGTGCAAAGCCACCTTCCGCAACGGACCAGAAGCCCCGCGTACTCGCAGCGCTGCGCTGTCTGCTGGCGAAGACACCAATTTATCGATCAAATTCTCTCGTAAAATTATCAAGCTGCGCGTAAGCGTCGTCTGTGAAGTTGAGAGAAACGGCTGAAATGTGCCAGTGAATTGGCTTAAGCCAGACTAGAGCCCGCTCGCTTATAAATCAATATTGTCGATTGGTTAAAGCAATATATTGCGCTTTTTAATCGATTTTAACCTGATTAGTCTTGGCTCCATCGACAACAAACATCCCTCGATGGAGTCAAACAGTATGGCTAATGTTCTGGTAATCGAAAGCAGTGCGCGCAAGCAAGGTTCTATCTCCCGTCAACTGACAGCAGACTTCGTCGCGCAGTGGCAAGCCGCTAATCCGGCGGATCAAATCACCGTTCGTGATCTGGCGGTTGATCAGGTTCCGCATCTGGACAGCAACCTGCTGGGCGGCTGGATGACTCCGGCGGATCAGCAAAGCGCTGCCGAGCAGGCCGCACTGCAGCTTTCCAATACTCTGACGGATGAAGTGTTGGCCGCCGATGTGCTGGTGCTGGCTGCGCCGATGTACAACTTCGCCATTCCGAGCACCCTCAAGTCCTGGCTCGACCACGTGTTGCGTGCCGGTGTGACCTTCAAGTACACCGAGACCGGCCCGCAAGGTCTGTTGACTGGCAAGCGCGCATTTGTGCTGACCGCACGCGGTGGCGTTTACGCTGGCAGCGCACTGGATCATCAGGAACCCTATCTGCGTCAGGCGCTGGGCTTTATTGGCATCCACGATGTCAGCTTCATTCACGCCGAAGGCTTGAATCTGGGTGAAGAGCATCAGCAAAAAGGTATCGCTGCGGCCAAGGCGAAAATGGCTGAAGTGGCTTGAGCCAAGCCTTCACGCTGAGAGCTGCAGACATCAGCTAGCTTTCGTCGCAAGCTGATGTGCAAACCGGGCAAGGCGCTTCAACTCCTGCAGGGAGATTGAGTCGGCTTGCCCGGTTTTTTATCGGCTATTTTTTTTCGCAGCGCCTCACGATTGTTCAATTGCCACGGACACGCTAAGGTCGCCGCCTGCAAAAGGGGTGGCCATGCGATATCTAGTTTTTGTAACCGTGCTGTGGGCGTTTTCATTCAGTTTGATCGGCGAATATCTGGCCGGTCAGGTCGACAGTTATTTTGCCGTGCTGACCCGCATCGTCATTGCCGGGTTGGTATTTTTGCCGATGACGCGCTGGCGTGGCGTCGAGCCGCGTTTTATTCAGGGCATGCTGGTGATTGGCGCCCTGCAGTTCGGTATTACCTACGTGTGCCTGTACCTGAGTTTCAGTGTGCTCAGCGTGCCCGAAGTCTTGCTGTTCACCATTCTTACGCCGCTGCATGTGACCCTGATTGAGGATGCGATCAATCGGCGTTTCAATCCGTGGGCGCTGCTCGCCGCTGTGGTTGCGGTATTCGGGGCGGCGATTATTCGCTTCGACCACATCAGTGCGGATTTCTACTACGGCTTCTTCTTACTGCAAATCGCCAATGCCACCTTTGCTGCCGGGCAGGTTTTCTACAAGCACCTGCTCCAGCGCTTCCCGTCGCCGATTCCCCAGCATCGGCGGTTCGGCTATTTCTACCTCGGGGCGTTGGCCGTCGCGTTGCCGGCATTCCTGCTGTTCGGCAACAGCGAAAAGCTGCCGCACACGGTCACGCAATGGACGGTTTTGTCGTGGCTTGGCCTCGTGGCGTCGGGTCTTGGTCTTTACTGGTGGAATAAAGGTGCGAGTCTGGTCGACGGTGGCACGTTGGCTGTGATGAATAATGCGCTGGTGCCGGCTGGATTGCTGGTCAACCTGTTGCTGTGGAACCGCGATGCCGATTTACTCCGGTTGAGCATCGGCGGCGCGGTGATTGCACTTTCCCTGTTCATAACCCGCCAAGGCATGACGCCTGGCGCCAAGGTTAGCGGATGAATCTTTCGGGTCGTGGGGTGACGTTTTCGGTCGGCGCCTCCATTTTATTTGCGCTTATTCCTGGCTATGTGCAATGGCTGGCGCCGCTGGACGGTGTGCAGGTTTTTGCGCAGCGGGTGTTGTGGTCAATACCGGCGATTCTGTTGCTGGTGCTGTTGACTCGCCAGTGGCCGCTGTTGCGCGGCGCTTTCACGCGACTGCGGCGTGAGCCCAAGCTGATGCTGGCGTTGCCGGTTGCCGCCATCCTTATTGGTATTCAGTGGGGCTTGTTTGTCTGGGCGCCGCTGTCCGGCAAAATGCTCGATGTGTCGATGGGGTATTTTCTTCTGCCGCTGGCCATGGTGTTGTCCGGGCGGGTGTTCTACGGCGAGCGCTTGCGGCCGCTGATCAAGATTGCCGTGTTCTTTGCCGCCTGCGGCGTGGCGCATGAACTGTGGCGTACGCAGGCGTTTTCGTGGGTAACGCTGGTCACCGCTTTGGGTTATCCGCCTTACTTCATGCTGCGTCGCTGGATGGCGCTGGATTCTTTGTCCGGCTTTATCCTCGAAATGCTGGTGCTGGCACCGTTGGCCATCTGGATCATTGTCGCTTTCGGGCCTGAGGCGGCTTTCACCGAAGCGCCGCAATTGTGGTTGCTGCTGCCGGGGCTGGGATTACTCGGAACGTTGGCCTTCGCGGCCATGCTGGTTGCCAGCCGACTGCTGCCGATGGGTCTGTTCGGGATTCTCGGTTACGTCGAGCCGGTGCTGTTATTCGCTGTGTCGTTGTTGTTTCTGGGCGAAAGTATTGATAGCCAGCAACTCATCACCTATGTGCCGATCTGGATTGCGGTGATTCTGGTTGCGCTTGATAGTACGCGGCTGCTGATTAAACAGCAGCGCAAGAAACTTATCTGAAGACTGATTCTCAAGGAGCAATACGGTGCAGGTAAATGCCGATATCAATCAGCGTGTGGTCGTCGACAGCAACACGCTGGAGTGGCTGCCTTCACCCCTTGCCGGTGTGGAGCGGCGCCCGCTGGAGCGCTTTGCTGCCGAGAGCGGTAAGGCCACCTCAATCGTACGGTACGCGCCCGGCTCAAGCTTTCGCAGCCACAGTCATCCCGCTGGCGAAGAGATTCTGGTGCTCGACGGCACGTTTACCGATGAGTTTGGCGAGTATCCGCGCGGTTACTGGATCAAGAATCCACCGGGCAGCCAGCATGCACCGGCGAGCCCAGACGGCTGTTTGCTGTTGGTCAAACTCTGCTACCAGCAACCCGATGATCAAACGGTAAAGCGCATTGATACCCGTAGCGCCGAGTTTCAACCGGGGTTGGTGACGGGTTTGAGCGTGTTGCCGCTCGACAGCTTCGCCACCGTGCACACGGCCTTGGTGCGCTGGGCACCAGGCACTCAGTTCAAGGCGCACCGGCATATGGGCGGCGAGGAAATTCTGGTGCTCGAAGGGGTATTTCAGGACGAGTTCGGTGATTATCCAGCGGGTACCTGGCTGCGTAATCCGCATGGCTCTGTGCACACGCCGTATTCAACTGAAGGCTGCCTGATTTACGTGAAGGTCGGGCATCTCATCGAGACGCCCGCTGCGGATCAGTCGAGTACGTTTCTCAGTACTTCGTAAATCAACCCGGTGGCCAGCGTGACCAACACCACGTCGGTGCCGGCCTGGCGCCATTCGTAGCCGTCATAGCGCGGCAGCTTGCCGATCAGGCGATTATCAAACTTCTTGGCGATGCCCGGTGGCAGCGGTTTGCCTCGCGCAAGATTTTTGGCAATGCCGGGCGGCAGCGAACTGGCCGGGCCGATCAGGTCACGGTTATCACCCAGAATGACGCGCACGCGGCCAATATCGACGGACGGCCCATTAAGGTTGATGCTGATGTCGCTGTCATGGTTGCCGCCATGCTTGTCGTGCTTGGGGGCGGCCAGTGCAGGCTGAGCGCCCAGTGCGATTGCGAGGCTGACAGTGAGGAACAGGTTTGATGACCTGAGCATGAATATCTCCGGAAATTGTCTTGTACGATCTTTGACAAGCAAATATCAGTGTATATCCATGAATAATTACAGCAAATCTGTAAAGAAACTCGGCCAACGCTCCGGAAAACGTTACGCTATACGGCTGAGTCCAGTTTTTTTGTCGAGGTTACCCCGTGTTTTCCCAATTCGCCCTGCATGAACGCCTGCTTAAAGCCGTGGCCGAGCTTAAATTTGTCGAGCCTACTCCGGTGCAGGTGGCGGCTATTCCGGCTGCCCTGCAAGGCAATGACCTACGGGTAATTGCACAGACTGGCAGCGGCAAGACCGCCGCCTTTGTATTGCCGATGCTCAGCCGCCTGCTCGGCGACGGTGGCTCGCAACCGCGTGTGTGCCTGCGCGCGATGATCCTGCTGCCAACCCGCGAGCTGGCGCAACAAACCCTCAAGGAAGTTGAGCGCTTTGCTCAGTTCACCTTCCTCAAGGCGGGCCTGATCACCGGCGGTGAAGACTTCAAACAGCAGGCTGCGATGTTGCGCCGTGTGGATATTCTGATCGGCACCCCTGGTCGCCTGATCGAACATGCCAACGCCGGTAACCTGTTGCTCGATGAAGTTGAAGTGCTGGTGCTGGACGAAGCCGACCGCATGCTCGACATGGGCTTTGCCGAAGACGTCGAACGTCTGGCCGGGCTGTGCAACGGTGAGCACCAGACGCTGTTGTTCTCTGCCACCAGTGGCGGTGCAGGGCTGCGTGAGATGGTCAGCAAGGTGCTGAAAGATCCAACTCATTTACAGCTCAACAGCGTCAGCCAGCTCAATGAAGGCACGCGCCAGCAAATCATCACCGCCGACCATAACTACCACAAGGAATTGCTGGTCGACTGGTTGCTGGCCAACGAGACTTACGACAAGGCGATTATCTTCACCAATACCCGCGTTCAGGCTGATCGCCTTTACGGCAAACTGGTTGCGCGTGATTACAAAGCGTTCGTCTTGCATGGCGAAAAGGATCAGAAAGACCGCAAGCTGGCGATTGATCGCTTGCGTCAGGGCGCGGTGAAGATTCTGGTGGCAACCGACGTCGCCGCCCGTGGTCTGGACGTTGACGGCCTTGATCTGGTGATCAACTTCGACATGCCGCGCTCGGGCGATGAATATGTGCATCGAATCGGTCGTACCGGCCGTGCCGGTGGCGAAGGTCTGGCGATCTCGTTGATCTGCCACAACGACTGGAACCTGATGTCGAGCATCGAGCGCTACCTCAAGCAGCGATTCGAGCGTCGTAACATCAAGGAGCACAAAGGCCTGTATCAGGGGCCGAAGAACCTCAAGGCGTCTGGCAAAGCGGCCGGCACCAAGAAGAAAAAGACCGACGCTAAAACCGGCAAGAAGGCCGCTGCGAAAAAACCAGCAGCCAAGTCGCCAAGCAAGCGCAACACGATCAACAAGCCAAAGTCCGACGCGCCAGTATTGGTGAGTAAAGACGGTTTGGCCCCGCTCAAGCGCCGCAAGCCGGCCGAGCCTGGCGCCGAGTAATCACGCGCACAGGCAATAAAAAACCCGCATCGCAGCGGGTTTTTTATTGCCTGCACAAACCGCTAGCGGCTTAGGGGTTACCCGGTTTAGGGTCGTCGAGCAATGCTTCGGGTTCGATTTCGGGGGCGCCATCTTCTTGCTGCGCCGCCAGCAGCTTGGCGTTGAGCGGCACCGTGTCGACGCTGAAATCTGTGATCTCGATGGCGCCATTGCCCTGGCCGAGCAGATGAAACGAGAACGCCTTGCGAGCATCCAGATTGTCGAACGCAAACTCGACTTCCAGTGGCTGGTCGGCGGTGAGAATTGGCAACTCGGGAATCGGCAGGCTTACATCGCGTTCGTATTCCTTGGCCTTGAGTTGCAGCTGAGCGCCGGCTGCGTCGAGGCCCACCGCACGAATGCGCAAGGTAACCTGAGTGTGGCTGCCTTTAGGGAGCAGCAGATATTGTGCGCCAACCAGATTGTCGGCCCAGTCATTGCCGGGCTCAACGCTTAGTTTGATTGGCCGGTTGTTGGCGAACTGGTAGCTCAGGCTGCTTTGGTTGTGCTGCAGCGATTGATCCAGTAATGCTGCACGTTGGCTCAATGCTTGCGCTTGCACACCGGTAAAGCGGCCCAGATATTCAGCGCGGTCGCTGATGAATCGCGTGCTGGCGTAGCGCCGGCAGACATTCTGAAAGTCGCACTCGGTCAAGACCGTGCCGTCATGTTCGCGCAGCAGTCCATTAGTGTAGGAAATGATCGAGCGGCCCGTGCTGTAGTCGCGCAACATGGAGCGACCGATCAAGTCTTGAGGCGGCGCCAGGCCCAGATAGTCGAGTATCGAGACAGTCAGATCGACGTGGCCATAGGTTCCGGTTTTAAGCGCGGGTAATTGTTCCTGCTCGGGCGCCAGTATCAGGTTGAAACCCCAGGCTGAGGCGAGACTGACATTTTCGATGCCGTGCGATTCATCCGAGGTGACGATAACCAGCGTGTCCTTGAGTACGCCACGGGCTTTGAGACCGTCGAGGAAGTCGCTAATGGCGTCATCGAGGTAGGCCACCGCCGCTTGTTTGGGCGTGCTGTAGCGTTGCAGGTAGTCTGCTGGCGCCGAGTAGGGCTGGTGCGTGCCCACCGTGAGCAGTGTCAGCATCCAGGGTTTGTCCGGCGTTTGGCGCAGTTGCTCGATGTAGTTCAGGGCGCCTTCGAAGTAGGCCTTGTCATCCATGCCCCAGGGGAATTCCAGGTACGCATCGTTCTTGAACCAGTCGCGGCCCAGCGTCTTCTCAAAGCCCATGCGCGGCATGATTTGATCTTTGGCCATGAAGCGCAGACCTGCGCCCTGCAGGTAGTGCGTACTGAAACCGTTCGCGCGCAACTGGGCGGGCAGGCAGTGTTCACTGCGTTGGGCCTGGCCCAGTAACTCGACGCCTTTGGGGGTGCCCGAGTCGAGCTTGGCGTAATCACCGCAGAGCATCGCGTAGAGACCGCGAATGGTCTGATGACTGTGCAGTACATAATCGCTGGTGAGCATGCCGCGATGCGCCCAAGCGCTGAGGCGCGGCATCAGGTCTTCGTGATAACGGCTGCGCAATGCATGGCGGCTCGGTTCGATATACGCGCCGGGTATGCCTTCCAGCGTGACAATCAATACGTTGCGAGCTTTGCCCGGCCCGCTGAGCAACGGTGCGCCGTTGAGGTCAAGGCGCGACAGGGCGCTGATATCCACCGCAACGGGTGGTTGATCGCCATTCACCAGCGAGTCGAGCTGCGCGCTCGTGCTGTTGATACCGGCGACCAGCAGCTTGTGCGGCAAGTTGAATTGAGCCCACTGCGCAGCGTCGCTGGGGATTCGCGCCTGCAACAGGTTATGGCTGATAAACAGCGTTAGCGGCAGCAGTAACCAGCGCAGGCGCACCGGTTGAGCGTCTGCTTTGCGTTGGCGAAATTGCAGCAACGCAAAAACCAGTAGATTGAGCAGCAAGACGCCCGCCAGCACAGGGTGATTGAGCCCGTTGCCTTCAGTCGAGCGGCTGACAAACTGGGCATCTGTTAAATAATGCAGATCACCGACTTCGGGCATGCGCCCGACAGCGCTGATCAGCTCAGCACTGCTTAAGGTCAGCACACTCCAGAACAGCGCTATCGGCACACTCAGCCAAAGACTGCGGCGCGCCAGCAGAATCAGCAGTGCGCTGCCGATTGTAAGGTCCGACAGATAGCCGAAGGGTTGCGACCAGCCGAAGAAATAACGGCTGAGCATAGGGATTAGCAGGAGCAGGGAGGCTAAGGCCAGCGATGCACTGATAGGCTGTTGCAGCCAGCGGCTGAGAAAACGCACGGAAACTCCAATGACATGGCCTGCAGATTGTCGGCAATGCCAGATTTACCACGAAGGTGGGTTGCCATAATTTTGAAACATGCGCGAGCCAACTGCCAGTAGCCGCTACAAATATATGTGGGGCGGTAGGGTCGTGGGTTGGGGCGGTAGTCAGCGCTTTGTCGTTGCGAGCAAAACGCTAAGGAACCTCTGGAAAAGTACTGCGCTCGGGTTGGCGATTGAAAGTGCAGCTATGTGCTGCTTTCATGCGGTTTGTTCCCGTCGCTCGCTAGCTTTTTCAGAGGCTCCCTAATAATCAGCTGTAAATAAGTCGGCGTGAGCGAGCTTATTTTTTGCCGATGGTGATTTGCTTGCTAGCGCCGTAGACCTGGCCGCTGACGCCTTTGGCGATCTGCTGGATTTCACCGCCGGCCTTGAGGAAGTTAGCAATCTGCGCGTCGATCGAAGCGCTGGTTTCTACTGCTGGGGCGGGCTTGGGCTTGCTGTTGGATGCTTTTACGCGCATGACGGCCATTAACCTGTTTAAAAATTAATTTGGCCGGAGATTGTACACTAAATACTTGACAATATCTTTATAAATACACTCCGAAATTAAATGCAGGCTTTTTTAAATTCAGCTTATATTGCATTTATAAAATCAGTTTATTTATATAAGTCGTTGTTATTTATGGTTATTTGTAATTATAGATGAGCGGCGGTTTGACCCCGGCTTATTTTAAACCGCCGGTCTGGTCGCGTTTAAACTTGGGCTGGCTGGTGGCTTGCGCTGATTTGAAATAACAAAATAAACGCCATATCAGCTAGAATGACGCCCTTGCAACGAGGTAGATGAGCATGGCCCTGATTGGACGAATGAATAGCTTGCAGGTGGTAAAACACACTGACTTTGGCTTGTATCTGGATGGTGGCGCGGAAGGTGAAATCCTTCTGCCGAAACGCTACATCCCCAGCGACACACCGAGCGAGGTGGAAGACTGGCTGAATGTATTCGTCTACCTCGACAGTGAAGATAAATACATCGCCACCACCGAGAAGCCGAAAGTGCAGGTGGGCGGTTTTGCCAGCCTCAAGGTTGTCGATATCAACCGCGTCGGGCTCTTTCTTGACTGGGGTTTGCCGAAAGATCTCTTACTGCCGCATTCCGAAGAAAAGCGCCCGCTGCAAGTGGGCGATTACTGCGTTGTGCACGTATTTCTTGATAAACGCAGCAAGCGCATCACCGCGACTGCGCGCCTTGATCGCTATCTGGATAAAGAACCGGCCAACTACAAGCCGGGCCAGGAAGTCGATTTGCTGGTGGCCGACCAGACCGACATGGGCTTCAAGGCCATTATCAACGGCAAGCACTGGGGCCTGATCCACAAGAACGAACTGTTCAAGTTTGTGCGCAGTGGCATGCAGGAAAAGGGCTTCATCAAGGAGATGCGCGGCGACGGCAAGATCAGCCTGAGCCTGCAGCCCATCGGTGAAGAAGCCGCCGGCAGCCTGGCCCAGCAGATTCTCAGCAAATTGCGCGAAAACGATGGCCGTCTGAACCTCAGCGACAAAAGCTCCCCCGAGGCCATCAGCGCCATGTTCCGCGTGAGCAAGGGCAACTTCAAGAAGGCAATTGGCGGTCTGTATAAAGACGGCCATATCGCCATCCATGCCGACTATCTGGAATTGCTGCGCAAGTAATCCCTCTGGCCGTTGGCCCGGGCGCTGCTAGAATTTCCCTTGTCTTTGAGTGCCACTGGCAAAGGCAGGGGAGCGCCGCGAAACAGCTCCGCCAAACCCCAGCGCCGCACTCTGCGCCGTTGTAGCTCAGTTGGTAGAGCAACTGATTCGTAATCAGTAGGTCGGAGGTTCAATTCCTCTCAACGGCACCAACTGAGTTAATCCCAGACGCTAGTCTGGAGTCGAGGCGGTTTGAGCCGCCTCGACTGCCGGTCAGCAAGATGCCTGACGCAACTGCTCAATAATCTTGCGAGCGCGGTTCGCACCGACATCAACGTGAATGTCGACCATCGGCTTTGGGCCAAACTCAAGCATGTTGCGGTACTGGGCTTCGATCACAACCTTGTCTTCATCGAAGGTCATGGCCGTCTGCTCGACGACCTTCTCCTTGATTTCCTGCTCATTGCTCTTGGGGTTGGTCGCCATTGTCCAGAAGTAGTGGCTGGTCGTTTCCGTTTCGGGTGTTACGCCATGGAAACCGCGCATGTGAAAGCCTTCGCGCTGAGGGTTGTCCAGTGAGTCTGTGCCCGCATCGATGGCGCCGGTCCAGATACGCAGGTGCGATACGTGAAACTCGATCTCCTGCCAGCGATCAATTTTATCTTTGAAGGGGTATGCCGCCGAATAGGTTGGCGGCGGAACCGAGCCCGGCATATGGCGGGTTACCGTTACGGTGGTGTCGGTGCTTTCAACATTCATTTGTGCATTCATGTGCACGCTTGCATTGCCCCCAATAGTGCGCAGGTGCACGTAACCCAGATGGCTTAAGTCCAGCAGGTTGTCGTGGATGAGCTGGTAAGGCGCATCGTAGTGATAGACGTCGCCGTCAAAGAGATACTCACCACTGCTATGAATGTCATACGCAGGCGGCTCGCTTGTCGGCTCTGGCTGATTTGGGCTGCCAAACCAGATCCAGATAATCTGGTCACGTTCTCTTACGTGGAACGCCGGTACCTTGGCTTTTGAAGGGATTTTGGCTTGTCCCGGCACTTCCAGGCACTGGCCTGAGCCGTTGAACAGCAAACCGTGATAACCGCAACGCAGCCCTTGTTCTTCAAGCGTGCCATGCGACAGAGGTAAAGCGCGGTGACAGCAACGATCCTCCAGTGCTGCAGCCTGGCCATCGGCAGTCCGAAACATAACAATCGGTTTGCAAAGCAGGGTTCTGCCCAGTGGCTTGTCTTTCAGCTCCCAGGCAAAGCCGGCTACGTACCATTGGTTCAATGGAAATTTTGGCAGCGTTTCAGCGGGCGCGCCGATTTCGATGGCTTGCGACTGGGCGTGTGAGGTATTCATCAGGCTCTCCAACTATCAGGCTTGTTGTTGTCAGGGGTTACAGATCGAGCACCAGCCGGGGGCTGAGCGAGCGCGAGCAGCACGGGGTAAAGCAATCGTTGAGGGCATGCTCTTTGGCATTCATGTATTGATCGCGATGATCCGGCTCACCGGCTAAAACCCGTGTAATGCATGAGCCGCAGATGCCTTGCTCGCAGGAGCTTTCGATCTCGATATCGTTCTCTAACAGCACGTCGAGTACGGTCTTTTCTGCCGGTATCACCAGGATCTGCCCGGAACGCGTCAACTCAACTTCGAACGGCTGATCCCCCTCAAGCACCTGCACAGGGGCCGCAAAATCTTCGCGATGAATCTGCTGATCGTGCCAGCCACAGGCTTTGGCAGTTGACTCAATGTGGGCCATAAACCCGGATGGGCCGCAGACATAAAGTTGCTCGCCTACCGTGGGCGATTGCAGTATCTGCGCTGCATCCAGACGCTGTTCGGCTGGGCCGTTGTCTACATGAACATGTACGTGCTTGGCGAAAGGCGCCGTGCTCAACAAATCGAGGAACGCCAGGCGCTCTTTAGATCTGCCGCAGTAATGCAGGTCGAAACGCTTTCCGGTTGCCAATAAATCGTGCGCCATGGCAAGAATGGGGGTAATACCGATCCCGCCGGCGAACAGCACGTAATGCTCCGCTGTCAGGTCCAGCTCGAAAAGGTTGCGTGGCTCGCCGATCTTCAGCTGTGCGCCCTGAGGTATGTCGACATGCATGCCCTTGGAGCCACCACGAGATGCCGGCTCGTTGAGCACCGCAATCAGATACCGCTCGCGCTCATGCGGCGGGTTGCACAGTGAATACTGCCGGGTCAGCCCTGGCGCAACTTGCACATCGATGTGCGAGCCCGCGGTGAAGGCCGGTAATTGCGCGCCATTGGCAGCCGTCAATTCGAAGCTGCAAACATCTTCAGCTTCAATGGTTTTACGTGACACATAAACGTCGAGCATGAGCGTACCCGCCACCGCAGTAATGCAGTGTTTGAAAAAAAAATGGATTTAGGCGGTTTCAGCGACCGCGTGATAAACGCGACTCAGCTCAGGGAGGAGGGAGCCAGTGTGGGCTGTTCATGGCGATGAGCCTCATAATTTTATTGTTCTGGCGCCTGGGCTATGATGCCGGCGCGATATCTTTGAGTGACTCTAATCTTAGTAATTTTAGTTGCGATGTCAACCAATTAAAATAAATCAGCGGATCCGTTTGTCATGGCGCAGCCCCCACTTAATCTCGAACGTTACGTTCCCGCTCTGCTCACATTCCTCACCAACAACATGTCCAGCGGGGCATCCGCCTGCTATCGCAAGCACTTTGGCATTGGCATCGTTGAGTGGCGGGTGCTGGCAATGCTTGCTGTGGAGGATCACATCAGCGCCAACCGGATTGTTCAGGTGATTGGGCTCGACAAAGGGGCAGTCAGTCGCTCGCTGCAGATGCTCGAGCGCGAAGGCTTTGTGTCTACCGAAGTCGATAGCAAAGATGCCCGGCGGCACACCGTAACGCTCACCCCTTCAGGGCGCGAATTACACGACCGGGTGCTGGAAACAGCCCTCGAAAGGGAGCGGTTACTGCTGGCAAACTTCAGTGAATCCGAGGTCGAAGTACTCATCGACTTCCTGCACCGCATGAGCGGGCAATTGCCAGAAGTAAATGCAGTAGTGCCGAAAGAGTAGCGCGCGATATTCAGGGGAAAGAATTGGCCGTAGACGCTGATGCGTGTATACGACCCGACAGGGCAGCGGCAGCAACAGGTCGGCTAGGGCTGGCGCCAGAGAATGGCGAGGCTGTCAGGTGATACCTCAGAAGACCAATCCTGGTGGTTCGCCACACCTTCGAGGCAAAGTGTGAAGTTGTCCTCGAGCCAACAGATAAAGTACCCACCGCGCTTCAAGGCGTGATGGGTAAACGCCACACTCAGTTCTTTGCCGAGCAGCATGAGTTCATGCTGCTCATGGCATTTGATGAGGGTGTAAAAGCCGGCTGCAGTGAACTCCCGGCCAAGCGCGCTGAAATGACTGGGCGATAATTCCAGGCCGCTTGTGCCTGTCTGCTTAAGAAGCTTTTCTAACGCAAACATTTCCAGGGGCGAAAGCAGCACGGCCGTTCTCAGTAGATATCGTAAGAGAAGTATTTTTTGCGAATGGAGTCGTATGTCCCATTGGCACGTATGGTTGTCAGCGCCTGGTTGATTTCTTGTGTCAGTGGATTATTTTTGCGCACGGCAATCCCCGCGCCCATTCCGAAGTATTTGGTGTCGGTGTAGTCGGGGCCTACGAACCCGAACGTTTCGCCGTCAGGCTTGTTCAGCAAGCCTTCTTCAATGGCAATCGAGCCTGCCATGGTGGCGTCCAGGCGCCCAGCCAGCATGTCGAGGAAGATCTCGGCCTGATTGCCGTAGCGAATGATTTCGGCACCTGCTGTTTGGAAGTGTTCTGTGGCGTAACGGTCGAAGTTGGTTGAGCGCTGAACACCAATGCGTTTACCCGCCAGGTCTTCTGGAATTGCTTTGATGGCGCTGTCTTTGCGAACCGCAATCTTCGCGGGAAGGCGGTAGTAGCTGTTGGTGAAATCGACTGATTTAAGACGGTCCGGTGTGATTGAAACCGATGAGATGGCTGCATCAATCTTGCGGACTTTGAGTGAAGGAATCAGCCCGTCGAACTCAACCTCTACCCATTCGCATTTGACCTTCATTTCAGCGCAAATGGCTTCGCCAATGTCGTAATCAAACCCTTGGATTTTATTGTCCGGGGTTTTGTACGCGAAGGGCGGGTAAGCCGCTTCAATGCCGACGCGCATGGTGCCGTTCTCAGCGTAAGCATTGCTTCCCATCACGATCAGTGTCATCAGGCCCAGCGTGCGGACTATATTTTTCGTGTTCATGAAAACTCCAGAGTGTTGTTGTTATTGCGTAGGGATTGCTGGATTGTTCAGACGGCGGCGGTGGCGATGAGCTCGATGAGAATATCGGGATCGTCGAAGCTGACCTGGCATGTAGCGCGTGCCGGAGGAGGCGTCTCGCACCATTCGATCCATTCGGCATTCATTGCATCAACATCGGCCTTCATATCCTTCATCCAGATCTGGGCACTGAGCACGCGTGACTTGTCGCTACCGACTGAAGCCAGCAGGGCTTCAAGTCGTGCAAGTACCTGTCGTGTCTGGCCGCTGATGTCCTGGCTGCAGTCGTCGGCGACGATGCCGCTGAGCCATGCGACGCCCTGGTGAACAACAACCCGGCTTAGTTTCGGGTTACTGTCGAAATGCTCAATATTGCTCATGACAACTCCTTGTTGAGGTTTTTGTTGGGCTGTTGTGCAAGCTGTTTCAGGGTGATGGGCTTCAAAGGCGCGCGTATGCGGTAATAACCCACTTCACTTGCGCTAACGTTGCCGGAGGCGGCAATAATCTCGGTTACGGTCAAGCCGCACTGGCGCCCTTGGCAGGGGCCCATGCCGCAGCGGCTGAAGGCTTTAATCTGATTTGGGCCCAGGCAACCGAGACGCACATGGCTGCGTACGGTGCCGGCGGTGACCTCTTCGCAACGACAAACAATTACGTTGTCTTCGGGAATGCGGTTCTCGTCGCGCGGGCGATATAGCGCATCGATGAGAGGTCGCGCCGCCATGCAGCGGTGCAACGCCTTCCGGTAGGGTTTTACAAGCTTGTCCCGGCCGGAGCTGCCTAGTCGGCCGAGCTGACAGGCGATAGCCAGTGCTGCGATTCGTCCTTGTGCCTGAGCCGCCATTGCACCGCCAATGGAGCCGCCATCGCCGGCTATAAATATCCCGGACGTGCTGGTTTCGCCCCATGCATTGCGCTCAGCTTGCCAGCACAGTTGGTCGTTCTGCCAATGGTGCTGCAGACGCAGAGACCAGCTGATTTGGGTATTAGGCACTACGCCCTGATGCAACATGACGAGCTTGCAGGCAACGCGATATTCATCACCGCCGCTGTTGAAACTCAGAGCTTCGGCTTGTGCGCTGCCTTCAATACGCAGCGCTGTTGCGCCCCTGTAATGCTTAACTTTGGCTTTACGTAATGTTGCAAGTAGTGACAGGCCTTTTTGCAGGTCCGGCCAGCCCTTCAAGGCTTTAGGTATATGGCGCAAAGCACTGAGCACGTCGCTGTGTCGACTGGTATCGACCAGTGCTGCAAGGGAAATACCAGCCTGCAAATACTGAACGGCCAGCAGGTAGAGTAGAGGCCCGCACCCTGCAAGAACGACAGGGCCGGCAGGTACCACAGCCGCACTCTTGAGCAATATCTGGCCCGCGCCAGCAGTCATGACGCCAGGCAGGGTCCAACCTGGAATCGGCATTGGACGCTCGTATGCGCCCGTTGCGATGAGTAACCTTTGGCCCTGCGCTACTCGCGATTGCCCTTGATGCAAATAATGCACTTGGTTCTGATCAGTGACCTGCCACACCGAGGCTTGCGCGACATACTCGACATCACTGGCCAAAAACGCCTGTGCCAAATGACGCCCATGGCTGTAGTCAGCGCCGAGTATCTGTGAGCGTTGGGCGTCGGTGTTGCTAATGTTGCGGTAGATTTGCCCGCCAGGACCTGGCTGCTCATCCAGTACCAGTACCGATAAGCCGTTGTTGCGCGCCTCGACAGCGGCACTCATACCGGCTGGCCCCGCACCGATAATCAACAGATCCACGGCTTTAGTTTTCATCGCAGTCACCTTCGGCACAAAGTGGCGCCAGCTTGCGCGCCCCGAGCTGACGTCGAACCCTGAGGCCGTCGCTTACCAGCGTCATACAGCCTTGGCGGTTGGGCACACCATCGACCTCGACCAGGCACTCGAAACACACACCCATCATGCAAAATGGTGCGCGGTTAGCGCCCTGAACAGGCGTGGTACGCGAATGGCGTACGCCACTGGCGAGCAAGGCGGCGGCGATGGAAACACCTTGCGGAACCTTGAGCTGATGCCCTTCGTAGTCGATGGTTACCCAAGACTGAGCTTTGGCTAATGGGGTAAACAAGCTTTCAGTGGGCATGATGAACCTCTGCGTTGGCGCTAAATCGTCCGAGTCCGAAAGACGCCAGTTCCGGCAGCGCAGTGCCTGTGGCTATTGACGGTGCGAGTCGCAGGGCATGCATGGCAGCAAGCGTTACACCGCTGTGGCAGGACACCAAGTGCGCGCCGGGCGCATGTGACAGCTCTTGATAGATCGGCCCGCCATCCGGGGTCATCACGCGCAAAGCCCCCCACGCCCGCACCAGATTGACGTTGTCCAGACACGGAAAGCTGCGTACTGCACGATCCGCAATGTCAGCGATCACCGCTGTGCTGGTGCGGTCATCGAAACCGACGGACTCTGCCGAGTCGCCGAGCTGGACGGTGCCTTCATCGGTTTGCCGGACGGTTGACGTGGGAATATCAAGAAATGGCTCAATTCGTTCGGTAATCAGAATTTGTCCACGGCTGGGGGCTACTGGTACGTCATGCCCAAGGTGGGCTCCGAGCGTTTTGTTTCCCAGTCCTGCAGCCAGTATCAGTTGCTCGCAACGCAGCTCGCGAGCGTTCGATGTGATCAGAAAATCGTTGCCGAAAGCTTCAATTCCATCGACGGCATAGTTGTGGAGAACGTGCACGCCGCGCGCTTGGCAGGCGTGGTGCAAGGCACTGAACAGCTTGAGGGGATTAACGTGGCCGTCCATGGGGGAGAAACAGGCGCCGACAACGTCCGGGCCGATCCGCGGGAGGCGTTTCTGCAACTCATTCGGTTCGAGCACCTCAAAGGGGTAGTCACCCAAAGCAGATTGCAGCCACTGCAAGCGGTGAACTTCTTCAGTGAGCTCGGCTTGCGACAAACACAACTGATACCCGCCATTCTGGCGCAGGTGCACATTAATGCCGGTATCGGCCAAGAGCTTGCCAGCCAGTTCAGGCCATAATGCAGCTGCTTGTCGGGTCCAGTGGGCATAAGGGGTCATGCCGTAACCTTTGCTTTGCACCCAGATCAAGCCGAAGTTGCCTCTGGACGCGCGAAAGGCGCTGTCGCCCTCGTCCAAAACGCAAACCTGTTGCCCTTCGAGCGCAAGCCCGTAAGCGATGGTCATGCCCAAAAGGCCACCACCTACGACAACTGTTTTCGATTTATGCATAGGTTGATTGCTCATTGTTCTATGGCGCTAAGATTCATATAGGCCACTGATTCCGGAGCCTCTATTGGTTGATATCAATCCTATGGGGCTTATCGGTGACTGAAAAATGCTTTATTTTATGAAGCCTATGTTTATTTGTTATGGGTTGCTGAATGAACCTTCGTCAGCTTGAAGCGTTCCGGGCAGTCATCGTGGGAGAGACGGTGACGCGTGCGGCAGAAGCGCTGCACATTTCTCAACCGGCCGCGACTCGGTTGATTTCAGCGCTTGAGGAAGATATTGGCTTCCCGCTCTTCGACCGCATCAAGGGCCGACTGCGACCGACTCCGGAA
Source organism: Pseudomonas sp. MS19 (assembly GCF_013277615.1). Taxonomy (NCBI): domain Bacteria; kingdom Pseudomonadati; phylum Pseudomonadota; class Gammaproteobacteria; order Pseudomonadales; family Pseudomonadaceae; genus Pseudomonas; species Pseudomonas sp. MS19. The sequence goes on along the minus strand of NZ_VBTO01000021.1, from coordinate 4,950 downwards.
GCACTGGTGTTGTATGAAGAGGTTCAGCGCTCTCTGGTCGGTGTTGAGCGTATCGCCCGCGCGGCGAGAGAAATCTGCAGCCTCACCCGCGGGTCGCTGCGCATCGTCTGCGCGCCGGCACTGGGTCTTTCATTTTTACCGCGGGCCATTTGCGCGTTTGTCGAGCAACATCCCCATGCGCAGGTGTGTCTGGTCGTGCAGTCGTCTGAAGAAGTTGTGGATCAGGTGATCGGGCAACGTTGTGATCTGGGTTTTATTGCGGAGCCCAGTACTTATCTGTGCCCGCGCGGCGAACAACTGCTGCGATCGAATTTGCTCTGTGCAATGCCTGCCGGGCATCGACTGCAAGAGAAATCTGTTGTGGTTCCGGAAGACCTTGAAGGCGAGGCCTTTATCTCCTATCCGAGCGCGGTCGGCTCCAGACACCACATCGATGCCATATTTTCAGCGCATGGCGTGTCGCGCAGGCTTCAGTTGGAAACGCAATTGTCTGCGCCCATGTGCGCATTTGTTGAACTGGGCGCTGGCTTGGCGTTGGTCGATGCGATCAGTGCGCTGGAGTACAAGGGGCAGGGGGTTGTGTTTCGTCCTTTTGCGCCGTCCATTGAGGTTGATTTCAATATGCTAATGCCTTCTCAGGGCCGGCTCTCAAACATCCAGCAGAGTTTCGTCTCGCATATGCGCGAGTTCGTTGACCGTGAGGTGAAAGGCAGTTTTCTGGGCGACACCATTGGCATCGTAAAATGACCGGGATGAATAATCCCGACCTATATAGCTGATTGAATGATTGTGTGATTTGAATCTACGCCTGCAGCAGAGCTTCCCAATGCATCCGGGAGGCTGTATAGGTTGCGCCACTGATTAGACAGGGAGCAATTGAGGCTTGCCCCAATTACTCCCTGTCTCCTGCAAACTTTTCCCCCCTCAGAAACGATAATTAACGCCGAGCGTCAACGAGCGCTCGGGCGCCGGTTGGCGGCCCCAAGGGCTGGTGTCGATGCCGCGGAAGTAATACTCGCGGTTGAACAAGTTGCTCACGCCCGCAGACGCCGTTAGAACACTCTGGTCCTGAAGCTTGAACTCACGCTCAATAGCCGTGTTCCACAGCCAATAGGCGGGCAGTTCCCCTACCGAGGCGATGCTGTTTTCATCGGTGGTGTTCGCGGCATCGGTGTAGGCGCTGCTGACGTAAAGTCCGTCGAGGCTGTAGGTCCAGTATTCGGCGAAGCGGTAGCGGCCGTCGATGGAGAATTGATTTTTGGAGGCGAAGGGCACGTCGTTGCCCTTGAAACTGCCGTTGCGCTGCTCGGCGTCCAGATAGGCATAGCTGGCATGCAGATCCAGTTGCGGCAGGGCGCTGGGGGTCCAGAACACTTCTGTTTCGAGACCTTGATGACGGGTGCTGCCAAGGTTTTCGAAGCGGTCTGTGGTGGCGTTGTAGGAGATCTGGTCATCGAAGTCGATGCGGTAGAGGCCCATGTCAACGCGCAAGCCTTGCCATGGCGTGTAGCGCACACCCGTTTCATAATTCCACGCCAGTTCAGCGCCAACGTCCCCTTCCTTGACGATCTGGGTAACCTGCGGCGGGCGCAGGGATTTTTGCGCATTGGCGTAGATGAACCAGTCCTCACTGGCCTGCCAGCCAAGGGTCAAGCTGGGTAGCCACTCCTTGGCGACGTTTTCGTTTTTGAAGCCGGTGATGCCATCGTCGTAATTCATGGTGGCGTGCTCGTACCGAACGCCGGGTGTGATGGTGAGCTGGTTGTCGAACAGGCTGATGGCGTTACTCAGGTAAAAGGCTTTGGCGTCATCATTGAAAGTCCAGTCCCGGAAGGCCTGAGTTTGGCCGGTCGCGAGGCTCTGTCGGTTGACTTCGTAGTCGATGTCTTCCTTGACGTAGCGCGCGCCCAATAGCCAGGTTTGGCTGACGCTTTCACCGTCCATGGTCATGCTCAGGCGCGGCTCACTGCCCCATACTTTGAAGTCGCGCGGAGCGTCCTGCTTGGTTGCGGCTGTACCGTCCGGGGTGAAGGGCAGGCCAATGATGAAGTTGCGATAGCTGTTGTGCGCGAAGTTGGTCCAGCTGAATTCAATCGAATCGAAAGGGCCCGCTGCGCCAAATTGTTGGGTGTAGGTTCCCCATACCCGGTCGGTATCACCTTCAAAGCGATCCAGTGGCCGCGTTGACTGCCGTGGGTCGTCTTTATAGTCCTCAACACTCAGAGCACCGGCCAGATCCATGTCGGCTTTGTAGTGCTGTAAGCCGAAGCTCAAGTCGCTGTTGTCATTGATATCCCACTGGCCGCGCAGACGGTAGTTCTGGATATCGGTATCCGAATGCTCGCGGCCGGTTTCTCCGTTGATGGTGTTCAGGTCGAGCTGTAAACCGAAGTTGTCGGTGAGGTAACCGCCGGTGCCCAGGTAGGAATCCCAAAGCTGACGGCCCCCCGCGTTAAAGGTGATTCTCTCCTGCAGGGTCGTTTCTGTTTGGCGTGGAATAGGTTTGCTGATGAAATTAATCACCCCGCCCACGTTGTTTGGGCCGTACTGGACGGCTGCACCGCCGCGCACAACATCTATCCTGTCTACGGTCGCCAAGGTGACCGGGAACAGCGAAAGCCCTGTCTGGCCGTAAGGTGCGAGAGCGAGTGGTACGCCGTCGGACAACGCTTGCACCCGCCCACTGCGACTTTCATACAGCCCGCGTACCGCTATTTGTGGCAGTGCGCCGGTCCCGGTTTCATCGAATATCTTGACTCCGGGTACACGCTGCAATGCGTCATCGACGCCGCGCACACTGGCCTTTGTCAGGTCGGCAGATTTGACGCTGGAGCGGCTGCCTGAGTAGCTTAAAATTTCAGAGTCGGTCGCGCCGCCGAGAACATCGCCCTTGATTACCATGCTGCCAAGTTGCGTGGTTTCAGTGGGGTTATGCGCAGTCGCCGATTCTGCCGGGGCGATGATGAATGTCTGCTCGCCGCGCGCATTTGATTGCAGGCCACTGTTATTCAACAGCTGCGCCAGCGCTTGCTCAGGTGTGTAGCGGCCCTTGATGGCCGGTGCGGTTTTACCTGCGGTAACGTCACTGGCGAACAGGATCTGTACCGATGTTTGGCGGGCCAGAGTATTCAGGGCTTGGTCCAGAGAGGCGCTGGGCAAGTCCAGTTCGACAGCCTCCTGAGCCTGCGCCGAGACGGCGAGCAGTAAGCTGAAGGTGAGGGCTGACAACTGCAAGGGCAGACGGTGCTTCATTAATTATTTTCCTTGGAATGTAGGGTCTGACCTATAAGCCGTCATGGGCAGACCAAAACCCTACCTCCAAACGAAAATATTTTTATTTAGCCTTGCCCACGACGTGAATCTCGCCATCGGCTGCGCTGTTGAGGGCTATTGGCAAAACTTCGGGCAGGGCGCTGAGCAGCGCGTCAACGTTACGCGTATCGAACACACCGCTCAGTGTCAGGTTGGCCAGGCTTGGTTCATCAAGAATGACCGGGCGAGGGGAGTAGCGCTGAATTAGCATCAGCACCTCCGCCAGTGGCGTGTGATCAAACACCAGTTGGTCGTTTTGCCAGGCGTTCGCAGCGTTCACATCGACAGACACTGCTTGCTGTAATTGGTTTTTCGACACGTCTATCTGTTGATCAGGCAGTAGCGTCACGCTGTGCTCTGGATCGTCGCGAGTGCTTACCGAAACACGCCCGCGTACCAGAGTGACACGCACGTTTTGGTTGAAGTCAGCAACGCTGAAAAGCGTGCCCAGCACCTGAACACAGGCCTCACCAGCAGTCACCTGGAACGGCCGGACAACCGTTTTAGCGACATCGAACATCGCCTGTCCCTGCTCAAGCTGCACGCGCCGGGAACGTAAGTGCCAATCAACCGTGATGCGGGTATTGCGCTCCAGCATTATCTGGCTGCCATCGGATAACTGCACTTGCAGGTGCTCGCCCTGGGGCGCGCGGAACTGCTCGCGGTGATAAGCCGGATCCAGCCACACCAAGCCCGCCGCCAGCAACAGAACACAGGCCGCAGCGCTTGCTGATTTGGCCTTTTTACGGGGCTTGGGCGTAGGCAGCGGAAAACGATTGCGCAGCGCGTCACGATGACGGGCCAGCAGCTCATCGTCCGGCGATTGTTTGGGCATGGCTGTCTTGGCTTTGTTCATGGTTCCAACGTCGTGCGAGCAAGGTGCGCGCGGCAAGCCGCCAGCCCCAGCCGCAGGTGCTTCTCCACCGTCTTCAAGGAAATTCCCATTTGTCTGGCAACTTCCGCTTGCGGCAGTTCATGGATTTTATGCATAACAAAAACCATTTGGCAGCGCGGCGGCAGTGCATCAATGGCCTGGGTCAGCAACTCCAGCTCTTCGCACGCGGCGTATTGCCGAACAGCGCAGGGTGCTTCAGATTCGCGCTCAGGCAGATCGGGCAGGGTGACAATCCACGCCTGGCGCCGGCGTTCACTGCGGTAACGGCTGATAGCCTGATCGTGAGAAATCTTGTGCAGCAGCGCCAACGGCGTTCGGGGTTGCTCTTTTTGCTGCTTTTCGAGGAGTTGAACACAAACATCGTGGATCACCTCATGGGCAAAACCACCGTCACCAAAACGCCGGCGAACGCGCTCGACCAGCTCGTCGTAATGACGCACCAGAGTGCTGATAAGAGAGGATTTAGCGGACTCCAGCGACATGCGGGGCCTGAGGCAATGCGATTTAGATGCGAATATAAATGATAATTCTTTGTATTAACAGGGTCGTTTGCCTGTTTCGGGAGCAGTTGGCAGCGGTGGTCCGAAATCGGCCGATTCTGTTGAAAAAGTAGCTTCCCCTGTCTGGTCTACGGCAAAATTGCTTCATTGGCCGGAGGGGGATCATCAGCATGATGGGACAGCTATCGAGTGGGCAGGAACGACTGTTTTACTCGTTCAACCTTGAAGATCACATCCCGGCCA